>NZ_JABUAE010000035.1 GCF_013314535.1 Bacillus sp. Xin1 | reverse complement strand
CTTCTTCAAAATGGATTCTTCTTATGTACTTTAAAATAGCAGTTTGTGAGCTGTTTTTGGACACGCTCTTTTTTGCCTGTTATTTAGCTTTTTGAATCTCGTTTTTTCTTGTGTGATAACGAGTTAGCTTTTTCATCGCATATAAGACCACGATTAGAAAAAGAATGGCCCATGTAAAGAAGATCCAAAAGTAATTTTGATTAAATAATAGAAAACTACCTACAATTGGTCCTGTACCCATGCCAATATAACGGATAAAGTTATAAATTCCAATGGCAGTTGCTCTTTCTTCTACAAATTCTTCTGTCAATAAGGTGGTATGTGTCGGCATGGATAACCCCATGCTAAAGCCGTATAGGGATATGATAAGGAGAAACGTGGGAATACTTAGATGGTATGTGAAAGAGAATAGAATGACGCATATGATATTGAAAAAACTAGTAATCAGTAAAGCTTGTTTTGTTGTAAGGAATCTTTGTAAAAACTTGTAGCAATAACTTCCTAGCATAATACATAAGGACATTGGTACAAACATCATTCCAATTTCACCTGCATTTTGATGAAATAAATTTGTGAGTATGCTAGGTAAAAAAACGAGAAAACAAAAGTAAATACAGAACTGTATAAAGCCAATGAGAGCAATAAAAAAACCAATCCTGTTTTGTAAGATGCGCCAATAATTATTTGTTGCTTTGGCTTTTTTAGGTATAGATGGTTTCGTTTCGGGAAGCAATATAATATTGATAAGTAATAAGATTACACTGATCGTAGATAAAAAAAGAAAAATAGATACGTGACCATTTATATTTCCAAGATAGCCGCCCATGAGAGGAGCTATTGCAGGCGCAAGAGCAAGTAGCATTTGATAAAGGCTCATTGCTTTTCCGCGCTCTTTTCCTTCAAATAAGTCTCCAATAATAGTAGCCGCTACAACAGGAATGGCAGCAATGCCTACTGCTTGAACGGCTCTGAAACTAAGAAATACATAAATATTTGTTGTAAAAGCGCAGCCAATAGCTCCGATTGTACTAATGAATAGACTAGGAATTAAAATATATTTGCGTCCCTTTGTATCAATTAATGGCCCGTAAATAAGCTGCATTATGGCAAGGACAAAGGTGAAAAGTGAGACGGTTAAATTTACAAGATAAAGAGAGGTGTGAAAGGAATCTTGAATCATTGGTAAAACAGGTGTGTAAATATTTTGGGTAAAAGAACCTAATAAAGCGCTAATACAAACAATATACAAAATGGAGTGTAATCTTGATGAAGATAATGAATGTTTCATAATAAGCCCTCCTTATTTAGTTTCCTTGGAAACTAAATAAATTGTAACATTATTTTCTTACTTGTAAAGATAAAAAAATGATTTTAAAATGGTATGTAGTTAAATTGTTTCTGCGGAAACTTATAAAGTATTATGGGGGGATCTGATTTGGACCGTACATTGAGGCAAATGGAAATACTTTCGGATATTCGTACACTTGTTCATAAAAAAGAAGAGCATATGAAGGAAAATAATGAGCGGTTTCTTCGTGAGACAGGTGTAAGCGGTATGTCTCTATCAGAACTACACGTAATTCAATGCATAGGAACAAAAGGTTTAATGAATGTGACAGCGATTACGGAAGAGATGGGAATGACAAAGGGAGCCATTTCTAAAATTTGTACAAAATTGTTTAATAAACAATTTGTTGAAAAGATGAAAATGCTAGATAATCAAAAAGAAATATTTTTTCGTTTAACAGATAAAGGAAATGAAATTTATATAGCACATGAGACACTTCATCAACAAGCTGAAGAGAAGTGGCTAGTACTTTTAAATCAGTATACAGAAGAGGAATTGTCATTAATTCAAAGGTTTGTAAAGGATGTCGGAGCGCATTTAGAAAAGTAGAGGAATAATTTTTGCTCGCATTAAGCCTTCTGAATATAGTTTTTGGAAAGACTCGTATATAATAGAAAGAGATACTTAACAAGATGAATAGTTAAAGAGTCTAGATATATATAAATTCAAATTAAAAAACTAACATCAAACCATTCTTTTCAGATGGGTGAGAGCATCCGGCCATACATAGAAGCGGTCAGAGCTTTTTTAGCCCCATGCCATGTGAAAACAGAAGGAGAAAATGAGTAAAAGTCTCTTTCTGTTCTTCATAGCCACGATTTATATGTTAGAAAATCAAATTGGATTTATATATAAATGGAAATTCTAAAACTATTCTTTTAGGGTGATAGAGAAGATTCGCCGGTAGATAGAAGCGGTCAGAGCCTTTTTTGGCCCCATGCTATGTGAAACCAAAAGGAGGAAACGAGTAGGGAGTCACTTTTTGTTTTTATGGCCCCGACTGATATGTTGGAAAATCAAAATAGATTTATATATAAAGAGGAGAGAAAACAATGCTTGAAAATACGGGTTTAGTATTAGAAGGCGGCGGTATGCGCGGCGTATATACGGGTGGAATACTAGAGTACTTTATGGAACAGGATTTATATTTTCCATATATTATTGGTGTTTCAGCAGGAGCTTGTCATGCGGCGTCATATATTTCAAGACAAAGAAATCGAAATAAAACAGTAAATATTGATTATGCAACACATCCAAGATACTTATCTTACAAAAATTTATGGAAAAAACGACAGCTATTTGATATGGACTTTATTTTTCGTGAAATTCCAGAAAAGCACGTGCCATTTGATTTTGACACATATTTTAATAGTGCAGAGCGTTTTCTAGTAGGGACGACAGACTGTGAAACAGGTAAACCAATGTATTTTGAAAAAGAAGGAACAAATGAAGAGGCATTGACTTTGTTACAAGCATCTAGCTCATTACCATTTATCGCACCAGTTGTAAATTACCGTGGTAAACAATTACTGGATGGAGGAATTTCTGATCCAATTCCAGTTCGTAAAGCACAAAAAGATGGCTATGAGAAATCAGTTGTTATTTTAACGAGAAATCACGGATATGCTAAGAAAAAATCAAAATTTGGATGGATTGCAGCGAAGGCTTATAAGAAATATCCTAATCTTGTTAATACGATGCTTTCGCGTTATGAAGTATATAATGAGACACTTCATTATATTGAGAAAGAAGAGCTAGCCGGTAATTTATTCGTCATTCGTCCAGAAGTGCCACTTCAAGTGGATCGAATGGAGAAAGATCAGCAAAAACTGCAAAATTTATATGATCAAGGTTATAAAGATGCGAAGAGACAATTTGCTGATTTGCAGGCGTTTTTGCGGAGTTAATCGTTAATGGATGGTTAAACGATACAACTATGAATAAAAACAGAATAAGAGAAAAAACACCTTGGTTCAAGAAACTTGTGAGCCAAGGTGTTTATTTTACTATTTTCGAGTATATTTCTTTTTAGTAAATGAAAATGCAAGTGCACCAATTAAGATACTACCTTTTATAATATCTTGTGCATAATAAGGAACATTCATCATTGTTAAACCATTTAATATAATTCCAATTAAGATAGAACCAAGAAATGTTCCAATTACATTTGTTTTTTTTGCGCCAAACATTGCATAGCCAATATAAGCAGCTGCAACGGCATCCATTAGCAATGGTGCGCCAGCTGAAACTTGCCCTGTTCCAATTCTGCTACTTAAAATAATCCCACCAATCGAGGCGAATAAACCGCTAATCATATAAGCATATAAACGGTAACGATCTGTAGGAATTCCAGCTAATCTAGCAGCTTCACGATTTCCACCTGTCATATAAAAGAAACGACCATACGTTGTTTTTTCTAGAAATAGATAGGAAATGAGAACTGCTATAAGCATGATAATAACAGGAACTGGGATGCTAGCAAGAGCCCCTTGACCGATAAATAGAAAGGATGGAATAAAATGTCCTGAAGCAGTTCCGTTTGCTCCAGACATTCCTTCGTAAATAGAAGATCCTTTTGAAAATGTTAAGTGTACGCCATTAACAATATACATGACACTTAGTGTAGCTAGTAAGTCAGGTAATTTAATACGAATAATAAGTAGTGCATTTAACAACCCAACTAATAGGCCACAAAGTATAGGGATAAGGAGTGTCATCCATAATTCTTGGCGATATAAAACGAGACATGCAGCAGAGGCGATTGTCGCTAAGCTAGCTGTAGAGCCAACTGACAAATCAAATCCATCAACAATTAATGTGAAGGTGACCCCAATTGCAAGTAATGTAACAATAGAAACGGAACGTAAAATGTCGCTAATATTGTTATAAGTTAAAAAAGAATCGTTTACAATTGAGAAGAAAATTGTCACTCCTATAATAATAGCAATTGTACTAAATTGATAAAAAAGATTAGTAGATAGGAATGTTTTTTTCGTTTTAGTTTCGTGAACTAGATTCAACGGAATAGCTCCCTTCAGATAAATGTAAAAGTTGTTCAGGTGAAAGTTCATGAGGAAGGTATTCACCTACAAATGCTCCATTCACTAGTATTAAAATACGATCAGCAATGTGTAATGCTTCATCCTGTTCGCCTGTAAAGTAGAGAACGGAGCTGCCATTCTCTGTAATGTGCCGAATAAATTGAAAAATGTCTTGTTTTGCAGCTACGTCGACACCTTTTGTTGGTTCATCTAAAAGAAAGAGATTGGGCTTAAAGCCCGTCCATTTCGCAATAGAAACTTTTTGCTGATTACCGCCGCTAAGTGAATGGACGGAAGCTATTGGGTTACTTGGTGAAATGCTGAATGAATCAATAGCTGCTTCAGCACATTGGATTTCTACCTTTTTTTGTTTCCAACCTAATTGATGTAAATTCACATGTTCTATAATGTTTTCAGATAAAAATAATCCTTGTTTTCGCCTTTCTTCAGGTACAAGTGCAATCTTCGCTTGAATAGCATCGCTTGGTGTCTTAATGGTTATATTCTGGTCGTTTATCGTTGCTTGATAAGCATGACGAGCCCCAAATAATGTTTCTGCAAGTGTTGTTTTTCCGCTTCCGATTAATCCATATATAACAACTGTTTCTCCTTTTCGAATAGTAAGAGAAATAGGAGAACGATTTTTGTGTAACTGAAGATGTTGAACTTGAAATAGATCTTCTGTAGGCTGCTTTATTTGTGTATTGACTGGAATTGTAAGTTCTTTTCCTGTCATAGCTTCAACAATTTGTTGGTCAGTAATCTTTGTGATAGTTTCTGATAATGAAACGGTACCATTTCGTAATACAGTTACAACATCTGCGAATCTTCTGATTTCTGATAGACGATGAGAAATTAATATGACTCCAATTCCTTGTAATTTTAACTGTTGCAATAGATCTCCAAAGTTTTCGACTTCTTTCGGTCCAAGTGAAGACGTTGGTTCATCTAATAAGAGATAACTTGTGTTATTTGATAATGCTCTTGCAATAAGAAGTAATTGTTTTTCATGTAAAGAACAGTTTGAAATATCTTCCCAAAGGTTTAAATCGATGTGCACGGCTTGCAAATATTTTTTAGCAAGCTGTGTTAGTTGTGATTTTGAGAATAGCATTTTACTATTTAGTGCTAAGTAATCGATTAGTAGATTTTCTAATACAGACAAGTTTGGAATAAGTCCGTGATCTACTTCTTGTGTAACGAAAGCAATACCATGTTTTTTTGCATCTTTTGGCGAAGTGAAAGAAATGGTTTGTTCATTAATTTTTATCTTTCCGGCAACTGGACGGATTTCGCCAGTTGCTATTTTTAATAAAGTACTTTTTCCTGCACCATTCATTCCAAGTAACGCATGAATTTGTCCTTTTTGTACCTCTATGGAAACATCTTGTAGCACAGGGGTAGTTGTATAAGAATGTGTAATGTTTTGAAGTGAGAATGTCATCGTTTTTTCTCCTTCTCTAATTTGTTCATCCAAGGTGAGTACGCATCTTTTGAATTTCCCCAGCCGCTTATGTATTTAGACAATTGTTCCATAGTGATACTTTCTGTAGGTAAACTATTTTTCTTTACAAGGTATGGGTCTAACGAGTAAATATCTGGCGTATGTTCGCCGGCAATTTTTTTATACAGGAAGCGTACTTGTACTTTACCTACTTCAGCTGGATCAGTTGCAGTTGTTGCAGCCCAAGGTGAATTTTCTTTTTGCATTAATTGTAAATCTTCGTTGCTTAAATCAATGCCGTATACTTTTATATCAGTGCGACCAGCTTGTTCAAGTGCTTTTACAGCCCCTTTGGCAAATTCATCCCAAGAAGCAAAAATAGCATGTAAATCGCCTTTGTTAGGATATTTCTTTAATAATGCTTCTACTTGTGTTTGTGTATCTAGTGGCGTGTTATTACTAGCAGTACCGAATCGAGCCACTTCTTTTATATTTGGATAACGTTTATAAAATGCATCAATAATAACACTACGACGTTCCATTGGAGCAAAGCCCCCAACCCATACTACAGCTATATTTCCTTTGCCATTTAAATCTTCAGCTAATGTTTTTAACGACTTCCATGCGAGACTATAGTCGTCTTGATCAATAACAGTTACACCAGGTAAACGTAAATCATTATCAAATGCGACGACTGGAATATTTGCTTGTAATGCTTTTTCTACACCTGGCTTTAGCGCCTCAGAGCGACCGTGATCAATTAAGATTCCATCAACTTTCGAATTAATCGCGGTATCTAGATTGGCTGCCATTTTTGCTAAGTCATTATCGGAGTTGTACACTTGTACGCTACCACCAAATTGTTCAATTTGTTTTTTGACACCCTCAATATATTGGGAAGAGAAAGTCCCGATAGACATTTGCATAATTAAAGCAACTTTTAGAGGTTTTTTCACTTGTTTTGGAATTTCTGTATTCGAACTACTTTGCGTTGAAGTCGTTTCTTTTTTGATGGTTTGTTGTTTCTGTGAAGAAACAGCATCTTGTTCATTTGTACAGGCTGTTAATACGAACAAGAGAATGATTAATAAGATGGAACACAATTTTTTCATAAAAAAATCCCTCCTGAATGAAGAGAGGGGAGGAGAGGAAATAAAAAACGCCTTTTCTATAGAGAAAAGACGTCTTATCACGTTACTCTTATCTTTCAACACAATGTGTTGTAAGAATTAGCACCGTGCCCATTATGGGTCGGTTGCCGGGCTTCGTAGGGCTCATCCCTCCACCTGCTCTTGATAAGACATCAAATATTTAACTAGTTCGAATTATTCCACATTTACATAATGTTGTCAAACACTTTTTATAAAAAAAAATTCCTCATTACGAGGAATTTTAATGCGGTAAGAAAATCAACTGATAAGCAAACAAAATACCAAATACGTATACAAGTGGATGTACAGCACGGAATTGTCCTTTTGCCATTTTCATAAGAGGGTATGAAATGAATCCAAGTGCAATACCTGTTGCAATGCTTGATGTAAGTGGCATGCTTAAAATAACTAAGAATGCAGGGAATGCTTCTTCAAATGCATCCCAATCGATGTGACGCACAGATCCCATCATTAAGCTACCAACAATAATTAATGATGGAGATGTAATCGCTGGGACACCTGAAACAGCACCTACTAGAGGCCCGAAGAATGCAGCAAATATAAATAACACAGCAACTGTAATTGTTGTTAAACCAGTGCGTCCGCCGGCTGCCACACCTGCAGATGATTCAATATATGCTGTTGATGGTGTTGTTCCGAACATCGATCCAATTGTTGCTGAGAAAGAATCAGATAAAAGAGCTCGTCCTGATTTTGGAAGTTTACCGTCTTTCATAAAGCCACCTTGCTGGGCAACGCCAAGTAGTGTACCTGTTGTATCGAATAATGTAACAAGGAAGAGCGAGAATACAACGCCATATAATCCATAATTAATAACATCAGAAATAGCTGTAATTGGATTAGAAACAATAATTCCTTCTGGTAATCCAGGCATTGATGTAACGCCGTTTGAGAATGTTAATTGTCCTGTGAAATAAGCGATAATTCCTGTTAATAACATTCCGAAGAATAGTGCTCCGTTTACATTTAAAGACATAAGAATAAGCGTGATCCCAAGGCCAGCTAAAGCTAGTAGTACTGGAGCAGAATGAAGGTCTCCAAGTCCAACTAAGTTTGATTCATGTTTCACTACAATTCCTGTCATACGTAAACCAATAAAAGCAATAAATAAGCCAATACCAGCAGTAATTGCGTGTTTTAAGTTATCAGGAATAGCTTCCATTAATTTTGTACGGAAAGATGTGAATGATAGCAAAATTAAAATCATACCTGCTACGAATACAGCAGAGAATGCAATTGTAAATGTCATACCTTCATGTGCTTTTACAACAGAGTAAGAGAAATAAGCGTTAAGTCCCATACCTGGTGCGATTGCAATTGGTAAGTTTGTAAAGATTGCCATAAATAATGTTCCGACAACAGCTGCAATAATTGTCGCTGTAAATGCTTGTTCAAATGGAACACCCGCATCGCCAAGGATGATAGGGTTTACGACAATAATATATGCCATTGTTAAGAAGGTAATTATACCTGCCATAATTTCAGTTTTTATAGAAGTTTTATGTTTTGAAAGGTTAAACATATAAACATCCTTTCTGTTTACGAATGATAATCACAACAGTTATATATAATATTCGTTTTTTAAATGTTTTGCAAGCGTTTTGTATAAAAAGTTTATAACAATTCATATTTTATGTCTTAATTTCGAATGTTAATCAAGAAAATACTCTTATGTTTCGGGTTTTCCCTTCTTATAAGTACTTTTCATAATTGTGTACATCATAAGAAAGAGCAATGAAAAGGAGTTGAAAGATTCATGGCAGAACAAAAAAAGTTTTTAACGTTGCCACCGCAACACCAAAATAAACAGCCAGGAATAGAATCGATGATGGACCCTCTTCCGAAGTACGAGGATCCGAATTATCGTGGTAGTGAAAAGTTAAGAGGGAAAAATGTACTTATTACAGGAGGGGATAGCGGAATTGGGAAGGCAGTATCCATTGCTTTTGCAAAAGAAGGAGCAAATATTGCGATTGCTTATTTAGATGAAATGGAAGACGCAAATGAGACAAAAAGCCTTGTTGAAAACCAAGGTGTGAAGTGTATATTATTTCCGGGTGATTTAAGCGATGAACAACATTGCCAACAAGTTGTGAAGGAAGCTACTTCTCAGTTAGGTGGCTTAAATATTGTTGTAAATAACGTTGCACAGCAATATCCGCAGCAAAGTTTAGAATACATTACAGCAGAGCAACTTGAAAAAACATTTCGCATTAACATTTTTTCTTATTTTCACGTTACAAAAGCCGCTCTTGCACACTTAAAAGAGGGCGATGTAATTATAAATACAGCTTCTATTGTTGCATATGAAGGAAATGAACAGCTTATTGATTATTCCGCAACAAAAGGAGCAATTGTTGCTTTTACACGTTCACTCGCAAAATCTTTAGTACAAAAAGGGATTCGCGTAAATGGTGTTGCACCAGGTCCGATTTGGACACCGCTTATTCCAGCAAGTTTCGATAAGAAAAAGGTAGCTGAATTTGGAAGTAATGTTCCAATGAAGCGACCTGGTCAACCATACGAATTGGCACCTGCATATGTATATTTAGCTTCAGGAGATTCCACATACGTATCAGGACAGATTATTCATGTAAATGGTGGTGTAATTGTAAATGGGTAAAAATAAGAGGGAGGCGCTTTGTATTTTCATTCATAAGAATAGAACTCATAGTAAAAGCTAATTGTACTCTCATATATTATGGTCAATTTTAAAGGGGGATGCTTGGGGGGATATGAATGAAAAAGATATGTTTCGTTGTAATACTCTTTTTCTGTCTGCCAATTAGCACTTTTGCTAGTAGCGATCATTTAATACTAATTAACCTTAAAACAAATCAATTATCTTTTTTTGAAAATGGAAACTATGTAAGAACTTTTCCTGTTACAACTGGAAAGCGCCAAACTCCGACTCCTGAAGGTACGTTTTGTGTCATTAATAAATATAAAAACAAAGAATATCACCGTAAGAAGATTCCAGGTGGTGCACCGAATAATCCACTTGGAACAAGGTGGCTCGGTTTAAATGAAAAAGAATATGCAATTCATGGTACAAATCGAGAAGGAACCATTGGAGGAAGGGAATCAAATGGTTGTATTCGCATGCATGATCGCGATATACAATGGTTATATGACCGGGTATCGTTACAAACAAAAGTCATTATTTCGCAGTTTTACACATCTCCAGAATATGCAGCGCATCAGCTCGGGTATCGTGTTATAAGCTGGAATGGACGAATAATAGAAGAAGAACAAATTGGAACATTGACACTTGTGGATCGCATGAATATATTTTGGCAGGAACCTAATGGTCAATTTACGGAAGTAAAAACGGTATTGCCAAATGAACGATATGCTGTTTATTCCCGAGGGAAAAATGGCAGCTATTATATAGGAAATAATTTGTATATTATGGATGAAACAGGGGAGAAAATTCGTTATGAACAAGTTCCTTATTCCATTTTAGGGAATATTTATAAACGGAAATATAATGTACCATAAAAGCTATCGTAAATAGACGATAGCTTATTTACTGTATAAAGAAAAGGCGAAAGACCTTTCTTTTGGGGTGGGAGAGAGGAGAGGATCCACCGGTGGCTAGAAGCGGCCAGTGCTTTTTTAACCCCATGCCGTGTTAAAACAAAGAGAGCGAATGAGTGGAAATCTCCATTTGTTTTCATAGCCGCGATGTATAGGATGGAAATATGGCAAAGTGTAAATTAGCCTGCCCAATCGCAACTATTTTGTTCTTGTGAATATAATACAGTACAGATTGGGGGGCGGGCATGTTATGAGAAAAGGGAATAGTCAATTTGCATTTAAAATCTTTTTGTTAACGAATTGTTTATTTATTATTTATCTGTACGTATCATTTATGTTTGATTTTTACATTACCTTTATTGATTTAATACTTTTAGTTGGCTTTATTTGGTCCTTTGTTGAAGCAAGGGAAGGAGAAGATGGAATATATCGCTGGGTAACATTATTTGGAAGCGTTTTTATATTGATTTTGTATATGACGCTGATGCATGATGCTTGGAAATATGGGGTTGTTATGATATAGAAGCATACCTTTAGCGGTATGCTTCTATATCTTTAGGCGTTGGAAGATAAGCGATTGTGCCATAGTTTGTACATATTATATATGAAAGAAAAATCCCCATCTCAAAAATGGATGGGGATTCATGTATTAATATTTCGGTCTAAACGTCTGGCAGCATGTTTCAACACTTGTTGTTGCAGAGCTTTCAAGTGTTTCGCTTGTTAAGGCCGAATTTGTATAAGAGTCAGTATTTGATTGATTCGTGTTTTGATCATCAGGCTGAACAAAGATTGAAGTTGCTTGACAAAAGTTACCTTGTCCCCAAAATGAACAATTGGAAACAGAGCAGCGTACTTCTGGCATAAAAATCCCCCTCCTTATACATTAGTGTGGAATTTTACACACGTTTCATGTATAGAAGGAGTTTCCTTTTCTCGTTACTTTGTGTTTTCCTTAAACCATTTCTCAAAATCTTCTTTTGACTGTTCGCCGTGAATACGACTTACTTCTTTACCATCTTTAAAATGAATAATCGTTGGTGTTCCTTTAATTTTATACTCATCCCAAGTTGGGTTGTCGTTTAAAATATCAATAACTTTCATATCAATGTTCATGTCTTTCGTCATTGGAACAACAACAGGGGTAACTTTTTCACAGTGTACACAACCTGTTTGATAGAAATAAATCGTTTGTTCTTTCTTCTCTTCATTATTCTTACGGATCTCATCAGAAGAAATTTTATTTGTATAATAACTTTTCTCTTTATTTGATTCCATTTTCGTTACAGCAAAAATAGCCGCAAATAAGACGATAATAATACCGCCGAAGATAAGCATTTTTTTCATGATTTCATCTCCTTATTTGTTTTTAATTACAATAAAACTACAAATTGCAATCGTGATAAATCCGATAAGTGCTAAAAACGGGATTGTGACGAATCCAAACCAATTTATATATTGTCCCGTACAAGGCACGCGGCCACAAGCTGCTCCTGCTTCTGAGAATGCGGAAACTTTTTGAATCGCATAATGATAGAGCGAAATACAGGCACCGATACTTGCAATTGGTAAAGAGTATGTAGCAATGCGGTAGTCTTTTTTTACAAGTGCAATGCCAAGCCATAAAACAAATGGATACATAAAAATACGTTGATACCAACAAAGTACACAAGGCTCAAACTTCATAATTTCAGAAAAATATAAGCTTCCAAGTGTCGCAATAAAAGAAGCCCCCCAAGCAGCAAGCAATGCATATTCTTGTTTTGTTTCACGTGTCATGTTTTTTACCTCTCTTATAATAGTTACATACTAAATTATAGTATGAAGAGGACAAGAAAATAAAGAGAAAATATTTTTATCAAGGAAAGTTTTATGAGGAGAAAACTTGGAAATGAAAAAAACAAGGTGTATACACCTTGTTTTTAAGGGCGGTTTACAGCTTTTGTTACATTGAAAAATTCTTGAATTGCTTCTTTATTTGTTTCTTGATTCATTTTTAAGACGGAACCAGCATGTTCGATAAAAGCTGATTCATATTCTTTATCAATTGGAATTCGCATTGTTTCCATTTTATCAATGGGCTGAAACAGAATACTATTTCCAAGTGTAAATAGAGCTCCTATATCTAAGTTTGTTTTTATATATGGGGAGAGTTCGCGTGCCATTATTGGTAAACTCAGTGCCCCATCTATAGAGTGAACCTTATCAGTAAGCGTTCGCTTTAATGCTTGCAGTACTTCTTGTTGCCGTTTCACCCGGCCAAAATCACTTTCAGTATCATGACGAAAACGGGCATATTTTAATAAATCTTTGCCATGAAGAGCCTGCACGCCTGGTTGTAAATGTAATCCCATATCATCGATTATTGTTTGTGTAACATTTACGTCAATCCCTTCAGGTGCGACAGTATCTACAGTTTTTACAAATGCTTCAAAATCAATCGTAACGTAATGAGAAACATCGATTCCAAAATTATGTTGAATTGTCTTGCGTAATAATTCAGGACCGCCGTAATAATAGGCGGCATTGATTTTATTATATTTTTTATCATAAGAAGGAATTTCTACATAACTATCCCTCATAATAGAAGCGAGTTTTGCTGTATTTTCTTTTTTATTGTACTGGGCAATCATAATTGTATCGGCACGAGCTTGTCGTTCACCTCGTGAATCGCTGCCGAGGATTAACATATTCCATACGTCTTTTTCCTGTTTTACTCCGTGAAACGAATGAGGATTATTCGCCTTTTCACAACCGATAAGCAATATAATCATACAGAGAAATATGTACAAGGATTTATACAAATCATCACGTCCGTCCACTATTGATATATGTATTATGAACGAATAATTGGAAAAATATTCAAAAAGCGCTATTCTCGAGAGGGAGAATAGCGCTTCATTTACATTTGTACTTGATCTATTTCTTCTATATGTGACTTTTGTGAAGCATGATCGATATATTGAAATAGAAGTTGCAGCTGTTTGTCTACTTCTGGTAGTTCTTTTGCATATTTGTAAGCATGTAAAAAATGCTCGATTCGTTTAGAAAATAATTGATCGTCAGTTTGTACCATTAAAACAAGCAACTTATCCCAATTACAACAATACGTGTAATAGAGAGCTTTATCGTAGTCGTTATATGTGTGCATTGTGTACCCTCCTTACTGAGGAGTTATATATAGTGTACACCAAGCAAGAAGAAAAACACTTGAAAGAATTTGTTAAGGAAAATGTTATGTGAAAAATAAAAAACGAGGAAATTCCTCGTTTTTACGCGTTTGGCATTGGGGTAGGCGTTGGTTTTGCGTAGCCCTCTTTATATTTATTATCAATGTAGTTTCGAATTTCAAGAGTGGATTTTCCTTTTTGTTGCATCGATGCAGATTCGACCGCAATTTCTAAACAGTTTACGCAAGTCGTTGCGTGAGAATCCCACACAACTTCTCCACTTGGTTTAATTTCTTGGATAAAACAGTTTTTATTGTTTTTATGTCCCACACTTTCTCCGCATCCACAGTAACAAGGTATCCAATTTAATAATTCGGCATTTTTTCCTGCAACTGCATAGATATCCTTCATTTGTGGATCTAGTTTGTCCAAAAATGTTGGGAGCGTGTCAATCCCTTTTGTTATTTCTTGGATGTCACCTTGCTGAGAATGGGAAGCGTGTTCTTCGTGTTCTTCTTTAGGTTCAGAAGATTGTTGTTTGTCTGCAACGCTGCATCCAGAAAGCACAAGACTGCTTATTACAAGTAGAGAGAATAGATATTTTTTCATCTGCATTTCCCCTTTGTTTTTGTGTTAGTAAAATTGTATCAAACTCTCTACTGCTTTCCTATGGAGAAGTGTTGTTTTGTTTGGTTTTCAAGCGCCAACGAATCGAGTGCCATAGAAAAAGGATAGGGATATAGACATATACAATGTATATACCCGTCTGGGATAAAACTGTATTTAATGTGTTGATACTTTCTCGGTTTGTAAAAAATAAGGAAGCAATGTATACGACAAGAATAAAAAAAGGTAGCGTGATATTAAATGGGATACGGAATGAACGCTTCATAGACTGACAAGAGGACCATATTGTTAAACAAAGATTTGGTAAAATGATAAGAAACCATACAAAAATAATAATATATTCAAACCGCTGAATAAAAGAGATTTTAATAATTTTTAACATCGTTAACGTAGGCCAAATTGTATGCTTGAGTAGTCCTTCACTATAGTACATAAAAGAGATAAGCGCTAAAAGTACATAAAGAATGGTTGTGAAAGCAACACCGCCATGTGCCCATCTTTTTAAAGATTTTCCTTTTTCAATAAGTGGATAAAAGAAAAGGAGCGCTTCAAATCCTAGAAATTCTAACGCAGAGTCTTTCGCTGATTTTGCAATATCTAAAGGTGAATGAGTAAGAATCGGTAAAATATTACGAAAGTGTGCGTATTTCATTGGGAAAACTAAAAAGAACAATACGAAAATAGGTAGCACAATTCCCCAAAAACACATCCCTGCTACAGAACGGAACCCACCTTTTATAATATAGTAAGTGACTAATAAAAAGATTAAAGTTAGTTTCCATAATTTAATGGTCGGAAATACCCAAACTTGAATTACTTCGACATATGTACGAAGGACAGTGAGACAAAATAATAAAAAATAAATCGTAACAAGCAAAGAAAATAAGGAACCGATCCATTTTCCAAAGCATGTTGTATGAATATTGATGAGGTCGTTATCTTTTTCCAACATTTTTAGCATACAAAACAATACAAAGTGAGTTGCAATTCCAGCGAGAATAAGGGAAATCCAAGCGTCATAACCGGCACTTTTTGCAATAATGCGTTGATAACCTAAAATTCCGATTCCAACTTGAAGAGAGTGAATCAAAAAAAATACGAAGTAAGGGGAAACAGTTATTTCTTTACTGGTTGTATCCATCTTATCACCTCACTATTCTCCGATACCAGATTGTACAACGTTAACATCAGCTTCCATATTAATATCGATAGATGGATACATTGCTTGAATTTGTTGTATGCTCCATTTTCTTGACCGACTTCTAATTTGTTCGCGTATTCCTAAAGGGGCTATTTTTTTTTGCTGAAATTGTTGAATCAATTTTTGAGACTGATTTTTAATATTTTGCTCTACTTGATTTTTTATAGAGTGTATATTTTCCTTTTTTGATAAATCAAGCCAACTAGGGGAGCTTTTTATTAATCCGTTTAATTTTAAACGGATGGTTACTTTAGGAGTAGCGCCTGTTTGATCAACATGATAGTCACTTTTTCCGGATAAATTTTGTGCTACGACAAAACCTTTATGATTATCTTTTTTTATTTGTGCTTCATAACGACCATTTTTAGTCGGATTAAGGAACAATTTTACTAAAAAAGAGTCTTTTTTATCGGTATACATCATCACTTTATCATCTTTTAAAAAAGCAAGACCTTTTACAGAAACTGCGCGATCCTTATCGATTTGAATGTAAGGAAGAAATGGATCGCATACAAATGAATAATAATCGTATAAAAAAATATTCAGAGCTGTCCGAGGAATATTTTCATTCATTATATTTTGTTCAAGTAAGTCAACTAGATACAATGAACCGTTTGATGTGACATGTTTTAGAAGTTCTTCAACTGAACCATCTACAAGTGCTAATTGTACATCTCGCCCAATATTAGGATCGCGTTGTAAATTATTGATGATTTCATCAATTCCATATGAACCCATAGATTTTCCAAATAACACGACACGCATTTGCCCTAAAACAACATTGTGAGGTGATTTTGCATTTAGACGAGAAGCAATCGTTTCAAGAGATCTTGCAGTGGTTGACTGAGTTTTTGGTTTTGTTTTTACACCAAGCGTGTAGTCAGGATATAAGATAGTACCTTGAAATTTTTTATCTTTTGTTATATCAAATCCAGCTATGTGAATGATTCTTTGCGTATCTACTATATTTGTTTGCGTACAAGCGGTTTGGAAGCATAACAGCACCGTTATGAATAAAATTAGAATGTTTCTCATTTTTCTCCACCATCATGTTTTCTTTTTGCTTGGCTTGGGCTATAGCGCCAATTTGATTTGGGGCGCAAAAAAGAAGGTCGCTGAGCTGTTTGACTAAACGGCCAGCGAATGAAACCTTCTGCTGAACCGAAACCACGAAATGGATATAAGGGTAATAAGTAAGGTGATCCAAGTGATTTTAAATGCAGTAAATGTGCCAATATAAAAACAAATCCTACAATAAGACCAAGTCCTCCGAAGGCCCCCGCTAAAAGGATGAGTGGGAATCGGAGTAAACGAATGGTAGTAGACATTTTCACAGTTGGTGTTGTAAAAGAAGCAAGTGCGGATAAAGCCACAGCGATTAACAGGATTGTACTTGTTAAGGCTGCTTCAACAGAAGCTTGTCCGATTACAATTCCACCAACGATACCGATTGTTTGCCCAACTTTTGTAGGTAAGCGGGCGCCGGCTTCGCGCAATAACTCAATTGTAATTTCTAAAAAAAGTGCTTCTAGGATTGGAGGAAAGGGTACATTGGCTCTAGAAAAAATAATGGGTCCTAGCAAGTCTGCTGGAATCATTTGATAATGAAATGTTAATACAGCTGTATAGATTGCTGAGGAAAATAGAGAAAATATAGCCCCAAAAAAGCGAATCAATCTGAAAGCTGAGCCGATCATCCATGGCAAATAGTAATCCTCTGGTGAAATGAAAAAATCTAATAGTGTTGTCGGTCCAGCTAATGCATAGGGAGAATTGTCTGTTAAAATTAACACTTCACCATTGATTAAAGCAAATACAGCTCGATCAACCCGCTCTGTTGGTAAGAGTAAAGGAAAGGGTGAGTTACTATTATCACTAATAAATTGTTCAATCATGGTTGCATCAAAGGGGACGTCGAAATCGATGTCCTCTAAACGTTGTGTCGTAGTTTTAACATGCTGCTCATTCGTAATTCCGTCTATATAGGCCACTACAACTTTTGTCTTGGATATAGATCCAACAACAATTTCTTTAAAAATTAATTGCTCTGTTACAATACTGCGGCGTAATAAATGTAGATTTGTATCAATATTTTCCACAAAACCAACTTTTGGTCCAATTACGCTATATTCATTTTCTGTATCATTATATAAACGCTTACCAAGGACGGTACTTTCTGCTCGAACTAGAGCATATTGTACAGCTTGTGATATATTTTGTAGTTTAACGAGCACATATCCCCCCAATAACTTTTCACGAATATCGTCAATGGAAGGTGAGATAACAATGTCTTCAATAGAGACGATGTTAGTTAAGTCAGCGATGTCTTGAATATGTTCTAATTGCTTTTTGATAGGCGTTAAAATAAATTGTTTAATGATAAGTGCTTCTACGACAGATTTATAATAAAAAAGACACAGTGCACTGTTTTCTGTAATTTTGTAAGAAACAAAATCAGTAGATTCCTTCATCGTATGAATAAATTCTGGAATGGTACAGCTTGTTTTCTTGTTTTTTGCTTTAGCATTTTTTCGTGATAAGCCAAACATATTTTTCACTCCTTTCCCTTATATGGAATGTTCTCGTTAGTTTTTGGGGAAGGCGGAATTTTATACAGGAAACATAAAAAAACTGTCCAAAAGTTAGACAGTGTGTGCCTTTTGAACAGCTTTTTCGATATTGAAAGCATGAAACAAAATATTAAAGAATTCTTACTGTTATCGTTTGTATTTGAAATGATAGATGTCAATATGGGTTTTGCTTTTATGAGTACGTATGACTCCTTCACAACACTATTCTTTACGAAAGATGAAAATATTAAGCGCATTGCTCAATCGATGAATTGGGAAGCCATAATATGTAACGAACAAACATATATTCACTGGTATTTTTAATAAAGGAACTTCCATCTCAGAAGTTCCTTTCATTTTTATAAAAATTGATAGTATCATTTAACAGAGCTAGTTCATACAATTCATCGTAGTAAGGAAGTAATGGTTGCTCTTCACATTTGCTGAGAGAGGGCAAGCAGTTGCTCACGGGCCCTAGAAATATGTGGGTGAAATTGAATTGTTGCATTTTCACGCGTTCTTTTTACATTTTGGATGGCCCGCTGTAGTAAAGAATCGAGATGTAAATGAGATGGTTGTATTTCTTTTGCAATGGCAGTTCCGGCAACGGTTCCTTGTGCCATGGCGACCTTCGCGCTTTCAATACCTGTAATATTCCCAGCAACATATAGACCAGGAAGCGGTGTAGCCATTGTTTCATTATGAAGCGGAACATGCCCGCCAAGTTCTTCGATGTAATGAAAAGGGCATCCAGCGACAGCTGCTAATTCTGCTAGTGGATAAAGCCCACCAGCAATACAGACAAAATCAACAGGACGTATTTCTTCAGTTCCAGGAATGATCTCTCCATCTGATGTAATCGTAGCAATCTTCACAGCTTGGGCTTGCTTGTCTCCAATAATTTCAACGGCAGCTTTTCGCAAATGAAGCGGTACATTCCAAATTTTCATTCCTTGCTTTGGATAAAATTGAATGGCTAATTTTCGCATTGCATGCTGTTTCATAAAGCGGCTCCCAATTTTTAATAAAGGGGAGGGAGCGATGTGAGCAACGTGAAGCAAAGAATTCAAAACATGAAGCGGTTGTGCACTTTGTTTTGTTACTGTATGCTTCGGTGGTAAAACGATGCTGTCAATTTCCAGTCCAGCAAGCTGTAATTCATGCATAATCGCAAATGATAATATATTTGCCCCAATAATGATTCCTTTATTACCGACTTTGACGCGGTGTACATTCGTCATAACTTGTGCAGCCCCAATGGACATAACGCCGGGCAAGGTCCAGCCGGGAAGCGGAGTTGGGAACTCAGCTGCTCCTGTTGCAAGAAGAACGTATTTTGTTTGGAAGGTACCGATATTTGTATGAACAGCCCATTCATTTTCATTTTTTTCTAAATCATGTACGGTTACACCGCATTCAATAGGAAGTGCTAAGTCTTGTAACTGTTTTTGTAGTTTCTTTGTTTCTTCTATACCATTCCACCATGTACCGTTTGGTTCTTGATGAAGTTGCCCAAGGAGGCGCCCTCCAGGTTTTATAAATTCGTCAAAAACTCTCACTGATAGTCCATATGTTTTGCAGGCGATGGCTGCACATAATCCCGCAGGACCAGCGCCGATAATAATCACATCAATCATATGTGATCCTCCTTTTTTAAAGGAGTAGGTTGCTGCAAGCCACTTTGTACTACCATTTGATCTTCAACTACAGTCATGCATGCACGCACATTTGGTTTGCCATTTATTGTGACGCGGCATTCAAAGCAATGGCCAATATTACAATAAATAGAGCGCGGGGCTCCTGTTTCTTCATGAACACGGAAAGTCCGAATGTTATTGGCGAATAGGGAAGCGGCAACTGTTTCGCCAGCGATTCCTTCATACTTCGTTCCGTTAAATGTAAAAGAGATGGTTTTGCTGTCTGATAGGTTACCGAGAATTGGGTGATGAATGATACGATTACTCATGTTCTATCACCTAACAAGTCAAAGGTAATGGGACGAACCGGCGGTTGATGTTTTAATGGCTGATGGTTCTGTTCCCGGGATGATATAAAGCTTTCTAGTGCACATCTACATGTTCGACCCCCGCAAAATCCCATTCCCGCTCGGGTACGTAGTTTTAATTCTCGTGTAGAGCAGTTATATGTGTTCGCTGTATGAAGCAGTTCCTTGTATGTTACTTCTTCACAACGACAAATGACAAAATCGTCTGCAATGTTCATGACAAATCCCCCTTGTTAGATTGGTTGTTTGCTAATTTATATGCAAAATACATGCCAATCTAGACAAAGATTAAAATGGGATGCTTAATTTTTTCATGCGATTATATAAGGTTGCCCGTGTAATCCCAAGACGTTTCGCACAAGCAAGTTTATTGCCATTTTCTAATTCAAGTGCATGTTGAATGATATTTCGTTCATATTTGTTTAAAGCATCATCAAGTAATTCGCCTTCTGTTATATCTACTCTAAGAGGAACCGGCGGTTGTTCTTTTTGTGTTTTTGTAGAGAAGGGAAGGTCTTCTCGTTTTATGATTCCATCTGTCGCAAAAACAACGAGCCGTTCAATGGCATTACGCAGTTCACGAATGTTTCCAGGCCATGTATGCTCAAGCAATTCATACATAACGTCTTGCGGAATACTTTGAATTGGACGATTATATTGAATCGAAAACTCATATAAGAAAGAGTGGATGAGCTCCACAATATCTTCTTTTCTTTCGCGTAGTGGCGGTACATCAATACTTACAACGTTTAAACGATAAAATAAATCTTCACGAAATTTTCCTTTCGCAATTTGTTCTTTTAAGTTTCGATTTGTAGCGGCAATAATATGAAAATCAGCATGTAATTCTTTTATACCACCTACGCGATAAAAGGTTTTATCCTGCAGGACCCGAAGGAGTTTTACTTGCATTTCCATTGGCATTTCACCAATTTCATCTAAAAATAAGGTGCCCCCTTTTGCTAACTCAATTTTTCCTTTTTTTCCTTTCTGATCAGCTCCAGAAAAAGCTCCTTTTTCATAGCCAAAAAGTTCACTTTCAAATAGTGATTCAGGAATTGCACCGCAGTTAATAGAAATAAACGGAGCTTGTGCATTTTCACGCGCTTCATGAATTGCTTTTGCAAATAGCTCTTTTCCAACGCCGCTTTCTCCTAAAATGAGTACAGTTGATTTTGTTGTACATATCTTTTTCGCAGTTTTAATTGTTTGTTGTAGTGTGGAGCTGTTTCCTTTAATCGCATGAAAGGGATTAGCAGGCGGTGTTAATTTAGCAACTTGTTTTTCTAATTGATGCATCTTGGTAGAAACAGAGAATAGTTCCTGATTGAGCCGAACTTGGCTCGTAATGTCTGTTTCGGATACAACAGCTCCAATAATTTTATTGCGCAAGTAAATGGGATTGGAGTTAATGAGTACAATTAAATCTTCTCTCGGTTGATGTTGATGTTTATGTAGTGAGCGACCTTCTTGTAGTGTTTTTAATATTTCTAGCATGTCTTCATGAAAAAATGCTGTAATTGGTTTTCCTAAAATATCCTGTCGTCTTACGGAAAAGATTGCTTCTGCCCCATTTGTCCACACATTGACATTCTCCTGATCGTCAATGACGGTAACTGAAGCATCGGTTGTTTTGATAACGGTTTCAAAATAAGCTTGTAAATATTCATAAGACTGAAAAATAGTTTCAGCTAGCATAACAGCTGTAATAAAACCAATTGGTTTATGAGAGGCATTTGTAAAAACAACTGCATGATAGTTTTTTAGTTTCTTTAATATATGTGAAATAGAAGAATAGTAGGAAGTTGTATAGCAAGATTGATACGTACCGTCAGCAGTAAGCATGTATATATCATTGTTTCTTTTGATTAGAACGGTTGTATCTTTATGATTTGTATGATTATTTTGTTGCCACTCTTCTAGCGATGGAAAGAAGAAAAAATTTGTATTCATAAGTTGATCTATAGAAGGGAGTTCGATTGTCATACTAAAGCCTCCTTATTGGATTGACTGTAAGTTTTTTATACACTATTTCATTATTTTTACACATTTTTAAAGTGAATGTAAAATGTTTTTCGGAAAAGTTAAATAACTGTTTTCGTATGCTATTTGAAGACAATGATTTAAGTACTTTAAAAAGTAAAGAGATGAAGTGAGGGGCAGAAAATCTTTGCTAACGATCGTTTTCTATTAAGTTGGCATTTTAATTGCAAGTAAAAGAATGTACGAACATGAAAAAGTGATGGCCGCTATAAGTTTCACTTTATAAATAGAAAAGAGGGGAAGCCATGACAAAGCATTGTGATGTTCTTATCATTGGCGGAGGCATTATTGGAAGTGCAATTGCTTATTACGTTTCAAAATGCGGGAGAGAGGTGACGTTACTAGAAAGGGGAGAACTTGCGAGTGGTACATCCTCGCGGTGTGATGGGAACATTTTAGCGATTGATAAAGATCCTGGGTTTGATAGTCAAATGTCTCTTGAGAGTCAAAAACTTGTTGATCAACTAGCGAAAGAATTACGTCACTCTTTTGAGTACCGAGCACCAGGCAGTATTTTAGTATGTGAAAGTGAAGAAGAGATGATTGCTGCAGAGAAATGGGTAAAGTGGCAAAAAGAAGTAGGTTTACCATTTCGAATGTTAGACAGGCAAGATATTCGGCAGGAGTCACCGTATTTTGCTGATGATTTATTAGGTGGATTAGAGTGTGCAACGGACTCGACTGTTAATCCGTATTTATTATCGTTTTCTTTGCTTGATGAAGCGAAAAGGCAAGGAACAGATGTGTATCTTCATACAGAAGTAAGCCGTATTCGAAAAGATGTAACTGGTATGTTTGTTGTTGAAACAAATAAAGGGACATTTACAGCGAATAAGGTCGTAAATGCAGCGGGAGTATGGTCGCCTGTTATTGGTGATATGCTCGATGTGAAAATTCCAATTCAGCCGAGAAAAGGTCATATTATCGTAGCTTCAAGACAAGAGCCAGTTGGAATGAGAAAAGTAATGGAGTTTGGTTATTTACTTAGTAAGTTTGGGGGCACACGTCATGTGGACGAGGAAATAGAGAAATATGGAGTTGCTCTTGTATTTGAGCCGACAGAAAGTCAAAATTTCTTAATTGGCAGCAGCAGGCAGTTTGTCGGTTTTCAAACGAAGGTAGATTCAAATGTTATCAAGTGTATTGCGAAGCGAGCGATTCGCTTTTATCCGAAGATGGCAGATATGTTGCTTATTCGAACATATGCAGGGCTACGTCCGTGGACAGCAGATCATTTGCCAATTATTTCTCATGTCGAAGAGGTGCCAGGTTTTTATATTGCTGCGGGTCATGAAGGGGATGGAATTAGTTTGGCAGCCATTACAGGAAAGCTTATTGCGGAAATGATTGAGGGGCAAAAGACAACCGTACCGATTGAATCACTAAGCCACAATCGCTTTCAAGAAAGGGTGGAACGTGTGTGAAAGTAAAAAAAGTGTTTACGACAATTGATACGCATACAGGTGGAAATCCAACAAGGACAGTCATAAATGGTCTTCCGAAGTTAGAAGGAAATACAATGTCAGAAAAGATGTTATTTATGAAAGAAAAGTATGATTGGATTCGGACATTTCTTATGTTTGAGCCACGCGGTCATGATGTGATGTCTGGGGCTTTATTAACAGATCCATGTGACCCAGAAGCTGATGTGGGTGTTATTTATATAGAAACAGGCGGATATTTACCAATGTGTGGTCACGATACAATTGGCGTTTGTACGGCTTTAATTGAAACGGGTATGGTTGAGGTGGAAGAACCGTATACCCATATTAAATTAGATACACCGGCCGGCCTTGTTACAACGAAAGTGCATGTGGAAAACGGAAAAGCAAAAGAAGTAACATTTTGTAACGTGCCTGCTTTTTTATTAAAGTCTGTAGAAGTACATATCGAAAATATAGGGAATGTACAATGTGATATTGCCTATGGTGGTAATTTTTATGCAATTACAGATGCGAGAAAGCTAGGTGTGCAACTAACAACAGATAACTCTACAGAGATTATAGAAACGGCGATTCAAATTCGTGATGCCATTAATGCAACCGTGCAAATTTCACATCCGGAATTTTCTTTTATCGAAGGAGTGACGCACGTCGAATTTTTTTGTGACCCAACGGACGAACGTGCTGATGTGAAAAATACAGTAATTGTACCACCGGGCGGGATTGATCGTTCGCCGTGCGGGACAGGAACATCAGCTAAGCTTGCTACATTATACGCTCATCAGAAGATTGATAGGGAAGAGTTATTTGTACATGAAAGTATTGTCGGTTCGCTATTTAAAGGGAAAATCGTTAGAACGACTCATGTAGGGGGAATTGAAGCTGTAATTACAGAAATTACTGGATCAGCATGGATGATGGGGATGCACCAATTTTTATATCATGAGGAAGACATCTTAAAAGATGGATTTATTCTTATTCCACCGATGGAAGGGCATTGATGTAACCATATTTAAACTAGCTAAATAACAGGAGAAATGGAAGACGGGGGAGATTGAATGAAGTTCGCAAAAGCGATTACAACAGTTGATGCACATATGACTGGGGAGCCACTACGCCTCATTATGAACGGCGTACCTCTATTACAGGGAAATACTTTGCAAGAAAAGCAAAAAGAATTAGTTGAAAACTATCAAACATTTCGAAGAATTCTTATGCAAGAGCCGCGTGGTCATGCAGCGATGAACGGTTGTATGATTGTACCACCTTGTTCAAAAAAAGCTGATTTTGCAGCGTTGTTTATGGATGCAAATGAATTTACTTCTAGTATAGAAGAGTTTGTGATGATAGCTGCTGTTGTTATGGTGGAAATGGGAAATGTGCAAATAAAAAATGATGTAGTAGCGGTGGAAACAATTGATGGGATATTTTCTATGAACATCTGTATGGAAGATGGAGAGATACACGCTGTTTCATTACAGAAAAATTGTGAATACGAACTTCAACATCATGCTTCTCAATCAGTCGTTTCATTTGGGTCCAATGAACACTACGTAATCAGTCATACAAAGCATTTAGGCGTCAAACTAGCTATGGATGAGTTTATAGAATTAAAGAGCTGGGCACATAGGGCAAGAACGTCATTATCATCTGAATGTAGTAGCATTTTAATAGATGCGGCGCAGATTGAAGAGAAACGCTTTAAAACGATGGTGCAGAAGAAGAATGGACTTGTAAGCCGCTCTCCCTATGTGAGAGCAACCTGTGCATGTTTGGCACTCTTTAAAGAAGAAGGTATGTTGCAAGAAGGAGAGAGTTTGCAACATGAAAATATTACGGGCGGGACATATGAAGCAAAACTGATGGAATACACAAAAAGCGCCATGACAGTACAAATTACAGGAAGGGTTTTTATTACAGGAATGCATCAATTTTTATTAGATCCATCTGATCCGCTGGCGGACGGCTTTATTATAGTGGGTTCATAAAGAAAAGGAAGAGTAGCTGTCTCTTCCTTTCTTTATGTCTAGCTTGTCTTTTTTTGTTTGATGGACTGTATTAATTTCATCATTTCAGCTCTTATATCTTCTCTTTTCACATTTAATTTTTCGGCAATTTGTTTGACATGCATGCCATCTTTTTTCATTTGTAATACATCATTGAACGGTGTATTACTTTTTTGTGCAATGATGGTTAAAACTGCGAGGTGACGCAAGTGAAGGTGGTTATCTTCCATTGTTTTTTTCATTTGTTCTGGAGTCGATTTTTGCATTTCAGCTATTTTTTGTAGTAATGCTGCTTTCATCTCTTTACTCATATGATGTTTATGCATTTTCTTTGGATCCACACCAAAATGTTTCGCTGTTTCTTTCCAAGATTTATTTTGTTTATAGTACGATAAAACGTCATTGATATCTTTTTTACTTATTTTCGCAATGTGTGCAGCTTTCCAAATTTCATGTTTGTTGTAACCTTGTTTTTCTAATGACTGGATTTGTTCTTCTGAAATTATTTTATGGTGATGCGCCGTAAACTCTTTTTGAGTAGCGGCAGAAGTAGGGAAGACTGCCATTCCGCATAAAAGTCCTGTTGCTAAAATGCTTGCTATTACTTTTTTGTACATATAGATTCCTCCTAAGTAAATGAAATGGAAAACTTTACACATAGGATGTCCCGAAGTTGTGGAGAAGTTGTGAAGAACTCGTGAACATTGCAAGTTTTTCTGCAATGTAACAAAAAAAGTTTTTTGTTAGTTTCACAACATAAAACATTGATTAATGGTAGAAAACTGCGTTATAATCGAAATTGAAAATCAATATCAATAACAGATGTATACATATAGATAAGAATAAGGGAGAGAAACATATGACTACATATACTTCCATTGCAAATATCATTAAAGAAAGACGTTCCATTCGTACATTTACAGATAAAGCAGTAGAAAAAGAATTATTAATTGAATTATTAAATGATGCAACATGGGCACCAAACCATCAACATCGTGAGCCATGGAAATGTAAATTATTTATTGGTGAAGGTCGCCAAAAGTTAGTAGATGCTGTATTAAATTCTTTTACAGAAGAAGAAAGAGCAAAACGAGGTAAAATTTTATCAGATCGTTTTCTAAGTACACCAGCTCAAATCGTTGTATATATGGATGAAGATCCACGTCAAATTCAGCGTGATGAAGACTACGCGGCAGTATGTGCATTTATGCAAAACTTCCAACTACTAGCTTGGGAGCGCGGACTAGGTTGTGTTTGGAAATCAGGCGGACTGAATTATAATCCTTTATTTATAGTAGGACTTGGGTTAACAAAAGGACAACGCATTGTTGGAATTCTTCATATTGGTTATTTTGATAAGAAGCCAGAAGGAAAAGCGCGTACGCCGATTACGGAGAAGCTTGAAATTATTGAAGGGTAATAGGTGAAGATGAGAAGCTGGATGCAAATGGTTTGAAATTTGTGTTTGGCTTTTTTGTTGTTTTTATGAATTATGAAGAAAATTGCTGATATAAGTGAAGAACAGACTATCTATTTTTCATCATTTCTCATGAAAGCTCGTTTCCCTTCATACACTTTCTTAAGGGAAAGTGTAAGGAGGGAAAATAATGAGAGCTAATGATGATAAAGCACTGCAATATGCAATCGCTGAAATTACTGAAATCGCAACTGGATTTGGGCTGGATTTTTATCCGATGCGCTATGAAGTATGCCCAGCGGAAATTATTTATACATTTGGTGCATATGGAATGCCGACACGGTTTTCGCATTGGAGTTTTGGAAAGCAGTTCTTCAAAATGAAGCTGCATTATGATTTGGGACTTAGTAAAATATATGAGCTTGTCATCAACTCAGACCCGTGTTATGCGTTTTTACTCGATACCAATTCATTGATTCAAAATAAATTGATTGTAGCACATGTATTAGCACACTGCGATTTCTTTAAAAATAATATTCGCTTCTCAAATACGAAGCGCGATATGGTTGAAAGCATGGCAGCAACGGCAGAACGTATTAAAGCATATGAACATAAATATGGAAAAAAAGAAGTAGAAACATTTTTAGATGCGGTATTAGCAATTCAAGAACACATTGATCCATCGCTTATGCGGCCAAAGCTTGCATGGAGTATCAATGACTTAGAAGAGGAAGAAGTAGAAAAGAAACGAGTTTCACAGTATGATGACTTGTGGGATTTAGATGATAGAAATAAAAAACGAGAACGCCCAAATATATGGAAGAAAAAGAAAATTCCGCCGCAGCCAGAGAAAGATCTCCTTCTCTTTATTGAAGAATATAGTAGAGAGTTAGATGAGTGGCAACGTGATATCTTAACGATGATGAGAGAAGAAATGTTATATTTTTGGCCGCAACTAGAAACGAAAATCATGAACGAAGGCTGGGCTTCGTACTGGCATCAGCGTATCCTTAGAGAAATGGATTTAACGTCCGGTGAAGCAATCGAATTCGCAAAGTTAAATGCAGGAGTTGTACAGCCGTCCAAAACAAGTATTAATCCATATTATCTTGGTATCAAAGTCTTTGAAGATATTGAAGAACGTTACAATAACCCAACAGAAGAGATGAAACGACGAGGTGTAAAGCCAGGGTCGGGTCGTGACAAAATCTTTGAAGTTAGGGAAATCGAATGGGATGTCTCCTTTCTTCGAAACTACTTAAATAAAGAACTTGTGATGAGGGAAGATATGTACTTATTCCAGCGCCAAGGGAAAGAGTATAAAGTTATTGATAAAGAGTGGGAACATGTACGTGACCAGCTTGTAAATATGAGAACGAATGGTGGATTCCCATACTTAGTGGTAGAAGATGGAGACCATTTAAAGAACGGTGAACTGTATATTAAACATTGTTATGAAGGAATTGAGCTTGATTTAAAATACTTAGAGAAAGTGCTGCCGTACATTCATCAGTTATGGGGAAGAACGGTTCATATGGAATCTAATGTTGAGAATAAAGGTGTTGTCTTTTCGTATGACGGAAAGATGGTGCACAGGAAGTATGTGTGAGGCCGCTGGGATCAGCGGTTTTTTTATGATCAGTTTGTTTCAATTTGGTGAACAAGTATAAAGTTTGAGGCTTATATATTGTCATTATATTTTTTTGTGTTTATTGTATACCTATACGGGTATATGTAATTTGGAGTTTATATATATCCGTAGCAGTAATCAAAAATAGTTGTGGAGGTTAGGGAAATATGAGTAAAAAAATCATCGTAGTCGGTGGAGTTGCCGGCGGAGCATCAGTAGCAGCACGTCTTCGTCGTTTAAGCGAAGAGGATGAAATTATTATGTTTGAGCGAGGGGAATATATTTCTTTTGCAAACTGCGGATTACCGTATTACATTGGCGGTGTAATTCAAGAAAGACAGAAACTATTAGTGCAAACCGTTGAAAAGATGTCAAAGCGTTTTAATTTAGATATACGTGTATTAAGTGAAGTGATAAAGATTAATAAAGAAGAAAAAACAATTATTGTGAAAAATGTAATGACAAATGAAACATACGAAGAATCTTATGATGTTTTAATTCTTTCACCAGGATCAAAACCAATTGTGCCGCCTATTCCAGGAATTGAAACAGCAAAGGCATTGTTTACATTACGGAATGTACCAGATACAGATCGTATTAAAGAGTATATTGATGAGAAGAAACCACGCCATGCGACTGTCATTGGCGGAGGATTTATTGGAGTTGAAATGGCAGAAAATTTGAGAGAAAAAGGAATAGATGTGACGCTTGTTGAGATGAATAATCAAGTCATGCCACCAATTGATTATGAAATGGCCGCATATGTACACGAACATATGATAAAGCATGGCGTTCAGCTTATTTTTGAAGACGGAGTAGAGGCTTTTGAAGAAGATGGGGCAGTCGTACGCTTAAAAAGTGGCTTGAAAATCAATACAGATATGATTATTCTATCTATCGGTGTCGGGCCAGAGAGTCGTTTAGCAAAAGAAGCAGGGTTAGAACTTGGAGTAAGAGGAACAATTAAAGTAAATGAAAAACTACAAACTTCGGATTCATCTATTTATGCGATAGGTGATGCGATTGAGGTAAAAGATTTTGTAACAGAAACAGAGACAATGATTCCATTAGCATGGCCAGCAAATCGACAAGGGCGTCTGTTAGCAGATATCATTCATGGGCATACAGAGTCTGTATACAAAGGAACGATGGGAACATCGATTGCGAAGGTATTTGAATTAACAGTTGCTTCAACAGGAGTAAATGAAAAGGTATTGCAGCGTTTAAATATACCCTATGAGGTAGTGCATGTACAGGCAAATTCTCATGCTGGTTATTATCCAAATGCACATCCTGTTTTATTAAAATTGATTTTTAATAAAGAATCAGGAGAAATTTATGGTGCGCAGGCTGTTGGACGTGACGGTGTAGATAAACGAATTGATGTCATTGCAACGGCAATGAAAGCGAAGCTAAAGGCATTAGATTTACCGGATTTGGAATTAGCATACGCACCGCCGTATTCTTCTGCAAAAGATCCAGTAAACATGTTGGGGTATGCTGCAAGTAATATAATTGAAGGGCTTGTAGATACAGTGCAGTGGCATGAGATTGATCGTATTGTCCAAAATGGTGGATATTTGATTGATGTTCGTGAACCAAATGAGTTAAAACAAGGGATGATTAAGGGTTCAGTTAATATTCCATTAGATGAATTACGCGAAAGATTGGATGAAATTCCAGTAAATGAAGAAATATATATGACATGCCAGCTCGGTATGAGGGGCTATGTTGCTGCACGTATGTTAATGGAAAAAGGGTATAAGGTGAAGAATGTCGATGGTGGTTTTAAATTGTATGCAACGGCTTTGCCAGACCGGATTGTATATAAAGTAAAATAGTGCTTTACAAAATACCCTTAAGGGTATAAGATGGTTTGTGAAGGTGAATCAAAATCTTACTACAGTAAGTATTTCTTTAAATAAAGCATATTTTAGAAAATATTGAGGTGATTGGGCATTGGAATACAATCAAGATATTAAAAATAGGCTGAAGCGAATAGAAGGGCAAATTCGTGGTGTTCTTCGAATGATTGAAGAAGAAAAAGATTGTAAAGAGGTAATTACACAATTAACTGCGTCACGTTCTGCTATGGATCGCGCAATTGGATTAATTGTCGGAACAAATTTGGAAAAATGTTTGCGAGAACAATTTGCAAAAGGTGATACATCCAATGAAGATCTAATTAAAGAGGCTGTACAATTACTTGTGAAAAGTAGATAATCTGTCAAACGAATGTGTTGACAGATTTTTAAAACACTATTTTATACCCATGTAGGTATATAGATTCTTTAGGAAACAATTGGAGTTAGAACATAGGATGTTAAATTTTTTTAAATGAAAATATACCGTATGGGGTAATGGAGTGGTGCCCTATCATTATAAGCAAAAGATGTTGCTGAGAAACTTTTATTTTAGGTGTTCGTAATGAAGTAGAGTGTATGGATTGAAAAATAGAAGAAACAGATGGAGGTATAGAACATGAATGCAAAACAAGTATTAGATGTAACAAGCTTAGCATGCCCAATGCCAATCGTAAGAACAAAAAAAGCTATGGAAGCTTTACAATCTGGAGAAGTGCTAGAGGTTCACTTAACTGATAAAGGCGCGATAAAAGATATTCCAGCTTGGTCAAAAAAAGGCGGACATGAAGTATTACAACATGTGGAAGAAAACGGTGTGCTGAAGTTCTGGATTAAAAAGGCGTAAAAAAATAAGAGACTAATTGCATAGAAAAGGATTGGAGGAGATGATGGATGAGCGTAACTGTAGTATTCAATATTGTTTTAGCTATACTTGTTGCTTGGCTTATTATTTCTCGCTTTTTACCGATTAAGGGAGTTAAAAATATAAGTGGGAAAGAGCTAAAAGATTTACTTCATAAAAAGAATAAACAATTCATTGATGTTCGCACACAAGGTGAATTTAGAGGGAATCACATTCAAGGATTCCGAAATATCCCATTAAATGAGTTAGTGCAAAAAGCGAATCAGTTAGATAAAAGTAAAGAAGTAATTGTGATTTGCCAAAGTGGAATGAGAAGTAAACGCGCAGTAAAAGTGCTGAAAAAATTAGGATTTCAACATATTACGAATGTTTCGGGCGGTATGAATGCTTGGAATTAAGGAGGAAATGACAAATGAAAGAAATGACAGCTAAAGAATTAGAAAATAAATTTATGAATCATGAAGTATTAAATATAATTGACGTTCGTGAAGTAGAAGAAGTAGAGGAAGGGAAAATTCCAGGAGCTCTTCATATTCCGCTTGGGTTATTAGAATTTCGCATGCATGAATTAGATAAAAACAAAGAATATATTATGGTATGTCGCTCTGGTGGGAGAAGTTCACGAGCTGCTCAGTTTTTAGAAAGCAATGGTTTTAAGGTTATAAATATGACTAGCGGTATGTTAGATTGGGAGGGTGAAACAGAATAACATCGTACGATGAAGAGTTCTTTAATAAAGGATATTTTACATTTTTTATAATACCCATATAGGTATATAGAGGCAGGGAATTAGCATGGAGAATCAGAAGAAAACAACAATTGTCTTATTTAGCGGAGATTATGATAAGGCGATGGCAGCTTATATTATTGCGAATGGTGCAGCAGCGTATGATCAAGAAGTGACGATTTTTCATACGTTTTGGGGGTTAAATGCACTCAGGAAAGATGAACATGTGCAAGTAAAGAAAAATTTCTTAGAGAGAATGTTTGGAAAGATGATGCCTCGCGGAGCAAATCAGATGGGATTATCCAAAATGAATTTTGCTGGCATGGGCCCTAAAATGATCAAGCACGTTATAAAAAAGCATAATGCTATGCCACTTCCAGATTTAATTGATATGGCAAAAGAACAAGGTGTTAAGCTTGTAGCTTGTCAAATGACGTTTGATTTATTGGGCTTAAAACAAGAAGAGATTATGGAAGATGCCGAGTTTGCTGGCGTGGCAGCTTATTTAGCAGATGCTTCTGATGGAAATGTGAATCTATTTATTTAATAAATAAATAGATTCCTTAAGAAAAAATGATGAACGCCACTGGAGACCCAGTGGCGTTCAATGATTAAGCCCAAATAAGCTTCATCAAATTTTCATATTCATCATTTGCAGCTTTATATAATAGTCTCGTATGTTCAAATACAAGAGCAGGGTTAAAGTATGGTTCTGTAAATACAAGGGACGTTGAAATGTCGATTGAATCATTTTTACTAATTGTGAATTTTGCGAATCGATATGCTGTATTTAGCTCGTTGATTACATGCAATAAATCGCTTTTCTTAGCTGCATCATGAACTTGAGCGACATTGAAGCAATATATATCGACAGTAGGATGCTCGTTATGAAAGGCAGCGATAAGACGAACTTTTGCACCGCTCTCTGTTTCTAAGTTTACTGAAAAAAATACGGAACCATCATTTTCATCTATGTTTTCTTCCATATGTATTTCATTGGATTTTAGGTAATCTTTAAAGTCTGAAACGTTATGTTTTACTGCGGCTTTCATATGTTTTTGCCCCCTGTTAATTGGAATATACATCTATCCCTTATTATAATTTAAAGATAGGGGAATTGATAGTTGAAAAGTTAGAATTTTTAATATTTTTAGAAGTTATTCACGGATAAAAGGTTAGAATTAATAAGAAACCCAGCTCTACTTCCATAGAGCTGGGTTTCTTATTAATTCTCATTCGATGTAGCTTCTGTATCTGTGTCTTCATCGTTGTTGTTATTTTTTTTGTTAGTAGAACTTTGCTGATGATCGGTATTGTGTTTTGTATTTTTGGTGTTTTCATCCGATGTAGTTTCTATATTTGTGTCTGTGTCTTCATCGTTACTGCTATTTGTATCTTTCGTTTTCTTTTTGTCTTCTTTATCGCTAGAATTAACTTTCTTATACTCCGGTAATCCAAGGTGAGTGCGAAGTTGATTTGTTAAATCTGTTAGTTCTTTTGAATCTGGTTTGTAGTAATATGTTCGTCCATCTCCAGCAGAACGACTACATGTATCGTCACCTTTTGCCATGTAGCAGTCTGAACCATTGAGTTGTAATTTTTCAAGTGAAGAATCTACACCGTATTTATAGAATGATAGCATATCATCGAATGTTAAGTTTGTAACAAATTGTCCGTTAATGTCATCAATAATATTTCCTACTTTTGTTACAGAATCAACGCTTGTTAGTTTTTTCAGAATGGCTTCAATAACAAGTTGTTGACGTTGCCCACGCATTGCATCGCTGTCAATATGACGTGTTCTAGCAAGAGCAAGAGCTTCTTCACCATTTAATTTTTGAACGCCTTTTTTCAAGTGGATTGCACCTGGATTATCGTTGCTATCTTGCTCTGTAAATTCAACAGGTACATCTACTTCAATACCACCTAAATCATCAACAATTTTCATAAATGATTTAAAGTTGAATTTTACAAAGTAATCAACAGGTACATTGAGTAATTTTTCTACTGTATCAATACTTGCTTGAGGTCCACCATCTTTTCCATTTTTTGCAGAGCCATATGCATGTGCATGTGTAATCTTATCTTTTTTCTTTTCTATTGGGATATAAGTATATGTATCGCGAGGGATACTTAAAAGTTTTACAGTTTTGCTATCTTTATTAAAAGTTGCAAGTAACATTGCATCTGTTCTTATGGCATCACCGTATTCTTTACCACGTACATCACTTTCGTCAACGCCCATTATTAATACGGATACATTATTTGTAATAGGTTTAACAGCTTTATCACGTAAATCTGATTTATCACCGCGTGCTAAATCGTGAGCGGCATTTCGAACAGCAGAGGATGCTTTATTTACTAAAAACCAAGTATAACCGCCTCCTATTATTAAAAATAATAAAAGGGCACTTATGATAATTTTTGTTTTTTTCTTTCCTTTTTGCGTATTATTTCGTATATTTTTTTGCCAAGATGGGATTTGATCCATTTCATATACTCCTTCATTTGGATTGAAATACGACACTCATATCACCTAATTATAATGAAATTTGGCGAAAAAGAACATTACAAATCATTTACATTTCGCAAAAGTTCAATTTATTTTACAAAAAGTCAGATTTTTCGACTCTTTGTAAAGCGAATTTTAGGGGTTTAAACGATAGAACAAGTATAATTTGTTGAAATATGTTCAAAAGGGCGATTATATAACTTTCTATAAATTTAATATAATGAAGTAAAAAGACTGCTTGTTAGGAGTAAAGGAGATAGGCATAATGAATCATACATCGTTTCGAGCAATTTTTGTAAATGAGAAGGCAGAAAATCAATTTGAAAGAACTTTTGTTGAGAGGGATATAACAGATTTGCCTGAAGGGGAAGTGTTAATACGTGTTCATTATTCTTCGCTGAATTATAAAGATGCCCTTTCAGCTACTGGGAATAGAGGCGTGACAAGAAAATACCCACATACTCCTGGAATTGATGCAGCGGGAGAAGTGATTAGTAGTCAAAATCCTTCTTTTAAAACAGGGGATCAAGTAATTGTAACCGGATATGATTTAGGAATGAATACCTCTGGTGGATTTGGTCAATATATTCGCGTCCCTGCATCATGGGTTGTTCCGTTACCAGTAGGGCTATCGTTGAAAGAAAGTATGATGTATGGAACAGCAGGTTTTACAGCTGCTTTGTCTGTACACAAATTAATTACAGCAGGAATTACACCTGACATGGGAAGAATTCTTGTTACAGGAGCAACAGGTGGAGTTGGAAGTGTTGCAGTTAGTATTTTAGCAAGGTTAGGATATGATGTCGTAGCTGCGACTGGAAAAACGGAAGAGAAAGAAATGTTACTTCATTTAGGTGCAAAAGAGATTATTTCATCGCGATGAAATAAATGATCAATCGGGAAAACCAATGTTAAAAGGAATATATGCTGGTGTGATTGATACAGTTGGTGGAAGTACGTTAGCAACTGCTTTAAAAGTAGTTCAATATGGTGGAAGTGTAACGACGTGTGGGAACGTTGTAGGACATGAATTTAAAACGTCTGTATATCCATTTATCCTGCGTGGTATTAATCTGTTAGGAATAGATTCTGTACAATGTCCAATGATAGTAAGAAAGCAGATTTGGTCAATGTTAGGGGATGAGTGGAAGAATTTAGACTTATTACCTTATACGGCAGAATGCACATTAGAAGAATTACATGATAAATTTGAACTTATATTGCAAGGGAAGTTAAAGGGAAGAACGATTGTGAAGGTATTATAGTATCGTATGTATAAGACATGATATAGAAAAAGACGATCTTATCAAGATCGTCTTTTTTGTATTATAGTGTTTGTTTTAAAGCGAATTTTCCTTGTGCTCCTAGAACGCCATCTGCAATATTTACAGCGTGATCACCGATACGCTCTAAGTTGCTTACCATATCAACATAAATAATACTTGCATCACCTGAGCAACTACGTTCATTTAGGCGTAGTACGTGGCGTTTACGTAATACACGTTCCATTTGATCAATTTTACGTTCTTTTGTAATGACTGTTTGTGCAAGTTCAATATCAAAGTTTGTTAAAGCATTAATTGCATCTTGCAATGTTGAAGTTGTTAGTTCAAGCATTTCGTTTAGTTCTGCCATTGCTTCATCCGATAGTGTGACGCGATTAGAAATTTGGGAGTCAACAAGCTCCACAACATTTTCTACATGGTCTCCAACTCGCTCAATATCACCGACAACAGATGCTAAGACAGAATGTTTTTCTGAATCCATTGGTGAAAGTGGTTTTTCAGAAAGTAATACTAAATAATCGGTAATTTTTCTATCTAAATTGTTAATAGCGCCTTCTAATTGAGCTGCCATATTAGCATGTTTCTTGTCTTTTGTATTTAAAAATAGAGTTGCTTCTTTTAGTCCGTGTAATGAGAATTCTGCCATACGAATAATTTCTTTTTGTGCCTCTGTTAAGGCGATGGCAGGAGATTGTTCGATAAAAATTGGATTTAAGTGCTGCGGTTTAAAGTCAATAGCAGCATCTTCTCCGCGAATAATTTTTGTTACAATCCATGCTAGAACTGCAATGAATGGGAACTGAATAATCGCATTCGTTACATTAAATGTTCCATGTGCAAAAGCAATTGTCATTTCTGGATTTAAGTTTAATGATGTTTGGAAATATTGAATTAAATTTGTAAATGGTACTAATAAAATTGTAAAGATGATCGTACCAACTATGTTAAAGATAACGTGTACTAACGCTGCTCGTCTTGCTGCAATAGAAGTACCAATCGCTGCTAATACAGCTGTAATTGTTGTTCCAATATTATCACCAAATAGTACAGGTAGAGCAGCTTTTAAATCAATTGCACCTTGGCCAAATAATTCTTGCAGGATCCCAATTGTTGCACTTGAGCTTTGTACAATTAATGTAAAGACTGTACCTACGATAACACCTAGGACTGGGCTGTTACTCATACTAACAGTTAATTCTTGGAATGATTCTAAAGAACGCAGAGGTTTCATACCTGTGCTCATTAATTCTAAACCGAAGAATAACATACCAAATCCGAATACGACTTGTCCAAGAGATTGGACCTTTTTATTTTTAAAGAAGAATAGTAAGATTGCCCCAACTGCCATAATTGGAAGAGCATATTCTCCGATTTTAATTCCGATAATAAATGCTGTAACGGTCGTACCAATATTCGCACCCATAATCACACCAATTGCTTGTCTTAGTGTCATAAATCCAGCACTTACAAGTCCAACTGTTAAAGCGGTTGTTCCTGAGCTAGATTGAATGAGTACGGTAACTAACATACCTGCTAGTACGCCCATGAGTGGGTTAGTTGTAAAGCGATCGAGAATGTCGCGGAGGCGATCACCAGCTGCTTGTTGCAGTCCGTCTCCCATGTACTTAATCCCGAATAAGAAAATACCTAATCCACCAATAAACTGGAAGATCATGTCTTGAACATTAAATTCCACGCATTTCACTCCTTAAATTTCATGTACGGTGTAATTATTAACTAAAAGTTGAGGTGGTGTAAATGATATCAATGTAAACTTTACATTAAATTTACAAAGCTTTAAAAAATTTACGTAACCTTAAAAAAAGACCGTTTACATTATGGGTAATTATGGTTTGAATGTAATGTTATTCTGTACAATTTGCCTGTAATAATCATAGTATTTGTATGTATTAGATGAGAATATGAACTGAACAAAAAAAGTGGGAGTTTAACGGTAGTATGTAAAAAACCAAAGTAGAAATTTCATTTTAGAAAAGCGATTTAGTTATAAGTACATATGTATAAAATAGGAGGGGAAAATCGTGTTAGATAAAATAAATGGTTATTTATTAGCGATGGAACAGGTTAATCATATGACGAATCATGGATATACTTTTCATTTTCATGAAATAGTGAAACAAGATACGATTCTTGCCACTATTCAAACATACTTTGAAAGAGAGTATCACAGTCATGAAATATGTAATAATTATGGAGAACGATTGCAAAAAGTATTAGATCGATGGTTTTTTGAAAGAGAATTTTATTTAAAATATGATAATCAAATGTTACATGCGGTAAAGAAAGACACTAGGGTTCAAACATTTCTTGAACTATTAGACTCATTTTTTTATGGAAGACACGTAATTACATATGAAGTCCAAAGTGATTACGATTGGTACGTCAGTGCTGAGCATTTTGTATTTGAATTGGAGGACAAAGTGTATGTATTGGAATTAGGAGTAAATGATTGAGCACCTATTTAGAAATATGTACATTTGAAATCATATAGATAAAGTGACGGCTAATAATCAGTGGTAGACGAAGCCCCCACTGATTATTAGTCGTCTTACTGCCAGCAAATAGAGGGATAACATGAAAAGCTGCTGAATTATCCAGCAGCTTTTTCATGTTTTTTATCCAGTTGTTTTTGCTTTCGTACATTTGTAATGTAAATAAAAAGAAATGCAATCAGTAACACAGAGGAGTAGCGATATACAGTTGCATAGTCTGTAAAGTGTGCGATGAATCCAAAGATAATGGCTCCTGCTCCAATTCCAAGATCAAATGCAGAAAAGAATGTTGCGGTAGCAACGCCGCGGCGATGCGGAGCGACACGATCGATCATCCATGCTTGTAAGGCTGGCTGGATAGCACCGAATCCACTTCCGTAACAGCTTGCTGCAATAATTAAACTTGGTATTGTTGTTGTATACGATAATAAGATAATGCCTGCAAAGGTTAAAATAACACCGGGAATAATAACAAATGCATGGCCTTTTACATCATACAGTCTTCCTGAGAAGGGACGTGTTACTGCGATAGCAAGGGCATTAAATAAGAAGAAAAGGCTAATATCAGCGATGCCAACTTGCGCTGCAAACAACGTGATAAAGCTACCGATCCCTCCGTACATTAGTGTAATACATAATATTAATAATGAAGGAAGTAAAGCTTTCTTTTCGATAAATCCATCTAAAAATGATTCATGTGCTTGGTGAATTGGTTTTTCAGTTGCTTGAATTTTGAGTAGTTTTGTTAATATTAAAGAAAGTACGGTACAAGATAGCGCACATAAAAAAAGAATTGTAAAGTTATAAGTTTGCATGAGCCATAGACCAATCAGAGGGCCAAGTGCCATAGCGATCGTTCCAGAGAGACCGAAATACCCCATACCTTCACCACGGCGGGCTGCTGGAATTAAGTAGGAGACTACAGTCCCATATGTCGTGGTTGTAATACCGAAACCGGCTCCGTGTAAAATACGAACAGCGAGAAGAAGGAAGACAGTAGAGGCAAATAGATAGCTACCCATAGCAAGTAGGCAAATGGCAGTACCAGTCATTAAAATAATTTTTTTACTAAATTTTTGTAGTGCATTTCCAGTGAGTGGCCGAATAATTAAAGCTGCCACAGTAAACATTCCAACAACAAATCCGATGTTTGAACTTGTGCCACCAATTTCTTTCACGTAAACAGGCAATGTTGGAATTAACATTTGAAAGCCTAAAAACATACATAAGTTAGCGAAAATAAGCGCAATAAATTCCTTTGTCCATAATGGTTCTCGTTTTACGAGTGCTGCTTCTCCCATATATTCATCCCCTAAATATTTTTCTCTGTTCTTTCGAGTATATGTAGTAGCTGGTAGAAGAGTCAAGAAAGGTGAATTGGAAGGATGCAACAAATTTTTTGGGTAAAAAATTTACAAATTTGTGTAAATACTACACAAACGCTCTCAAAAAAGGTAAAGTATAGATGTATAGTCTGCTAGTTGTTATGATTGATAGAGAAATTTTTCTCTAAAAAGAAAGCGGATTCAAATAAATAGTGAAGTAGAAGAGAATTTCTACTATTTTACTACATATGTTTGAAAAGGTTTACAAAATGATGATGAAGAAAGAGGCGTATACGCATGAGACGATTAGGTATTTCTATTTATCCAGAACATTCTACAGTAGAGAAAGATAAGGAATATTTAACATTAGCACATCAATATGGTTTTACACGTGTATTCACATGTTTATTATCAGTGGATGGAGAAAAAGAGAAAATTGTGAAAGAGTTTAAGGAAACGATTTCGCATGCGAATGAATTAGGTTTCCAAGTACTTGTTGATATTAGTCCAGCTGTTTTTGAACAACTTGGTATTTCTTATAATGATCTTTCATTCTTCCATGAATTAGGTGCATATGGTATTCGTCTAGATGTTGGTTTCTCAGGATTAGAAGAATCGATTATGACATATAATCCATATGGATTGAAAATTGAGATTAATATGAGTAACGGTACGAAATATGTTGATAATATTATGAGCCATCGTCCGAATCGTGAAAACTTAATTGGTTGTCATAACTTCTATCCACATCGTTATTCTGGTCTTTCGTATGATCATTTTATAAAATGCTCGAAACAATTTAAAGATTATGGAATGAGAAATGCTGCTTTTATTACGTCATTTGATGCAACGTATGGGCCATGGCCAGTAACAGAAGGGTTATGTACGTTAGAGCAACACCGTGAATTACCGATGACAACGCAAGCGAAACATTTATTTGCAACAGAATTAATTGATGACGTGATTATTGCGAATGCATATGCATCGGAAGAAGAATTAAAAGCGCTTGGAGAAGTAAATAAAGAAAAGCAAACGTTTGATGTAGAGATTTATGAAACAACAACAGAATTAGAGAGGAAAATTGTATTAGAAGAGCCACATTTTTATCGCGGGGATGTGTCTGAATATATGATTCGTTCTACGCAGAGCCGTGTGAAATATAAAAAAGAAGAGTTTAAACCTCATCATACAAGACCAATTAAACGTGGTGATCTTCTTATTGATAATGAACAATATGGTCAATATAAAGGCGAATTACAGCTTGCCTTAAAAGATATGGTAAACACAGGGAAAACAAACGTAGTTGGTCGTGTTGTAGAAGAGGAAATTTTCTTATTAGATTATTTACAAGCTTGGGATAAGTTTGGATTTGCATTAAAGAAATAATATGTTGATATAGATGAAGCCGTTCTGTATATACATGATGGCTTTTTGGGGATTATACGTGTGAAATAGTAAATGAAATTTTATCGGCGATTCGACAAAGGATATCGACTAACCGGCAAATAACGATAAAAAACAAGAGTCTACCGGCTCTTGTTTTCTAACATGCTGTAAAAAAGGTTGCCCATTATAAGGCAACCTTTTCTATTATTCATATCGTAAACATTCAATTGGATCAAGTTTTGCAGCTTTATTCGCTGGTAGTAAACCGAATAGAATACCAATTAACATAGATAATGCTACTGAGATTAAGCCTAGTTTTATAGAAACAACAAGTGGCCATCCCGCAAACATTGCGACAATCCAAGCGAAGAAGATACCTAGCATAAATCCGATGAATCCGCCTAATGCTGTTAGAATACAAGATTCAATTAGGAATTGCATTAATACTTTTCCGCGCGTTGCACCAAGTGCTTTACGGATACCAATTTCACGCGTACGTTCTGTTACAGAAACGAGCATGATATTCATAACGCCGATACCACCAACAAGTAATGAAATGGCTGCAATACCACCGAATACGCTTTTTAGGATACCTGTAAAGCTATCGATTTCTTTCAACATTTCTTGTGGGTCTGGTACTTCAAATTTCCCTGTATGCTCTGGTTTTTTCGCATCATTTAACGATTTGACAACTGCATCTTGCACAGTTTTCTTATCTTGACCGGGAGCGGTTTTTACTGTGATACCATCATAGTTGTTTTTGCCGAATAATACAGGCCAGTTTTCTGCAGAGATAGCACCTTCTTTAGATTCCATGCCACCCATCATTGCTGTTGATTTAGTAGAATATACACCAATTACTTTATAGGGCGTACCTTTTATATCAACATACAAGTTTGATTCCCATGAAGAGAATAGTTTATCAAATGCATCTTTGTGTAATACGATTGTATGCTGAGGCTTATCTAAATCAGCGGTGGTGAACAATTTACCGTGTTCTAGTTTGAAGCGGGATGTATCTTCAAAGTAATCGCCTTTTACACCCGTTATATCAATATCTAATTCTTTTTTTCCGGCATATACTTTTTCTTTTCCTCTAACATCAGGATACACTTCTTGAACACCGGAAATTTTGGAGACATCGTCATACATACTAGAGGAAATTTTTCCGTCCATATCTGAATAATCTTCTGTTCTGTAGTTCACTGAAAACTGATCTTTCTTTTCATTACCGATTTGTTCACGGAACTTGGCGTTCGTTCCGTCCCCAATAGAGATGATTGTAATAATGGCACTAACCCCAATAATAATCCCCAACATCGTTAATACAGAACGCATTTTATGAGCAAAGATTGAGGAAAGGGCCATACGTATATTTTCACTTGTGTTCAAAATTAACCTCTCCAATCTTGGACGATATTTCCGTCACGAATTACAATTTGGCGTGCTGCCGCTTCCCCAATTTCACGGTCATGGGTAATCATAATGATTGTTGAGCCTTGTTTGTTTAATTCGTAAAAGAGGTCCATAATTTGTTTACTTGTCTTTGTATCAAGTGCACCAGTTGGCTCATCGGCTAAGATGAACTTTGGATTATTTACAATTGCACGAGCAACGGCAACACGTTGTTTTTGACCGCCAGATAATTCATTTGGTAAATGTGTTGCACGATCTGCTAAACCTACTTTTGTTAGTGCAGCTAATGCACGTTCACGTCGTTCTTTTTTATCTACACCTGCGTAGATAAGTGGTAACTCTACATTTTGCAGTGCATTGAGGCGAGGGAGTAGCATAAAGTTTTGGAATACAAATCCGATTTCTTTATTACGAATATGAGCGAGTTCTGTTTCCGACATATTTGAAATATCTTGTCCGGCTAACGAATAAGTACCGTCTGTCGGTTTGTCTAAGCAACCAATAATATTCATTAACGTGGACTTACCAGAACCAGATGGCCCCATAATAGAAGTGAATTCGCCTTGGTTAAGTGTTACATCAATACCGTGTAAGATTTGAACAGTTTCTTCACCGTTTTGAAAGGATTTCGTGATGCCTTTTAAGTCAATCATTGGGCATTAACCTCCATGCCATCTTTTAAGTCTTTTTCTGGTTTAGAGATGATTTGATCACCTTTTTTTACGCCAGATACTTTTGCTTCGCTATCTGTTTCAAACTCAATAGTAACTGCTTGTTCTTTTGCTTTCCCATCTTTCACGATGAATACAATATTTTTATCGCCTTTTTTCACAATGCTGCTTTTTGGAATCACTGTACCAGTTGCTTCGCCGGACTTGCTTGTTACGTATACGTGGAATCCAGTTTGCAACTCTTCATTATTATCTAATGTAACGATAAATTGATAGTTAGAAACTGTCTTGTTCTCATCCATGCTTTTTACTGGTGTTGTACCGATTTCAGTAACTTTTCCAGTCCATGTTTTTCCTGGTACCGTTTTTGATGTGACAGTTACTTCTTGCCCAACTTTTACGTTAGCTAGTTCATATTCTGATAGCTGTCCTTTTACTTTTAATGGACCAGCGTGACGAATTGTAATACCGCTCATACCTGTTTTTTCGTCTGCATTTTTTGTAATATCATCAATTACGCCATCAACAGGGCTTGTTACAGAAAGAGTAGTTAATTTCTCTTTGCTTGTTTGAATCATTTGATCAGCTTTTTCAACTTCAAATTTTTTCATTTCAAGCTGAGATTCAAGTGTTTGAATTTCAGTTTCTGAAGCTTTTAACGCTTCCGCAGGTGCACCAGCGTTTTTATCTTTTTGTAATTTTTGTTTTGCTGCATTTATTTGTTTGTTTAATAATTCTACTTCTTTATTCGCAAGCTTTTTTTGCATTTCTGCTTCCGTAACACCTAATTTCATAGTAGGGTCATTGTATTTAAATAGTAGTTGCCCTTTTTTTACTTCATCGCCTTTTTTAACAGCTAATTCATACGTTCCTTTTGATGGATCAAATGCGATTGTTTCGATTCCATTTGGAATCACTTCACCGCCAAATTTTTGTGCATTTTCAATTTGTTTTTCTGATACTTTATAGCTGCTGTATGCCATAGCCACGTCAGAACCGCCACCAGCAAAAGCAAAATATGAACCTGCTGCAATCCCAATTACTACTACACTCGTAATTAACACTTTATTTTTCTTCTTCATCTATTTATCACCTTTTCGTTCGTTTTTGGTATCTGTTTTTAGTATAGAAGAGAAGGAAAATGTGACAAATCGTTTTATCTTACAATAACATTACAGTTTTGTAAGGTTCACATAATGGAGGCGGAGCAGATTGTTTGGCGCGCCTTTTCTTTCTTACAATAATACTGTATGAAGGAAAGGAATAAGGAATATGGAAACATATGCAAAAAGAATCACTAGAATCTTAAGCTAGTGATTCTTTTTTGTATAGAAAATATTTACAATTCTGAAAATTATTTATAAAATAAAGCGGAGTATAAATAGAATGGAAATTTGTATAGAGAGAAGGGGGAAAATGGCAAGAAGGGTCATTTCAAATGGAGTAGAGGTTACAGTGCAATTTATTCTTTCTGTTATCGGAATTATTTGTTTAGGTGCTCTTCCAAAATTATTTGAAGGGTTACATATTAATTTTTCGCAGTATGTACAGGCTTTAAAGATGTTAGTTATGAAGCTGATAGATGTTCCAAACTTAACGTATGGGATGAATCGACCGTTATTTCCGCAACTATTTATTCATTATAAGGAAACGATGATTATTTTTTTAGCTTCATTTTTTATTTCATTATGTATAGCTTTTTGCATTGTGTATATGATGATGAGAAGTCACCCACACATACAGCGGCGCATTAAAACATTCCTGCTTTTTCTTGAGTCCATTCCAGACATTCTACTTATTATTGGATCACAAATTCTTGTCGTATGGTTTTTTCAAAAGACAGGTTTTTTACCTATTAAGATTGCTGCGCTAAGAGGAGAGTCTATTCGAGGCTTACCTATTATTTGTTTAAGTATTCCCACTACAATTATGTTTGTAAAGCTATTACTCCTTCGTTTTAAAACAGAATTAGAAAAAGATTATGTGTTATTTGCACGGGCGAAAGGGTTTGATCGCTTTTATATTTTAAATCGCCATGTATTGCGGAATGTGTTGCTTAGTACATTGTTTTTTGCGAAAACAAATATTTGGTTTATGTTATCAAATTTGTATATTATAGAATGGCTTTTTAACACACATGGTATTTTTGTATTCATTAAAAATTATCAACCGGTTGAAGTTTTTACAGTGAGTATCTTACTTATTTATATCCCGATCTTTATTCTATTTAAGTCGTTTCATTATTTCGTTCCAGATGCGATGAAAGAGAGGGCATAAGAGATGTGGAAATATATAAAGCGTGATAAAAAGTTTTGGTTTAGTATTTTATTTCTTGTTGTGTTAGTTGGACTTAGCATTGGGAATACGTTATGGAATGGAGGACATATTCGCCAAGTTACGTTGCAATATGATGCGCAAGGAAATGTAGAAGCTCCACCATTTGCGCCTTCATGGCAATTTTTACTTGGTACAGATCGAAAAGGTTATGATTTGTTAAATCTAGTTATTGAAGGAGCAAAGTGGACCATTGGTATATCTGTTTTTATTGCGATGATGCGGGTGGCTTTAGGTGTCTTTTTTGGTGTTATATTAGGAACCTATGTAAAAAGAGGGTTTTCAAAAATTGAAGCGTTTTTTGATAGCTTTACAGTTATTCCAACTGTTATGATTGCGTATTTTTTTCTTCAGTTTGCAACTAGTTTTGTGAATGGAGAAGAGACGACTAGTTTTTTTGAGAGGGCATTATTTCAGGTCATATTGCTTGTTGTCCTGGCGGTTCCGACAATTTCTCTTTATGTTGCAAATGAAGTGCGGAAATTACAAAAGGAAGAGTTTATAGATGCTGCTCGTATATTAGGCGGAAGTAGAAGGCGTATTGTTGTGAAACATCTGTTTCCGCACTTATATATGACGTTTGTACTTGTATTGATGCAGCAGTTTATTCAAACGCTTATTATCTTTCTTCACTTAGGATTGCTTGAAGTGTTTTTCGGAGGGACAGTAAGCTTTGGGCGAACTGAGGTAGATTCTTACACACATGAATGGTCTGGTTTAATAGGTGTATATTTTCGCTCTCTATCAGTGCATCCATGGATTCCGCTTGTACCAATTACTTTTTTTGGACTCACTATCTTCTCAGGGAATATGATTGTAAGAAGTATAGAGGATGCGATAGCAAAAATAAGGTTAGGAGAAATGAAAAAAGAGGAGGAAGTAGAAGAGGTGAAGTCTGTTTCACTTCCTAAAGAAGAGTTATTTACATTTAAACATACGATGTAAAGAGCCTAGGAAA
>NZ_JABUAE010000034.1 GCF_013314535.1 Bacillus sp. Xin1 | reverse complement strand
AAAATAAAAATTGACGCTTCACGTTGTTTGTTTCGTTCAGTTTTCAGAGAACTCGTTTGTCGCTCATTTGCGACTCCCTTATGTTAACATCTTCATTTTTCGATGTCAACTAAGTTTTTCAATTTCTTTTTTCGCTTTCTGCCGTTTCGCATCAGCGACGGTTATTAATATATCATGCAGTTTATACATGGTCAATACTTTTCACAAAAAAATTTCACATCCCGTTTATTTCTTATTTCGTTCCATATTTTTAACAAAGCTCCTTCTTTTAAACCAAAAATTCAAAATTGTGTGTTATATTGTTGCTATAGGAGCGTGATGGGAATGGGGATTAAATATTCGAACAAAATCAATAAAATTCGAACCTTTGCGTTAAGTTTAGTATTTATCGGACTCTTCATTGCATACTTAGGCGTATTTTTCCGCGAAAATATTATTATTATGACCATTTTTATGATGGTTGGCTTTTTAGCAGTTATCGCTAGCACTGTCGTTTATTTTTGGATTGGTATGTTATCTACAAAAACCGTGCAAATCATGTGTCCAAGTTGTAACAAACCTACAAAAATGCTTGGTCGAGTAGATGCATGTATGCATTGCAATCAGCCCTTAACGCTTGATCGTACTTTAGAAGGAAAAGAGTTTGATGAGAAATATAATAAGAAGAACTATAAAGCATAAAACACGTTTATATAATAAAGAAAGAGGTCGACGTAGCCGTCAGCCTCTTTCTTTATTATATATTACGCCTTATGACATTCTGGACATACGCCATAAATCTCTAAACGATGACTATTAATAACAAAGCCCGTTGCTTTCGCAGCTTCATTTTCAAGTTGTTCCAAACCTTCATAAGGAAAATCAACAATTTTACCACATTTTTCACAAATCACATGGTAATGTTGACTTGTAACATAGTCAAATCTACTTGAAGCGTCTCCATACGTTAGTTCCTTAACAAGCCCAACCTCTTTAAATACACGTAAGTTATTATAAACAGTTGCAACACTCATATTTGGAAACTTACCTTCTAACGCCTTATAAATTTCATCCGCTGTTGGGTGCGTCATAGATTCCACAAGGTACTCTAAAATAGCATGACGCTGTGGAGTAATGCGTACACCCGTATTTTTCAGCATTTCTAGCGCTTCTTTTAATTCTTCTTTGACCACCGTCATGCACCCCGATTCTATACGGATTATTATTTTATAATTCTTATAAAGAGTGTACTCCTTTTCTTGTCAATCGTCAATATTTCTACTATAACTGTGTGGTTTATTTTTCACCTACTCTTATTTTTATGTATATTTGTCCATCATTTATACATTTACATAGAAAAAAGTGCGAAATAATCGCACTTGGAATACTATCATCTGAGGAGGTATGCCCTACCCTTTTAATGTATGAAGCATCCGCAAAAGGGTGTAGACGTATGCCCCATAGCACTTACATAATACTAAATTTTCTTTAATTCTTACTCGTGCAGAACCTTAATTTAAATACGAAAGGATGTCTTCAATATGCCCCTTCACCTTTACCTTTCGCCATTCTTTTACCAGTTCACCATCTTTATTAATCAGAAACGTAGAGCGCTCGATTCCCATATACTCTTTACCAAAATTTTTCTTTAGTTTCCATACACCATATAATTCAGCTACTGTATGATCTTCATCTACTAAGAGTAAAAATGGTAAATCATGCTTTTCGATAAATTTCACATGTCTATTCGCTGGATCTGGGCTTACCCCAAGTATAACCGTATCTTTCTCTTGGAATAATCCGTATGCATCACGAAAATCACATGCCTCTGTCGTGCATCCTGGTGTCATATCTTTCGGATAAAAATATAGAACTACATTTTTCCCATGAAAATCCGATAGTTTAACCTGCTCTCCATTACTTCCTTCTAGTGTAAAATCTGGTGCCACTTCTCCTACCGCGACCATCTTTATCACTCCTTGTCTTTTCCTTTACTATAACAAATATTACCTTACCCCGCACTAACGGGCAGTAATACTCCCACCTCAAAATTCGGTGCAAGCAATGTCCAGCTCTAGCGGCTAGAATCTCCGGTCGTTTCGCCCCCTCGGACGAGGTAAAAAGCGCCTCTCTGTCGGGTGCTCCAACTTCCTGCGATTCTGAATGAGCCGCTTCCGCTTTTCTAAAGAAGTTAAGTGGGAGATAAACTGCCTGTAAAGGTCCGATTGGTGAGGGCTAATAATCAGCGGGGGATGAAGAAAACCCCCACTGATTAAAGTTTCACTTTATTTTTCATTGTCTATCACAGTCCGAACTACGAATGCAAATGGCAAAGTATATCCAATCAACGCTTCAATAATTGCAATCCAGCGCCCAATTCCAACAGGAGTTACATCACCATATCCAACTGATAATAAAGTAACCGCACTAAAATATAAACATACTTCTACCAGCTGGAAAGAATGAACATTTAAAGTTTCTCCATCTTCTCTTAAGGCGGAAAATCCACTTTCCTCTAATACAACATAACTTAATCCAAATGCGATAAGTACCGTTGTATAAATTAGAAATAATGAAGTTAGATTATAGAAAGAAAAGAAACGCTTCGAATCTGAATATGAGCTCCATAATATTTGAATACTTCTTAACACAGCAATCGCTGAAATTAATAAAATAATTCCCCACAACATGTCCTCCACCTCATCCTATATGTATGAGGACAAAGAACAATTTATCCCATAGTAAATGAAGCTTTTATACCCTTTGTTAGTTTCCCGCACCGCGATATTTCTTCACTCCAAAATTCCAAAGTGTGATTGCAATTGTAAAACAAATCACACCAACAATCGGTGTCGCAAATGCATAGCTGTTCCATTCTGTCTTTCTCAGAAAATATGCCGCTGGATATACGCCAACAAATGCAAACGGTAATACAAACGTTAAAACAAAACGAATCACACGGTTGTAAATATTTACCGGATAACGCCCATAATTTCCTATGTTATACATGAGTGGCATAATCGAACTTTTTGCATCAGACCAGAACCCGATACTTGCAAGCGTTACAAATATCCCACCATATACAAGTGCCCCTCCTGCTACCATAAGCAAGAAAAGAAAGAAATCGTACCAATAAAAAGATAATTGCAGCTCTACTGCCGCATATCCCATTACAATTATCCCAGTCACTGCACCAATTAAAGACTCCAGTTCCATTCGTTCTAATATTATTTGAAATAAACTATGAATTGGCCTTGTTAAAACGCGATCCATTTCTCCCTTAATAATATATCTATCATTAAAATCCCATATATTAAAGAAAGCAGAGAAAATCGCAAACGGTACTAAGAAAAATCCATAAATAAAAATAACTTCTTCTCTGCTCCACCCTTTTAACGCTTGTGTATGCCCAAAAACAACAAGGATGAAGATTAAATTTACAGCTTGTAATAATAAATCAGATAATAACCCAACGATAAAATCACCGCGATACTCGAGCTTCGTTTTTATATATTGGCTTGCATATTGCACAAATAGTTTTATATATAACATCCCATCATCCCCCTTGTACAATTAGGCGCTTTCTCGCCGTTTTCCACATCAGTACAATTGGAATAATAAGCACTATTGCCCAAATCATTTGGAATAATAAAGCCTGATACAATTTACTTCCCTGTATACCTTCAGAGAAAATCATACTCGGAATATAGCTGATTGCTTGAAACGGTAAAAATACCATTGCTTTTTGAGCCCATAGTGGATAAAAGCTAATGGGTAGTAATAAACCTGAAAATAAATCAATAACCACACGTTTTGCATACATAATTCCACTATTATTAAATAAGAAAAAAGTGAGCATGCCTGTCATTAAATTAATTTGCGTATTAATAATAAAACTGAAAACTAACGATAGGAAAAAGTATAACCACGTTTGAAAATTGGTTGTAATTTGTAATGAAAATAAAAGTGTAACAATAATCATGCCTGGGATAGAAAAGAATGCAAAACGAAAGATCCCCTCTCCAAGCCCTTGCATAACTTTCATCCCTAAATAATTATATGGACGAATTAATTCAATAGCTACACGTCCCTCTTGAATTTCCATCGCAATTTCTCTGTCAATATTATTGAAATAAAAAGCACGAGCCATCCATGCGATAGCAATATAGGTTGTCATTTGAGAAATCGATAAACTTTCAATATTCTCTTTCCCACTGTAAATGGCTTGCCACAAAAAATAATACGCTCCGATGTTAATCGTATAAATTAAAATTCCACTATAATAGTTTGTTCGGTAAGCAAGCATCATTAAAAAACGAACACGAATCATTTCAATATACTTACCCATGAATCATACCTTCTTCATAAATATTACGAATAATTTCTTCTGTCGACACTTCATTAATTTTTAAATCTTTAATTTGAAAAGTTTGAACCACTTTGGAGATGAGCATAGAAATTACAACTTCCTCATTTGGTATTTTCGCAATCCATGTATATTCTTCTTTCCCTTCTGACCAAGCTACATGATTATCCGGCATTAGCATTGATAATTGCTGGTATGAAACTGGTGCAGTAAATTGAAAATGTATTTCTTTTTCTGCTCCCCACTGCGAACGAAGTTTTTCTAATGATCCGTCATACATAATGTTTCCTTCATCCAGCATAATGACGCGTTCACATAAAGCCTCAATATCAGTAATATCATGTGTTGTTAATAAAATTGTTGTTTTATAACGCTCATTCATTTCCTTTAAAAATTCACGGATTTTTAACTTTACGAGAACATCTAATCCAATCGTTGGCTCATCTAAAAATAAGAGCGGTGGATTATGAATTAACGCTGCTGCTAATTCACAACGCATTCTTTGACCAAGCGATAATTTACGCACCGGCTTATCTAACAACGGTCCAATATCTAGTGTTTCAATAACATGTTCCATATGTTCTTTATACTGGCTATCCGATACACCATAAACCTTTTTTAATAAACGAAATGATTCTTGTACTGCAATATCCCACCAAAGCTGTGAGCGTTGACCAAATACAACACCAATCGTTCTTACAAATTCTTCCCTCTGTTTATGCGGATTCATACCATTCACCATAATTTGTCCAGACGTTGGTGTTAAAATCCCAGTTAACATTTTAATGGTTGTTGATTTCCCAGCACCATTTTCACCAATATAACCAACCATCTCACCTTGTTTTACAGTAAACGATACATCATTTACTGCTGGTACTATTTTATAATTACGATTTAATAAATCGCGAAACGCACCTTTTAAACCAGAGCGACTTGAATATGCTGTAAATTCTTTACGTAATCCTTGTACTTCAATTACCGATTTCATTAATCGGACCCCCTTCCTCGATACCACAACGAATAGTTTACCCAACTGCCCTTCCTATCACAAACAATACGTCTTTTTGAAAAACATGTTAGAATAATACATAGATTTTTGTAAGGAGATGAATTGTAGTGAATTTCACAAAATCAGAAGCATTACATAAGGAAGCGTTAGAACATATCGTTGGTGGTGTTAACAGTCCTTCTCGTTCTTTCAAAGCAGTTGGTGGCGGATCACCTGTTGCAATGGAACGCGGAAAGGGTGCTTATTTTTGGGATGTAGATGGTAACAAATATATCGATTATTTAGCAGCGTACGGTCCAATCATTACAGGACACGCTCATCCTCACGTAACAGAAGCAATTAAAACAGCAGCTGAAAATGGTGTTTTATACGGAACACCAACAGCACTAGAAGTAAAATTTGCAAAAATGTTAAAAGAAGCAATGCCTGCTTTAGATAAAGTTCGTTTCGTAAACTCTGGTACAGAATCTGTTATGACAACAATTCGCGTAGCTCGTGCTTATACAGGCCGCACAAAAATTATGAAGTTTGCTGGTTGCTACCACGGTCATTCAGATTTAGTACTTGTAGCAGCTGGTTCTGGTCCGTCTACTCTCGGTACTCCTGATTCTGCTGGTGTACCGCAAAGTATTGCACAAGAAGTGATCACCGTTCCATTTAATAATGTGGAAACATTAAAAGAGGCATTAGATAAATGGGGACATGAAGTAGCAGCTATTCTTGTAGAACCAATCGTTGGGAACTTTGGAATTGTCGAACCTAAACCTGGCTTCCTAGAAAAAGTAAATGAGCTTGTCCACGCGGCTGGCGCACTTGTTATCTATGATGAAGTAATTACAGCTTTCCGCTTCATGTATGGTGGCGCTCAAGATTTACTTGGTGTAACACCCGATTTAACAGCACTTGGTAAAGTAATTGGCGGCGGTCTTCCAATCGGTGCCTATGGCGGGAAGAGGGAAATTATGGAACAAGTTGCGCCGCTCGGCCCTGCTTACCAAGCTGGTACAATGGCTGGAAACCCAGCATCTATGGCAGCTGGTATCGCGTGCTTAGAAGTACTAAAGCAAGAAGGCGTATACGAAAAACTAGATGAACTTGGCGCAATGCTTGAAAAAGGTATTTTAGAACAAGCTGCAAAACATAGTATCGATATTACAGTAAACCGTCTAAAAGGTGCGTTAACTGTATACTTCACAACAGATACAATTGAAGATTATGACGCTGCTCAAAATACAGATGGAGAAATGTTCGGTAAATTCTTCAAACTTATGCTTAATGAAGGTATTAACTTAGCTCCATCTAAATACGAAGCTTGGTTCTTAACAACGGAACATACTAAAGAAGATATTGAATATACAATCGAAGCCGTTGGCAGAGCATTCACTGCCTTAGCAAACGCATAAGAAAATACATGCCCAAAAGAAAAAAATAGAGGATGACCTCTATTTTTTTCTTTTTTCTATTTCATAAATCGCACATTAATAGTATAATTATTCATAATTATCTGTTTTATTTTCCAGATTTATATTATTGTTCTGTTGTCTATAAGGCATTATACGTCTTTAAAAATCAGATTATTCATAATTTTTATAACAGAGGGGGGATTGACGGATGCCTAACAATACAAATAAATGGACACCGTCTTTATTTCGAAATTATGCAAATGCAGAACACGATGCGTGTGGAATCGTTTCCGTTATGGAAAAACAGAATGTGCCAACAAAAGAAAATATCGATCTTTGTATACAATCACTTGTAAAAATGAACCATCGCGCTGGCTTTATTAATGGTGAGGGCGATGGTATTGGCGTTCATATCGACTTACCGAAAGCACTTTGGAAAGAAAAATTAAAAAATAGTGGATATAATCCAGCGATTGTGGATCATCCCCACTTTATCGTTGGACATTTTTTTCTAAACAAAAATGAAAATCCTATTCTCTTAAAAAACAGTATTCGTAATAAATTAGACAATCAAAATCTCACTGTGATTTTCGAAAGTGATGATGTAATAAACTCTGATGCCCTTGGTCCTCTTGGCAAGCAAGAAGAACCTTTATTTTGGCAAATTGCCATTTTTTCAGAAACACCTACCGAAAACTTGAATCAAGTACTATTCGCCTTAACAATTGAAATTGAGAAAAATACAGCAATTCATGTTGCATCATTAAGTCACGACCATGTTGTGTATAAAGTTCTTGGTGCTGGCGATACACTTGTTGCCTACTATGACGACTTACAACATCCACTTATTGCATCAACAATGACACTTGGGCATAATCGCTATTCCACAAATACATTATCTAATTTTTTTCGCGTGCAACCATTTAGCATCCTTGGCCATAACGGAGAAATTAATACAATTTCCAAATTACGTGACCAAGCCGAAATGATTGATGTACCACTTACTGCTGGAGGCAGTGATTCTCAAGATTTAAACCGCACCTTAGAAACACTTCTCGTTCACTACAACTACAGTCTATTTGAAGCAATGGATATATTATTCCCACCAATTATTAATGAGATTAAATTATACGAGCAACATATGCAAAATTTATATACGTATATTCGTGAAGCATGGGGACATTTTGCTCAGGGACCTGCCGGGATTATTTCACGCTATAAAGATGAAGCTGTTTTTAGTGTAGATTCACTTGGTTTAAGGCCCGTTTGGAAAGTAGAAACAGAAAGTTCCTATATCTTTTCTTCTGAACCAGGTGTTGTATCACCATCTGAATACGTAGCAGAGCCAAAGTCACTTGCCCCTGGAGAAAAAGTAGGTTTAAAGTGGAATACACAAGGTGACCTCGTTCTCTATGAATATGAAACATATCAAGAAGAAGTATATAAGCGAATGAAACAACGCATTAATTTTTCAGATTATCATCTGAACTTATCTACTCCGACCGTGGAAAAAATTGAAGGGTTATCTAACCTCTCTCAAGTGGAAACAGAGCAATATGTAGCTTTCGGCTGGGATCGTGAGCATATCCAACTTCTCGAACAAATGGCAACAAAAGGGGTTGAACCAATTCGTTCACTCGGCCATGATGCACCTCTCGCTGCACTTGATCCGGACAGACGAAACATTGCTGATTTTATAAAAGAAAGCGTTGCTGTTGTTACAAACCCAGCAATCGACCGAGACCGAGAAATCGAGCACTTCTCTACACGTACAGTACTAGGAGAACGTCCTAGCTTATTTAGTGGTCAGCAGCAAACTTTTGTTACCGAACTTTTGTCACCAATTATAGTAGAAGGTAATTTAGCACAAGAAATTGCAGAAGATTTGGAAACCATCTCATATGAGCAACTTGTGCAATTATTTACAACTCATAGTGCAGTTTACAAACTCTCTGTTACATTCACGGCATCAGAAACCTTACATGATGCATTAGACAGGATTAGTACAGAGGCTATAACATCTATAAAAAAAGGTGCTTCGCTGCTACTACTTGATGATGCAAAAGCTCATAAAAATGGACACTTATGGATTGATCCACATTTAATTACAGCTAAAGTACATCAAAAACTAACTGAGCATAAATTACGACGCCAATGCTCCATTGTTATAAGATCCGGCGCTCTCCGTTCTTTACATGATATTGTTACTCTATATGGGCTAGGGGCAGATGTTATTAATCCATATTTAATGTTCGCAACCGTAAATGATGGATCAACGCAACCAATTGCTAACTTATATAGAGCGTTAAACAAAGGGCTTGAAAAAGTTATTTCGACTATCGGTATCCATGAGCTACGTGGTTATGGCCGTCTCTTCTCTTCAATTGGTTTACACGATGAAATTGCAAACATACTACAAATTACAAACTTTTTAGGGTCACGTACTGTGGCATTTTCACTCGCCTCTTTAGCTGCAGATGCAAAAGCCAGGGCACTTGATTATAGTAATCCAAAAGTTAGAATGAGAAAAACATTTCATGTCTTTCCTCGCATTTGGAAATCGATTGGCGATGTAGCTAAAGGAAATGCTTACGATAATTATCGCGAGAAATTAGCAGAAGTAGAAGATAAGAATCCCATTACAATTCGCCACCTTGTCCAAATAAAAGAAGCTGAGCAACCAGTGCCAACTGAATGCGTTTCAATTGACGTAAAAAATCATGACTTGCCATTTATTATTAGTTCGATGTCATTTGGCTCACAAAATGAAATTGCATTCCGAGCTTATGCAGAAGCAGCCGATCGCCTCAATATGATTAGTTTAAACGGTGAAGGCGGAGAGATTAAAGACATGATTGGTAAATATCCGCATACACGTGGCCAACAAATTGCATCAGGGCGTTTTGGTGTAAATGCCGAACTGTTAAACTCATCAAATTTAATTGAAATCAAAATTGGGCAAGGAGCAAAACCTGGTGAAGGCGGACATTTGCCTGGGTCAAAAGTCACTTCTAAAATTGCCGAAGCACGTAATGCAACAATTGGTTCAGACTTGATCTCCCCTTCCAATAACCATGATATTTACTCGATTGAAGACTTAGCACAAATGATTACAGAAATTAAAACAGCCAATCAACTTGCAAAAGTCGCTGTCAAAGTTCCAGTTGTTCCTAACATCGGGACAATTGCTGTAGGAATCGCAAAAGCTGGTGCTGATTTCATTAATATTAGCGGCTTTGATGGCGGCACAGGCGCTGCACGTATTCACGCCTTGCAACATGTCGGCCTTCCAGTTGAAATTGGCGTAAAAGCTGCTCATAATGCTCTATTAGAAGCAAATATGAGACACAACGTAGAGATTTGGGCAGATGGTGGTATTCGCAGTGTAAATGATGCACTAAAAATTATGCTTCTTGGCGCAAACCGTATTGGCTTTGGCACTTTATCTATGATTGCAATTGGCTGTACAACATGCCGGGGCTGCCACTTAGATACGTGTCATGTCGGGATTGCAACACAAATTGAATCTGAAGCACAGGCGAAAGAACATGGACTACGCCGTTTTGTTCCGCGCCAATTTGAAAGTGCTGTAGAAGGTTTATTGAACCTATTTACTACTTTTGGAACAGAGCTTAAACGTTTAACAGGTAAACTCGGTTATACGAACTTACAAGAAATTGTTGGTCGTTCTGATTTACTAGAACAAACGCGGGGCATAGAGCTATTAGATTTACAAAATTTATTACAAACATTAAACAGTACATCCAGCGCGATAACAGAAGCAGCACAGCAACAAGATTATGTAACAACGGATTCTTTCCAATCAAAAGAGTTAGTTGGTGTTGGTGTAGATCAACGCGTAATGGGGGGGCTCGAATCATGCTACCGAGTCCGCAGTAAATTATATGACAACAACACGCTTGAACCAATTACATTAAAATATACAAACGGTTCCGTTCCTGGAAATGGCTTAGGTGCCTACAATAGTGAAAACTTATTTATTCACGTAAATGGCGGTGCACAAGATGGCATCGGAAAAACCTCATTCGGGGGCGGTATTTATATCACAAAAGCAAAAGGAAAAGATGGAACGTACTATAACGGTTCTGTCGGAAAAGGTTTTGGATACGGCGCACAAAAAGGAACTTTATATGTGCAAGGTAACGCCGATGCACGTGCTGGTATTCGCTTATCTGGAGCAGATATGATCATCGGGGGAAGAATCACAAAACCACTTCGAGAAAAAGAACATGGGAACCTAGGCGTTCACGCAAATATTAAAGGCTTTGCTTTTGAATATATGACAAACGGTCGCGCTCTCGTTCTTGGTGATCCCGGTCCATGGATTTGTGCAGGTATGACTGGTGGTGTCGTTTATTTACGTCATCAACCTGAACTTGGTTTAACAGAATCTGCCCTGCAACGAAGAATCGCAAAAGGAGCGAACGTAACATTACGTCCACTTAGCAAAAACGGGAAATCGGACATTACCGAATTATTATTAAACTACATTCGCGTATTAAACGAGCATGAACAATATGAAGAAGTCGCTTCCTTAACACCGTTATTAGATAACATTCAGCTTCACTTTTATGAAATCATTCCGAAAAAAGAGCAAGCAGACCCATCCATTTCGACTGAATGATACAAGCAAATTTTTATTTACTAAAAATTGACGAAGTGAGCATCACATAGTAATCTATAGTAACAATTTGAAAACCTGCTGAAATTCAGCAGGTTTTTTCATTAAAAACACAGGTCCAAAAAGGAGGATTTAGAGAGTCAAGCAGGTCGAGGCACGGAAGCCAGGAGGAACGGAATGTAGCTTATACTACACGAGTACCGGACTGGCGACGTAACGAAGACATGCGACAGCTATCTAAACCGGACCTTTTGAACATCCATTAAAATATAAGTTCAAAAAGGAGGATTTAGAGAGCCAAGCAGGTCGAGGCACGGAAGCCAGGAGGAACGGAATGTAGCTTATACTACACGAGTACCGGACTGGCGACGTAACGAAGACATGCGACAGCTATCTAAACCGGACCTTTTGAACATCCATTAAAATATAAGTTCAAAAAGGAGGATTTAGAGAGCCAAGCAGGTCGAGGCACGGAAGCCAGGAGGAACGGAATGTAGCTTATACTACACGAGTACCGGACTGGCGACGTAACGAAGACATGCGACAGCTATCTAAACCGGACTTTTTGAGCATCCTATAAAATATCACTTGCTAACATATTGTAATGAATGTATAGTATCATGTTGTATCATTCATAATGACAAGAGAGAAAGGATATAAAAAAGGGTATGAAACTTGGTGCTCGCATTTTAAAAACGGGTATTGCCATTACATTAGCTTTATTTGCTTGTATTTTGCTCCAACTACCTAGTCCCGTGTTCGCGGGAATTTCAGCAATTTTTGCGGTACAGCCATCTGTATATCGCTCATATTTGACAGCACTTGAACAAATTCAAGCAAACGTAATTGGTGCAGTATTTGCTATTGGATTTGCATTTGCTTTTGGACACAATCCTTTTATTATTGGATTAACTTGTATATTAGTTATTGCTCTCACATTAAAATTACGTTTAGAAAATACAATATCTATCGCTTTAGTGACGGTCATTGCGATTATGGAATATCAAGGTACTGATTTCTTTGATTTTGCCTTACTTCGCTTTGCAACGATTATGGTTGGAATTATTGCCGCTTCACTTGTAAACTTAATATTTATGCCGCCAAAATACGAAACAAAACTGTACCATCGTATCGTCGATAATACAGAAGAAATTGTAAAATGGATTCGTATGAACAGCAGGCAAGCTTCTGATTTCACAACACTGAAAACAGACATTGATCGTATGAAAGAAAAAATGATTAAATTAAATCATTACTACTTACTGTACAAAGAAGAAAGAAGCTATACGAAAAAAGTACAATTCGCAAAAATTCGTAAGCTCGTCTTATTTAGGCAAATGTTAGCAACAACTAGCCGTGCATTAAGTACATTAAAAGCATTACACCGTACTGAAAATGAATTGCGATATATGCCTGAACCATTTCAAGAATCCATTCAAAATGAATTAGATTCATTAACACACTATCACGAACAAGTTTTATTAAAATTTATTGGTAAAGCAAAAAAACAACAGTCTGTTGAGATGCTTGATGAAGTAGAAACTGGTAAACAAGAATTAATCGATATATTTATGGACTATCAAAATAAAGAAGATGAAGAATCATATAAAATATGGTTACATCTCTTCCCTCTTATTTCTTCAATTATTAATTACAGTGAAGAGGTTGAACATTTAGATTTACTTGTAGATAGTTTTTATACGTATCACAAACCAGAAGACGAATTACAAATTGATGAAAAAAAAGAAGACGAATAAAGAAACAGCCCCTTTAAGCCAAAGGGGCTGTTTCTTCTATATGTTGAATTTGATATAAATTATAATAAAATCCTTGTTTTTGCATTAATTGTTCATGAGAACCCTTTTCTTTTATTTCACCATCTTCAATATATATAATTGTATCTACATGTGTGATGGTTGCTAATCTATGAGCAATGATAATCGTTGTACGGTTCGCAGCTAATGTTTGAAGAGCCTGTTGAATATGCCTTTCGTTCTCTAAGTCCAAAGCTGATGTTGCTTCATCTAGTATAAGTAAAGAAGGATTTTTCAAAAAGACACGTGCGATTGCTACCCGCTGCCTTTGCCCACCAGACAACTTCACACCTCTTTCGCCAACAACTGTATCGTAACCATCTGGCAAATTCATAACGAAATTGTGAATCTGCGCTGCTTTTGCAGCTGCAATGACTTCCTCTTTCGTTGCTTTCGGGTTGCCATATAAAATATTTGATTGAATCGTATCACTAAATAGAAGGTTATCCTGCAAAACAATCCCAATATGACTACGTAAATTTCTTACGTTATAATCTCTTACATTCACACCATCTATATAAATTGCACCGCTAGAAACATCATAAAACCTTGGAATTAAACTAGCAAGAGATGACTTCCCTCCTCCACTCGCTCCAACGAGGGCAACTTTTTCTCCAGAACGAATTGAGAAAGAAAGGTGATGTAATACATCTTTTTCATCCGTATTATACCGAAATGTCACTTGATCAAATACAATTTCACCAGAAAGCTTTTTTGCTTCAATTGCGTTTGGAATATTTACAATATCATACTTTTCATCCAACAGCTCAAACACTCGATCCATTGATGCAAATGATTGTGTGAGTGTTGTAGAAGAGTTAACAAGGCGGCGTAATGGACTATATAAACTGTCCATATACCCAACAAAAGCAACCATCGTTCCAAGCGTTAAAGAACCTTGAATTACTTCATATGCCGCAAACGCAATAACAAGTAATGGTCCCAAATCCGTTAACGTATTCACTGTAGAAAATGTTCGCGCTGTCCAGCTTGTATGTGTTAATGCTTTCATTAAAAACTCATTATTTTTCTTATCAAACTGCCCCTTTTCATACTCTTCTAACGCAAAACTACGCGTCACTTGCATCCCTTGAATACGCTCATGTAAGTAACCTTGCATCGTTGCTAATGCTTGTGAACGATCTTTAGTTAATTTACGAAGGCGTCCAAAAAAGTATTTCACTGCAACTGCATAAATCGGCAAAATAAGCAATGCAACGAGCGTTAATTTTATATTCATAGAAAACATAACTACAATTGCAATAAAAATCGTAGCTGTATCAAGCCAGACATTCATAAGCCCTGTAATAACAAAATCCTTCGTCTGCTCTACATCATGAATCACACGCGAAATAATTTCACCCGTTTTTGTATTTGAATAGTAGCGTAAACTTAGCTTTTGTAGATGTCCAAAAATATGTTTTCGCAAGTCATAAAGCACTGTATTACCAATACGCTGCGCAAAATATTGGCGATAATATTCAACAGGCGGCCTTAGTACACCAAAAATAAAAAAGGCAATACCAATTGCCGTTATCAATTGTGATGTTTTTTCCTGGAATGATTCACTTCCTTGAATGACATCATCAATAATATACTTTAATAACCACGGCATAATAAGCGGAATACCAAACTTAATGAGCCCAATAATAATTGTAATTGTAATAAGCCATCTATATGGTTTTACAAATTGTAAATATCTTTTTATTCCCTTCATGTAATTCCCCCTTAATAGGACAAACCTGCCGGGAAAATCCCTGCAGGTTTGCTTTAATCTCTATACATTAAATATCGTTCATACCACATATCAACAAAGTCCGGCGCAAATGGCCCTTTTCTTTGATGAATCCACTGCGTTAAATACTCTACATTTCGTTTTAATATCGTATCAATCACCGGAGGATAATTCATCATTTGACTATGCTTCTCATACTCATCTTCATCTAAAAGAGTATATGTCATATCTGGATATACTTTAATATCTAAATCATAATCAATATACTTTAATGCTTCAGAATCATATGCAAATGGAGAACTTAAATTACAATAATAATATACTCCCTCTTCTCGTAACATACCGATTACATTAAACCAATAATTTGAATGAAAATAACAAATTGCAGGCTCACGCGTAATCCATGTCCGACCATCTGATTCGGTTACTACAGTCCGATCATTTGCACCAATTACAAGACTTTGCGTACCTTTTAAAATTGTAGTCTCTTCCCACATTCTATGAATGGAGCCATTATGTTTATAACTATGTATTTGTACTTTTTCTCCTTCTTTGGGAAATCCCATACGTGCTCCCTTCTTTCACTGTGAACGCTCTTCTAAAGTTGCCTTAACTAGTATTGTTCCTGTTAAAAACGTATTGAGCCGAATTCACTTTTTTTCTATTATAACTTTTTTGTCAAAATTTTAAAACTAAACCGATACAATCCAAATTCCATAAACACGAATGAACTACTCTCCATCAACAAATCATGATGCAACAAAAAGCCCTTCTTCATAAATTAAGAAAGGGCTTTTCCAACTAAATTATCAAAATATACAATCCTTTAGTTAGAAATTATTTTTTCCGTTTCAAAAGAATGAATCACTTCATTTGTTTGTTGCTCAAATTTTTCATGCAAAAGCTTCAAAGCTTCTTCCGTTTTGTATATTTCTTGACGAATAAAATGCAAATCTTTTTTATCGCACTTTCCTTGCTCACTTGTTTCGATCTGTTGGTACTTCTCTAGATGCGCTTGTAACTTCAGTAACTCATCCATTGTTTGCAACTGCTCTCCTACCAACTTATCAAATAAATTCATTATTTACCTCCTGTTTCTAATAAAGTGAAACTTTAATCAACCCTCACGCAGCAAGCATTTACAGGCAGCCCTCCATCTATCTTCCTCGTTCCCCTTTAAATCTTGAGGTGGGGGTCTTACTGCCCCGAATAACAGGATACATCGCTACTACATATTTTCTAATCTCCTACCTTCTTCTCCTTTGACTACATTTGTTGACTTATTAGAAGTTATGTCGGCTCTCTCAACAAAATTCTCAAAATAATCGATTTGTATAACATTAGATTTTCACTAATAACAAAGCTTTCATTTTCATCATAATATGACAAACAAAGAAAACACTTCTCTTGAATCGAGAAGTGTTTTTCTTTGTTATTGATTCGTGCTAGAAGATTGCGATTTTTTCGCTGCTGATTTTGCGTTTTGTTGTTTTACTGCTTGCACATCTGTGTCAGTTGCAAACTCTGTGCCGTAGCTAGCATTGGCACTTTGAACACCAGCGCTAGAAGCTTGTGATTTTTTTGCTTCTGATTGTGCATTTTGTTGTTTTACTGCTTGTACGTTTGTCTCAGTCGCAAACTCTGTACCATAGTTAGCATTTGTGCTTTGAATGCTAGCACCAGAAGTTGCTTTATTATAACCTTGTTGTTTTTTACTCATCTTTCTCACCTCCACAACCAATAATGTAACCAACTACTCTAAAAGATATCCGTAAAATTATTTTTTAATTGACGCATATATCTCTCCAGGCTCATTCAAACTACATATGATGGAGGTGTACAGCATGTATGTTGGACGCGATATGACAGAACTATCTATGATTTCAAAAGAAGACTGGAAACAAGATGAATTAGCTTATTTTCACCATTCCTTGCAACAAATCATGCCTTATTTAAATGTAGAAGGTCAAACGATTTACAAAGAAATTATAAAAGAAATTGAATCACGGGGCGGTCTTCAAAAAAGCGAAGCGGATTGGACACATGGTACAAAAATTTCTTATGACTAAAAAACGTGTTCCCTAATTCGGGAACACGTTCCATCTAGAGCCATCACGGTTGGAGTTTTTCAACACATTCCTCATAAATCGTACGGTGTGATTTAGAGAAAGGTAATCTTTCAAAATCCTCTTTCGATACCACTTTTAATGTATCTGTTTCTTCAACAGTACTTGTTACTTTTCCATAAAATACAAATACATCCCATGTACGATGCGTAAAAGTATGTTGTACATTCATCGCATATTCATCAATGGAAACAGACAAAGAAAATTGTTCTCTCATATAATCAATGAGTTGTTGTTTTTGATTCCGAATCCCCCCATTGATTTCAACATTCGGAAATTCCCACATATTCGCAAGTAATCCCGTGCTTGGTCTTTTATTAATTACATAGCTCCCATCCTCTGTTTGCAATACTCCTGCAACAAGCGGTACCATTTTAGGAGCTTTCGCCTTACTTTTGACTGGTAACTCTTTTTGTACACCTTCTGCATATCCGCGGCAATGTTCCCGAACTGGGCAAAGTAAACAAGCTGGATTTTTCGGAATACAAATAAGCGCACCTAACTCCATTAAGCCTTGATTAAAATAGGATGGATTTTCCTTTGAAATAATTTCACGTACAATCTCTTCAAATATTTTTCGTGTCTTAGGTTTCGCAATATCATCCCACACTGATAATATCCGGGATAAAACACGCATTACATTGCCATCTACAGCTGGCTCTGGTATACCGTATGCAATACTTAAGATCGCACCTTTTGTATACGGACCAACACCTTTTAACTTTTCAATTTTTTTCACATCATTTGGTACTTTCCCGCCATATACTTCTTTTACTTCTTTCACTGCTGCATGTAGATTCCGAGCTCTAGAATAATAACCAAGGCCTTCCCATGCTTTTAATACCTCTTCATCATCCGCCGATGCCAACGCTTCTAATGTTGGAAACTTTCCCATAAAATTTGCGTAATATGGTTTTACAGCTTCTACTCGTGTTTGCTGCAACATAATCTCAGAAACCCAAACGCGATACGGATCTTTATTTTTACGCCATGGTAAGTCACGTTGTTCTTTTTCAAACCAACTAATTAAATCGTGTTGAAACTTCTCTATGTTAAAATCATCTAATATTTCAAGTGCCAAACTTGGTCCCCCTCATTTTTTTGCATATACGTACTATTATAAAGATTTTAGGAAAAAATTTAAGTAAGATGATATAGGAAATAGAAGGCAAATGCCTTGAGATATCGAATAAAAAGAGTTACATTAATAAAAAACGGAGGTGTGTTTTCATGGACACAGCCACTCACCTTGTTATGGGCGTCACGTTAGGTAGTTTAGCCACATTAGATCCAGCCATTAGTCAGAGTGATTTCGGACCACAAGCTGTTATGCTGGCAACGATTGCTGGCTCCAATATTCCTGATATTGATACCGTCTTAAAATTACGTAATAACGCAAAATATATAAGAAATCATCGTGGAATTACTCATTCCATTCCCGCTGTTATTCTTTGGTCTTTCCTTGTAAGTGGAATTTCCTTTGCCTTCTTTACAGAATCACCCTATCTTCATCTACTACTTTGGTCATTTATCGCCGTCTTTCTTCACGTGTTTGTTGATATTTTTAATGCTTATGGTACACAAGCATTACGGCCTTTCACAAAAAAGTGGGTTGCATTAGGTGTAATTAATACATTCGATGCCGTAATCTTCTTTATCCACATACTCGCTATCGCTTGCATGCTCGTCGGCTCACATAAAGGATATACTGCTTTAGCTGCATATATTTTAATGATTGTCTACTATATTGGCCGGATTGTAATGAGGCAAAATGTAAAAAGTGTAGTTTATAAACGATTCGAAAATGTAGAGGAGGTCATCATTTCTCCCTCCTATCGCTTTTATCATTATCATTTGGCAATTACTACAAAAGACAAATACTATGTTGCTCGTTGGCACCGTGGCCATATTATGGTGCATGATAAGTTTGATCGTATCCCACTTCCGGATAATAAAATTATGCGGGCTGCACAGAAAGATGAAAACATTTCTGCTTTTTTATCTTTTTCACCCGTATATCGTTGGGATGTTTTTGATTACGACAACTATTGTGAAGTGCGTTTTATCGATTTACGCTACCGAAGTAAAGACTATTATCCATTCGTTGCAATCGTCCAGTTGGATCAAAATTTAAATATTATTAGTTCCTATACTGGATGGATTTTTAGTGAAGAAAAGCTTCGTAAAAAATTAGAATTGATTCCACATTAAAAAGAGCGACCAACTCGGTCGCTCTTTTTAATGCTTTAAATGGTCGTCTTGATTAATTAAATGACTATATTTCGGATTATTCGTACGGATTTCATGAAGACGTTCACCATGATTATTAATCCATGTTCTTACAATTTGTTCCGTCATTTCTTCACCTTGATAACGCCCAGATTTTGCATATGTTACTTGGAAGTCTTCCCATAATAACTCAATCCATGCGCGTGCCTGTGAATAAGACAAAAAACTATTTTTTTCCAATAATTCTTTTGTTAATATTTCATACTTATCATTCATTATTTATTTCTCCTTTTATTGATTTTGTACTTTATCCCGTGCCTAACAACCGCAGCAAAATGTTGAAAGAGCAAATCCCTCCTTTATTTTTTAAGCATAATTTCTTTTGCTTTGCACATTCTATTAATGATACTTCTTAATAAGTATCATTTTACAATGAGGGGGCGTTCTTCTTGGGTAGACAAGCTGAATTTTGGTCTGAATCAAAAAACAACAGCAAAATCGATGGGCCACCGAAAGCAAAAGCTCGTTTTGCTTCGAAAAGACCTAACGGCACAATTAACACGCACCCACAGGAACGTATGCGTGCCGCAAATCATCAGGAAGAGTAAAACAAATAGTCAGTTCTAAAGGGTTATTGCGATTAACTTCCTACATGAGGTGATAAAGATGAGCTACCGTAATCATTTAGATCGTCGTTCTGAATTATTCAACCCTACCTGGGCACGTCCGAAGCATGCAAAAGCACAAGTGAATGGACAGACGCAGCAAACCCAGTCTCTCATTATTTTGGCGAATGAGATGAGAAAGCGCCAAATTTAACTGCCTATCTCCTGTAACAATTACGAAAAATGAAAACCAGAGCAGCCAAGGCTCTCTGGTTTTTTATTTCTCCTGTAATAGCGAAATAGGAATACCAATTTCCTCTGTCTCATTTTGTTTACGTCCCCAAGCAAACACTCCATTGAAATACGTAATCGTAAATAATATACCCGGTTCTTCTATCAGTTCATACGTTTCACCAATCTGAAATGCGTTTATATCTGTCATATAAGCACGAGCCATTGCCATTTTTCTCATTAATACATCAAATTCATTTACTATACCGAGCTGTTCTGCCTTCACAGCTTGTTCTTTTAAAATACCAATTTCCTCTCTTAGCTCATGTGGTGTCATCTCACTATAACGTTTCGGCATATTCATCATATTCTCTCATCCCTCTTCACGTTTCATTTGTAAAAATGTCTCTATCTCATCAATGGAAAATCCTTTTCGATATAATGCTTGTTTCATCTTATTTTCATATGTCCATCCATCATGCTTTTTATACTTCTCATGATACTTATTTCCATGATATAACAACGCTTCTTGTTGTTGCGTTTCATCCTTGTCCTCCCTTAATTCTTCTAGACAAATTTGAATTACATCACGATTATAGCCTTTACGGACTAACATTTCTTCTAGCTTTTGTTTCATTTGTAAAAAAGAATGCTTTTGATAAGCTTTTTTCTTTTTTTCTACAAGCTCAAAAGCATTTTCAATTTGCTTCTCTTTCGAATATTCTTGTAAACTATGAGTAATAATTATATCCTGGACACCTTTACCAAAAAGTTCCCGTCTAATAATAGTCGGTCCTTTTTGATTCACGTTACTATGAGTTCGCACATACGAAATGGCATACTCTTTATCATTAATATAGCGATCATGTAATAATTTCGATATAACTTCAGAGATGATGGCTTGTCCAATTTCTTTTTTTCTTAAGTATTCTTCTACTTCCTGTTTCGTTCGCATTTGATAGGATAAATAAGAAATTGCTTGTAAATACGCTTTTTGCACTTCTTCATTGTACAAAATATTTGCTAACTCTACTTCATCAATTTCTAAACCCTTTTGCAACCCATGCTTGATTAAGATTACTTGATTCACACTAAATCCGTATTCTTCGCCTTGTCCTTTATCAATATAAATATTAAATCGTTCTTTCGTTCGCTTTTGTACTTCTATTTTTGTAATGACAGCCATATTCTTCACCTCGCTACTATTTTAACATAGTTGCGAAACAATTTTGCTTTTCATGAATATATATAATGGGGAGGAAATTCCGTTGAAGATTGTAATTTCTGGAGGAACTGGTTTTATCGGTAAAGCATTAGCTAATTTTTTAAGCCTAAAAGGATATACAATTTACATTCTCACTCGAAAAAAAAGAGAGAGTCCTCTCAATTCTAACATTCACTATATCCAATGGGATACGCGCTCACATAAGTTTCCTCTCACTTCTATTGATGTTGTTGTAAATCTAGCTGGAGAATCTATTAATAATGGCCGCTGGACAGAAAAGCAGAAAGAAAACATTGTAGCGAGTCGCCTTCATACAACAAATAGTCTCATTAAGCAATTACAAACATTACAAAAGAAACCCCATACTTTTATTAACGCTAGCGCAATTGGCTATTACGGTACATCTGAAACAAAAATCTTTACAGAACAGAACAAAGAAAATGGCAGTGACTTTTTAGCAACTACAGTAAAACTATGGGAAGAAGCAGCATCTAACGCAACTTCTCTCGGAATTCGAACCATCTATACCCGCTTTGGAATTGTTTTAGGAAAAGATGGTGGTGCCCTTCCTAAAATGTTACTCCCTTACAAATTATTTATTGGTGGGACAATTGGTTCAGGTAATCAATGGCTATCTTGGATTCATCTAGATGATGTCATCCGTATGATTGATTTTGCAATAAACACAAAAGAAATCGAAGGCCCTCTTAACATTACGGCTCCAAATCCTACAACAATGAAAGAGTTTGGAAAGGTGCTTTCAACTGTCACGCATCGCCCACATTGGCTTCCCGTTCCAGCATTTGCACTTCATGCTTTACTTGGAGAAATGAGTATGCTTGTGTTACAAGGACAACATGTATTGCCTAACAAAGCGATGCAGTATGGATACCAATATTCTTTTCCCACATTAAAGCATGCATTACAAAATATTATATTGCATACACTGTAGTACTTCTGAAATACGCTCATTAAGATTGTTTAATTTACTAATTTAAAAGTTATGAGCCAATGGAAATGAGGTCTCTATGAAAACGCTATTTAAGCAAGCCACTGTATACCCTATTACTTCTTCTAAATTTCAAGGAGATGTATTAGTTAAACACAATCAAATAGCTGCTCTAAAACCACATATTGAGCCAACTCAAGATATGATTGTTATTGATGCAAGAGCACTCCACCTTTTACCAGGATTTATCGATGTGCATACTCACCTTGGACTATACGATGAAGGGACTGGATGGGCTGGAAATGACGCCAATGAAACGTCTGAAGTATTAACCCCTCATATACGTTCTTTAGATGGTATCCATCCTTTTGATATCGCTTTTCGAGATGCAGTTCAAAGTGGGGTTACAACTGCCCACGTTATGCCTGGAAGTCAAAATATTATTGGCGGAACAACATGTGTGATTAAAACTGCTGGAACGTGTATCGATCATATGATTATTCAAGAACCTGCCGGATTAAAAATTGCATTTGGAGAAAATCCAAAACGAGTTCATAGTAATGGTACAAAAGAATCAATTACTCGTATGGGAATTATGGGGTTACTTCGTGAATCCTTTTACGAAGCACAACATTATGGAAATGAAGCAGATTTTCGAATGCTTCCTATTCTAAAAGCACTACGCCGAGAAATTCCAGTACGTATGCATGCTCACCGCGCAGATGACATTCTTTCCGCTCTTCGCTTCGCAAAAGAATTTAATCTTGATTTACGTATTGAACACTGTACAGAAGGACACTTTATTGCAAAAGAACTTGCTAACCAAAACTTAAAAATATGTGTCGGCCCGACATTAACACGCCGATCAAAAATTGAATTAAAAAACAAAACATGGGATACGTGCCATATTTTATCCAAGCATGGGATAGAAGTTTCTATTACAACAGACCATCCCTACACTCCAATTCAATATTTAAATGTTTGTGCAGCCATCGCTGTCAGGGAAGGATTAGATGAAAAACTCGCATTAGAAGGAATTACAATCATCCCCGCCCGAAACTTACGTTTAGAGAAAAGGATTGGAAGTATTGAGGTCGGAAAAGATGCCGATCTTGTATTATGGACACATCACCCATTTCATTATCTAGCCAAGCCCGTACTAACTATGATTGATGGAAAAATAATTTACAAAAAAAATAAAAAAAACTAGTTTATTTTTTTGACTAGATAAAGTATTATACGATTATAAACTGAATGAAACCATAATCAATTTGTGTCGTGATTATTCATTTCAAATTGATGAATGGGGAAGGCAAATGGTGCGCCACCAGCGTTATAGACTGGTTCTAGTGGGTTCGATTCCCACCCCGAAATTTTTTAAAGATTGATATAAAAATTTCGAGGGTGGGGTGTTTTTTCGTCATGCTACCCTCATGTGAGGAGGAGTTAGTATGTTAAAAAAACGCGACTTACACGACAGCCACGTTCTATACGATTTAATGGTGGATCCAGCTGTCTTCCCTTTTGTGCGTCAAAAGGCTTATTCATATGAAGAATTTCTATTTTTAACAAAACAAACAATTGAAGCCGAAGAACGTGGTGAATTAATCTCACGTACCATTTTAGATGAATGGGGGAACCCTATCGGCACAATTACTTTATTTGATGTGCAAGAAAAAGCTGGGTTTCTTGGCACATGGCTTGGAAAACCTTATCATGGCCAAGGATATAATAAATTAGCAAAAGATGCTTTTTTCAGCGAGCTTTTCTATGAGTTAGATATTGAAACAATCTTTATGCGCATTCGCAAAGTAAATATCCGTTCGATGAAAGCAGCTGAAAAACTACCATATGTAAACCTAGCAAATGAAACTAGAAAAGTTGTTTATGATCAAATTAACGCAATCGAAGAAGTATATAACTTATATGAAATTCCAAAAGATCAATATACCCTTTCTACAATGCGCGACACTACATTCCAAGATACACATCATTTAAAAGAAGCATAATAATATATATTTCAATTTTCTGATATATCAGTCCCAGTTATGAAAACAAAAGAAGTTTTCCTTCTGTTTTCATATAGAGTAGGTCCATGAGCAGATACTCTCTCACGCCTAAAAGGAATGGTTGTATGTCGGTCTTTCAAGGCGTATTTATATAATTATAAAATGAATAACTTGTTTATTATGTATATCTCCTTGTGTCATTGGAAACGATAGGTAATAACTTTATGACACGAGGTGATCTGTAATGGATAGAAAGAAACGTGAAAAAGCAAGAAATACATTAAATAGTACACAAGAGGTTCTTTATCAGCGAGAGTTTCGCAAAGCGGATCGCGCAGCAGGATATCGTCCTAAAGGTGTGTAATTATAAAGTGAAACTTGAGGGGATTTTTTATCCTCTCCTATCAAATTTATACAGATTAAAGATTTACTCCTTATATAGTAAGGAGTATTTTTTGTGGAAAACTTTATCCACAGAATTAATAGAATTGTGTATAAATTTAACAATTATTGAAGATAGACATGTATTTAATCACATATAATCCACTTAATTTGTGGATATTTTTTCAGAAAATTGTGGATTATGTGGATATCACTGTTAATATTCTGATTTTACCTTCTATTGAGAGCGCATTCTTTTGTGGATAACATAACAAAAAACCCTCTTTCAAATAAAAAGAGGGTTTCACATTACGTAAAAGATTGAGCAAGAGCTGGAGATTTCATTGGCATATGATTAGATTGTTCATGATTCTCTTCTAAAATTGCATCAACAATATGAGAGGCTGGTTCTGGACGATAAATGCTTCTCATCGCTTCCTTCATTTGTAAAAGCTTCATATCATCTTCTAACAACGCTTTCGTTTTCACAAAAATCTCAGCATCTTCACGAACTACAACTGCTGCTCCTTTTTTCTCAAAGTATAGTGCATTTTCATTTTCTTGTCCTGGTACAGGTTTGTATAAAATGACAGGTACTTGTAAAGCAGCTGCTTCACTCAATGTGATGCCTCCCGGTTTCGTAATCATACAAGAAGTGACACGGAATAACTCATCGATATTTTCAACATAGCCAAATACTTTCAGTACTTCCGGATCCTGTTCCTGCAGTCCTAACAATTCCTGTTTTAGGGCATCATTTTTTCCGCACACAACAGCTACTTGCAGATTAGGCACTGACATAAATGATTGGCATAATTCCTTTACATTTCCTAATACACCATGAGCCCCTGCTACAATAAGCAAAATCTTTTTCTCTCGAGATAACTGATATTTATTATATATAAGTTCTGAATTCATAGTTAACTCAAAGTTTCTACGAATCGGAATCCCTGTTTCCACAATTTGCTCTGAAGGCACACCGATTTCAACCATTACTTTTTTCACATGATCTGTTGCGACAAAATAACGATCTACTTCACGATGAATCCATATTTTATGCAAACAGAAATCTGTTAGCACATTATAAACAGGAATTGAAAAACCTGTTTGTTTTTTCAATTCCGGTACGGCAATAATCGGAAATGTATTAATAACAATGTCTGGTTTTTCCGCATGCAGGAGTGCTTTTAAACGCTTTCTCCCAAAGTTTGCATACCACGATGCGATTTTTTTATCATAAATTTTCTCTACACCGTAATAAAACAAACGATATAACTCTTTACCTATTGTATAACTTTTTAAATATAGATATTTTGTAATGTCCGTTATGACCGGATGTGATTCTCCAAATAGATCACAAACAATCACATCTTTAATTCCTTTTTGACGAAATGTTTGTTCTAATGTTTTTGCTACTTGCACATGACCATTACCGTAATGTGCAGTTAATATTAAAACCTTGGGGTTTTTTATCAAACAAATCCACTCCTAGCTTTTTCGCTTTCCCGTATTGCATATACGACAATAGGAAAAACATTTTCCTAAAAAAAATTACATGTTTGGATTCCAACACTTTCATGTTAGCTATGTACCTGTCGTGGATATGCAAAGCATATAAGATTGACCCCTTAATCCTATCTGTGCTCATATCTTTATATTATACTTTCCTATAAGAGCTTTCGCAATAACTTACAAATAATCATACTTCATGATACTCGCCCTGCTACTTCTTAATTCTTGTTACTATTTGGTTTTCCCTTTACAATTATGTAAATTTATCCTTTTATTTCTTTACAAAAATATGGATATTCTACTTTCAGTATACTCTTTTCTTTAGATATACTCTAGATTTTATTAAAAGAAAACAAAAAGTCTAATCCATTTGGATTAGACTGCTTGTAAAATATTTTTTGCATTTTGAACATTTTTTTCTGTTGGAGGTTCTACACCTTCAAGAGGATATTTATGTCCAAGTGCTTCCCATTTATATACACCAAGCTTGTGATATGGTAAGACTTCTACTTTCTTTACGTTAGAAAGACTTTGAATGAAGTTAGATAATCCCTGCAAATCTTCTTCTCTATCAGTAACACCTGGAACTAATACGTGTCTTACCCAAATTGGTTTTTGTTTATCAGATAAATAACGAGCAAATTGTAAAATGTGTTCGTTCGTTTTACCAGTTAATTTACGGTGCTTTTTAGGATTGATATGTTTTAAATCTAATAATACTAAATCTGTATAGTCCATTAAAATATCTAATTTTTTTTGGAACTCTGGCTCTTCAGAATAGCAACCGCCTGAAGAATCAATTGTCGTATGAATTCCGATTTCTTTACATTTCTTAAATAACTCAATTAAAAAATCTAACTGCAGTAAAGGTTCTCCACCACTCACTGTGATGCCGCCTCCGGAAGCTTCAATAAAAGGAAGGTAACATGCAACATCCTGTATCACTTCTTCAACTGTTATTTCTTTTCCTTTACCGATCTCCCATGTATCAGCATTATGACAATATTGGCAGCGTAATAGACACCCTTGTGTAAATATGACATAACGAATTCCTGGGCCATCAACAGTACCACAAGACTCTACAGAATGAATTCTTCCTTTTACCATGTTAACTTCCTCCTCTATTGAAACAGCCTCCCTCTGTTTTTATAAAAGCAGAGGGAAACTTTTTACTTACATACTCTCATGCATTGTACGGTTAATTACATCGATTTGTTGTTCACGAGTTAATTTAATGAAGTTAACTGCGTAACCAGATACACGAATTGTTAATTGTGGATATTTTTCAGGATGTTCCATTGCATCCATTAATGTTTCACGGTTAAATACGTTAATATTTAAGTGATGTCCTTCTTTAACCGCATATCCATCAAGCATAGATACTAAGTTTTTAACTTGTACATCTTCTTCTTTACCAAGCGCTTTTGGAATAATTGAGAATGTATTAGAAATACCATCTTGCGCATCTTCATAAGGTAATTTTGCAACAGATAATAGTGATGCTAGTGCACCTTTTGTATCGCGTCCATGCATAGGGTTTGCACCTGGCGCAAACGGTTCACCAGTACGACGACCGTCTGGAGTGTTACCTGTTTTCTTACCATATACAACGTTAGATGTAATAGTTAAGATTGACATTGTATGAACAGAATTACGGTATGTTTTATGTTTACGAAGCTTGTTCATAAATGTTTTTACAAGATCTACTGCAATTTCATCTACACGATCATCATTGTTACCGTATTTAGGGAAATCACCTTCGATTTCGAAGTCAACTGCAATACCATTTTCATCACGAATTGGTTTTACTTTTGCGTATTTAATTGCACTTAAAGAGTCAGCTACTACAGATAAGCCAGCGATACCTGTTGCCATTGTACGAAGAACATTTGTATCATGAAGTGCCATTTCAATACGTTCATAACTATATTTATCGTGCATATAATGGATAACATTTAATGTGTTTAAATATAAACCTGCTAGCCATTCCATTGTCATATCAAATTTATGCATAACTTCTTCGTAATCTAATACTTCAGAAGTGATAGGTGCAAATTCAGGTCCAATTTGTTCTTTTGATTTTTCATCTTTACCGCCATTAATTGCATATAGTAGTGTCTTAGCTAAGTTTGCACGAGCTCCGAAGAACTGCATTTGCTTACCAATTCTCATTGCAGACACACAACAAGCAATACCGTAATCATCGCCATACTCTGGGCGCATAATGTCATCATTTTCATATTGAATTGCAGATGTTTTAATAGACATTTTCGCACAGTAGTTTTTAAAGTTCTGTGGTAATTGTTTAGACCAAAGAACTGTTAAGTTTGGCTCTGGAGCTGGTCCTAAGTTATCTAATGTGTGCAAGAAGCGGAATGAGTTTTTCGTTACTAATGGGCGACCATCAAGTGCAATACCACCGATAGATTCAGTTACCCAAGTTGGGTCACCAGAGAACAATTCATTGTAATCAGGTGTTCTTGCGAATTTTACAAGACGTAATTTCATGATGAAGTGATCAACAATTTCTTGCGCTTCTTCTTCTGTTAATATACCATTTTCAATATCTCTTTCAATGAAGATATCTAAGAATGTAGAAGTACGTCCAAGGCTCATTGCTGCCCCGTTTTGTTCTTTAATTGCTGCAAGATAAGCGAAGTATAACCATTGGAATGCTTCTTGTGCATTTGTTGCTGGTTTAGAAATATCAAAACCATGAGAAGCTGCCATTTGTTTTAACTCTTGAAGTGCACGCATTTGCTCAGATAACTCTTCGCGTAAACGCATTGTATCTTCGCTCATTACGCCACCAGTTAAATTTAAATCTTCTTTTTTCGCTTCTATTAAGCGATCAACACCATATAATGCTACGCGGCGATAGTCACCAATAATACGGCCACGGCCATATGCATCTGGAAGACCCGTAATAACGCCAGATTTACGAGCTGCTCTCATTTCAGGAGTATAAGCATCGAATACACCTTGGTTATGCGTTTTGCGCCAATCTCTGAAAATACGGCTAAGTTCTTTATCCATTTCGTATCCATAAGATTCACAAGCTTGCTCTGCCATACGAATACCACCGTATGGTTGTAAAGAACGTTTAAATGGTTTATCTGTTTGGAAACCAACTACTTTTTCAGTATCTTTATTTAAATATCCAGGACCATGAGATGTAATAGAAGAAACAATGCTTGTATCCATATCAAGGACGCCACCATTATCACGTTCTTGTTTCGTTAAATCCATTACTTGATTCCAAAGTTGTTTCGTTGCTTCTGTTGCTTCCGTTAAGAAAGATTCGTCCCCCTCGAAAACGTTTACATTATTTAAAATGAAATCGCGGACATCAATCTCTGCTTTCCACTTTTCACCTTTAAAGTTTGTCCATGCGTTTTTTACATTTTCTAATACTTGAGTCATCCTAATCTCCTCCATTTTTGATTAGTACAGGACTAAGATTTTTTATATAACAGCTTACACATTTAGAATACTACTTTTTTGAAAAAGTGAACGAGATAGTTGTGACACAATTGTGAAATATTGAGCAAACTACTATACGCGTAGTGTTAACTTCAATTTAAACTCTTTAAAATTAAGACTTTCCTGAATTGTATTTTTTTGGTATTATTATAAATGAATCCTATTCTGTGGTATAAAGAGTCATACCCATTTCAAACTGTAATACCCTTATCTCTTATTCTGTTATAGTTTTTCTAAAACAGAATAAAAAAGAAGTGTACCTATTTGGTACACTTCTTTTCATAATGAATGAGATATAACTTCTGATTAAATTGAGTCTTAATCTAGAATAACGAGGATAACGTTTTAGATGTTTTTTAATTTTTCAAGGTTATAATTGCAGCCACAGCGTAATATACCGCTCGCTGTAACTCTGTATGTTCCGCTACAGATACTGTAACAAGTGATCCCCCACTTGCAGAGAAATATTGAATCGCTTCTAACGGAAGCCCGTCTTCTTTCACATCAATATAAGTTCCATCTTGCCATTTTCCTTTTTGTAATGTACCTGATAAATCTCCTGTAACTTTCCCGATTTCTTTTCCTTCAGATGATAGGAAGCTCCACTCCCATTTTGTTAAGCTTAACAATTGATTGAATTCACCGATTCTCTCTCCCATTATGCTATAAAATGTATATGAATTCCGTACACCTCTTTTCTTCTTAATTACTAACAGCTCTTCACCTAATTCATTTAATAAATAAAATTGTTGCTCATTCATTCCTTTAAAGAAAAAGGATAAGATACTTTTCCATATCGTTTGAATTTTAGAATCATATTTTTCTTTGAGCATCCCCATTGTATTTCCCTCTAGCCCAAAGTATGTAACTGCCGTAAAAAAATTAGTTTCCCTACGAACTACAAATCTTCTTTGCTCCAACAATAAGGAAATTTCTTTCCCTTGAACAATCTTTTCTATCCTCTTAGCTCTGCTCTTTTCTACCAAACTATAAATCAATAGAATACACGCTGGTAACATAATACTTATTAATTCTAGAATCCCCTTTTCCGAACTAAGAAGTGTTCCATTTTGATATTCCACTACGCATCCAATCACAATAATAATCCATACAATAATAGCTAAAAGTAAAGTTCGCCTCGCATTACGTGCATGATGCTTATGAATACTCATAACCTCCTCCTTCCTTTCCATTTTTTTCATTATCTCAATAAATAGATTCTGCCTCAACGCATAAAAAAAGACTACCCCAGAGGATAATCTCTTACACTTCAATATGCTGTAGCATTGTATAAATATCATTATTAAGCGTACCAAATGATTTAATATTATTTTGAATATTAGATAATAAAATAACATACACATTCCCACTTCTACTAAATCCATTTAAGCAATTCCATCCAGGCATTACACCATGATTAGAGTAACTTCCCGGATTTACATACCAACCAAATCCATAATCTTTTTTAAATGCTGTAAACATTTGATCATAGCTCTCTTTAGATATTAGCTTCCCAGAAAATAGTGCTTCATTAAATAAATATAAATCATTTGCACTCGTATATATATCACCATTTCCATATAATTGTGACATATTTGGAATAGCAGGAACTGTCATATTATTATTTACAACCTTGTAACCAGTCGAAGGATACTTTGTTTTCTCTAATCCCGTTCCGAAACCTGATTGTTTCATCCCTACAACATCAAAAATATGTTGTTTAATATACTCTTCTAACGGTTGCCCGCTAACTTTTTCAACGATGTAACCAAGTATTGAGTAATTTGAATCCGAATACTTCCATTTTTCACCTGGATTAAACAAACGTTTTTGTTGCCCAATTCGCTTCAACAATTCCTCGTGAGAAATATCGCCTTCTCCTGCCTCATATTCAGGAATTCCCGATGTGTGTGTCAATAGATGAACTAACTTTACTTCGTTACCTCTCGGAAAATCAGGAATATATTTTGCTATTGTATCTTCTGTTTGAAGTTTATTTTGATCTTTTAGCTGCATAATCGCTGTAGCTACAAATGCCTTTGAAATTGAACCAATATAAAATGTTGTTTGTGAATTATTCGGTATTTTTTTCTCTTGATTTGCCATCCCGTAACCCTTATTCAAAAGTACTTTACCATTTTTCACAACAACTGCTGTTCCACTAAAATTTTTATCTTTTAAATAATTGTCTAACTCAGCATTCTCGTTAATTTCTTGTGGCGGGCCTTCGACAGGTTTTTCCACTGCCTTTGCTTGCTGCGTGCCTTCTGGAGGTTGTTCTGGAGGTTGTTCTAATTGTTTTTGTTCTAATTGTTTTTGTTCCGTTTCTTTCTTTACTTCTGTCGTTGCTTTTAACGTATTCTCTTTTTTAGTATGTGCAGTAATTTTTGTATATACGAAATATACAAGCAAAAACAATACAATAAGAATGCTCGTTCTTTTTATATACGTAACCGGTCTACGAGCTTTCATACTTGCACTATCCTTTTCTTCATTCATGATTCTTTTTTCCCCTTACTGACCAAATAATTTAATCACTTCACAAAAATATAACCTTTAAATTCCCCTAACTATTGGAAATTCCATTTCATACCTTTCTTACTTTATCATGTGATGAAATTATAACCAACCAATATGTTTGAAAAAAGAAAAGAATTTTTTTAAAAGTAAGATTCCCTATATAAAAAAGAGAATATCCTCTAAAAGACTAGTCTAATCCAGCCTTTAGGGATATCCTCTTATCTAATTATTTATACATGTTTCTTCATGTCATCAGCGACAGACTCAACGTTTGTACCTACGATAACCTGTACGCTTGTATTACTTAATTTCATAACACCTTTTGCACCGGCACGTTTTAATGCTGGCTCATTTACTAAGTTTGCATCTTTCACTTGCAAACGCAAGCGAGTTGCACAGTTATCAATAACTGTTAAGTTGTCTTTTCCACCTAATGCTGCCACGTAAGTTTCACCGATAGAACCTGCTACTGGTGCATCTCCCTCTACAGCTAACTCATCGTCATCTTCACGACCTGGAGTTTTCAAGTTGAACTTCTTAATTAAGAAATAGAATACTACAAAGTAAATTGCTGCATAAATTAAACCAATTCCCGCTAATAATAACGGTTTTGTTGCAATACCGAAGTTTAAGAAGTAATCAATCGCACCGGCACTGAATGAGAAACCATCGTGAATGCCAAGTGTTGTTGTTACAAATAAAGAAATACCAGTTAATACAGCATGGATACCGTATAATACTGGTGATAAGAACATGAATGAGAATTCAATTGGTTCTGTAATACCAGTTAAAAATGATGTTAAAGCAAGCCCACCTAACATCCCTGTAACCATTTTACGTTTTTCTGGTTTAGCTGCTGCAATCATTGCAAAACATGCTGCTGGTAAACCGAACATCATGATTGGGAAGAAACCAGTCATAAACATACCAGCTGATGGGTCTTGTGCAAAGAATCGTGCAATATCACCATGAACAACATCGCCGGCTGCATTTGTAAAGTCACCAAGTACAAACCAGAAATATGTGTTCATTACATGGTGTAAACCAATTGGAATTAATAAACGGTTTAATAAACCGAATAACCCTGCACCGATTGCATCTAAGTTTACAATGCCGTGCGCTACTGTATCAATACCACTTTGGATTGTTGGCCAAATTTGACCAAATACTAATCCTAGAAGAAGCATAACGATAGAAGTAATAATTGGTACAAAACGTTTTCCTGCAAAGAACCCTAACCATTCTGGTAATTTGATTTTATGGAACTTGTTATATAATAATCCAGCAACAACCCCAGCGATAATACCGCCTAGTATGGCCATATTTATCTTTGGCGTTAACGCTGCCGCTTTTGAAACTTTTGTCATTGTATCCGCTAACTTACTTGGATCAACTGATCCTAATAAGTCTTGAACACCCTTTAATTTATCATTTAGCTCTGCAGCAGAATACCCTTTACTTAATGTATCAGTTGTATTCTTCATAACTAAATAGCCAATTGCACCAGCAAGACCTGCGGCACCACTACCATCAACAGACAGACCGATTGCAACACCAATTGCAAAAATAAGTGCTAAGTTATCAAAGATTGCTGCACCGGCCTGTGCCATAACAGGAATATCGAACACGTCTGGTTGTCCTAAACGAAGCAATAATCCTGCTGCTGGTAGCACTGCGATTGGAAGCATTAATGCTTTACCAATACGTTGTAAAAACTGCAACATTGTAATTCCTCCTATTCAATTTATGAAATCGTTACCATTATAAATACGTTTAGAAAACGCTTTCTATTACATAATCATAATAACATATAGTTGTATAGATGTGTAGTTTTTATTTACGAACTTTTTATGGATATCCTTTCTATTTTCAAACTGTTATATAAAAGGGAGTTTCTCCCTCCTATTAACAAATAAAATCAAAAATAAGATAACAGAACCTATATAAATCGTGGCTATGAAAAGAATAAAAATGGCCTTTACTCGTTTACTTTCTTTATTTTTACTTGGCATGGAACAGCTCTAACCGCTTCTATGCATGACCGGCTCTTCTATCCCACCTAAAAAAGGGTTTATATCTATTTTTCAATTTGTATTCAAGACAGAAGTTTCATTTTATCATTCCACTTTTTCATGTTATTATTTATTTCCGAGTTTATTGGGAAACGTAAACTTAGTGAAAAAGGAACAGGAGCGTTGGTATTATGCAGTGCATCGAGACAAACAACTTACAACAGTTGCTAGAACAAGTAAAACCCTATACAAAAAAAGGGAAACTTGCTACCTATATCCCCGAACTAGAAAATGCAAACCCAGACGATTTAGGGATTGCTATCTACCATAAAGAGACCGAATACGTCCATGCTGGAAACTCGCAGACACTTTTTACTCTTCAAAGTATTTCAAAGGTAATCACACTCGCTCTTGCACTTTTAGATTGTGGTGAAGAATATGTATTCTCTAAAGTTGGGATGGAACCAACTGGTGACCCATTTAATTCTATTATTAAACTAGAAACAACTAGCCCTTCTAAACCTCTTAATCCAATGATTAACGCAGGTGCGTTAGCTATTACAAGCATGCTTACAGGAGATAGTAACGAAGAGAAGATGGAACGAATTCTTCGCTTTGTACGTGATATCACAGACAATCCTACAATTAACTACTCTTCCAAAGTAGCCATCTCTGAACTAGAAACTGCTTACTTAAATCGATCTCTTTGCTACTATATGAAGCAAAACGGCATCATTGATGGTAATATCGAAGAATTAATGGACTTATACACACGCCAATGTGCAATTGAAGTAAATTGCATTGATCTAGCACGTATTGGTTTAATTTTTGCAATGGATGGCTACGATCCATATAAGAAAAAACAAATTATCCCAAAACATATCACAAAAATTTGTAAAACCTTTATGGTAACTTGCGGCATGTACAATGAATCTGGAGAATTTGCGATTCGTGTTGGAATCCCCGCAAAAAGCGGTGTCGCTGGTGGAATTTTCGGTTGTGTAAAAGGAGAAATGGGAATCGGTATTTTCGGACCAGCTCTAGATGCAAATGGAAATAGTATTGCTGGATTTAAAATATTAGAATTGCTTTCTGCTCAAGAAGGTTGGAGCATTTTTTAAAAAGGGGTCCTAATGACGATTTTCGGCATTACTTATAATTAAATTTCAAATTCCAACAAATAAAAAAGTTATCCTCCCCCACTTCGATAGGATAACTTTTTTTATTATGCATATTTGCTCCCCCTTCCCGAATAATATAGTACAACCTAACGCTATACGGTGGAGGTGTAAAAGAAATGAAACTCATTTTTCAAATGGAGGAACAACCTGTCCTAGAGAAAACGATTCTTCTTTTTATACTTAGTATTGTAGAAAGCTTAAAACTGAAAGTTGTTTCCCCCGATGAAGCTTATCGATACATATTCAATTTAGAAGTATTGGAATTATTAATGGATCGAAATATTGATGATCAAGTTCTAGAGCTTATTCATTTTGGCATGGGGCTTGAAGACATTCATCATGTCCTCCCCGAAGAACTTGAACCAAGTATTGAAGAGTTAAAATGGCGTTGTATTCAAGCGCTTGGTGAATATGAAATGTATGAAGAATCACAACAGCTAATTGAAGATATACGCTAAAAAAGCACCTATATAGGTGCTTTAATGTTTCTTTAAACTATTTTTATACGTTTCAATATTAACAGGTAGTTCTTCTTCTTCTAATGTATGCTCATTCACATCTTTATGAATGAACGCCCCTTTAGGTGGCTGATGATCATGACCTTTTTTCTTATGATCAAACGCTTTACCACGTCCCATATTCATACCCCTTTCTAAAAAGAAATCACTGTTAGTATGAAGTTAAGCGTGTCGATATATGCAGTGGTTTGTTATATTTCCGCGGAAATACTCAAATATTGTTTTCAATCTCATTTTATATCAATTGATCGATTCCGATTAGAATCAATAAAATCCCAGCAATAATTGTTGCCCATCTCCCTCAGTATTCCGCCAAAAATCTTTTCCCTATATACGAAAAAACGCTCATACAAACGAAACTAAATATTCCAGAAATAATAGTAAGTAAGTTATCCTTCATATTCAGGATGTTTATGACGTTGACATCCAAATAAATAACAATCTGTAGCGATTGGTATTTCAAATTCTATTTGTGGAATATATCCAGACATAATCTTCTCTATCACATGATTATATTCTTCTTTATTAGAAATTAATTCGCTCACACGCTCTTCTTTATCACTTTCTGTCCATCCTTTATCACACTCCTCATCTAGAACATCTTGAATGAGTTCATTTGTCTGTTCGATTACCTTACTGATGATTTCTTGGGCGGATGTTAAAGAACTCATTTTCAGTAGGCAATAAACATATCTGCTTATCCAACGAGGTTCATCCGAATACACTTTCCAACCTTTTTCAAACCAGACAATTGCTTCTTTAAAACACTCCATTTCTATATATAATTCTGTAACTTCAATTTCTCCTATAAAGTTCTCATCTTCTTCTGAAAACAAATCTAATTTACGCTTCGCTTCTGTTGTATTCCCCATTTCAATCAAACATTTAATATGACCGTACATATAATAATCCGAGTTACTTGCACCCATAAGCAAGTATTCTGATGCTTCTTTTAACTCTCTAAGATAATAATTCGCTATCCCTAAATTTTTGTATGCTTCCATAGATGGCTGAATTGTAATAGACTGAAGCAAAATAGAAGAAGCATCCCCCTACATTTTTTTCTTTATATAAATTTCCCCTAGAAGATTATATGAAAAATGCGAGGATGGCTTCATCTCTATAACTTCTTTCATCAATTCAAAGGCGGTTTCAGTGTCTTCTTCTTCATAGATATAAATCCAAGCAAGGTTGTTTAACGATTGAACATTTCTTGCTACTTGCACGGCTTTTTTGAACAATTTTAGCGACTCTTCATATTCATTTGTCTCAAGTAATTCAATTGCCAGTTCATTCAAATTCACTTACATTTCCCCTTTTGTATATTTCACATTATTTTAACATCTGTATATTTTCGGGTAATAAAAAAATCGTACAAACATTAACGTTTGTACGATTCCACGACAGGTACTTTTATGTTACATGACGTACCTTAGCAATTTATTAACAAAACCTTAAAATTCTCTTATTTTTGTGTATGACACCATTCGTATATAAAAGCGGTGATTACTTTCGTAAACTCAACTAACTGACTCATTTCAACTTTTTCATTTACAGAATGCGCTTCTTCTAACGTACCAGGTCCATAAATAACAGCTGGAATATTAAACTCGCTAAACCATCCACCATCTGTTACTGTCGCGGACATATCAAGAACTGAACTCCGCTTTAACGTAGACTCATGTATCGAAGTCAGTTTCTGTACCGCCGGATGTTCCTTCTCTACTTCTAATGAAGGAAATATTTCACCACGATCAACAATCATCGATTCTCCGCCCCATTCAAACTGTGGTGGATTTTCACGAAGCCATGGATCAGCCGCAGCCACCCTACCAATATACTCTTCAATTTCTTTCGCAATCTGATCATGTGTTTCATTTGGATAGAAGTGTACCGTAATCCAGAGTCTGCACTCGTCTGCAACAAACGCTGCATGACGACCACCTTCAATAACAGCTGGGTTAATCGTTGTTGTTCCAAATGGATACCCTTCATATGTTTTCATTACCGCCCAGTGTCTCTCTAACTCTTGCAAGCCTTGCAAAACTTTCATCATTTTTTCAATCGCACTTGCTCCAAATAGGCGGCCACCAGCATGAATCATTTGTCTACGCGTTGCATCATGAAATGTTTGCAGACTTTTTACTGTAATCCACCCTGTAATAACGCCACCTTGACCTTGCATATGTAAATCACTCGTATCCACAACGACTGCAAAATCCGCGTTATAACCTCGCTTACAACATTGGAGTGTTCCTGCTTCTCCGACTTCTTCTCCAATTACCGACTGAAAGATTAAATCCCCAGGCAATTCAATTCCTGCTTCTTGTAAAAGCTGGATTGCAAATAAAGCCCCAGCTAATCCACCTTTCATATCAGCCGCACCACGACCAACTAACCATCCATCTTTTATAAATGGTTCAAAGGGGCTAGTTTCCCAGTTCTCATCTGCCGATACTTCCGCAACATCCATATGTCCGTTGATAATTAAGCTTTTATGGGAATTTCCTGCCGTCCCCTTCTTCACCCCAACGACATTTGGATCACCTGGGTATACATCCCATGTATCAATTGTAAAATCATACTCTTTCAAGAAAGCAGCAATAAATTGTTGTGCCTCACTTGTATTTCTTGCTGGTGGTGCTGGTGTTTCAAAACGGATTAATGTTTTTGTAAGTTCTAATAGTTCTTCTTTCCTTAAATCGATTTGTTCGAGTAGCTGTGAGACTGCCTCATTCATTACAAATTCCCCTTTGCATACATAGTATGTTTCAGCTTTTATTTTTACAAAAAAAGAGACTGTTTACAATTTAACAGTCTCTAATAATCCATAACTTAAGATGAATCTCATCACAAACTTTGCGCTTCTGTTGTATTCGTCTTTTCAATACGTTCCATAGCCTTTTTCTTATTTGTTGTAATCCGATAAAATAGCAAACAGACAATCATAAATGGAATACCACAATACAGTGCCATTCGTTGTTCCGGAATAAATGCCATACTAACAATTACCGTTAAGTTTAATACTAAAGCAAGAAGTGGGACAAATGGATACAATGGGGTTTTAAATTTCAAGTCCTTAATATCCCCGCCTTGCTTTATGTATGTTCTTCTAGCCAAAAGGTTAGATAAAGCGATAGATGCCCAGACTAATATTGCACCGAATCCCGCAATAGAGAGAAGCCATAAATAAACTGTATCCTCTGCATAAATACCTGATAATAAAGAGAGACAACCTACAATAGTACTTACAATTAATGCATAAATTGGAACACCTTTTTTCGATAACTTACCAAAAATCGGACTAATCATTCCTTGATTAGACATAGACCATAGCATACGAGAAGTTGCATATAATCCAGAATTTGCCACTGATAGTACCGCGGTAATAATAACGAAATTTATAATATCTGCTGCATAAGGGATACCAATTTTATCAAATACAACTACGAATGGACTTTCTATCACTCCTGCTTGTTGCCAAGGGAATAGCCCCGCAAGTATAAAAATGGAAAGTACAAAGAAAACGAGTATACGCCAAACTGTATTATTAATAGCTTTGGGAATGGTTTTCTCTGGGTTCTCACTCTCTCCAGCCGCGATACCAACTAATTCTGTTCCCTGAAAGGAAAAATTAACTGCAATCATTGTAATTAAAATAGCTGTTAGCCCATTTGGAAACAGCCCTCCGTAATCAGTAAAGCTAGAAAACATTGGCGCCGGTTCATTCCCTTTCATATCTAGGAAACCAAACATAGCTGCCCCGCCTAAAATAATAAATGCAACAATTGTAATTACTTTAATACTAGCAAACCAAAACTCGACCTCTGCAAAACTTCTTGAAGATAACGCATTAATAGCAAAAAGTAGAACGGCAAAAACTACGCACCAAATCCACGATGATACATCTGGAAACCAACGTTTCATTAAGATACTAACTGCTATCAACTCAATCCCTATCGTAGCGGACCAGTTTAACCATGACATCCATCCCACTACATAGCCTACTGCAGGTGAAATATGCTTTGTAGCATATGTTTGATAAGACCCTGCATCAGGCATAGCAACCGCCAACTCTCCAAGACAGAGCATCGTTAAATACATAACAAATCCTCCAACAAGATAAGCTACAATCGCTCCTCCAGGCCCAGCTTCATGGATGGTATAACCGGATCCTAAAAAAAGCCCGGTACCAATTACTCCTCCAAGTGCAATCATAAATAAATGTCGACTTTTCAACTCCCGTTTTAATTCCTGGTTTTGATTTGTCATATAAATCCCCCTTTTATTTTTACAAGAATGCACTAATGTAAACGCTTTAAAATATAAAAATAATAACTCCACTTTTACTACACACCAGAGATGAACCGTAATACAATAATCATTTAGTAACCCTTCTTATGATTTAATTGGCATTTTCATAAATGAAAAGAATTGTTTAGAAGAGTGCTAGGAACTAGTACATAATCCCCATAGCTTGTGTTAATCACTACCTGTTATTAACATGTCATCTCTTACTGCTATTAATCGTGTTTTATTGGTAATACTTTGTCCCTCTTCCACTTCTAACAATACGATATCACCACTGATTCCTACTTTAATTTCCACTTTCTCTTTATCTATTGTTTCAATTAACGCTAACTTCTCCCACTCATATACATAAGAACTTTCAGTAACAAATAATTTCTCTACTTTCCCATAACAAGGACTGTATACGTTTTCTATAACTGCCTTCATTTTGTAACCTCCTCTTTCTTATTAAATGTTGCTAAAAAGTTATACACTTTATAAAACTTTCAACTCACCCCTAGTATTTTAATTTAGAGCTTTCATTTACTATGAATGCAAAATGCATACCAACTTCAATTCCCTTGTAAAATTAGAGATGTTTACAAAAAAACTTAATAAGTGCAAAATTTTTTCTATCATTTTTAAGTTTTTAATCGGAAAAAGCGCAAAAATTTTTGCGCTTTTGATGAAATTTTAATAAAATTATAAAAAGTCAGTCTTCATAGGGTATAACAAGGAGAAGATGATACATGCATACAGAAGAAATCAATTTCAAAAAATTAGTTGAGATGAATATGCTATATGAAAATTTACTCAATGAACTTGATATTGGGATCCATATTATTAATGAGGAAAGTAAAACGGTAATCTACAATCAGAAAATGATGGAAATCGAATCGATGGATCGTAAAGACATACTATACAAAAATCCTTTAGAGGTATTTGTATTTGAAGAGAATCAAACTAGCACTCTTATAGAGGCACTAAAACTCGGAAAAACTAAAAAAAACGTAAAACAGACTTATTTTAATAATAAAGGAAAAGAGATTACAACAATTAATGATACCTTCCCTATAATAGAAAATGGAAAAATCAAAGGTGCTGTTGAAATTTCAAAAGACATTACCCAATTAAAGTCGATGATGAAAACAAGTCTTAATCGAAGGCAAAACACTAAGTTTACCTTTAATCATATAATAGGTAATTCTAGAGCAACTCACTCGATTATTACAGAAGCAAAAAAAGTCACACGTACATCCTCTTCCATACTTATCGTAGGAGAAACAGGAACTGGGAAAGAATTATTTGCGCAAAGTATTCATAATGAAAGTCATCGTTCAACAAAGCCTTTTATCTCACAAAATTGCGCTGCTATACCAGAGACCCTAATGGAAAGTCTGTTATTCGGAACGAACAAAGGCGCTTTTACAGGTGCAATAGATAAACCTGGTTTATTTGAAGAAGCTAATGGCGGGACTTTATTGCTAGATGAAATTAACTCATTAAGTCCAGCTCTTCAAGCTAAATTATTGCGTGCTATACAAGATAAAACAATACGAAGAGTCGGAGGAGCACAAGAAAAAGAAGTAGATGTCCGAATCATAGCAACCATTAATGAGGACCCTGTTGAAGCCATAACACACAATCGATTAAGGAGAGACCTATATTATCGATTAAGCGTTGTAACTTTATTTTTACCACCTCTAAGAGAGCGAAAAGAAGATGTCCCCATGCTTGTTCATCATTTTATTGAAAAATATAATATCGAATTTGGCTTAAAAGTAAAAGGGATAGATTCAAACGTAAAAGACTGCTTTTATAACTACGATTGGCCTGGTAATGTAAGGGAGTTAGAACATATGATTGAAGGCTCTATGAACTTAATAGAAGATGAAGAATTCATTACAACGTTCCATATACCTAAACGCTTTTATGATCTAACCAAAAGAGAATTTGAAGTCCATCCATCGCTAACTAATCGGAATACAGATGATACGCCTAAACCTTTAAAATACACAATAAAAGAAATGGAAAAAGAATACATTCATCAAATTCTTAAAGAAAATAAAGGTAATATCTCACAAACAGCAAAATTTTTAGGGCTCAGTAGGCAAAACCTGCAATATCGATTAAAAAAATATAATTTAAACAGCTAAGAAGACCTATATATCATCTTGATTTCTTTACAATTTCTATAAGTACACTCAAAAAAAGGAAGGGTTGTTCCCCCTTCCTTTTTGATTTATATCTATATCAACTACCAAATTATCTAAAAATCTACCTTCTCCAAATACAATCCACTCGCATCCGCAAGACAGTTAATTTGATTTCGTTGTTTCGCTTCTAAAATTTGCGGGATCGCATCTGCATCTAACTGACCTAAGCCAACTTCTACTAAAGCCCCAACAATCTTTCTCACCATATTATGAAGAAATCCATTTCCGCTCACTCTAATTTGGATAAAACCTTCACTTTCTGCGACATCAAGCATATATACTTCCCGAACCATCGACTTTTTCTTAGATTTAGCATTTGAAAAAGCAGTAAAATCATGTGAACCAATTAAATATTGAGCTGCTTTTTGCATACTTTCAATATTTAACTTTTTTGGAACGTGCATGCTGTATTTACGCATAAATGGATTCGTATGTTCCTCATTCCAAATCTTATATAAATACGTTTTCGCTTTTGAGTTGTAGCGAGCATGGAAACGTTCAGGAACTTGCTCCACATCCGTAATACTAATATCGTTTGGTACGTATTGATTTAAATACTTTTTCACTTTCGTTTCTGCTAGTTTTTCATCAACCTTAAAGTTAGCTACTTGATTCAGGGCATGTACTCCTGCATCTGTTCTACTGCAACCAATGATTTCTATTTCTTGTCCAATCATTTCTGATAATACACTTTCGATTTTTCCTTGAATGGTATTATCGTTATTCCCAAGGCGCTGCCATCCCTTATAGCGGCCGCCGTCATATTGAATTGTTAATTTGTAGTTGTTCATTGTTTTCTGCTATTAAAAACATAGATATTTGCCTATTCATGTTTTTATTAACAGACTCACCGCCTTTCTTTTTCCGTTACATAAAACAAAAATTCTAAGTACTCTATGATGTTTTTCTTAATCTTCTTCTCATAGTAACACAAGGGAGCTCATTTAGTGTCTACTTCTGCCAATGTATTATGCGCATAGACTATACATATTAAATCAATAGTGTACAATCTAGTTCACGAACGCCATCCATGTTCCTGCAAGAACTTCTGCAACTCTTCTTTATGCTGTACATTTTTCTCCCACTCTTCGCACTCCTTTAGAAACTTCTTGGTCTACTGGTTATTAACACTTTCATTCTATTGACAAACATCCAAATTTGACCGACTCAACACTATAAAACCTGGTAAAAAGTAGTGAAAATTTAAGAATAATAAGGTAAACTAATCAATGGTTTTGGATGCAAAACACTAGTTTACAGTCGGTTGACGTTGATACCGGGATTATATTAGGTATGTGGAGGAAATATTTATGAACAACACAATAAATGAATCAGTTGAAGAGGTTGATAGAAAACGAGCAAACTCAAGCAAGCGTTTTAAAAATTGGAAGTTTGTCACAACGGGTGGCTTCGTTATACTTGCACTTCTAATTGGGGGAATGAGTTATTATCAGGCAACTCGTTTCAATTCACAGGTTACGATTAATGATACAAAGGTCGGCGGTCTAACTACTGATCAGGTAATGCAGAAATTAAAAACATCTGGATTAGAAAACAAGGTCTATGTCGGCCAACAACAAATTTTAGATGAAAAAGATACGCAAACGGAACTTACGGAAAAAGATTTGCCTCAAATTAAGAAGCTATTAAAAAGCCAGTGGACATTTTTCCCTTCCTCAAAGGAAAAAAATTATTCACTGCTACCGAAAAAGACGAATCAGTATCGAAGCGAAACGATGAAAAAAATTGTAGAAGAAAAACTCATCTCTACGAATAAAGATTTAAAAGCGCCTCAAGATGCTATGGCGAAGCTCGAACAGGGCAAGGCTTTTATCTCAAAAAGCGTTGACGGAGAACAGTATGATGTTGCTAGTCTATTAAAGGATTACGACAAGAAAAAGTATAAAAGTGAAATCCATTTAACCCCTGTATACATACAGCCTATTAAAGAAAACAATCCGATTATAAAAAAAGAGGAGAAAGCATTACAAGATCTTCTTCAACAAACCATTGATTATAAGGTACAAAATGAAGTTTACTCTTTAAAAGCTAAAGATCTAATTAAAAATGCCTCTATGTCAAAGGATATGAAAGTTACAATCGACGCGAGCGACATTAAGAACAAGATTGCTGAAATTAATAATTCTAAATCAACATTAAATAAAGACTTCACATTTAAAACCCATTCTGGTTCGGTCATATCAGTAAAAGGACAAGGCTATGGCTGGGCAATAAATGTTGAAAAAGAAGCAAAACGAATCCAAGAAGCCTTCGAAAAAGGGGAAAAATCGCTTTCCGCTTCTAATATTTACGGAAATGGCTGGAATAAAGAAGGCATCGGTTATGAAACAACAGCAAATAATGGCATTGGGGACACGTATGCGGAAGTGTCGATTGCAGAACAGCAAATTTGGATTTACAAAGATGGAAAATTGGCAGTCTCAACGAATGTAGTAACTGGTAAACATAGCACAAGTGAAGATACATCACCAGGTGTGTGGTATATCCTCTATAAACGATCACCGTACACACTCAAAGGCAGCGCAGTAGGTAAACCTGATTATTCCGTTAAAGTAGATTACTGGGCTCCGTTCACAAACAGCGGACAAGGGTTCCACGATGCCGGCTGGCGGACAAATTGGGCAAATAATGCCTATCTAACGGGTGGTTCGGGCGGATGTGTCAATCTCCCTCCTAGCATTGCTAAAACCGTATATGATAATCTCAGTACTTATGAACCCGTTATCGTGTACTAACAAATAGCAGTATCTCAAGTATTTTCTTTATAAAAATAAAGAAGCAAGAAATCCTAAGTAATTTTCTGCTTCTTTGTTTTTATTATTTATGTTCCGTACTTCTCCTGTGTAGGGGGGAAAAACAGTTATATACTTAAAACCAATTTACTCATAGTATTGTTCACCGTTACACCTGCAACGGTGAACCTTTTATTTAACCCTAGTACTAACTCTAACTTTTTTTAACTTCCCTTATATATTCCCATGTCTCTCCTTTATCTTTCGATTGATAAAGTGCGCTACTACCGCCATTATAATCTCCATCTGCTCCTTGTCCAACTAACATATTAAAAACTCCATCTTTCTCATAAGGCATACCTGGAGAATCAAAAGGACTTATAGACTGTCCACTATCTAACTTTACTTCACGAGGTGTATAATTTACCTTTTTAAAAGATATGCCCCCATCATCTGTACGATATAACTCTCCGTTAGTACTAGAAGGGTGGATTGCTCCTAAAAATCCAAGTTTATCATTTATAAAAGTTATTCCTGATACACTACCAATTCCTCCGATGAATGGGTCTGTATTTATAACCTCCCATGTTTTACCTCCATCAATCGTCTTGCTTAGCGAGTAAAAAGCACTACCTAATGCTTTATCTGTAATACTTAGTTTATAACCAACTTCTTTCGATAGGAAAAACTGTTCCTTGTTATTCGTTACACCCTTCTCTTTGGAGCTCTTTTGATTTGAATTACTGTTTGGTTTACTCCAATTTTGGTCACCTATTAAGTTATATCTAGCAGGTACTAACTCTTTCTCTTTTCCAGGGACGAATATAGATACAGTATATCCAATGATTTCAGAAGCTGCTTCTTCAAGTTTATGCTCCTTACCATCCTCATTAATATTAATAATTCCCTCTGTATTGTATCCCCAATTCCTTTTCCCGTAATAAATCAATCCATACTTACTTTCATTCCACTTACTAACTGTTCGCTTAACTGGAATAGCCTTAACCGTTTTAATTAGAGGTTCTACTAGTTTATCATCATCATAATCAGGATTTGCATACCCATCTTGTATTACAGTAATATCTTCTGACTTCTTCTTATCATAAGCTATTAAATAAGTTTCCTCTTTCCCATCAGCATTTTTCCCATAAACAAATGTATCAAACGCTGTGATTGTTCCATCTGAACGAAATGTAAGATCAAAATCAGTTGCCATATATAATTTCTTTGGCAAAGGATATTTTTTATTTATATCTTCAAAAATACCTTCTACTCCATATTCATATATATTATTATGTTTAAATTTAATTGATCTTTCATATTTTAACCTTTCTATAAACCATGCAAGTTTGCCATTATAATTTGTTGCACTTTTATAAATCTGTACCCCATAAAATGATGTGATTACAACAATAATGATAATAGAAATGTATTTCCATGCAGTTAAATTAGTTAATTTTTTAGATTCATATTCTCTATCTTTTATAATTTTCATTGTAGTAAATGTAATGATAGATATAAAAAATACTATACATAATAATAAAATATAAATATTATAATTCATTCTTCCGTACATACAGAATAAAGCTAACTCATAACAAAAAATCCAGTATCCAATTATTAATATTGGGTTTGTTAATAATGATATAAGTATCCTTTTTGCATTTTTCCTAAATATAAAAATCACTCCTAATTAAATTGTTTATCTTTATCTATATTGAGTATACTTCGTTCCACCCAATATTTGTATAATCCTTTAATCAGCATATTATTTAATTACATGCGAATTAAAATTAAAGTAATCGGAATTGATATAGTAATGAAAAAAAATAAAAAAGCACTCCATCATACACAAAGATCAGTGCTAATTTCTTAATTCTAATTTTTATTAAAATTATTCCGATAGACCTAAAATAAACAATCCGCTTTTAAAATCAAATCACTATCGGTTACTTATACTTATGATGCGGTTCTCCGTAACGCATCTAAATGAGGTACTTTAGAGTGCCTACCATCTAGCCGTTCTGGCGTTAATATAAAAATTTTTATAGCCATGATTTTCTAACGCCGTTCTAATATTTTTTTAAAGGTTACAATGCTTAGACATCTCATCTAATCCTTTTTGTTTTTTGAATGAATCCTCGATATTAATGCCAGCCTATTGTGTTCACTTCTAAAGCCGATTTACAATTTAAATTCATTACTTAACCGCAAAAAGCGGCCCTCATTGTTTTAAAAGAAGTGTTAGTTGTCTTCTTTTAAAAATAGTAGTAGCGAGGTACATTCCGTATGTATAGAGTTTATTTGCAACATAAATTGCTAGTCGATAAGCAAGAGCCTCTCTACCATGAAGGCTCTTGCTCACTGTTACATTTGTATTAAATAGTAATGAAGAACAATCTAAGTGTTATTGTCCAGATGGTTCTTTGTTTGGTTCTTTGTTTGGTTCTTTCACTGGCTCTTTGCTTGGTTCTTTCACTGGCTCTTTGCTTGGTTCTTTCACTGGCTCTTTGCTTGGTTCTTTCACCGGCTCTTTAGCTTTTCCTGGACCTTCGCCTGCTCCCGGACCTTTACCTGCTCCTGGACCTTCACCTGCTCCCGGACCTTCACCTGCTCCTGGACCCTCACCTGCTCCTGGACCTTCACCTGCTCCCGGACCTTTGCCTGCTCCCGGACCTTTGCCTGCTCCTGGACCTTCACCTGCTCCCGGACCTTCACCTGCTCCTGGACCCTCACCTGCTCCCGGACCTTTGCCTGCTCCCGGACCTTTGCCTGCTCCTGGACCCTCACCTGCTCCTAGACCCTCACCTGCTCCCGGACCTTTGCCTGCTCCTGGACCCTCACCTGCTCCCGGACCTTTGCCTGCTCCTGGACCCTCACCTGCTCCCGGACCTTTGCCTGCTCCCGGACCTTTGCCTGCTCCTGGACCCTCACCTGCTCCCGGACCTTTGCCTGCTCC
>NZ_JABUAE010000033.1 GCF_013314535.1 Bacillus sp. Xin1 | reverse complement strand
AAAATAAAAATTGACGTTTCACGTTGTTTGTTTCGTTCAGTTTTCAAAGAACTCGTTTGCCGCCTAAGCGACTTTATTAATATAACATTTCGTTATATTTTCGTCAACAACTTTTTTATTTAAAAGTTGTTTTCGTTTATTTTCTTTATTGTCTTTCGTGACAACGAATATAAATATACCAGTTCGTTTATTAAAATGCAATAGTTTTTCCAATAAAATTTTTAACATAGTAAAAAAATATAAAAACAGCACTATCTTCCTCTGTAAAGTACCTTTCTTCTATATCGGAAATAAGTCGTCAAGGCTTTACTTCTCTATACAAAACAACAAAAAGAAAAGCTTTGGAGAAATCTCCAAAGCTTAGTTTAGTCTTGTTTATGACGCATCGCTGGGAATAACAGCACATCACGAATAGATGGTGCATTTGTTAATAGCATAACAAGGCGATCGATACCAATTCCAAGTCCACCTGTAGGAGGCATACCATACTCAAGTGCTTCGATATAATCATCGTCCATCATATGCGCTTCATCATTACCTTGCTCACGTTCTTTTAATTGTGCTTCAAAACGCTCTTTTTGATCGATCGGATCATTTAATTCTGTAAATGCATTTGCATGCTCACGAGCAACAATGAATAATTCGAAACGATCTGTAAAGCGTGGATCTTCATCATTCTTTTTCGCAAGAGGAGAAATTTCCACTGGGTGACCATAGATAAATGTAGGTTGGATTAACTTTTCTTCTACCTTCTGTTCGAAGAATTCATTAATAATATGTCCAACTTCCATTGTATCTTTAATTTCTACACCATGCTCTTTTGCTAGTGTACGCGCTTCTTCAACGCTCATTGGATTCCAGAAATCCGCTCCAGAGTATTGTTTAATCGCATCTACCATATGAAGACGCGTCCATTCTGGCTCTAAATTAATTTCTTGCTCACCGTATTGGATTGTTGTTGTACCTAGTACTTGTTTCGCAATATGAGCGATCATATTTTCTGTTAGTTTCATAATATCTTTATAATCTGCATACGCTTCATATAATTCAATCATTGTAAATTCAGGATTATGACGCGTTGATACACCTTCATTACGGAATACACGACCGATTTCATATACCTTCTCTAAACCACCTACAATAAGGCGCTTTAAGTGTAACTCGATTGCAATACGCATATATAGTTCCATATCTAACGCATTGTGATGTGTAATGAATGGACGAGCAGATGCCCCACCCGCAATTGCATGCATCATCGGTGTTTCCACTTCAAGATAACCATTGTCATCTAAGTATCTTCTCATTTCACGAATGATTTTACTACGAGTAACAAATGTTTCACGACTTTCCATACTTGTAATTAAATCTAAGTAACGTTGACGGTAGCGTTGTTCAACATCTTTCAATCCATGATATTTATCCGGCAGCGGGCGAAGAGCTTTTGTTAATAATATGAAGCCTGTCGCTTTTACTGAAAGCTCTCCTACATTTGTTTTGAAAACTTTCCCTTCAATCCCTACTAAATCACCTAAGTCAGCTGTCTTAAATAATTCATACTGCTCATCTCCAACAGCATCTTTACGAACATAGATTTGAACTTGTCCGTGTAAATCTTGAATATGTGCAAAACCTGCTTTCCCTTTACCTCGCTTTGTCATAATACGACCAGCAATAGAAACAGAGATTTCCTTCTCTTCTAATTCTTCTTTAGAGAACTCTCCATACAAGTTGAATAATTCTTTCGTTGAATGTGTACGCTCAAAACGTTTACCAAACGGATCGATTCCTTGTTCACGTAAATTATGTAACTTCTCGCGACGCACAAGCAATTGGTCGTTTAATTCTTCGTGGTTCATGTTATCCATGGTATTGATATCACTCCAGCTCTATTAAAATTTACAATATATACAGTATATCATTTTCTACCCAACTAGAAAAACTGCCAGTAGTATACTGGCAGTCTTCTTTCTTTCACGTAATTATAGGAAGTGAACGAGAGAATGTCAATCATCTCCTCTTACTTCTACTTAACCAACATGAATTGTTTGTTGTTTCGCTTCTACTTCCTCTACAAACGCCCCTAATAAAGAAGCAAAGTCTTGACGCGTATTACAAGCATTAATCGCATTACGCACTCTCGCATTACCACTTACACCTTTTAGATACCAAGCTGCATGCTTTCTCATTTCCCTTACCGCAATATCTTCATTCTTTAAATCAATAAGGCGATCTAAGTGCAGCATACATACATCTATTTTCTCACGCACCATTGGTTCAGGCATTAATTCCCCTGTTTCTAAATATTTTACCGTACGATAAATCATCCATGGATTCCCAAGAGCTGCTCGACCTATCATAACACCATCAACACCAACTTCATCAAGCATGCGTTTCGCATCTTGAGGTGTTTCCACATCACCATTTCCGATAACAGGAATATTTACAGATTGCTTTACTTGTTTAATAATATCCCAATCCGCTTTTCCTTCATACATTTGAACACGTGTACGCCCATGAACCGCTACAGCTTGACCGCCTGCACGTTCAACCGCTCTAGCATTTTCAATTGCGAAAATGTGTTCTTCATCCCAACCAATACGCATTTTCACTGTAACTGGCTTTTCAACAGCATCTACAACCGCTGCTACCATTTCATATATTTTATTCGGGTCTAAAAGCCACTTTGCACCAGCATCACACTTCGTAATTTTTGGAACAGGGCACCCCATATTGATATCGATAATATCCGCTGTTGTGTTTTTATCTACATATCTCGCAGCGTCAACAAGCGTTTCTTTCTCACCACCAAAAATTTGCAAACTTAGCGGCTTTTCTCTCTCATCGATATATAGCATATCTAATGTTTTTTTGTTATTAAATAAAATCGCCTTATCACTTACCATTTCAGCACATACTAGACCTGCACCAAATTCCTTTACTGTTAAACGAAATGCAGAGTTACACACTCCCGCCATCGGTGCTAGCACAACCGGATTCTTCATCTCAATGTTTGCAATCTTTAACAATCAACTGCCTCCTTTCTTTATCCTCACTTTGGCATTAATTCATCTATTGAAATCTTTAATGTCTTCGCAACTTCTACTACAAAATCTTGAGTTGGAGTTCTATTCCCTCTCTCAACTTCTCCTAAAACAGATACAGATACCCCTAATTCCTTCGCAAAACCTTCTTGCGTATAACCTTTTAACTTCCGAAAAGCACGAATGCGTCTTCCCCATTTTTCTGCTTCCATACCGTTACTCCCTCTCGCCTTTTCATTTCATCTATTTGTGAACGTGAAATGTTTTGTTTTATATCTTGATTAATTTCTAACAATGGAACGATAACAAAAGCTCTTTGGAACATCCGCGGATGCGGAACAATAAGATTCTCTGCTTCAATATTTTCTTGATTATAAAGCAAAATGTCAAGGTCAACGGTTCGCGGTCCCCATCTAATTTCCCTTTTTCTTCCTAAACCATTCTCGACCCTTTGCGTTACTTTCAACAATTCTTGCGGCAATAAATTGGTAGAAATTTTTATAACTAAATTTAAAAAACGATTTTGGTCTGTATATCCAACTGGATCTGTTTCATATACAGAAGAAACATCTTCTACTCGAATATAGGGATTTTTATTTAACATTTCAATCGCTTGTGATAAATAAGCATAACGATCACCAATATTTGACCCTAAAGCAACATACGCTATATTTTTCATGGTCGTTCTCTCGTAATCTCTACCGCCACAGAACGATAATGCCCTGGTATTGGTGGATCTGGTTTAATAACTTTTACTGTGCACCGCGAAATACTTATATACTGTTTTAATATATTTGCCGCTATATTTTCTGCAATACTTTCTACAAGCTTGTACGTTCGGTCCTCAACCACTTGTCTACAAAGTTCGAAGAGCTCTCCATAGTTTACCGAATGCTCTAAGTTATCATTTTCGCCCGCTTGTTTTAAATCCAATTCTACCGTTAAATCCACTCTAAATCTTTGGCCCAATTTATTCTCTTCTGGAAATACACCATGATAGCCATAGAACTCCATATCATGAATATAAATTTTATCCAATCATTTTACCCCCTTACCAATCATCGCATCCATCATCTTTGCCATACGTGCCATTTCCTTCACATCATGAACACGAATCATTTCACAACCTTTTTCAATTCCAAGACAAATCGATGCCCCTGTCCCTTCTACACGTTCCTCTACCGGTAAATCTAAAACATGCCCGATAAATGACTTTCTCGAAGTCGCAAGAAGAACTGGATATCCTAATACATGCAACTGTTCTAAATTACGCATTACTTCTAAGTTTTGTTCTGGCGTCTTCGCAAAACCGATACCTGGATCTAAAATAATATTTTCATCCGGTACACCTGCATCTTTTGCAATTTTAACACTCTCATATAAATCCGCAATCATATCAGCTATAAGATTGTGGTAATTTGTATTCTCACGATTATGCATCAAAATAATCGGCACATTATAATGAGCTGCAACTTCTGCAATTTTCGGTTCTGCCTTTGCTCCCCACACATCATTAATAACATGGGCACCCGCTTCAATCGCTTGCTCAGCTACTTCAGCTTTATACGTATCAATCGAAATAGGTACTTTCACTTCTTTTGATACCGCTTGGATCATCGGAATTACACGCCCCAACTCTTCTTCCACCGAAACTTTTGCAAAACCAGGACGAGTTGATTCTCCACCTATATCAATAATATCTGCACCGTTTTCTACCATTTCTTTTGCATGACTTACAGCTGCGTTCACCTCATCGAAGTTCCCACCATCTGAGAATGAGTCCGGTGTAACATTTAAAATCCCCATGATTAATGTCTTTTTATTTAAATCTAATGTATATTCGCCGCAGCGCAAATCATAATTCCACTTCACACGACACATCTCCTCTTCGCAGTTCATTCCGGCTCCAAAGATTTTCTCTATGCATTTCATATACACGTATTAGAGACTTTGTAACCTTCCCTTCTTTACCAGGGAAATCACTTTCGCCAATCTGATTAAGCGGAACAATTTCTTGAATAGAATTTGTTACAAACACCTCATCAGCAGAAAGCAGTTCCTTTTGTGTAAAGAAACCTTCTTCCACACGTACATCTAATACTTCAGCAATTCTTATAATAAAAGCACGAGTGATTCCATTTAAAATCCCCGTTTCAAGTGATGGCGTATATAAAACACCTTCCTTTACAAAAAAGAGATTCGAAACAATCCCCTCCGCAACGTGACCTGCTTCAGTAAAGAAAATCCCTTCTTTATCCGGTGCATCTCCAATTTCACGTTTCCCTAAAATGTTATTTAAATAGTGATGGGACTTTAAACGAAATGCTCCTTCTGGCGTATTTCGTGTTTGTTTCAAAACAACGCCTTCCTTTTCCACTACACTCGGAACTGCCAAAGGCTTTATAAATACGATGACAGAGGGCCCTTCATAAGCCCCTGTTTGTAAACCTATTTCATCTATACCAGCTGAAACATTAAAACGAATATATGCATGTTCTAACCCATTTCTTACGAGTAACTCCTGTAAAATACGCAGTACATCATCTTTCGTCATCGTCCATTCAATTTGCAAAGTAGAAAGAGCACCCATTAAGCGTTCATAGTGATCATCTAATAAAAATGGATGCCCGTTATAAATACGAAATGTCTCAAAAACCCCCAGGCCATATAAATATCCATGGTCATAAGGAGAGATTTTTGCTTCATCCGCTTCTACATATGTGCCATTTACATAAATTAGCATGACGATACACTCGGACTATAACTACGAATAAAGTTCTGCAGTAACTCTTTCCCATGTGAAGTCATAATAGACTCTGGATGAAATTGCACCCCTTCAATTGGCAATGTTTTATGACGAAGCGCCATAATTTCTCCCTCTTCTGTCCAAGATGTCACCTCTAAACATTCTGGCAATGTTTCTTTTTTGACAATAAGAGAATGGTAACGCGTTGCTGTAAATGGATTCGGAATATCTGCAAAAATCGTTTTTCCATCATGGTACATCGGAGAAGTTTTCCCGTGCATTAAACGATCTGCACGAACAACATCTCCTCCAAATACTTGCGCAATCGATTGATGACCTAAGCACACACCAAAAATAGGAATCTTTCCTGCGAAATATTTAATGACATCCATACTTATACCAGCTTCATTAGGACTACAAGGTCCTGGTGAAATCATTAAAAAGTCTGGTTTCATTTGTTCAATATCTGAAATCGTAACTTCATCATTACGTTTAACAACAAGCTCTTGTCCAAGTTCTCCAAGAAATTGTACTAAATTAAATGTAAAAGAATCATAATTATCAATCATCAATATCATTTCTCTCACCCAACCGTTTCTTCGCTGCTTTCTTTCGCACGCCACAGGGCGATTGCTTTTTTCAACGATTCTTTATACTCATTTTTTGGATTTGAATCAATTACAATTCCTGCCCCAGCCTGCACATACGCTTGACCATCCTTTGCAAGAAGCGTACGAATCACAATATTTAATTCCATATCTCCTGAGTAACCAATCCATCCAATTGAACCTGTATAAATCCCGCGGCGAACAGGTTCTAATTCTTCGATAATTTCCATCGTACGGATTTTCGGTGCACCCGTAATCGTTCCACCTGGAAACACAGCTCTTACTAAATCGAAAGCATCCTTATCCGGTTCAACCTCACCCCGAACATTTGAAACGATATGCATAACATGTGAGTATTTTTCGATTACCATAAATTCATCTACTTCTACAGTTCCATACTTACAAACTCGCCCTAAGTCATTACGCTCTAAATCTACAAGCATGACATGTTCTGCACGTTCTTTTTCATTTTCAATTAACTCTTTTGCCAAGATTTCATCTTCTTGTTCATTTTTCCCGCGAGAACGTGTACCGGCAATCGGACGAGTGCTCACTTCATTCTCTTGTTTTTTAATTAACAATTCCGGTGAACCGCTAACAATTTGAAAATCCCCAAGCTCTAAGTATCCCATATATGGTGATGGGTTAATTTCACGAAGGCTCGTATAAATTTCTAGTGGATGTGTTTGCAATGTTTTCTCTTGTCTTGTAGACAGATTTACTTGAAACACATCTCCAGCTCCAATGTATTCTTGAATACGCTGAACAGCTTTCATAAATCCTTCTTCTGTAAAAGCTACTGCTTCATTTCTATTTTCAGGACATTCAAATGGCACTTTAACTTCAGGAGCTTCCTTCATCCAAACGCTCTTCCATTCATTCAAACGCCCTTCTGCTTCTTCACGCTCATCTATATAATGTGTAATAATCCACAACACTTCCTCTTGTTGATCATACACAAACACGTCATCAAATAACAAAAAGAATATGTCAGGTATATCCACGTCATCCACTGCAAAGGACGGAAGTTTCTCAATATAACGGATACAGTCGTAACTAAAATATCCGATTGCGCCTCCTTGAAACGGCGGATAGTCTGGATTATGATCCGTTTTCCATCGTTCCATATACTTTTGCATTAAATCTAAAGGATTACCTTGTTCTATTGTTTCCTTACCGCTTTCACTTATATGTAACGTTTCATTCTTCCCCTGAATTACCGCTACAGGATCAAGCCCCGCGATACTATAGCGACCCCCTCGTCCACTTTCTAACAAAATATGTTGATTTTTATCCTGAGAAAGAAACTTATACTGCTTAAAAAAATCTAACTGATATGGAATAGAAAGCGCTAAAGATTTTCTTTGCTGCATACCAACACCCCGTCTTCTTTTATCCCACTCCCTTAGAACTATCATCTTAAATTATAGATGTTTAGTGTGAAATAATTGTCCTTGGGAGCTAGTGAAAATAATTTAACTTTACTACTACTTATTTTACATGAAGTTTTCTAGTCATTCACTCTTTTCCTATTTTCAAACAAAAAAAGAGAAAGCATTCCTGAGAAGGAATACTTTCTCTTGACCGTACTAATTATGATTCAAATTGATAAAGCGGTGTACTTAAATAACGCTCACCATTACTCGGAATAACAACAAGTACCTTTTTCCCTTTACCAAGTTTTTTCGCTACTTCTGTCGCAGCATAAATGACAGCACCTGAAGAAATACCAACTAAAATCCCTTCTTCACGAGCTACTCTTCTCGCATACTCGAATGCTTGCTCTGTTTTAACTTGGATCACTTCATCATATACTTCTACATCCAATGTTTCTGGAACAAATCCTGCTCCGATACCTTGAATCTTATGTGGACCTGGTTTCCCGCCCGATAACACCGGAGAATCTGCAGGTTCTACCGCATAAATTTTAATACCTTCATATTTTTCTTTTAAAACCTCACCAGCACCTGTGATTGTTCCACCAGTACCAATACCTGCGATAAACGCATCTAATTGATCGCCCATTTGTTCAACGATTTCTGGTCCTGTTGTCAAACGATGAATTTCTGGATTAGCTGGGTTTTGGAATTGTTGTGGTATAAAGTAACCATTCTCTTTTGCTAATTCAGTTGCTTTGCGAATTGCGCCACCCATTCCTTCTGATCCTGGAGTCAATACTAATTCAGCTCCATAAGCACGTAGTAAATTACGACGTTCAACACTCATTGTTTCCGGCATTACTAAAATAGCCTTATATCCTTTTGCAGCAGCTACCATTGCTAAACCAATTCCCGTGTTACCACTCGTTGGTTCAATAATTGTATCGCCCTCTTTTAATAATCCTTTTTGTTCAGCAGCTTCAATCATAGATAGTGCAATACGATCTTTCACGCTACTTCCAGGATTCATAAATTCTAATTTTAAGTATATTTCTGCGCTGTCTTGCTCTACGATGCGGTTCAACTTAACGATCGGCGTTTTCCCGATTAATTCTGAAACTGATTGTGCCACTCGCATTCCTGTCACTCCTAACACCGAGTATTTTTATTGGTTTTGTATATATTATAATTTTGACAGAATTTTTCTTAGTTGTCAATTTATTTAGATGATTGAAAATTAATAGAAATTACCCTTATAGACTATTAATTATATTTGTAATATCTTCTTTAGAGAACTTATATCTTTCATTACAGAAATGACAATGTACTTCTGTTTCATCTTCTTCCTCACGAACTTGCTTTAGTTCTTCCTTACCTAAACTAATCAATACTGCTTCAATGCGCTCACGAGAGCATGTACAGTTAAATTGAACATCCATTGTTTCTAGTACTTTTACTTTGTCTTTCCCTAATACTTCATATAGCAATTCTTCTGGCGAAAGACCTTGTTCAATTAATGTTGAAACAGGCGGGATTTTTTGCAAACGTTCTTCAATAAATGAGATCGTTCCTTCCTGTGCCCCTGGCATAATTTGTAGAATGAATCCACCAGCAGCCAATATACTATCATCTCCGTTTACAAGAACACCAACACCAACAGAAGAAGGCGTTTGTTCAGAGACAGCAAAATAGTATGTGAAATCTTCTCCTAATTCACCCGAAACAATTGGAGATTGTCCGATAAACGGTTCCCTCATACCGATATCTTTAATTACCGTTACGAACCCTTCTGTACCTACCGCTTGATATACACGTAATTTCCCTTGCTCCGTTGCTTCAAAATCAACATGCGGATTCGTTACATATCCACGCACATCACCATTTGCATGAGCATCTACTAGAATCGGGCCAAGTGGACCATTTCCTTCCACCTTAATTGTCAGCTTTTGGTCACCTTTTAACATAGCCCCCATCATTGTACCAGCTGTTAACGAACGCCCAAGTGCTGCTGAAGCAGTTCTCCACGTATCATGACGTCTTTGCGCCTCACTTACCGTATTTGTTGTACGTACACTATACGCACGAACTTCTCCATCAAACGCCAATGCTTTTACTAAATAATCTTTCATACTTATTTATTCACCCTTCTCATGTTGTAAATTTGCATTACGCTCATATAACATATGCAAGCCTTTTAATGTTAAAAACGGATCTACAATATCAATTACATTAGATTCTTCTGCAATTAACTTCGCTAATCCACCAGTTGCAATAACTTTCGGTTCTTGTTTAGCTTCCTCTTTCATACGCTTCACAATACCTTCTACTTGTCCAACATATCCGTAAAGAATTCCAGATTGCATTGCACTTATCGTATTTTTTCCAACAACACTACTTGGTTTTGTAATTTCAATACGAGGAAGTTTAGCCGCTCTACTGTATAAAGCCTCTGCCGAAATCATAATCCCCGGTGTAATTACCCCACCCATATAATGCTTATTCTCGTTAATATAACAATATGTAGTCGCTGTACCAAAATCGACAATAATAAGCGGGCTTCCATATAATTGGATACCAGCTACAGCATTTACAATACGATCCGCTCCAACCTCACGTGGATTTTCATATTTAATATTTAAACCTGTCTTTATTCCCGGTCCCACTACAAGTGGTTTAATTTTGAAATACTTCTCACACATACGCTCTAAAGCAAACATAATTGGTGGTACAACCGAAGAAACAATAATCCCTTTCACATCTTGAAAAGAAAGGCCCTCATGTTCAAGTAACTGTTTCACTAACATACCGTATTCATCTTCTGTTTTATGACGATCTGTCTCCATGCGCCAATGCTGACGAAGTTTTCCACCTTCAAATACACCAAGCACCGCATTTGTATTCCCTACATCCAATACAAAAATCATATTCTCACCACTTATCTTATTTAATCTTATATTTGTGCAGTATGTACAAAACTGATACTGCCATCATATCATACATACCTATATAATCAGTTTTTCCATCTTCATCATTTTACAAAAAGATTGTTCACTATTTCAATTTTTAATGCAAAGAAGATTCAAATTTATATGTAAATCCGATTTGATTTTCTAACATATAAATTGTGGCTATGAAGAACGACAAGAAACTTTCGCTCATTTTCTCCTTCTGTTTTTACATGGCATGTGGCTAAAAAAAGCACCGACCACTTCTATGCATGGGCGGATCCTCTTTCCCACCTAAAAGGAAGGATTTCATGTCGATTTTCAATCTGTATTTATATATACAAGTACACTATTTCCTCAACATAAAAAAGGAGTGACGATTGTCACTCCTTCATTTCTTATTTATCTTCTGTGTTTTCGTCATCTTTTTTCATAGTAATATTTACTTTCACATCTTCAGACGACTTCGTACGTTCAGGTAAAACCCCATAATCATATAAATGATTGATTTGCTCTGCATCTAATGTTTCTACTTCAAGTAACGTTTTTGCAATAATATCAAGCTTATCACGTTTTTCAGTAAGAATTTGTTTTGCACGAGCATAACATTCTTTCATAATTGTTTGCATTTCCACATCAATTTCATGTGCAATTGCATCACTGTAGTTTTGTTCTGAATGGAAGTCTCTTCCTAAGAACACTTGACCACCTTGTGAGCTACCAAACTGCATTGGTCCAAGCTTGTCACTCATACCAAATTCCGTTACCATGCGTCTTGCAATGCCAGTCGCACGTTGGAAGTCGTTATGAGCTCCTGTACTTACTTCACCAAATACAATTTCCTCAGCCACTCGACCACCAAGTAAACCAGTGATTTTATCAAGTAATTCTGGTTTTGTCATGAAGTACCGATCTTCTTTTGGAAGCATTACCGCATAACCACCAGCTTGACCACGAGGGACAATTGTTACTTTATGAACGATATCAGCTTCATCAAGCACGACACCGATTACAGTATGACCCGCTTCATGGAATGCCACGATGTTACGTTCTTTTTCAGAAATAACACGACTTTTCTTCGCAGGACCTGCAATAACGCGGTCTGTCGCTTCATCGATATCAGACATATCAATTTTCTTCTTATCTTGACGCGCAGCTACTAATGCTGCTTCGTTTAATAAGTTTTCAAGATCCGCACCAGAGAATCCTGGTGTACGAGTTGCAATGGCTCTTAAGTTAATATTCTCATCAAGCGGTTTATTACGAGCGTGTACTTTCAGTACTGCTTCACGCCCATTTACATCTGGACGATCCACTGTAATTTGACGGTCAAAACGTCCTGGACGTAATAATGCCGGATCAAGAATATCAGGACGGTTTGTTGCAGCGATGATAATAATACCTTCATTTGCACCGAATCCATCCATCTCAACAAGAAGTTGGTTTAACGTTTGCTCACGCTCATCGTGTCCACCGCCAAGACCAGCTCCACGCTGACGACCCACTGCATCAATTTCATCGATGAAAATGATACAAGGAGCATTTTTCTTTGCATTTTCAAATAAATCACGTACACGGGAAGCACCGACACCGACGAACATCTCTACGAAATCAGAACCACTAATAGAGAAGAAAGGAACGCCAGCCTCACCTGCAACAGCACGTGCAAGTAATGTTTTACCTGTACCTGGAGGTCCAACTAATAGGACACCCTTCGGAATACGGGCACCAACTTCAGCGAACTTACGAGGATCTTTTAAGAATTCTACTACCTCAACAAGCTCTTGTTTCTCTTCGTCCGCTCCAGCCACATCTCTGAAACGTACTTTTTTCTTTTCATCATTGTATAACTTCGCCTTACTTTTTCCGAAGTTCATAACACGGCTACCACCGCCCTGAGCTTGGTTTAGTAAGAAGAAGAATAAAATGAAGATAATCACAAACGGAATGATAGAAGTAAAGAATGTCACCCAAGCACTTGTTTCCTCTGCTGGTTGGTACTTCACTTCAGCACCTTGCGCTTTGTCATTAATTTTCTTTTGTAATTCTTCAGTATTTGGTGCATAAGTAACAAATTGTTCTTCTTGACTAGCATTGCTAAATTGTCCTTTTACCTCAAATACACCATTTTTCGGTTGAAGCTGCACATTACGCACTTCACCTTTTTCAAGTTTAGTAATGAATTTATCGTAGCTAATTGATGTTGTTTTTTGTGTTGAACCATTAAAATAGCTCACGATTCCAATTACTACTAAGAATATCAGTAAATAAAAGATGGTATTACGGAAGATACGATTCATTCCTAACCTCCTCTCACGGCATAAACACTATAGTAAATCGTAACATAGAAAAACTTTCCTATACAATTATAACGCCTGTATTTAATTAATTTGAGTAAACGCTTGGTTTTAACACTCCAACATAAGGAAGATTACGATATTGCTCTTTATAATCTAAGCCATATCCTACAACAAATTCATGAGGAACAGTAAACCCAACGTAATCTGCTTTTAGATCGACTTTGCGTCCAGTTGGTTTATCTAGTAGCGTAACAATCTTTACAGATTTCGCCTTACGATATTTGAATAGGTCCACTAAATAACTTAATGTAAGACCGCTATCAATAATATCTTCAACGATTAAAATATCGCGACCTTCTACAGAAGTATCAAGGTCTTTTAAAATTTTTACTTCACCTGTTGAAACTGTAGAATGACCGTAGCTAGAAACAGCCATAAAATCCATTTCAAGATATGTATCTGTTCTTTTTAATAAGTCTGCCATAAATGGCATTGCACCCTTTAATACACCAATTGCAAGAGGTACTGTATTTTTGTAGTCCTTTGCAATAATTTCACCTAGCTCATGCACCTTTTCTTGTATTTGTTCTTCGGAAATTAATACTTTTTCGATATCTTGATTCATCATTTCATTATCCTCCTGGAAGACTCCTTGCTTTTGTAGTGAATAATAATATACTTATCCTTATCTGCTACTTCATTTGAAATAGCAAATGAAGATTGTTTCAACAATGGAACCCAAATAATATTCCCGCTTGCATCACAAACAATTGGCCACTCTTCTCTTTTTTCTTTCGGTACTTTCGCCTCAATAAAAATAGCTTTTATCTTTTTAGTACCACTCATACCTTTTATCGACATGCGATCTCCATTTTCTCTAGAGCGAATAAGAAGAGGATATGATATATCATTATACTTAGCAACAAATACCGTTTCATTCATGTTGCTTGGTAATTCCTCATTTACTTCTGCTACAAGTTCATCCCCATTTGCTAATGTAATGGCACCTGGTACTGATAAAACTTGTGAAAAAGGAAAAACAATTTCTTGCTCAAATCGGAAACTACATTCTTCATATGTACGAACAATTTTTAGACCAAAAGGAAAATCAAGTGATCCTGAAGGGTGTGTCCGTTTAAAAAATGCAATAACTTTGTCAATATGTATAGAAGAAAGCGAAGAAGGAATCTTGTATTCATAAAGATAGTTTAATATTAGTTGAATCCCTCGCCTTTGTAAAGGCATAGACATGGATTCAAAGGCAGGAATTGATAAGACGATGTGTTTATCACTTTTTTTTGTAATTACTTTATTCATCTTTTCAAAAGCTAATTCCTGCAAATACGCCTCATCCTCTTGCATAAGCACACTAAATTTTTGAAATTGCTCATGCACATGAGGGTTTTCCTTCTTTAAATAAGGCAGGACATGCTTACGTAATCGATTCCTCGTATATATTTCCTTTTCATTACTCGGGTCCATACGTGGTGTAATCCCTTTCCTATTACAATAAGCATTGATTTCTTTCTTTGTTACCGCTAATAAAGGTCTAATTAAATATCCACCATGGAAAGGACGTTTCACAGCAATTCCAGCATAACCCTTCGGAGTACTCCCGCGGACGAGACGCATTAAAATCGTCTCCACTTGATCATCTCCATGATGTCCAAGAGCTACATATAGCGCACCATATTTCCTCATTATTCTTTCCAAAAATGCATATCGGCATTCCCTAGCAGCTACCTGTGCATTCATGCCATATTGCTGTTGATATTGCGATACATTAATTCTTATCGTTTCGCAAATAACCCCAATCTTTCGGCAAAGTTTTTCTACAAATTGCAAGTCTCCATAGGATTCATTTCCTCTAAACATGTGATCCACATGTGCGACTACAATCTTCAATTTCCTCTCTTCTCTTTTCTCTAATAAATAATATAAAAGAGCTAAAGAATCAGGGCCTCCAGAAACTCCTACAACAATTGTCGAATATTCCTCTAATACATCATGCCGCTTTGCAAACTCATCTACTTTTTCAACAAATGTATCTTTCAACTTCGCAATCACCTTTCGTTAAAACCAAACAATAACATACTTTACCTTGCTTATAATGGTACAACTTTTACAAACTTTGTGCAAAAAAAAGATGTACAAAATTCACATTTTTATCTTACATCCCTCCTCTATCTTCATAGGAAGAATGAAACTACTTTTTTCTATAAGAAAAAGGCCTAGGTATCACCCTAGACCTCATAATCAAACCGAGAAACCCGCTGCCCCTCTACTGTGCTTGTTTACCCATGATTGGAATCGTAGCCCACTTTGGCATATTCTTCTTTACCTTAGCAACGACAATCGTCATATCGTCATTAATATATCCATCACTAGAACGAATAACCTCTTCCATAATGATATCAGCAATTTCTTGCGGATCATCTGTTTGTAGTTCTTTAATTTTACGCTTCATCCACAATTCATGGTTTTCCACATGCTGCGCTCCCTCAAAAATCCCATCGCTCATCATAATCAAAATATCTTCTGTTTTTAATTGTTCACCAACAACATCTACCTCAACATCCTCAATGATTCCCATCGGCAAATTGCTTGCCTCTATTTTAATAACGTCATTTCCACGTTTTACAAAACTTGGGGTTGAACCAATTTTTAAAAATTTTGCACTTGCATCACGTAAATCAACCATAGCTAAATCAAGCGTCGTAAACATTTCTTCTGTCGTTCTCAATGAAAGAATTGAATTAATAGACTTAATAGCAATCTCTTCATCGATACCGGATTGCAATATTTTTTGTAACAATTTTACCGTTTCCTTACTTTCCATATGTGCCCTTTGTCCGTTACCCATTCCGTCACTAATGGCAAGAGCATATTTCCCAACACTTAAATCCATCATCGCATACGAATCTCCCGATACAAATCCGCCTCCTTTTGCTGCTGTAGCAAGTCCTGTATCAAGAAAAAATGTTTTCGCTGACCCAAAAGATATCATGCTATGACCATTCGGATAAGCAGAAGGTTCTTCATGTTTAACAATAATATTTTCTTTTAAAATATCCGAAAGCATTGGTGCAACTAATTTTTCACATTCACCATGTTGATTAGATGCCGCTGGAATCATCATTTCAATATCAATATTCCCTCTATCTAAACAATAGATATCAACATGTTCCACCTCAACACCAAAGTCACGAAACGCTTGTAGAATTTGTTCTTCCTGCACTTGATGATTTTCCCGTTCACGCTGAATTTCTTTCGCAAAATCTTCCATTACTTTTGAAACACCTAATAATTGTTCCGCAACAATTCTACGATTATCTTTCATTTGTTTTCGTAACTTTTGCCCCTCATAGAAATGTCCTAATTCTCCTTCCATTAAATCTGTTACCTTTTTTCCTCTTACACAGTGCTTTTCCCATTCACGAACTAGTTTACGGTTATGCTGAAGGGTTCCTTCTTCTGTTTCATTCATAATTTGTTTCATATAATCATATGTTTTATCAAAATTCACTACCCAGCATTGATCCTTTTTAAAACATGATTGACACGTCTTTGCTGTAATTGTACTCAAGAATAAATCAGCTTCTGTCTCCTCATCTTCTTCCTCCACATATCCATATACCGAAAAACTATTAGATAATGCAGAAAATACATTTGCAAATTGATTAATTTTATTCGCTGTCACATCACGCATTCTACGTAAATATTGTTGTTGATCCTGAGAATGCTCTTGTGTTCCTGGCATAAATTTAGCAAGCCGATCAATAATTGCCTTCGGTGTTAATAGAAAGAATCCTATCGCCACTCCAGATTCTATTAAAGTTGTTATAATATTTACTTGCTTATCGACGTATAATGTAATTAAACTTGTACCAATTAACAACCCTAAACTTACACCAAGACGCTTCCCTTCTTTTAATAATCCACCAAGTAACCCGGAAAAAGCTAGCAGGCTAAGTTGAGATAAACTACCTACGTTCGCTAAACTCAATATCAATCCTGTAACAACTCCTACCGTTGAACCAGTAGCTGCCCCTGCAACAAAAGCAAATAATAATACTAAATATCTCGTGAAAATATGTTGAACTGAAGCATCGTAAATAAACCAATCTGTTGTACCCGTTAATACAGATGCAAGCAATATAATTAAACAAACAATTTCTTCCGTTTCTAATGCTTGTTGTTTTCCCTTTCTTTCCGTTAATAATGGTACACTCTGCAAGAAAATCATCGTTAAAACAAAACTAAGTCCTGCTTCAATGGTACTTACTAGTAAGTCATACATAGTGACGGCTTGCTGCGCGAAGTAAACAACAACGAGATGTGCGGTTAATGCGGAGATAAATACTTGAAATGGTACAAGTCCAACAATTTTACGTGTAAAACGACTAAAGAAGATATTATAAATAAAGAAAGTAAAAATAGATGCAAAGGCAAAAAATAAATTGTCTAGCGAAACGGAAAGCGCACCACCCATAAGAGCCAGAAATGCGAGTGCCATCTTATCACGTTTCATTACATAAACAGCAGCAAAAAACGGTAGTGCAAACGGTAAAATGTTCGTTAATATATATGCTCGTCCTAAAAGAAAACCGATTACAGCAATAACAAATCCCCATCTAAAGAAAACTTGCTCTAACTTCACTTTCAACTTGCTTGTCCACGTTATTGATCTGAGCTGTCCACCATTCATAGCCAGTGTACTTGTGTTCACAGTATTCCTTCCTGCTTTTGGCATATTTTTAACACCACCTGCATAGTTTAATTACTGTCATTATAAAAGATGATTATTGGGATTTTTGTCAAAACAACAGTTCATACCTACATAATCGTTCGACTTTTTATTCAAAATAAACCTATATATATACAAGTTGTTAAACATAAGCACTTTAAAATAATAGAAAATTCTAAAAATATAGGGTATTTTTGTAGAAGCATTGTATTCATTTACAATTTCTTAACAAAAAAAAGATCATGCGCTATGCATGATCTTTTTAGATGACCCGTACGGGATTCGAACCCGTGTTACCGCCGTGAAAGGGCGGTGTCTTAACCACTTGACCAACGGGCCGTTAAAATTAATATAGCGGCGGAGGGGATCGAACCCCCGACCTCACGGGTATGAACCGTACGCTCTAGCCAGCTGAGCTACACCGCCATGTCGTCTTATTTAACGGACAATTAGTATCTTATATCAAATACACTTTAAAGTCAATACGTTTTAAAAAGTTTTTTTATTCTTTTTTAAATATGCTTATTTACATAAAAAAGCACCCCGAGCAAATTACTCCGGGCACCTCTCTATATGTTAAGAATAAAACGTTCTTATCCGCGACGAGCGCCACGGCCACCACGTTTAGATTCTGTATTACGCTTTAAAGAAGTTAAACGATCTTCACTGTCTTTTAAAAAGCGTGCCATTTTTTGCTCAAACGTTTCTTTTTGATTGCCACCATTATCACGGCCACCACGGTTATCTCTGTTAAAAGAACGATTACGCTGTGGACGTCCAGAACGTTGTTGATCCCCACCGCGTTGATATTCACCACGTGGACGATCTCCTTCTGTTCTTACACGTTCTTTCGCTTTTTTAATAGATAGACCAATTTTCCCGTCTTTTTCAACATTAATAACTTTTACTTCTACTTGATCACCTACTTTTAAGTGATCATTAATATCCTTCACATAATTATCAGCAACTTCACTAATATGAACAAGACCCGTTAAGCCTTCTGGCAGCTCCACAAAAGCCCCAAAATTTGTAATACCTGTTACTTTACCTTGTAACTTGCTGCCTACCTCGATTGACATAAAAAAAATGCTCCTCCTTAGTGATTAAAAAGTCAAATTTTACTTTATTATATATAATCCTAAAATATAGTGTCAATAAGACACGACCTACTTAGAAACAGGAAAAATTATCTCCCCTTTTCCAGAGAAGAAATAATCTCTCCTAGCAATCTTTAAAACATACTCTTCGTCATTCAACTTTTGAACATCATCTTTTAGTTTTTTTTCTTTCTTTGTTAATGAATTCAATTCTTTTTGCATCTCTTCAACCTTTGCTGCTTTTGCTTTAATGGAACTATTTTGCTGATAAAACGTTACACTAATGCTCGCAATAATTGTAAAAGCAAAAACAAAAAAAACGGCCAAACGGCGATATAATCGCCTTCTGTTTTCATTCTTTTGTATTATATGTTCTTTGGCAGAATTTGGACTCTGTTCTTCAATCAATCTTTGCCTCAGTTCCCTCATTTCCGAGGTCCCCCTAACTTCTTTTTTATACGCTCCCAGATGTGAGAGATATAATTCTTCAATTTCTTTGTATGTTGCATTAACCCCGCATATCTCTTTATAAAAAGTTTAACACGGTTAGGGAGAAGTTTCCATATGAGCAAAGTAAGAAATCGAACAGGCCAGAAAAAAACTTTCCATACAAAAAGTAATATCCATCCGGAACACTTCCACAACACGTTCCCAATTGAAGATAGTATACGAAATAAAAATAATATAAAAGCAATAATAAGCTGCGCTATAATAATAACAGGTTTTATCATAAGTAGCTGTACAATTTTAATAAAAAATTGTACCGTTTGCACAAAAATATAAATGAGAAAATTCAATACTCGCATGTACACTGCTTTCAATAGGCTTTGATATGCAGCAAAACCACAAAGCAAAGCTGCAAAAACATATATACGTAATTCGGCTTCATTTACAATTAGCAATACGTAAAAGACAAACAGTGCTTGGACAATCCAAAACAGTATATCATATATAAATACAATCCAACGATTGCGCTGCGATCGCTGCAAGAAGCGTTGGTATGTATCTAATGCCGCTCCAACCCAAGCACCCATTCCGATCATGGAAAGCATTGTATACAATTGAATTGTTAAACTCATTTAAATAACTTACTAAAGAACCCTTTAGCTTTCTCCCCTTGATTCTCATCAATGTACAACATCTCATTAATTTTCCCTTTAATGGATACAATACCTTTTTCTACATCCAAATTTTTCATCTGTAAATTTTGACCGCGAATTGTTAAAAAACCCATTACAGTTTCTAACAAAAATTCTTCACTATCAAAACTCTCTACTTGTTTTACACCAGTAATATCTATTACACGTCTACCACGCATAACAATATCATGTTCTACAGAAACATTCTGTTGGTTAGAAGACATAGTTGAATAACTCTTATTCACGTCAATCCCCCCATAGCTTTATACGATCTAGTAAATAATGTATGAGGGAAGGAAATAATTTAGAACAAGCCTTCTTCTGCTTTCACTTTCTCTTCACGTACTACTGTATACATGTTAGCTGCATCTTCTTTTTTTGTTGTTTCTTTTAATTCGTTCACTTTTACAGTTACTACTTTTTGTCCAAAACGAATCGTTAGTTCGTCATCTACCTTCACGTCGGAACTTGCCTTTGCAGCTTGTCCATTAATCGTAATTCTTCCTTGATCGGCTACTTCTTTTGCCAGTGTTCTTCTTTTAATTAAACGTGATACTTTCAGAAACTTATCTAAGCGCATCTCATTTCCCCCTTATTGATTTTCTATCCGTTTTGCTTCTTCCCATAAAGCGTCCATTTGCTCTAATGTTAACTCCTGCATTTCCTTATTCATTTCAGCTACTTTCGCTTCCATGAATATAAAACGGCTCATAAATTTTTCATTTGTTTTATGAAGTGCCTCTTCTGGGTTCAATTTGTGGTAGCGAGCAACATTAACGAAGGCGAATAGTAAATCTCCAAGCTCACCTAACATTTTTTCCTTATCCATCTTTGTAACTTCTTGCTCAAACTCTTTCAATTCTTCAAAAACTTTTTCCATCATTGGCTGTACATCATCCCAATCAAAGCCAACTGTTCCTGCTTTTTTCTGAATTTCATACGCACGCAATAATTGTGGTAAACTTTTTGGAATTCCTATTAAAACAGATTCCTTTACATGTCCTTTTTCTTGTTTTTTAATTTCTTCCCAGTTTGAAACAACTTCTTCTGCATTCTCCACATCTATATCTCCAAATACATGTGGATGACGACGCACCATTTTTTCAGCTAGCGTTCGGATAATGTCATCAATGGAGAACCAACCCTCATCTTCTCCAATTTGAGCGTGAAGCATAACTTGCAAGAGCACATCACCAAGCTCTTCAATCAGGTGATCATCATCTTCTTCATCAATTGCTTCTAACACTTCATATGCTTCTTCGATTAAATATTTCTTTAAAGACTGATGCGTTTGTTTTTTATCCCACGGACAACCATTTGGTCCACGAAGCTCAGCAATGATTTCTCTTAGCACATCAAATTGTTGATATAAAGAAGCACGCTCAGCAACAGGCGGTATGTACACGCTCGTTAAGTTATTCAACTCTGTTTCATGATCTAACATATAGAGCGGTACTTTCTTCACCTGCTCAAACGATGTTCCTGCAGCTGTTACAATGTATACTTCATACTCATCCGGTAACATCTCCATTAATGTCAGCTTAACCTCAGATGCAACAAACGCATCATATACTTGGCAAAAAATTAAGTGTTGGCGTAATTCTAATTGTCCACGTTCAAATGAAGTTGCATCAATAAGCTGAAACCCTTCAATTGGATCTATTTTTAAACTAGCAAACATCGGATCCAAAAAGCTTTGTCCACCTTCAATTTGCACCTCAACTTGCTTTTCTTTTCCTTTTTGCAAGAGTAGTTGAACAGTTCGTTCTGCAACAAGCGGATGTCCTGGTACAGCATATATAATATCCGTACCTTGTGCTTGTTCTATTAACGTATTTGCAATTGTTTCGTATACAATTTCAAATGTGTCATGCGCCTCATATACATCATCAAAAGCTGTATACTTTACTCCTTCTTTTTCTAACGCTTCAATAACAGGGTGTTCTTTCGTACGCACATACATATGATCTGCTTCTTTTATCTTTCGGTACACACCCATTGTCAGCTGATCTAATTCACCAGCACCTAATCCTAAAATCGTAATTACTCCACTCACAACCAGTCACCTCTATCCACTCTTCTTCAATGAAGCTTGTACCTTCTCTTGCTTCATAACAGTTCCTAATTCTTTTTTTGTAAAAACACTTAATTTCATAATTAAAAATAGATATACCAATCCGCCAATTGCTACGCCTAATAGTGCTTCAATTGTAGCTAATCCTCTATAACCTTCATCACTCGCTAGTCCAAACCCTTCATAAATACGCATAAATAACATTAACATAACGACCATTCCTAATCCGCTTATCGTTACACCAAATATACCTTGTTTATGAATGAGTGGTTCTTCTACAATTCGAATAAGTAAAGCACTATTTAACAAAGCAATAACCATGAGCGAAATTACCGTCGCAATTGCCGCCCCAGTTACATCAAATTTCGGCATTAACATATAATTGAGCAATAACTTCAGACATCCTCCAAATACAACAAACAATGCTGGCTTTACAGTTTGACCAAGCCCTTGCAAAATGGAGGCTGTTGTAATGGATAAGGAACTAAATAAAATAGAAACAGCTAAAATAGCTAATACAGCTGACCCCTCACTATTTTCAAACAACATAATATTTGCTGGCTTAATAATACACGCTAATCCTAAGGAAGCCGCAACTCCAATCACAAAAGTGATCTTCATCGCTAACTGCACCTTTTGTTGAATAAACAGACGGTCTCCTCTTTCTTTTGCTGCCGTAATAATTGGAATAAGCGAAAGTGAAAATGAAGTCGTCACAACTGTACCAAGCTGCATAAGCGGGATACTTCTGTCATAAACACCTTTTAATACTTTTGCAACTTCTGCCGGTTCTCCCGCCTGAATAAGCAATGTATATAACGAAACTGAATCTGCCATTTGCATAAAAATTAAAACTAAATTACTAACACAAATAACTAGTCCTTGCCAAAAAAGGATTCGGATTATTTCTTTCTTATCGTGTATCCTCTTCCATCCTTGCAAGAAAATAGAACGAAAATTATGTCGCATATAAAACAAAAGTACGAATATACCGATAATCCCGCCTACAATCGATCCCAACATCGCTCCTGCTCCAACTGTATATAAATCAAATTCATGTGCGATGAGGAACAACGATAGAAACACAATAATAGATACACGAATCGTTTGTTCAATAACTTGTGATACAGCTGTCGGCATCATATTATTAAACCCTTGAAAATACCCTCGTGCAACAGATAAAAATGGCATTAACAAGAATGAAAATGAAATAATTCTTAGCAGTTTATCTAAATTTGCATCACCCATGGCTGATGCAATCGTGTGAGCACCAAAAAACAGTGTAAAGAAACCTATACAACCGATTCCTAATAAAAACCAAAAAGAAACACAAATAATCTCCTCTGCTTCTTCCTGTTTTCCTTGTTCCAAACGCTCTGCTACCATCTTAGAAATGATGATGGGGAAACCATAAGTAGCTAAAATTAAACAAAATCCATAAAACGGGTAAATTTGTTGATAAATATAGAAACCAATATCTCCCGCTATATTTTGATATGGAATACGGTAAAAAGCGCTTAATACTTTCGTAACAAAACTTGCAACAGTTAATATAATAGCTCCGCGCCAAAAAGCTTGATACTTCTTCGCTTCCATACGAGAAAACTCCTTTTCCTATTCTCATCCCTCGTATTATATCACAAAGAAAAAAACAGGCTTCTTTTTAGATTTATACAATTAAAAAAGGTAGCAAGATGCTACCTTTTAATGAAATACAATCCTACTTTCCGAAAAAATTCCTTTTCATAAAAAATATTATAATTAAGAAAATTACTGTTCCATTTGTTTTGCTAAAAAACTTGCAGCAGTATTTACTGCCTTATGCTCTACTTCACTTATAATTTCTTCTTTTGAAAAGATGATAACAGCTCCAATTGGATCTCCATTTGCAACGATTGGGCCAACTGTATAAGAACTAACCTTTTCAGTTACACCATCTATAATCGATATTTCACTTTCATCTGTCATAACAACAGATTTTCGATCTTCCATCGTCTTTTCCACTAAATCGCCAACACTTTTATTTAAGTATTCTTTTTTAGATACCCCTGCTACAGCGATAATAGAATCGCGATCACATACGAGTACGTTATGTCCTAAACTATCGTATAAAGCATCTGCATATTCTTTTGCAAAATCACCTAATTCACTAATTGGAGAATATTTTTTCAAAATAACTTCTCCATCGCGATCAACAAAAATTTCTAGCGGATCCCCTTCTCGAATACGAAGAGTCCTACGAATTTCTTTCGGAATTACTACCCTACCTAAATCATCAATTCGACGTACGATTCCAGTTGCTTTCATTCTAATGCTGCCTCACTTTCTACTGATGATGAAAGTGGTGAATTTACCTGTTCATGTAAAAATCACCAACTGTTAGACATAGTATTTTACACATTAGTTCTTCTATGCACGTCGAATTGCATTTTTTATTTTGTTTTAGGCATTTATTACTTCTTTTTTCACGTCAGACAAACCTTTTAATAAATTTTCAGCGATTGTTAACCATTTTGATGTCTCTAATCCATTCGTTTTCATAACAACTTTCAAACGAGAACCTTCCATACCAAGACCAATCATACGGCCAAAACTATTACCAAGCATAAATAATTTTCCACCATCAATATTTTGGCTTGCTTGTTCTGAGAATAAAAACGTTACTTCAAATTTTGTTTGTTTAATTAGTTCAATCTGTTCTTTCGTTGCTAATACTTTAATATTTGCAATTTGTAATAAATATCCAACCTCTTGCGGATAGTCTCCGAAACGATCAATCATTTCTTCTTGTAATTCTTCAATATCTTCAATCGTAGAGACACCTCTAAATTGTTTGTACATCATAATTTTTTGTTTACTATCTGAAATATAAGCGTCTGGCAAGTATGCATCGACTTCTAAATCGATTTCAACATCAATCGTATTTTCAATTCCTTGTGTTCCTTTACGCTGTTCAATCGCATCTTTTAACATTTGAGAGTATAGATCGAATCCGACGGAATCAATAAATCCATGTTGCTCAGCTCCTAACAAGTTACCAGCACCACGAATGGATAAATCTCGCATTGCAATTTTAAATCCTGACCCAAGTTCTGTGAATTCTTTAATTGCTTGTAAACGCTTCTCAGCAACCTCTGATAACACTTTATCACGCTTATATGCAAAGTATGCATAAGCAACACGATTTGAACGACCAACGCGCCCACGAAGCTGATAAAGCTGTGATAATCCCATACGATCAGCATCAAATACAATTAATGTATTTACATTAGGGATATCAACACCTGTTTCAATAATCGTTGTACTTACAAGAACATCATGCTGTCCATCTAAAAACGATAGCATGACAGATTCTAATTCACTCTCATTCATTTTTCCATGCGCATACGTCACACGTGCCTCTGGAACTAACATAGAGATTTCGTCTGCTTTTCTTTCAATATCTTCAACACGATTATATAAGAAATAAATTTGGCCGCCCCTTGCCAGTTCACGTTCTATCGCTTCTCGAATTAATCCCGGGTTATACTCAACCACATATGTTTGTACTGGGAAACGATTTTCTGGTGGTGTCTCAATAACAGATAGATCCCTTACACCGAGCATAGACATATGAAGCGTACGTGGAATTGGCGTTGCTGTTAATGTTAATACGTCAACATTTGCTTTCAATTGTTTAATCTTTTCTTTATGCGTAACACCAAATCGTTGTTCTTCGTCAATAATTAGTAAACCTAAATCTTTATAAGTTACATCTTTAGATAAAATACGATGCGTTCCAATAACAATATCAACTGTTCCATCTTTTAAACCTTTAATGGTTTCATTTTGTTGTTTTCTAGTACGAAATCTACTTAACAACCCAATATTAATTGGATAGTCTTGAAAACGCTCTCGAATCGTTTCATAGTGTTGTTGTGCAAGAATGGTTGTCGGTACTAAAATTGCAACTTGCTTTTCATCCATAATTGCTTTAAACGCCGCACGAATCGCAACTTCTGTTTTTCCATATCCAACATCACCACATAAAAGTCGATCCATCGGACGACCACGTTCCATATCTTTCTTAATTTCTTCAATAGAACGCAACTGATCTTCTGTCTCCTGATATGGGAAAGATGATTCAAATTCCTGTTGCTCCGCAGTATCCGGCGTGTATGCATATCCCTTTGAAGCCTCACGCTCTGCATACAATTTAATTAAGTCATCTGCAATATCTTGTACAGATTTTTCTACCTTTGTTTTGACTTTTTTCCAATCATTTCCGCCTAGTTTGTAAACTTTCGGGTCCTTACCTTCTGACCCTACATATTTTTGTACTTGATCAATTTGTTCGATTGGCACATATAATTTATCATTACCTTGATATTTAATATTCAAATAATCTTTATGGACACCATTAATTTCTAGTGTTTCAATTCCTAAAAATTTACCGATACCATGATTTACGTGAACAACGTAGTCTCCAACTTTTAACTCTGAATAACTTTTAATACGCTCTGCATTTGATAGTTTTTGCTTGCGTTGTGATTTTTTTACTTTCTTATGGAACAGCTCTTTTTCTGTAATTACAACAAGCTTTTGCATTGGCATTTCAAATCCTGCATGCAAATCACCTACAGCAATTTGAAGGCGACCAGGAAGCAATATATCCGTAGACTCTATAATGTCTGCTTCAATATCATAATCACTTAAAATATATTGTAATTTTTTTGCGCGCTCTTCGTCAGTTCCTAATACAACTGTCGTGAAATTCCCTTCAGTCCATCTATCAATTTCTGTTTTTAACAACTGCATTTGCCCATGAAAGTCCTGCATTGTTTTACACGTTACATTAACAATATTTTGTGGGTGCGTATGTGCAATATGGCGTAAAAATAATGTTAAATATACAAAGCTTCTTTTTTTATGATGTAGAAACTCTTCAAATTGGTGTGAGAACGTCAAATCTTGAATAATTGCTCCTTCACTTAGAAGCGATGTATACCATTCTGCTTCTTCCGTCTCAAGATGTGATGCTGTTTCTTGGATACGCGAAATTTCATCTAAAATAACAACACCATTCTCAGGTAAATAGTCTATTAGACTAGCATGTTCTTTGTAAAAAATAGATAAATATTTAAACATTTGCTCTATGTTCTGTCCGTTTTTCAATATTTCTATCTCATGACTAACCGTTTCAAGCACCGCTGTCTTGATTTTATCATCAGAGAGCTTCTGCATCGTCTTCATTAAACCTTCTTCAAGACGCTCCACTCCTAATTTTAGTTCATCTTTTGAAAATAAAAATTCCGTTGCAGGACCAAATTTCACGCTTTCCCTTCTATCTTGAGAGCGTTGTTCTTCTACATCGAATGAGCGGATAGAATCTACTTCTGTATCAAAGAACTCTATACGAAACGGTAATTCTTCAGTTAACGGGTAAATATCTAATATTCCCCCACGTAAACTGAATTCTCCAGGTGCTTCTACCATTGATTTACGTTCATATCCAATGTGATGCAACGTATGAAGCAATGCATCTAAATCAATCTCTTGCCCTAGATTAATTTCGATCTGCTTTTGCTTCCATAGTTCTTTTATTGGTAAAAATCTACGTAAACCAGCAACTGGAACAACAATGATGCCTTGCTCGCCCATTGCTAAACGATTTAAAACCTCAATACGCTGTGCTTTTAGTTCTGGACTTGCAACCCCTATTTCCGACGCAATTAATTCATTAACTGGATATAACCATACATCCTGTTCACCAAGTAATGAAACTAAATCCTCATATACTTTTTGCGCTTGAAATAAGTTGTGTGTAACAACAAGCTGTGACTGCTTTGTTTTTTTATATAAAGCAGCCATTAATAAAGAGCGAGAAGAAGTTGCCATACCTGATACAAGCTGTTCCTTCAATCCTTCTTCTAACCCATTAATAATGGATTGTATTTCTTTGTTTTTATAAAATTGCTCTAATAACCCTATCATTTTCAAAACTCCTCTCAACATAAAAGAGCAAGTTAATATATTTTTATGCAAATATTTTGGAAAAAGAAAACAGAAAAATGCTTTGGACATGCCAAAGCGACAACATTTTATTGTAGAAATTTTTCATACTCATAATACTCTGGATAAGATGAGAGCGTTTCTTGGCACGACTCACAGATTGTTTTTATATATATATTTCCATTTTCATGAAAATGAATCATATCCAATCGTTCTTGCTCTGTTAGTTGAAATAAAACTTTGCTGTATACCTTTTCTGCGGTAATGGAACCCACATTATCTCCACAATGTCTACAGTAATAATGTCCTTCCATACTATCCTCCTAATTGTACAATTACTACTAGTATGGATAAAAACATCATAAAATATTCCAAATTAGAACATTAACCGTTAAAAGTATTCATAATTTGAAGAAATGGTTTCTTTAACCACTCTTCACATGCATCCGCAGCTTTTTCAATGGATTGATTTACCTCTGGCAACTCTTCTGCTGTGAAACGCCCTAATACATAATCCACTACTTTCATACCATTTTTCGGACGATCAATCCCCATACGAATACGTTGGAATTCTTGCGTACCTAAATGAGAAATTGTCGATTTCACACCATTATGACCACCTGCACTACCTTTCATACGAAGGCGCAATTTACCTACTGGAATATCTAAATCGTCATACATGACAACAAAATCTTCCACATCAATTTTATAGTAATCCATAAGTGGACGGATGCTTTCTCCGGATAAATTCATATACGTAAGTGGCTTTAATAAAATTACCTTCTCACCATTAACAAAACCTGAACCATACATCCCTTTAAACTTTTGTTCATTTAAGGAAATGCCCCATCGTCTTGCAAGCTCATCAATTCCCATAAATCCAATATTATGCCTTGTTAATTCATATTCTCTACCTGGGTTCCCAAGTCCTACTATTAATTTCATTCTTGTACCACTACTTTCTTTTTACGATACGAAAAGACGTAACCAAATTTGGTTACGTCTCATTCTATCCAATTAATTGAATAATACACTCACAGATTCTTCTTCATAAACACGGATGATTGCTTCTCCGATTAATGGAGCAACAGAAAGCTCGTGTACTTTATCAATTTTCTTCTCTTCTGGTAATACGATAGAGTTTGTTACAACTAACTCTTTAATATTTGAGTTTTGGATACGCTCAATTGCTGGTCCAGATAAAACTGGGTGTGTACAGCAAGCATATACTTCAGAAGCACCGTTCTCAACAAGAGCGTTTGCTGCTAATGTAATTGTACCAGCTGTATCAATGATGTCATCAATTAAAATTGCTGTCTTACCTTCAATGTTACCAATGATATTCATTACTTCCGATACGTTCGGACGTGGGCGACGTTTATCAATAATAGCGATTGGCGCCTTTAAGCGATCCGCCATTTTTCTTGCACGTGTTACGCCACCATGGTCAGGAGATACGATTACGATATCTTTAAGACCTTTTGTCTCGAAGTAATCTGAAAGGATCGGTACACCCATTAGATGATCGATTGGGATATCAAAGAACCCTTGAATTTGTGGAGCGTGTAAATCTAGAGTGATTACACGAGTTGCACCTGCTGTTTCAAGCAAGTTTGCTACAAGTTTCGATGTAATTGGTTCACGAGAACGCGCTTTACGGTCTTGACGCGCATAACCATAGTAAGGAATAACGATATTAATTGTTTTTGCAGATGCACGTTTTAATGCATCGATCATAATAAGTAATTCCATGATATGTTCGTTTACTGGGAAGCTTGTAGATTGAATAATGAATACATCGCAACCACGAATACTTTCTTCAATGTTAATTTGAACTTCTCCATCACTAAAACGGTCAACAGAACACTTTCCTAGCCCTACTCCAATATGCTTTGCAATTTGCTCAGCAAGTTCCTTATTAGAGTTTAAAGAGAATACTTTCAAATTAGAATTTAGATATTGAGTCGACATCTAGATTAACCCTCCACATTATGATTTTTTCTTATTCAGCAATTGATCAACATAGTCTTCTTTGTTAACTTGACGTGCACGTGCAATCGATAATGCTTTTGATGGAACAGTCTCAGTAATTGTAGACCCTGCCGCAACATAAGCACCATCTTCAACTGTTACAGGAGCAACAAGGTTTGAATTACAACCAATAAATACGCCATCTCCAATAACTGTTTTGAATTTATTCTTGCCATCGTAATTCACCGTAATTGAACCACAACCAAGATTCACGTCTTCTCCAACTTGTGCATCCCCGATATAACTTAAGTGTGAAGCTTTACTTCTATTACCAAAAACAGTCTTTTTAATTTCCACGAAGTTTCCAACGCGTACTTCATCACCAATAACTGAATCTGGGCGAATATGTGCAAATGGTCCGACTGAAACTTCCGTACCAATCTTACTGTCATGTATAGTAGATTGACGAATTGTTGTCTGGTCTCCAATTTCACTATCACGTATTACTGTATGTGGACCAATTTCACAATCAGAACCAATTACAGTTTTACCCTCAATAATCGTCCCTGGATGAAGAACTGTATCACTACCAATAATTGCATCCGCAGAAATATATGTGTTACTTGGATCAATAATTGTAACACCATTCACCATGTTCTTATGGTTGATACGCTTCTTCATAATAATTTCCGCTTGCGATAGAGCGACTCTGTCGTTAACACCTAACGTTTCATCAAAATGCTCTGTTTGATAAGCTGATACAATATGACCTTCATTTTTCAAAATTTCAATAACATCCGGAAGGTAGTATTCACCTTGTACGTTATCATTTGAAACTTTAGAAAGTGAAGCAAATAGTGCTTTATTATCAAAACAATACGTACCTGTATTAATTTCTTTAATAGATAGCTCTACTTCATTTGCATCTTTATGCTCAACGATCTTTTCAACATGACCGTGTTCATTACGAACAATACGTCCATATCCAGCAGGTTCTTCTATGTATGCCGTTAGCACTGTCGCCTTCGCCCCTGCTTCTTCATGATGTTTTAACAATGCTTCCATTGTTTCAGCTGTTATAAGTGGTGTATCACCACAAATAACTAAAGTTGTTCCTTCTTCATTTGCAAGTACATCAGCAGCTTGATCAACAGCATGTGCTGTACCAAGTTGTTCTGCTTGTAATGCAAATTCACTTACGTCCCCTAGTTGTTCTTGTACTTTTTCAGCACCATGTCCAACTACCGTGACAAGTTTCTGCAATCCTAATTGAGATACTTGATCGACTACATGCTGTACCATTGGTTTTCCGCATACAGGATGAAGCACTTTGTATAGCTTGGACTTCATACGTGTGCCTTTACCTGCAGCTAGAATCACTGCAAATCTGTTTGACATATAGACCCTCCATCGCAACCTATTTATCCATTAAAGATATTATCCTAAATCACTATATATTTCAAGAAACAGAGCATAACTATTAAATTTTACCATACTTCTTATAAGATGTTTTACTCTTTAGTATCTTTTTTTAGGAAATAAGATATACTATTTCGAATGATTTTAAATAAATTAGGATTTTACATATAACGTGGGGAATAAAGTAAGGCTTTAATTAGCGGAAATAAATACAAAACTGAAATAACCCCTTCTTTTTGGGTGGGAGAGAGCGTCCGCCCTTGCATAGTAGCGATCGAGGCCTTTTTGGATCCCATGCCGTATGAAAACAAACGGAGTAAGCGAGTGGAGGGCTTCTTTTATTTCCATAACCGGAAATTAGGTGCTAATAAATCGAAATAGATTTACAGCTAAAAAACAAACTCCTGTAAGTGTTTACAGGAGTTTGTTACAAAATTATAGAGCTCTTTTTATTCGAGCCCTTTTTATTCGAATTTTACGAAGCTCCAGCTTCTTCAAACTCAACTTCTTCTAACTCGCCTAAACGGTGATACTCAGTTAAAACCGCATCTTGAATTTTAGAGCGTGTATTAGAATTAATCGGATGTGCAATATCACGGAACTCTCCATCTGGAGTACGTTTACTTGGCATTGCTACAAATAATCCATTATTGCCATCAATTACACGAATATCATGAACAACAAATTCATGGTCTAGAGTAATAGAGGCAATCGCTCTCATACGGCCTTCTGTGTTTACGCGGCGTAATCTTACGTCAGTCACTTCCATCTTGTGTTCACCACCCTTTTCTAAATAAGCGATATGTTTGTATAAATTCCACAAATTTTCTATTTTCCCTCTAATTTTTTAAAAATTTTTAAGATAAAAATTTTTATTTTAATGGAATATAAGAATTAATGGACGTTATCGCTTACAAATATTTATTTTATAAGGGCGATTACTTCAATTTCGACGGAAACATCCTTCGGTAATTTTGCAACTTGTACACAAGAGCGAGCTGGTTTATGTGTGGAAAAATATGTTCCATACACTTCGTTTACATCGTTAAAATCATCCATATCTTTTAAAAATACAGTTGTTTTTACAACTGTATCAAATGATGCTCCTGCTTCTTCTAATACAGCCTGTAAATTTTGAAATACTTGTTCTGTTTGTACTTTTACATCACCGGTTACAATTTCTCCACCTGCTGTTAATGGAATTTGTCCTGAGCTATAAAACATATTATTTACGATAATTCCTTGTGAATATGGACCAATTGCTTGTGGTGCTTGATTTGTTTGAACTACTTTCATATTTTCTCACCCTTTTATTGTTAGTTTCAAAAATAATTTACCCCTACAAACTGAGTTCATCTATTCTCAAACAAATAGAATGTACCTTGCTAGTAGGCGGTAAAACTTTAGCTATATAAATCTCTTTTTGTTTTTCAACATATAAGTTGCTGCTACTAAGAACAAAAAACCACCTAAATTCGTTCTCTCTTTATTTTCACTTGGCATGGGATAGGAAAATAGGCTGACCGCTTCCGCCCATAATTGGATCCGCTCCCACCTCAAAAAGAAAGGATTTATATAAGAAAAGGCTTACCGCCTACTAGCACTTTCATTTACAAAAAAAGATAAAGCGGATGCTTTACCTTTTTATTCAGCTTCTACAAGCCCTTCGTCAAATGGTACAAGTGAATAATTCCCTTTTTCCACTTGAATTGTTTTCTCTTTAATATCTACTTCTGCTAAACGGATTAGAGAAACAAAGTTATTAATAAGTCTTTCTTCAATATCTGTTGATTCTACTAATACACCGATTCCAACAACGTTGGCATTAAACTCTTCTAGCATACTAATCATACCTTGAATTGTTCCGCCGGCCTTCATGAAGTCATCAATAATTAAAACATTAGCACCTTCCGGAAGACTACGTTTTGCTAAAGTCATTGTTTGAATGCGCTTAGATGAACCTGATACATAGTTAATACTAACTGTAGGCCCTTCTGTTACCTTATTATCTTTTCTTGCAATTACCACAGGTACATCTAAATAATTTGCTACCGCATATGCAAGCGGAATCCCTTTTGTTGCTACCGTCATAACCGCATCAATTGGTTGTTTTGCAAATACAGAGGCAAATAAGCGACCCGCTCCATTGATATAACGCGGATTACTTAAAAGATCCGTCATATATAAGTATCCACCTGGAAGAATACGATCTGGATTCTCAAATAAACTACATAGCTCATTAATAATCAGATTTGCTTCTTCTTCACTTATATATGGTATATATTTCACTCCTCCTGCTGCCCCTGGTATCGTTTGCAATGTGCCGACCCCTTGTTGTTCAAACGTTTGCTTAATAATAACTAAATCTTCACTAATAGAGGACTTAGCTGATTGATACCGTTCAGCAAAAAAAGTGAGAGAAACTAACTGACGAGGATTTTGCAATAAATAGTAAGTCATATCGACTAGTCTTGTACTCCGTCTAATTTTCATACCCTCACCCCAAATCACGAATATTCTAACCAAATCATAACTTATTATACGTCTTTATTCAAGCGTTTCTCTCTCTCCTAATAAACGTACTGCATATACTTGTTCACAAAATCCTTTTAAACCATTATAAATGCGATGCATTCTTGAATCATGATGTACTAATCCAAATACAGTTGGTCCACTACCACTCATTAAAACTGCATCTGCACCAAAGCGCTTCATCTGTGCCTTAATACGTGCAACTTCAGGGTGCATCTTAAACGTTACATCCTCTAGAACATTCCCTACAGCATCACAAATACCTTTATAATTACCGCTATTAATGGATTCAACCATCTGCTCTACATCTGGATGCGTAACACGATTTAATTGTAAATTTCCATATACGTCAGCAGTAGATACACCGATATGAGGCTTAGCTAAAATAACCCAACAAGAAGGAGGTGTCTTAATGTGCTCTATTTTTTCTCCTCTTCCTGTAGCAATAGCTGTCCCGCCATATACACAAAAAGATACATCTGATCCAATTTCTGCACCAAGCTCTGCTAGCTCCTCTATTGTAAGACCCAAATTCCATAACTTATTAAGTCCTCTTAATGCAGCAGCTGCATCGCTACTACCGCCAGCTAATCCTGCTGCCACCGGAATTGTTTTTTCAATAGAAATAGATACGCCTTTCTTTACATTGAATCTCTGTTTTAATAATTTCGCTGCTTGATAAGCTAAATTACGCTGGTCGTCTGGGACATACCGATTATGGGATACAATTTCAATGCGGTCTTCTGATAACTCCGTTAGCTCTAAACGATCTGCTAAATCAATTGTTGTCATAATCATTTTCACTTCATGATAGCCGTCTTGTCTTTTCCCTAGTACATCTAACGACAGATTAATCTTTGCTGGTGCTTTCACTAGTAGCTTCAATCTATTCACCCACTCTATGTACTCAATCTTTTATCGTTTATTTTACCATAAATTTATAGTAAGACGATGACACTTCCCTAATTATAACGAAAAGCATTCAGAATGAAACTACTTATGCAAAATGATGGTACCTTTTAGCGTGCAAAAAGCCGAGGAATTTCTCCTCGGCTACCGTAGCATAGAAGTTATCTTACAACTACTGGTTTTGTTTCATTAATTGCTGCTCTGCAATCTCAATGGCCCGTTTCACCATATTACCAGCATCTTTCGCACGAATTCCGCCCCATCCTTCTTTCTGAACAACATCATAGAATCCAAGCTCTTTTGCGAGCTCTTCTTTAAACTGACTTGACATGACTCCTCTTCGTCTACTCAATGCAGGTTCCCTCCTTATTTTGCTACGGTATAATTAGTTTACAAAAAAATGTTCTTCTTTATTTATGGGAATATATGTAACATAGTAGGTCGTTATCCTAAAATAACCTCGTTCTGAGGGTCATCATAAAATGTTAATTCCACGGTTTCTGTCAAAACATCTGCATAGCTATAGGAAACGCACTGCAACGTATCCTCTTGTTGATCTAACTGCACAACAAAAACAGAACGATATGTTTCTGCTAGTACCCCTGATTGTTCCACTGTTTTTCTTCTTCCACTATTCGCCTTTAACATAAGACGCTTTCCAAGATGATGGTCTAATTCACTTTTTATTTCATCTAAACGTTTTGACATATACTTTGCTACACCTCGCTGTAATTTAGAGTGAATACATAAATACATGATATATCTATCCCAATCATTACCCATATGTAATGGACAATATCTTCGCAAGAACCTAATGCGTTCGAATAGATAGAAGAATTACTATATTGTAAAAGTATCATTGTATAGTCTGTACGTTCTTATCTTTTTTTATCCAAACACTTACAAATCCTTGTTTAAGGTACAGCTTTTACCAAGAAAATTAATACTTTTCCCATAAAAAAAGCAAGGTACATATATACCTTGCTTACTCTTCATAATATTGAAATGGTAACCCTGTTCGTAAAAGCCCACGGGTCTCAATACCACCAAGACCTTTTTGCCCAGTAATGGTATTTCGAACAACATCCCATACATTTACGCGTTCCATAAATGAAGTAAAACTAATCTTTCCCACTACATATACTGGATCCAATGCATGAATATTAATACGCGATGGTGAACTAGCAAAATTAGCACCAGCTCGAATTAAAGCTTCAAAATGAGACTGACATGCCCCAGCAAAAATAACAAGTTGATCTAAAGAAGGATATTTCTTGCGTACTTCCCGAACGGCCTGTACAAAATGCCGAGAATGACGATAAGCTGCTAAATCTCCCATAACTCCCTTTGATTTTGTATATGCATCATGTCCTGTAATTACTAAAATATCTGGACGAAAATGATCGATTAAATCGACTACCTTTTCATGCATTTCTGTTTCTTTACAATGTATCCCTTGAACTGGAACACCTATCTTTGTATATAAATCTAAACATTTCCGTAAATATAATGGGTCCCCATCTATATGCAAAACCCTACCTGGCATTTGAAAATAATTAACTTCACTCGTATATCCACCTGTAGAATTATGTTCGTGACGTTGCTTCATCAAAACATAGTCCTGATGAAACAGACGATATGTTTGTTCTATCGTTTCCTTTTCACGCTTTGCTCTTTTTTTATACTCACGCTGATCAATGATAATTAAATCTTCAAGTGGTGCATCTGCTATCAGCCTAACTTCTTCTCCAAACAATATTGCAATTTCACCTTTTATTTCTGTAATACGAAAAAGAATATCTCGATTATATGAATGCCGTTCTACTAAATCTCCCACATGTACAGCCATTATCTTACCTCCAAACTCATTAGGCCATCTCACTAACCATCTTCTTTTCTTAACGTATGAATCCAGAGTAGAAAAGGTGACAAAAAGGACAGCTCCAATGGAGCCGTCCTTTTATTGTTTATCACGCTATTGTGTGCAGTAAGCCCCACACATCCCGAAATTCAGTAAAAGCAAAGAATTTAGGTGGAAAGCAACTGACCGTAAAAGCCCGATTGGTAAGGACTGATAATCAATGGAAGATGAGACCTCCCACTAATTAAAGTTTTACTTTATGAGAGACTAACGCATTACTCAGTGCTACGAATTCTTCAATTGATAATGTTTCGCCTCGTCGTTTTGGGTCAATGCCTACTCCTGTTAAAATACGCTCTAATAACTCTTTATCTTTCGGGAAACCATTTAGATTATTTGATAAGTTATTCATCAACGTTTTACGACGTTGTGCAAAGCTTGCTCGTACTACCTCAAAGAAAAACTTCTCATCTTTCACTTCTACAATTGGTTTTGGACGTTTTAAAAGACGAATAACTGCAGAATCTACATTTGGTTGTGGTACAAATACAGTACGAGGAACAGTCATCACTGTTTCTACTTCCGTATAATATTGGATTGCAATAGATAAAGAACCATAATCTTTCGTACCTGGTTTCGCTGCTAAACGATCGCCGACTTCCTTCTGCATCATAACAACAAATCCGCGCACTGGTAGCTTTTCTTCGAGCAACTTAAATAAAATTGGTGTTGTAACATAGTAAGGTAAATTCGCTACCACCATTACGTCTTGCCCTTCGTCAAATTGTTCTCCAAATACTTCATGCACATCTGCCTTTAAAACATCCTTATTAATAACAGTTACATTACCATAAGGAGCTAACGTTTCATCTAAAATTGGTAATAATCGTTGATCAATTTCAAATGCTACTACCTTTTTAGCACGCTTTGCTAATTGTTCTGTTAAAGCTCCAATACCAGGACCAATTTCAATCGCTCCGCTCTCTGATCCAATCTCTGCATAATCTACAATACGATTTAATACGTTTGTATCAATTAAAAAATTTTGTCCTAAACTTTTTTTGAATGAAAATCCGTATTTTTCAACAATGTCTTTCGTACGATTCGGTGTTGCAATATCCTTCATTTCTTTTCCTCCTGTAATACTTGTTTATATGCTTCCGCAAATGCTCCTTTTGAAACTTGAAACATTTGTAAACGTTTATGTAACTGCTTCGCATTTGTATAACCGATCTTTAATAGTTTACCCATTTTTTCTCTACGACTTTTTGCTTGTTCTCCGCCCACTAGACCAGCATCTACTAAGTCACTCCAACTAATTTCACTCGTATAAGCTTCCATTTCTTCATGAACATTTTCTAAAGCACGGCGAATGGATTCATTGGAAGCATGTTCAATTCCGACTCCTTTTTTTCTTTTTGCAAGTGCCTCTTCTTTCGGTAAGAAAGCATGCTTACAACCCGGAACCTTTTCAGAAATAATTTTCCTAATACGTTCTCCTGGATAATCAGGATCCGTCAAAATAATAACGCCTCGTTTTTGCTGTGCCAATTTTACTTGCTCAATGACATGATCACCGATTGCTGAACCGTTCGTCTCAATTGTATCTGCATCGACAGCGCGCTTAATTGCAACTGTATCATCTTTACCTTCTACAACGATAATCTCTTTAATTTTCATGACTGCCTCCACACTCATTTCGTCTCTACTTAGTAAAACAAAAAAACGAATACTTTTCCATTATTATTTTCCCATTGATACAATTTAAAAAGCAGAGGAGAAAAAACCCTCTGCCTACTCTTCTTATTGTAACACTTTAATCTTTACTTGTTTTCCTCGCCATACATGTATCCGCTAGTTAACTAAATTACATTTTCTTTCTAAGATAACAACACAAAAAAGAATGAACCCCCATTCTTTCTTATTCAACACCAAATAACGCTTTTGCATTTTCTGTAGTTATCTTTGCGACCTCTTCATATGAAATCCCTTTTAAGTTTGCAATTTCTTCTGCTACAAGTTTCACATAGCTTGGTTCATTTCGTTTACCACGAAATGGATGTGGTGTTAAGTATGGACAATCCGTTTCTATTAATAACTTTTCCATTGGAATTTCCATTGCAACTTCCTTCGGTTTTTTTGCATTTTTGAAAGTTACTGGCCCACCCAATGAAATTAAGAAATTCATGCCAATACATTGCTGCGCCACTTCTACACTGCCGCTAAAGCAATGCATAATGCCTCCTACTTCAGCTGCATTTTCTTCTTCTAGAATATCCACGATATCTTGCGTTGCATCACGATTGTGTATAATAATAGGCAACTTTACTTTCTTTGCTAACTGAATTTGTTTACGAAATACTTCTTTCTGTACTTCTTTCGGAGATTTGTCCCAATGATAATCTAATCCCATTTCACCAAGAGCAACCACTTTTGGGTGTGCTGCTAATTCTTCTAGCCAAACTAAATGCTCTTCTGTCATATCAATTGCATCAACCGGATGCCAACCAACTGCTGCATAAATAAAATCATACGTTTCTGCAAGTTCCATTGCCTTTTTTATCGTTACTTCATCAAAACCAACTACAACTGTATATGAAACCCCAGCTTCTTTCATTCTTACAATGACTTCCTGCAAGTCTTCTTTAAATTGCTCTGCATTTAAATGTGAATGTGTATCAAACAACATAGCAAATAACTCCTTTTATATGAAATAAACTCTATCATGTTTCAAAATCTCTATCCTAACAACGTAATAAAAACGATAGCACAATCTTAATACAAAAAAGAAATTTTTAAAAAGATTCCTAACAAGAAAAAAGATGCTTCACGAATGTTACACGTGAAACATCTCTTATTTTGTCAGGATTACTTGATTTTTGTACCATTCGGTAAACTTTGATCAATTGTCGCTAACGATAATACTCCGTTTTCTTCGCCTGCTAAAATCATACCTTGTGATAATTCACCACGTAATTTCACTGGCTTTAAATTCGTTACACAAATAACTTTTTTCCCTTTTAATTCTTCCGGTGTATAAAATTTAGCAATGCCAGAAACAACTTGTCGCTTTTCTGTACCTAAATCAAGTTGAATTTTTAAAAGCTTATCTGCTTTTTTCACAGGTTCTGCTTCTATTACTTCCGCCACACGCAATTCAACTTTAAAGAAATCATCAATTGTAATTTCTTCTGCTTTCGGTTCTTCTTCCTTTTTCTCTTCCACTTTAGGGGCAGAACCTTTCATTTGTTCTTTAATATATTCAACTTCTACTTCCACCTCTAAGCGTGGGAATATTGGCTGTCCTTTCACTACTTTTGTACCAGCAGGAATACAACCAATCGTAGAAAGGCTATTCCAAGATTGATGTGCTTCATCAGTAAGGCCAAGTTGCGTAAAGATTTTACTTGGTGTTGCTGTCAAGAATGGCATAAGCATAATACCTGTTTGACGAAGCATTTCTGCAAGATGTGCCATTACAGAAGCAAGTTTATCACGGTCATTCTCATCTTTTGCTAATACCCAAGGTTGTGTTTCATCAATGTATTTATTCGTACGGCTAACCAATTGCCAAATAGAGCTTAATGCCACTGAGAACTCCATGTTCTCCATTGCTTCTTCTACTTTTTTCAATATATCTTGTGCGAATGCTACTAACGTTTGATCAAACTCTGTTACATTTTCTTTAAAAGCAGGAATCTCTCCATCAAAGTACTTATCAATCATCGCTACTGTACGATTTAATAAGTTTCCTAAGTCGTTCGCAAGATCAAAGTTAATTCGCTCTACAAATCCTTCTGGTGTGAATACACCGTCTGATCCAAATGGAACTTCACGAAGTAAATAATAACGTAGTGCATCTAATCCGTAACGATCAATTAACGTAACAGGATCAACTACATTTCCTTTTGATTTACTCATTTTTCCGTCTTTCATTAAGATCCATCCATGAGCAAACACTTTTTTCGGCAGCGGTAAATCTAGTGCCATTAAAATAATTGGCCAATAAATCGTATGGAAACGAACAATTTCTTTTCCTACTAAATGAACATCTGCTGGCCAATACTTTTTATACTTCTCTTCATTATCTGTTCCATATCCTAGTGCTGTAATGTAGTTAGACAATGCATCTACCCATACGTAAATAACGTGTTTTGGGTTACCTGGTACACGAACTCCCCAATCAAAAGAAGTACGTGAAACTGCTAAATCTTCTAAACCTGGTTTAATGAAGTTATTAATCATTTCATTTTTACGAGATTCAGGTTGGATGAAGTGTGGATTTTCTTCGTAAAACTGTAATAGTCGATCTACATATTTACCCATTCTAAAGAAATAAGATTCTTCACGAACAAGTTCTACAGCATGACCGCTATCTGGGCTTTTTCCACCAACTACTTTGTCACCTTCCATAATTGGATCAACAAGTTGGTGTTCTGTGTAGAATGTTTCATCTTGTACAGAGTACCATCCTTCATACTCATCAAGATAAATATCGCCTTGATCGACAAGTTGTTTAAAAATCTTTTCGACAACTTCTTTATGACGGTCTTCTGTTGTACGAATAAAGTCATCGTAAGAAATGTCCATTTTCTCCCACAGTTCTTTAATTCCTGCTACAATGTTATCAACATATGCTTGTGGTGTAACTTGCAATTCTTCTGCTTTCTTTTGAATCTTTTGTCCATGCTCATCAGTACCTGTTAAATAATGAACATCGTATCCCTGCATGCGCTTGTAGCGTGCCATTGCATCTCCCGCTACCGTCGTATAAGCATGTCCAATATGAAGCTTTCCGCTCGGATAATAAATTGGAGTAGTAATATAAAAGGTTTTCTTTTCCTCTGTCATTGTTTTAAGCCTCCCAAATGACCTCATATGTATTTATAAACAGTATATCAAAAACTGACGCATAAAAACGAATTAATGCTCGATTATCTTTATCATCTATTACTCATTTCCCAAAAAATATACAGTGTTTTTTCTGAAAAAATTGATAAAATTAAAAAATGCAGTAAAAATACTTGTGCAATTCTTTCATTTTCTATTATATATAAGGAGTAAAAAAATCTATAATTCTTTCATAAAATCTATAATTTATGAATTGACGGAAATGTAAATGATTGGTATCATATGTTCATAGGGTATTTTGTCGAAAAATGACGAATTAAAATATAGACTCACAAACTTACAGAATATGAGGAGGATAACGAATATGAAATCTACTGGTATCGTTCGTAAAGTTGATGAATTAGGCCGTGTTGTAATTCCGATTGAATTACGTCGTACATTAGGTATTGCAGAGAAGGATGCTCTTGAAATTTACGTTGATGACGAAAAAATCATCCTAAAAAAATATAAGCCAAACATGACTTGCCAAGTAACTGGTGAAGTATCTGATGGCAACCTTTCTTTAGCTGAAGGTAAAATTATTTTAAGCAAAGAAGGCGCTGAACAAATCTTAAACGAACTTCAACAATATATTCAAGCTGCAAAATAAGCTTCTCAATTATGAGAAGCTTATTTTTTATCGACATGATAGATTTGATACACGTCTCGTTTCGACAAATCTCGATCGTTTGCAACTTTTTTAATTGCATCCTTTGAAGACATTCCTTGCTCGTTTATATAATGTTCGATATGATCGTATACTGATATAGCTTCCCACCATTGTTCCTCTGAAGCAGCTTCCTCTTTTGATCCAGATACCAATATACAAAATTCACCACGAACTTCATTTTGTTTTGTCCATTCAATCGCTTCTTCTATCGATCCACGAATAAATTCTTCAAATTTTTTCGTTAGCTCTCGGCACAATACAATCTCTCTATTTCCAAGTACTTCTTTCATAGAAATTAACGTATCGTCTAATCGATGTGGTGCTTCGTAAAACATCATCGTAGTTGGAACATAACGAAGCTTTTCTAATTCCGCTTTACGTTCTTTTTTATTTCTTTGTAAAAATCCATAAAAATAGAAATGTCTTGTCTCTAACCCTGATGCAATTAACGCTGTAAGAGCAGCGTTTGCCCCTGGAAGCGGAATAACATGATATCGCTCCTCTACAGCTGCTACCACAATGTCGTAGCCGGGATCAGAAATACAAGGCATACCCGCATCACTTACAAGAGCTACTGTTTTTCCATCTTCTAGCTTATCTAAAATTTTCTGTCCACTTATTTCCTTATTGTGCTCATGATAACTCATGACTGGTGTGTCAATTTCAAAATAGTTACAAAGCTTTTTCGTCTGCCGTGTATCTTCAGCAGCAATGATATCAGCCTCTTTCAATATCCGAATTGAACGAAACGTCATATCCTCCAAATTACCGATCGGTGTTGGAACTAAATATAAGACACCCTTTTCATTTTCTTGAAAGCTTTTCTGCTGCCACATAGCGTTCTCCTTTTTGTATGTATTCTTCTTTCTCTTTTCGCCTTAACTGTTTAAAATGATATTCAGCTTGCATCGCTGTCCGTTTATCCTCGTGAGTCTCTAAGTATTTTAAAACAACTGGGAGCCTAGCACGTGTATACCTAGCTCCCTTACCACTATTATGAGTCTGAATTCGTTTTTCTATATGATTTGTATATCCTGCATAATAACTTCCATCTGAACATTCTACTACGTAAAAATAATGTTTATTTTTCTCCATATAAAATCGAACGAAGCTCCTTTGTATATTCATTATTTTCCTCATATACGAAAAGGGGCGGTAAAATTTTCAAATCTGCATTTCCATCTTTAATTCCTTCTATTAGTAGCGTATTTGCTTCTTTACCCGCCTTTGGATATACAAACTGTACACGTTTTGGTTCAATCTTATACTTTCTCATTAATGTTACAATATCAAGTAATCGACCTGGTCGATGAACAAACGCTACCTTACCGCCCTGCTTTACAAGCTGACTACTAGCATATACGACATCTTCTAATGTACACATAATTTCATGACGAGCTATAGCTAAATGCTCGTTAATGTTTTTCTCAGATGCCTTTGGCGTTTGAAAATATGGTGGATTACATGTTACAACATCATATTGATGGCGCCCCAGCTGCTCCGGCATATCTTTTAAATCCCCATGTATTAAATGAATTCGCTCTTCCAGATTGTTATACTGAACACTTCTGATTCCCATATCATATAAACGCTCTTGAATTTCTACACCTGTAATCTTACCTTTTGTTCTTGTACTTAATAAAAGTGGAATAACAGCATTTCCTGTACATAAATCAAGTAAATTCCCTTTTTGAATCGGAACCCACGCAAAATTTGCAAGTAATACTGCGTCTAAAGAGAAATTAAACACAGATGGGCTTTGAATGATTTTCATTTCTTCTGCTAGTAAATAATCTAAACGTTCATCTTCATATAAGTGCATATACAATTCCCTTTCTTATACTTAACCTACCCTATTTACGTAAAAGCAAAAACGATTCCATCTTAACTTTACTCACATGTATAAAAAATTACCTTTCCAATATATTGGAAAGGTAATTTCATTTTTTATTTAAAAATGACAGACAGAATAAACAATCTCCTTCTTTACGTACACTTCCATAATGTAAATTACAGATATGGAAACCTTCTTGATATAGACGAGCTAAGTTATCATATCCTTCACCAATATCCGTTTTAGGTTTCATTTCTTTTCGCTTTTGCGTTTTTTGTTTTTCCTTATTCTGTACTTCTTCAAAACGACGTCGCAAATTTTCATTTTCCATTTTAATATGTTGGTTTTCTTCAAGTAACTCTGCAAGATGTTGCTTTAATTCTCCCAACTGCTTATATAAATGTCCAATTTGCTCTTCCATACTGGAAACAGCTGCAAAAATATCCTTTTTCTCCACAAGCACCCACCTCATTAATCTGTGGTTTGACTCGAAACGACCCCTTCATTAATTAATTCATCTAACGTATATTCCACTATCCGTTCCTTGTCTACTAGTTCCACTTGAATTAATCTTTCTAAAATATTTAATCCGATGACGCGCCCAAGCCCATGCGGCGTTTGTATACGTTGATCTAAATCAGGAAGTTGCTCTTTTGCCGCTTCATACTCGTCATTCTCATATTTTAAGCAACACATTAATCGGCCACATAAACCAGAAATTTTCGCAGGATTTAATGATAAATTTTGATCTTTCGCCATTTTAATGGATACGGGTTCAAAATCACCTAAAAATGTAGAACAACAAAGCATACGACCACATGGACCAATACCACCAAGCATTTTCGCTTCATCACGAACACCAATTTGTCTTAACTCAATTCTTGTCCGGAAAATTGCAGCTAAGTCTTTTACAAGCTCACGGAAGTCAATACGACCATCGGCTGTAAAATAGAAAATGATCTTATTACGATCAAAGGTATATTCTACGTCTACAAGTTTCATATCAAGCTTGTGTTCCCCTACCTTTTGTTGACAAACTTGATATGCTTCTTTTGCAGCATGTTTGTTCTCTTCAACAACTGTCCGATCATTTTCATTCGCAATGCGAATAACTTTCTTTAACGGTAGTACCACATCGTTTTCATCAACCTGCTTTTTTGTAATAACTACTTTCCCATATTCAATACCTCTTACAGTTTCCACGATCACGAATTCATTTTCTGAGATATCAAATTGATTCGGGTCAAAGTAATACACTTTTCCGGCCTTCTTAAAGCGAACACCTACTACATCATACAAAACGGTCATCCCTCCTGCAACCGCAACACTAACTGTTCGAACACAAGCTGCGCATTTACATTAGCGTTGATTCTATTTTTTGCTTCTAATATATTAAAAAGAGCTGATACAATGCGCTTCTGAGCGTAAGAGAAAGAATGAAACATCTCCTTTTGCTCTTGAAAAACGAGACGATCTTCTTCTCCTAGTTGAACATATAATAAATCCTTATAAATAAGGAGTAACATATCTAAACCTTGTTGTAATTGTTCCTTCTCTCCAAAGTGTTTCCCCCACTTTTCTTGTACAAAAAAAAGAGAGGCTGTATCTTTTTCGAGCGCTTCACATAATTTTATCACTAAAGTTCGTGCTTGTGCAAACCATTCATCATTGCACAGTAATAATGCTTCCTCAAAACTATTCGTAAGCTGTGCAGCAAGAGTAGATAAAGAAACCGGAACGCCATCCGCCTGTAATCTCTCAATTAAAGCTTCTGCAGCGAGGGGCCTAAATGTTACAACTTGGCAACGTGATAAGATTGTATTTAAAATTTGATGACTTTGTTCAGTAAGTAAAATAGCCGTTGTATCGCTACTTGGTTCTTCTAAAAATTTCAATAAGGTATTAGCAGCATTTGCCGTCATTCGATCTGCATGCTCAATAATATATACCTTTTTATTTGCCTCTAAACCTGTTTTTGAAAACTCTTCCTGTAAGTCATGAATTTGTTGTTTTTTAATAGATAATCCATCTGGTTTTACAACGTGTAAGTTGGGATGATTACCTGAATCAATCCGTCGACAATTCGTACATGTATGACACGGTTCTACACCTTTTCTTTGTAAACAAAGAAAACTTTTTGCCATTTGAATTGCCGTTTCGTATTTTCCAGTTCCTTTTGCGCCTTCTAACAAATAAGCGTGGGATATACGCCCTTTTGCAATACTATTCATCAACATCTTTACACCAATGGGTTGTATAGCAGAAAGCTGCTCCCACGTCCTCATCATAATGCATACCTCACTTGTTTTATACTTTCCTTCTATTATAACAATTTATCTTCTATAAGCTGAATAACTTCTTCCATAATCTTTTCCATTGATTGATTTGCATTCACAACAACTATGCGATCTGAAAAACGATCTACAAGCTGTAAGTACCCTTCACGAACGCGTTTATGAAATTTCATACTTTCCATATCTAAACGATTCACTTCACGATTAGCATCCTTTTCAATGCGTGCTAAGCCTACTTCAGGTTCTATATCTAGATAGATTGTCAAACCAGGCATACAGTCTTCTGTTGCAAATCGATTAATTTCAAATACTTTATCAATTCCTAGCCCTCTTGCATAACCTTGATAGGCAAGAGAACTATCAATAAAACGATCACATAATACAAGATAGTTTCTTTCCAAAGCTGGCATAACTTTTTCTACTAAATGCTGTCTACGTGCTGCAGCATATAGCAATGCTTCCGTACGTGCTTCCATCATTGTATACTCTTTTTTATGTAAGATTTCTCGAATCTCTTCTGAAATTACGATGCCCCCTGGTTCTCTTGTTGCTATTACTTTTTGTTCTTTCTTTTCAAAGTGCGGTAACAACTTTGTAATTAATGTTGATTTACCTGAACCCTCTGGTCCTTCAATTGTTACAAATAATCCCTTCATCCTAAAACCTACTTTCTTTCTATATCATACACATTCATATATTTTATATTTCCTTGAAAACGGGCACCTATTTCTCCTAAATAAGAAATTTGTTCAATGTGTTCTGTCGTAATTTCTTCTCCATACATAAGTACGGGAATACCCGGTGGATACGGAATGATCATATCCGCTGCAATCATTCCGGTAGCTTCTTGTAAAGATACAACTTTTTTCTTATACTTCTCTAATTGCTTATAAGTAAATGGTAAAGAAGAAAAGCCTTCTTTGTAAGTATACCGAATTGATGGTCTCTTGTCTGTTACCGTACAATTACGTAATGCCAGTCGTACAACTTCTATCGCTTTTATATACTGTTCATTCACCTGCAACGGTAAAATCAATAGAACATTATATGGATCTGCCATTTCTGCGTATATACCTACCTTTTCAAATATAGATTGTAATTCGTATCCAGAAAGCTCACAGCGCGTTTGTACTGTAACTTTGAGCTCATCCTGCAAAGGATACTGTAAGACAGAAATTTGTGGAATACTATGTAATTCCTCTCTAAATCTCCTCACAAACCCCACAATTTCATGACAGCCCTTCTCCTTCATATTTGCTAATGCAAAACGAGCTACATCTAGTGAAGCCATAATCGGATAAGATGGACTGCTCGATTGTAACATACTTAAATAAGAAGAAATTTTTTCTTCATTCACTAAATTACTATTTATATGTAGATAAGAACCCATAGTCATAGCAGGTAATGTCTTATGTGCAGAATGTACAACTATATCAGCACCGTATTCTAATGCTGATTTGGGAAATGGCTCTCCTATACAAAAATGCGCTCCATGTGCCTCATCTACTAAAACAGGAATGTTATGTGCGTGTGCATATAAAATACTTTCTTTTAAATCAAGCCCCATACCATAATAATTAGGATGTGTTAAAATCAATGCCTTTGCTTCTGGATATCGTTCAATAGCTCTCTTAATAACCTCATACTGAACTCCAACTGGCACGCCATACAATCCATCAATCCACGGCTCTAAAAATACTGGATTCACTCCAGCTAACTTCAAGCCATTGATAATAGACTTATGGCAATTTCTTTGTACAAGAACAATGTCATGCTCCCCGCAACATGATAAAATCATTGCCAAATTTCCAACTGTAGAACCATTAATTAAAAAATAACTCTTTTTTACACGATATACATCAGCCAGCAATTGCTGTGCTTCATCTATACATTCAAACGGACTATGCAAATCATCTAATCCTGTTAGTTCTGTTACATCGATAGAAAGTACATCACTAAAACCAACTTGTGCTCGCTCTGGAAAATTCGAACCATTTTTATGTCCTGGAACATGTAAAGATAAAGGATTTTTATCTTTAAACTGAATTAACGCCTCATATAACGGTATTTGATTTTGATTCATGTTTATCTCTTCCTTATTTTTCATTCTTTACTTATTATACAGAGATATTGAGACAAAAAAAATAATAGGCGTGTATGCCTATTTATGAATATGATATTTGAATTTTTCGTAGTTGTTGTAAATAATATATATATTTAGGATCATTCGTTTCAGTTTCTACCATGTCTCGCTCACAAGTGTCACATATAAAACTTGTTTGTACATGTATACCATCATCTTTCTTATTTTCACATACAATACAAACCTCGTGTTTTGTTTCCATATCTTTATCCTAATCATTCTCGCCTAACCGAGAACAATATAAGATATTTCCTCCCCTCTATTTTAAATCAAAATATACCTACTCCTATTCCTTAACACTTTTCTGAAAAATATACATCGCTTTGTTATATATATAATATGAAGCACAATTGGGTATTGTGTTTGTCACCTATACAATGAAATACAACTTTCATTTATACT
>NZ_JABUAE010000032.1 GCF_013314535.1 Bacillus sp. Xin1 | reverse complement strand
AACCACATCACTATCAAGCTAACAAAATAAAATACCCCCTAAAATGAAAAAATACGATTTCTTTCTGTAAACTTATAGGAAAGGATGGCGTTTTTTTACACTTGGGGGTAAAGCAAATTCTTAAGTTAATGGACGTGTGGCGGTATCCCAAAACAAGAAAAGTACAATTGTATTTTTAAATATAGGGAAATAAAGAAACGCTAGACAAATTGTTTAGTGTTTTTTATTTGTTAAATCTTTGGCAGTACATATGATTTACAGTATGAAAAGATTACAGGTTATAATAAAAGAAATAGAAAAGGAGGCATATTGTGAAACTTCGTCGATATTTCAATATAGTTACTATTTTCGTTTTATATACATTACTGATGTTTTACATCGGATGGAACGGATGGGTTTGGCTTCAAGCGACTTTCGGCTGGGAATCGTGGGGGTATTACGCCGTGGTAGTTGGATTATTTTCATATGCGTATTTAATTGTTCAGGTATTCAAGTTTCTACCTTTTTTAAGGACAATTGGTTCCTATTGGTTTGCGGTGATACAATATGCCCTTATATTGTTACCACTCGCTGATATAGCAGTATTTCTTTTACAACTATTCACACCGATAGATACGGTGATTATGTGGACAGGGATTGTGACTCTTAGTATGTTCATTTTCATATTCGGTTACGGGACATTTAACGCGTATAGTCCGGTTGTTCGAAAATATGAAATTCATATACCGAAAGAAGCGAAAGGTCGTAAAACGCTTCGCATTGCGATGGCTTCTGATATGCATTTTGGTAAACTATCAGGCATTTCTCATTTGAAAAGATTAGTGCATCACGTAAATGAGATGAAGCCAGATATTATCTTGTTTCCGGGAGATATTATTGATGATCATCCAGGTGAATTTATTAAGAAAAACATGGGACAAGTGATGAAACAGATGCAGGCGCCTCTTGGTGTGTATGGGGTACTCGGAAATCATGAATATTACGGGAGAGCAATCCCAACATTTCTGCAAGAGATGGATAAGATAGATATCCATATCATGTTAGATGAAGTCATCAAAGTGGAAGATAGTTTTTATCTTGTTGGAAGAAGAGATAAAACAGAGCGAGATCGGAAAAGCTTTGAAGAACTTATGAGTATAGTAGATAAAGAGCTTCCCGTTATTGCGATGGATCATCAGCCGTTTGAACTAAAACAAGCAGCAGAATCTGGCGTTGATTTACTATTATCAGGCCATACACATCGCGGGCAAATGGCGCCGAATCATCTCATTACGAGAAGAATGTATGAACTAGACTGGGGATACTTGCAAAGGGAAACATTTCATGCAATTGTATCTTCCGGATTTGGCTTTTGGGGACCACCGCTACGACTTGGTAGCCGGTCTGAGGTTATTCAAATTGATGTTACTTTTAATTGATGTAATAAAAACAACCATTCCATTTCGAATGGTTGTTTTTATTTTTAGTGACGAGAGCCATGTGGACGGTCAAACCAATTCCAAAATTCAATATCTCCAAGTGTAGCGTCACGTACATGAGGGGAGTTTTGCAATTTCATATTTTGTAAGATAGGCGTTTTCTGTACTTGGAACATCGGGTAAGTGAAAATCTTTTAGTGTTGTTGTTTTATATTTTGTTTCTTTTCGCTTCCAATCAATGAAAGCATGGTAGGCGATTGTAAATAACCAAGGCCGAACTTCTTCACCCTTGTAATAATCAATATGGACGAGCATCCGATAAAAGGTTTCTTGCATTAAGTCTTCTGCTGAGTGGAAGTCTCCGGTTAGGGAGAGAAGATAGCAAAAGAGATCATGCATATGTTGTTTATAAATTTCTTCAAGTGTGTGCTTGTTTTTCACTTATCTCCCTCCCTTCACTTATAACAACGAATTTCATTTATAAAAGTTACAAATTTCTGTAAAATAAAGTGAAACTTTAATCAGTGGGGAGTTTCATCCCCCACTGATTATTAGCCCTCACGAATCGGGGTTTTACGGGCAGTTGATTCCCTCTAGCTTCTTTGTTTTTGCTGAATGGGGGTCTTACTGCCCGTTAATGCGGGATAAAAGCAAAAAACGTCAAGAAAACAATTGTCTTTTCTTCTATCATAATACATATAAGGCGGGTGAACAGAGATGGAAAGCTATGAAACACAAATTCAAAAAGCAATTGATTATATTGAAGAAGATGTAATAGAGAAACGAACATTAAGTGATTTGGCTCGTATTGCAGGTTTTTCAGAGTATCATTTTCATCGTGTATTCCAAGCGTTAGTAGGCGACACTGTCATGGAGTATGTTCGGAAGAGGAGGCTAGCCCGGGCAGCTTATCAGCTTTCTCATACGGAAGAAAAAATTCTTGATATCGCATTAGAACACGGCTTTCAATCTCATGAAACGTTCATTCGAGCCTTTAAAAAGTTGTTTCATATGACGCCAAGTAGCTACCGAAAGCAAGGAATTCAGACGCCAATGTATCATAAAGCAAATGTGAAGCAACGAAAGTTCAATCCATATTTAGGGGGAATACAAATGGAATTTCGTATTGAAAAGAAGCCAGCGTTTTATGTAGCAGGATATGAGATGAAAACAACTAGTAAAGAAGGAAAAAACCTTACAGATATTCCGTCATTTTGGGATCGTTATTTGAAGAATAATCTTGCGAGTAACATTCCAAATCGTAAACATACAGAACAATATGTAGAGCTTGGGATGTGCACAGATTTTCAGTTAGAAACAGGAGAGTTCACATATGTGATTGGAATGGAAGTAACAAGTTTTGATGGCGTACCAACTGAACTAGCGCATCGCACGTTCCCAGAAGCAACTTACGCTGTATTTACAACGCCTAAAGTACCGCATGAAGATATGGTGTCCTCTATTCAACAAACGTGGAATGCAATTTTCACAGAATGGTTCCCTCACTCAGGGTATGAGCATGCGGGAGTGACAGAGTTTGAATTATACGATGAACGCTGTCATGCGGATAAGAGTGAATTTGCGCAAGTTGAGATTTGGTTGCCGGTGCAGAAGAAACAACAATAAGAAGAGAAAAGAGTTTCCTAATCATGTAGGAAACTCTTTTTTGTTATTTCTTTCTGAATATTGACGATATTTATTTTTCATTGTTACGATAGCGATGTTGTTGTAGAAATTGCACAAGCACGAGAGAGGGGTGGGGGGAATGAATTACGAAATTTTAGTAGAAGAAACAAGGGCTAATTTACTAGAAAATATGCATGCAGGTGTAATATGCGGCGTGAATGAGAAGAAAGAAGTGAAATATCAGGTAGGCAATGCGAAACATAAGACATATTTCCGCTCTGCAGCGAAACCGATTCAGGCTTTGCCAGCTTTTCTTACGGGAATTGATAAAAAGTATGAACTTACGAAGGGAGAGGCAGCGTTACTTACAGCTTCTCATCGCGGAGAGAGTTACCATATTGAAGTGCTGGAGACGATGAAAACAAAGTTATCAATCAATGAAAATGAATTGTTTTGCCCGGCATCTTATCCATTGAATGCGAAGCCAAAAGAAGATATGCTATGGCAAAATGTAGAGAAAAGAAAGCTATATCATAATTGTTTTGGTAAGCATATGGGATTTATCGCTGTATGTCACGAGTTAGGATATCCGGTAGAAGGGTACTGGGAAAGAGAACATCCACTTCAACTTAAAATACTAGATATTCTATCGTATTTATCTGAGTGTTCACTTTCTGATATACATATTGGTGTAGATAGGTGTGGTGTTCCTGTGTTTGCTATTCCTTTACGCAATATGGCAATTACGTATTTAAAGTTAGCGTGTCCGCATTTAATTGGTGACGTTGCTTTAAGAAATGCGGTGGAGAGAATGACGAGTGTTATGAATCAAGAATATAAGATGGTCGCTTCTGCAAACTTTATCATTTTAACCGAGAAGACCCCCTCCTCTAAACGAAGTGAAGGTGGGGGATGAATCGGTTTTTTCTTTTTAAAGAAAACATCTCTCCTTTTCGGAATTAACGTTCGATTGGGTGTATAATAATCTTATCAAATAAATGGAGGTGAGAACAGGTGAAGAAAGCGTATTTTTCGAAACGGATCTACAAGATAGATGTACCGCGTGAAATGGTAGATGCATTGGCAGAGACAATCGAAACATTTAATCAGGCAAAACGCTTTGCGTTTCAAACGATTGTTCGTGAAAAACGTTGGAACCGTAAGTTGTATACAGACAGTCTTCATCTCGTTCTCAAGCGGAACTATCAATTGAATGATTATTATGCAAACAGTGCGGCGCAAGAAGCAAAGGCGTTGTTTACAGGTTTAATGGCGTTACAAAAACAATATGAGAAGCAAACGCAAGAGAAGCTTAAGAAGCTCAAGAAAAAGTTGAAACAAGAACGGACAAAACTAACAAATCTTCGCAAAATCAAACAAAGTTGTGTGAAAGGAACGCTGACGTTTTCGAAAAACACTCGCTTCGCAAAACACAACAACCTCATCTCCTTATCTCGTAAAAAAGACACCTTAATTTGGCTAAGTGAATATCTGTTTGAACACCAATACTTAGATGTTCAAATCAAAAGAATGCAGGCGAAAATCGGTCATCTCACTCACAGACAATCCCGTTTAACGCAAAAACTTTCATCCGATCAAACGAATATTCCAAGCGCAGTATTTGGAAGCAAAAAACTGTTTCGCTCGCAATTTACGATCTGCGAGTTTGTACGTAACCATGACAAATGGAAAACATTATTTTCTCGTGCTCGAAATAAACAACTGATACTATCTGGACGGAAAGATGCCAAACATGGCAATTTTGTATTTCAGTATGTGCCCGAGACAAAAGAATTATGGATGACGACAAGTTTCGGGAAAACACTTATGTTTCCAGCTGTTACGTTCCCATATGGACAAGAAATGATTGAAGAAGTAATCACAACCCAACTACAGTGCAAGAATAAGAAAAAGTATGGCAAACCGATCGCATGGTCTGTGGAAGACTATGGTTCCTATTATATTGTGAAATGTTTAGTCGATGTACCGGAAAATCCACACACGAATTACAGCACATCAGATGGTGTGATCGGTGTAGATTGTAATCTTGAGCATTTTGCTTGGGCACATGTAACGAAGGATGGAAATTATAAAGGAAGTGGTTCCCTTCGTTTTTCTATCATGGGTAAATCCACAGGACAAATCACAAAGATCATCGAAGCGGAAGCGATTCGCTTAGTGGACTTAGCGGAGCGGTATAACAAACCAATTGTACTAGAGAAACTAGATACGACCCAATCGAAAACAGGGAATCGATATGGGAATAAGCGAGCGAATCGGATGAAGAGTATGTTCGCGTATGAGAAGATGACCAGTGCAATTCTGAATCGTGCAAATAAAAAGGGCGTGGCTGTCTTTCAAGTGAATCCCGCGTACACTTCAATCTCCGGAAAGATGAAATATATGCGGAAATTCGGCATCTCTATTCATCAATCCGCAGCTTTTACGATTGGACGCCGTGGGTTAGGGTATAAAGAAAAAGTGCCCAAGGTATTGCAGTCTTATATTCCAAATAAAGAAGCACATCACTGGAGCCATTGGCATCAATTAAACAATCGATTAGATATTCGCACGCATCATTTCTATCAGCTATACGACGTAGATCAGCCGAAAGAAGTTTTACAAATCGAGCGATTAAACTTATTTGAAAATGAAAAGAAAAAACTAGCAAAACGATTTGCATGATAAAAAAAGAACACCTTGTCCCAGATTTTTACGCTTATTACCAGAGCAGATAATAAGTCTAGGAACTGGATGCATGACAAAGTGTTCTAGCCTCGATATAAGAAAAAGTAGCTGTACCTATTGTGTTTGCCTTTCGTCGGAAGATAGAATAGGTCGTCTTACATTCCATACAGACACTACCGAACTCTATATCGTTGTATCCTCTTTGTTGAACGAGAGGAACTGTTTTTGTGAGGACAGAGACAGGAGAACCCTCCACCTCAAGCTCTTGTAGAGGTAGGTGGGGGTAGTTCAATTGTTCTACTTTGTTGGAAGACTCCAATATTGTAGCAAAAGGCGGAGCGAAAGGTGTTTATTGCTTTGGTTTGAGGGAAGAGAAGCTTGGCTTTGCATTAAAAGTGCTAGATGGTTCGGAAGATGTATGGCCTAACATTGTTGCTTCTATTTTGGAACAAATTCAGTATACGAATAAAGAAACGATAGCTCGGCTTCGGGTACTTCGTCCAACGATTATGAAAAATGATGGGGGCATTGAAGTAGGGGCTGTTCGTGAAGTGTTCACTATTTAGTGCCTGTCAAGAATTGTAGCGTTAGATGATTTTATATCTGAATAATTAGAAAAACGTCATTCTTTTTGTAGAAATATGCAGAAAGTATGGCGTTTTTTTGAACAAATGTATTAATTATTAATAAACTAAAGTCACTTTCTCAAATCTGAAAACAAAATGTGTTACGGTATCATTAACTAAAATATGGACATGTGTGTTGAGAATTTTGATTGGATTAAAATTCTCAACAGCATTTTAAGCTTTTTTTAAGAAAAGGTGATTATTATAGAATGCGCATATCTAGTCTACCAATTCGGTAAGAGGAGTCATCTCATTATAATGGAATGATAGATACAGGCGTGAATCGTACAGATATGTAATTTATGTTGAAGGTGGAGTTTATGAAAAGCAAAGTTTCGGAAATTACAATATTAAGAAGTCTAGCATGTTTAAGCGTGGTTCTCATACACGCCATAACACGAAGTTCTGCAAATTTTGCATCTGATAATACAACGGATGTAATTGTATCGTATCTCCAATTACTACTTATGTACGGTACACCTATGTTTGTGTTTATATCTGAATTTGTCATCGTTTATAACTATAGAGATAAAATACCGAATCAATTCATTTTCAAAAGAGTAAAATTTATTTTATTGCCTTATATATGTATGGGTATTTTTTATGCGATTCAGTCAAATTATATGAATGGACTCGATGCAATTGTAGTACAATCTATAAGACATATTGTATTAGGGGAGTTTCATGGTTATTTTGTTTTGATTATATTTCAATTCTATTTCCTCCACATGATTTTTAATAAAGTGGAGAAGTTTCTTTCTCCTAAATTTGTTCTTGTTGCTGCGCTACTTATCAATGTAATCTATTTAGGCTTCTTTAATTTTGTTCCACCTTTTGATATTCCATATGCAAATGATATTTGGTATTACTACTCGTGGATGCCATTTCCAGGTTGGATCATTTACTTTTTTATTGGATATTATGCAGGTGCTCGTTATGAGGAGTTTAAGACATGGTTAAATAAAAATCAGAAATGGATTATTTCTTCATGGATCGTAACAGGAACCACAGTAATCCTTTTCCAATACTTTGAGATTTTAACTATGACGAGTTCTAAAAGAGTGGATGTTTTTTTATTTACAATATGTACAATACTAGTGCTTTTCCAGATTGCATCCCAAATAAAGCATGTACCTAAAGCTTTAATATTAATCAATAAGTATTCATTTGGAATTTATTTGCTACATCCATTTTTTCATCGGACGATATCTAATATGATATTAGAAAAGTTTCCACAGTTTAGTACTCTTTTTGGATCCATAAGTATTGATATGTTGGTTGGTATATTATGTCCAATTCCTGTGGTATATCTTTTAAATAAGACAAAAATAGGTCCATATATGATAGGGAAAGTAAGAGTGAATACAAAACCAAAGTTACAAAATCAAGAAGTGTACCGTACAAAGGCTTACGATATGTAATATGGATACGATAGCATGAAACAGATTAAAATATTAACAAGAAAGAGCAACTTTAATCAGCGAAAGCTTGATTAAAGTTGCTCTTTATATGAAGATGGTTTTTGGCAGTTAGGTGTGAAGGGAAATACCATTGTAATAGATGTCCCTTCCCCAAGTTCACTTTCAATAGAAATTGTACCGTTATGCGCCAAAACAAGTTGTTTTGTAATCGCTAAGCCAAGTCCTGTTCCGGCATTATTTTCTTCTGTATTTGTCCCACGATAGTATCGATCAAATAAAAGTTCTTTCGTTTGTTCATCCATCCCTTTTCCATTGTCAGAAATAGAAAGTGTGAAAGAGTGTTTATTCTGTCCAAGTTTTACAGTCACATTTGTTGTTTCGTTATTATGTTTTACTGCGTTTGCCAATAAGTTCTCGATGATGCGCTGGAACCATTTTTCTTCAATAGAATAATGAATGCTACTGGAGCTAGGAACAAATTCTATGTTTTGATTTTGAAGTGTTGGGTTGTTAATAAATTGTAATAAGACTTTTTGAACAAATTGATTAATCTCAACTTGCGAGTGCTGCGAAGGAATCGCATTATTTTTTAATTGGTACGTTAAGCTTAAATCATCAATGAGTGTGGTCATATATTGAGATTTGTCTCGTATCACGCGGCCGAATTCTTGAATGTCTTTATCTGTCCAGTTATAGTGATTTGACTCTAATAAAAGAGAGTAACCGTAAATGGAACTAAGCGGTGTTTTTAAATCATGTGTTAGTCCAGCGATCCATTCTTCTCGTGTTTGCTCAATCACTTTTCGGATAGACTCATTTTTTTTGAGAACAACTGTAAGGTGTTCCAGCGCATTTGTTACATCTTTAAATAGCCTAAATGACCATTTTTCTTTACCAGAGCGCCTGAAACGAACGGTCTTTCCTTTTTTATTGAGCGGTTCCTCATATGTTCCGCCAGCAATATTTTTGAGCCAGCGCATTGTATGTAATAATGGTTTGCCAAATTTTCTTCCATACCAAATAGAAAGAATAACTAAGTAGACGAAAGCAATTAAAATTGAAACACCAAACCCTATGGATATTTTTTTCATTAATATATCATCATTCATATCGGATGGAGAATAGTAATCATTTTTTACTGTTATCGTAAATAAGGTTTCATCTTCTGGGTTGTAAAAACTAGAAATTGTTTCTTTCACATTCCAAGGCTCTTTTTCCGAAAGCGCAGCTTGGATGGCTGAAAAGGATTTTCTTTTTAATTTTGGATAAGCAAAAATCTCTTCTCCTTTTGCGTTAAATATTTGTAGCGTAGCCCCTTCTTTCGTAAGCTGTTTCTGTTCCTTTTCTGTTAAAGCGAAGGAAGCTGCTAACAGTGAACTGTGTTCTTGTCTTAATTGTTGCAGTAACACATTGCTTTTTATATTTCCGCCATAAATCACAATTACTTTTTTTTCATCTACTTCAATGTTCCAATACGTCAATTTGTAAGGATTTTGTATTTGGTGCTGTAAATAGGCAACTAATGATGTTTTCGTATAAGAACCAGGAACATCCTCAGGGGTGTTGAAGTCATAAAGTACTTTTCCATTTTCGTCAACGATTTGAAGCCAATCATTTTTCTCCTCAACCATTTTTTCTATTTCAGAACTTAACGTAATCCGTTTATTTTCTGAAGAAACGGATTGGGAAATCGTAAAGTCATCAAACTCAGGAACGTTTGGTTCATAAAGGGTCGTATTCAAAAGATGACCTAAGTAGACGAAAGCGATGATAACTGCAATGAGTAAAGTAAACAAGACGAAAATATGTTGGATAATAAATTGGATAATGAGTCTTCTCCTTAAATTCATAGTCATCACCTAATTTGTAATGAACTTATATCCAAGCCCGCGCACTGTTTTTATATACTTCGGGTTACTTGGATCAAGTTCAATTTTTTCACGGAGCTTTCGAATATGGACCATAACGGTATTGTCATCACCATTATAAGCAGGGGCACCCCATACTTTTTCGTATATCTCTTCTTTTGAAAATACGTAATTTGGATGCTCACAGAAAAAGAGTAATAGTTGAAAGAGCTGAGCTGAGCATTCCACAATTTCTCCATCTACTTTTAATTCAGCAGCATGTTTATCTACTTGAAATCTCCCAAATGAAAGGGTATGTTCTTTTATTGGTTGTGGTGCTTGTTTCATATGTCTTCGAAGTTGTGCTTTCATACGAGCGACAACTTCAAGCGGATTGAATGGTTTTGTAATATAGTCGTCTGCCCCGTATAAGAAACCAGATACTTTATCTAAATCAGATGATTTAGCTGTTAGAAAGAAAATTGGACAGTCCGTTTTTTGACGGATGATTGGACAAATATCAAAACCAGATTGTCCTGGAAGCATGACGTCTAAAATCATTAAATCATAATGATTTTTCTCCACTAAGAGCAAAGCTTCTTCAGCGGAAGTAGCCGTTGTAATATGGGAAAAACCTTCTTTTTGTAGAATCGTAGTTAATAGTTGTAGAATTGCTGTTTCGTCATCAATAATTAAAATATTTGCATGATACAATCTGAATCGCCCCCTATTTTCATCGATTATCATAACATTTTCTTGTAAGTTATGGGATTTTTAAGGAAAATTTAAGGTTTTCTTAGCTTAAAAATAAGATTGGAATGATATGATAAATGTAACATAGGGGAGGAGATGGGGATGAATCCGTTTTATTCAATGCGAGCCAGATATTTTTTAATTGTATTTACACTACTTGTTTTGATTGAACGTATGGGTAAACAAGTACTAGGGAATACATTTCATATATCACTTTCTTTTTTTACAAGCATACTTGTACTATACGTATTTCCATCCGTTTGGTTATTCTATCAATGTAAGCGTCATCGTGTGCCGTTTACTGTATTTATGAATAGAAGAGAATCATTTAATTTTTTACAAGTTTTAATGATTACAGGAATGCTATGCCTTTTTAGTTATGGATACCTCGTACTATATATGTATAGCTTTGCATGGATTACACCAAATTTTATTATAGATATATTAAATGAACCTATTATAGGTAATGCGGGTGGATACATATCTCAATATATAATCATCGTTTTGGTAGCTCCCATTATATGTGAATTTGTATTTAGAGGGTTTTTATTTCAGCGTTTTGCAGCGAAATGGGGAACAGGGAAAGGGATGATCGTTGCAGCGATTCTCTTTGGTTGCTTCCATATTGATTTTCTCGGTGCTGTTGTGTTTAGTATTGTTCTAACAATTGTATACATGCGGACGAAAAGTTTACTTATGCCTATCACCATTCATATGTTAAATAACGCTACTGTACTTATTACATCTTTTATGGTCAGTAAAGAAGAAAAGATGAGCCTTGCAGATTTTTCTACTTATACGCCATTTTTAACAGGACTTATTATCTTTATCATTGGATTAAATTTCGTGCTTGTCTTTTTGTTTATGAATCGTCGTTATATGAGTAAAGAGGTGCCAGTAGTATACGCAAATAAAATAAGAGAATTATAGTTTAGATAACATAGAATGTATTGAATAACGAAAAATATAAACCCTTTCTTTTTAGGTGGGAGAGAGAATCCGTCTATGGATAGAAGCTTTACCCCACGCCGTGTGAAAACAAAGGGAGAAAACGAGTGCAGGTCACCTTTTGTTCTTATAGCAGCGATTTATCCCGCATTAACGGGCAGTAATACTCCCACCTCAAAATTCGGTGGGAGCAAAGAAGTTAGGTGGGAGATAAACTGCCCGTAACAGCCCGATTGGTTCAACTAATAATCAGTGGGGGATGAAGAAAACCCCCACTGATTAAAGTTTCACTTTATATGTTTGAAAATCTAATAAGATTTATATAGAAAGGAATGTATCTGATTCTATGAATGAAACGATGCGATCAAATAAACTGTTCTATTTGATTATGGTGAGTTTAATTGTTATTACGACAGTGAATGTAGGGATTCGCTGGAATGAAGCATACTTTTTTGTTTATTTAGCACTTCATATTCTAGGGCTGCTATGTATTGCGGGCGGAATTGTAGTTGAGAAAAGAAGTGAAGATGGAATTAATTATATATGTGTACTTGGTCTTATACTACTTCTAACTGTACAAGGAATTATGAAATATAGCTCCATTTCTTTTCAAGATCTTAATTTTTTTGTTAACATTTTTCAATAAAGGATGCTGAGTTGTGTTGGCGAAAAAACAAGTTGAATATATAGTTGTTTTACTTGGATTTATCCTAATTATTGTAGGCAAAGTGTATGTAAACAATTATGAATATGGGAAATATATAAGTGGTTTCGGCCTTGTTTGTTGGATCATGAGCGCGTTTCTGATTCCAACATACGAGCCGAGGAAACATATAGAGAAATAATAGAATGGATAGGATTTTAAATTCGTAGCATAATAAATAGAAAGAACCTCTTCTCATTACAGAAGAGGTTTTGCAGCGTGGTGGGGAACAAGATCCAGTAGACACTTGCTTTGTCGTTATTTGCTGAATGGTCGATATCCTTTGTTGAATCGCCTATAAAATTTCACTTACCTTTTTCATAATGCATCTTTAATTTTCTCAAGTACTTTTTTACTGTTAAACCCGCGTTCTCCCATACCAAAAACTTCAATTAAATGATCATTCTCATCGAGTAAATAGGAGTTTGAAGTATGAATATAAAGCCCGCTTCCAGGGTCGCGGTACTGAAAGTTAAATGTATTTGCTAGTTGTTTCGTTTCATCTACATCACCGCGAAGTAAGTGCCATCCTTTTGTTTTTTTCATTTCAAATGTGTCCGCATATGTAGTTAAGATTTCCTTTGTATCGAATTTTGGGTCAATGGTAATTGTAATGAACTCAACCTTTGTTCCAAACAGTTTTTCCTTCTCTAATTCGTCTCGTAAATGTTTCATTTTATAGGTCGTAACAGGGCAAATATCAGGGCATTTTGTGTATATAAATTCTACGAGTTTAAGTTTCTTGGGTAGTTGATCAAAAGATAGCGTTGTACCATTTACATCTTCCATAACAATCCCGCGTGGTATTTCAGCAGAAGCTTTACGATAATCTGTAAAATAGTAAATTCCAATTCCGATTACAATGATTAAAGCTAATGTAAAAGTAATATGAATTTTTTTCAAGTTCTATCCCTCCCAGTTTCATTTTATAAGAAAAATCCGAGGATTTTTTAAGAGGGATTGAAAATTGAATGACAATTCTGATTGTTAGCTTGTTCTATTTTGGGAAGAACGAACTTACAATAATAAGAGACAGGCAGCATAGAGGAGGAGATACCGTGAAAAAGGTTGTGAAATGGTCACTTTTTTTGTACGTTGGTTTTGCGTTATTTATATATTGGTATTTATTTGGATGGAATCATGAAATTATTCCAGATGCGTATAAAGGAACAAGTGCTGATCCACAAACGTTTATGAATGCGAAGGAACTTACATTAAGTCAGGATTACTCACGTGTGAAAAATTTACTCTTTTTTTTAACGACACCTTTAGAGTGGATTATTCTATTATTTGTGCTTGTTTTAGGCGTATCCAAACGCTTTGAAAAATGGTCAAAGGAAACAGCAAAGGTACGGATCATTCAAGTTGCTATTTATCTTTTTTATTTATCATTGCTGACGACTGCACTTGCGCTGCCACTACAATGGCTGAGTCATCAAATCTCAATTGATTACGGCATTTCAACACAATCAACAGCGAGCTGGATCAAAGATCATGTGATCAGTTTTTGGGTAAATTATATTACAATGTTACTCATCGTCTCTGTCCTTTTATGGTTAATTCATAAATTTCCGAAGCGATGGTGGTTAGCGGGCTGGGCGTTATCTGTGCCATTTACAATTTTTTTAACATTTGTACAGCCCGTTGTAATTGATCCGTTATACAATGACTTTTCTACATTACAAAATAAAGACTTAGAAGAGAAAATTTTAGCAATTGCTGACAGGGCACATATTCCAGCTGAACATGTATATGAAGTGAATATGTCTGAGAAAACGAATGCGCTAAATGCATATGTAACAGGTATTGGATCGAATTCTCGAATTGTATTATGGAATACAACGCTCCAGCAACTGAAAGATAAAGAGATTTTATTTATTATGGCTCATGAAATGGGACATTACGTCATGAAACATATATATTGGGGCGTGGCGAGTTATATTGTATTAACATTTATAGGGATGTATTTGATTTACCGTATTATAAACATGTGTGTACGGAAATGGGGAGACACATTACAAATTTCGAAAGTAGCATGTTTCTCCATTCTACCATTGTTTTTCTTGATTTCTTCCGTATTATCTTTTGCGGTGAGCCCGCTATCTAACTATGTATCTCGTATAGAAGAGCGAGCAGCTGATCAATATGCGCTAGATATGACGAAGGATGGAAAGTCTGGTGTGAAGACATTTCAATATTTATCAAAAACAGGATTAAGTCAAGTGAATCCGCCAGCGTTAGTGAAGTTTTTCTTATATACACACCCGCCGATTTTTGAGAGAATTCATGCGTTTGAGGAGTATGAGAAGCAGAAGAAATAAGGGGCAGCGAGTGAGCTGCTTCTTTATTTATCCCGCATTAACGGGCAGTAAGACCCCCACCTCAAGATTCAGAGAGAAACGAGGAAGGTAGGTGGGGGATCAACTGCCCGTAAAAGCCCGATTGGTGAGGGCTGAGAATCAGTGGGGGATGAAGAAAACCCCCACTGATTAAAGTTTCACTTTATGTGAATGCGAAATGGAAAGAAATAAGCCCCTTTCTTTTAGGGGTTAGAGAGAGCGTCCGTCCATGCGTAGAAGCGGTCAGGTCCTATTTTCTCCCCATGCCGTGTGAAAATAGAAAGAGACAATGAGTGTGGGATAGTTTTTGTTAAAATAGCCGTTATTTAGGTGCTAGAGAATTGAGATGGATTGATAGAAATATAAGTAGGGGAAATAAAACCTTTCTTTTTGGGGTGGGAGAGAGGATTCATCCATGCGTATAAATAATACTAAAATAACACCACAACGCAATATGTGTCGTGGTGTTATTTTGTTTTTCACATTTTATTTCACTTCGTGTAGAATTAAAGTTAAGAATATTGGGGAAATTAAAGTGTGAATGTTCGTTTCAGATTAATGGGGGGCGTTTATTTTGTTACAAAAAAGTACTACAAGTATGTTATTCCAAACAAAATCATTACCAGCTATAAAAATGATCGTATCGATGTCTATTTTCGGTTCAATCGGATTTTTTTCAGTGAAAACAAATTTACCATCATTTGAATTGGTGTTTGTTCGTTGTATTTGTGCCACGCTATTTTTAACGTTATGCTGGATCGCAACAGGTCAGTTTAAAGAAGAAAAGTGGAATCGAAAAGAAGTACTGCAAATATTAGCTTGCGGCGTTTTTCTTGTCTTTAACTGGGTGTTTTTATTTAAAGCTTTCGAAGTTATGTCAGTGACGATTGCGATTTCTGTATATCATCTCGCACCTATTATCGTATTAATGATTGGGAGTGTCGTGTTTAAAGAAAGATTAACAATGTTATCTATTATTTCGATTCTGATTTGCTTTGGTGGCACTGTGTTAGTCGCAGGTGTGGATGGGAGTGTCTCTATAGAGAAACTGATGTCTTCCGGGATGGTTTGGGCACTTCTTGCAGCGTTATTTTACGCATTTACGACGCTTTTGGGAAAAGGAATTAAACATACAAGCGCCTATGCCATGACATTTTTACAAACTTTTTTAGGGATATTTCTATTACTACCATTTGTAGACTTTGGAGAATTTCATGGCTTGACGCAAAGTAATTGGATTGCAATTACAGCGACAGGACTGATTCATACTGGTTTTGTTTATTATTTATTTTTTGATAGTTTACGAGATTTACCAACACGTTTAATTTCCATATTAGTCTTCTTAGATCCTGGAGTGGCTATTTTACTTGATACAGTATTTACAGGATTTCGTCCAACTACAATGCAGATAGTAGGGATTATCCTTATTTTTGTTGGTATGGCATTTACTTTTCGGAAACCGAAAGCAGGAAAAAAAGGAGCAAAGAGAGAAGCTTCCTAGTAAGAGATTTACATACAATTCGACTTTCTAATATAGATAGAGAGCGAATAGGCTCTCCTTTAATAGTGAAGTTCACAATAATAGATCTTAGAGATTGTTAGTTCTATTCATATGGTTTGGAAGTGCATCATATGTAATATAGGTAATCAGATTCAATCTATTATTTTTCTATTTTTAATTAAAATAGAATTGAAGGAGAGAGAGCCATGAAGAAGAAAATATTTCGTGCGATGGCTACAGTAGGGATTGTGAGTAGTATATTTGTAAGTACAAATGGAATTTCTGTAAAGGCAGAAGAGTATCCAGAGATGAAAGTATTTGAAGATGTTTCGCAAGGTCACTGGGCATTTGATGCGATTTACGATTTATCCTATCACAAAATTATTGAAGGATATGGAAATAAAAGGTTTGGTGTGGGGGATTCGGTGACACGTGAACAAGTAGCGGCCGTCATTTATCGTACGCTGAAAATAGAAAAGCAAGGTGCATTGAATAATCCATATAGAGATCTTCATGCAAATTCAACAATGTTTTTAGAAGAAATTTTGGCATTAACAGAGCGTGGAATCCTAAAAGGGGATGGAAGTGGTAACTTCAGGCCAAAAGCATCATTAACTCGTGCGGAAATGGCGCAAGTTCTTACGAGAGCATTTGAATTTGAGGTAAAGCAAAAGCATACGTTTCGTGATGTACCGAAAAATTTCTGGGGGGCAGATGCGATTAGTGTCTTGCAATCAAACAACGTTGTAGTCGGAGCGGGGAATGGGAAGTTTGAACCAGGAATGACTGTAACACGTGAACAATACGCACAGTTTTTATACAACGGAATTATTAATTATCATTTGAAAGAAGAATAAAGTGAAAAATAGAGTAGAAGAGAATTCTCTTCGTTACTATAAAAAAGCACAATGATAGAATCGTTGTGCTTTTTGTTTTTTTTAAAGAATAACAGGATTTTAAGTTGTATTTTATATTTATAACGGATATTTTGTTGGAAACTGCCTGTTTTGTTGGTTTTTCATCAAAATAATCATTTTACATTACATTTATTATCAATCTACTAAACAAAACATTAGGTGTAATATGATTCACAAAGTTGTCACTACTAATATAAAAAACTATATTGTTCCTGTTTTGTTAATTATTTATAGTGAAGTGGAAATACTTATGCATAGGGGGCAATTTTGTGAACAAGAAGTTTTTAAAAGTCGTAACATCATTAACAATTATGGGTGGCGTTTTGTTAAGTACAGATAGCGCTATTGTAAAGGCTGAAGAGAAGGTAATGCCAAAATCAGATCGAATCGTATTTCATGACGTTCCAGGGGGACACTGGGCATATGATGCGATTTATGATTTAGCAAATGAAGGGATTATTGCAGGATATGGAAATGGAATGTTTGGTATGGGAGATAATGTAACGCGTGAACAGGTGGCTGCATTAATTTATCGTACTTTTGGGATAGAACCACAAGATGAATATGAAAATCCATATGAAGACATCGATGAAAATTCAACAATGTTTCCAGAAGAAATTTTAGCTTTAACAGAGCTAGGAATTTTCCAAGGGGATGAAAATGGTAACTTTAGACCGAAAGCTACATTAACGCGTGCAGAGATGGCGCAAGTTATTATGCAAGCTTTTGAATTAGAAGTGAAAGCTCCACATAACTTTACTGATGTTCCAGCGGGCCATTGGGCGAATGATGCAATTAGCGCAGTACAATCAAATTACATTGCACAAGGGGTTGGAGAAAGGAATTTTGCCCCAAGTATGAAAGTAACGCGTGAACAATATGCGCAGTTTTTATACAATGCAATCATAAATGATCCTTCTGCAGAATAAGAAAAAGTGAATGTATAAAATAGGGCAGGTGTTATATAACACCTGCCTTTTTGTTGTATAAAAAGGTGACTGAATCAGTAGATGAAACCGATGTTTCATAAAAAATAAGTTAAATTTTCAAAAAACTCCTTCCTTTTCTGAAAATTTGTTATATAATATAAAACATAAAATCAAATCTGTTATAAAACAGTTTAAGAAGGAGATGCTAATATGTCGACGCAAACTTCACGGGTTACACTCGCCTTAGAAGTATTACCGGCGTATGGAGAAATTTTGACACCGGAAGCGCTCACTTTTTTAAAAGAGCTGCATGAGAATTTTAATACACGCCGTAAAAGCTTATTGCAAAAACGTGTGGAAAAGCAAAAAAGAATTGATGCAGGGGAGTTTCCAAGCTTTTTACCAGAAACAGCACATATACGTGCTGAAGATTGGACGATTGCCCCGCTTCCAAAAGATTTAGAAGATCGCCGGGTGGAGATTACAGGGCCAGTAGATCGAAAGATGGTGATTAATGCTTTAAATTCAGGTGCACATCTTTTTATGGCAGACTTTGAAGATTCGAACTCACCGACGTGGCACAATGCAATAGATGGCCAGATTAACTTAAGAGATGCGGTGAAGGGAACGATTTCATATAAGAATCCAAGCGGCAAGGAGTACCGTTTAGGTGAGAAAACTGCTGTACTTATTGTGCGTCCGCGCGGCTGGCATTTAGAAGAAAAACATATGCTAGTCGATGGAGAAAAGATGTCAGGGAGTCTCGTTGACTTTGGTTTGTACTTTTTCCATAACGCAAAAACATTATTAGAAAAAGGAAGCGGACCATATTTTTACTTACCGAAAATGGAGAGCTATTTAGAAGCAAGATTATGGAATGATGTTTTTGTTTTTGCACAGAAATACATTGGAATTCCGAACGGGACGATTAAAGCAACTGTATTATTAGAAACAATCCACGCTTCTTTTGAAATGGATGAAATTTTATATGAACTCCGTGATCACTCAGCCGGACTGAATTGTGGACGCTGGGATTATATTTTTAGTTTCTTAAAAAGTTTTCGTAATCATAATGAATTTTTGCTTCCAGACCGGGCGCAAGTTACGATGACAGCTCCGTTTATGCGCTCATATTCTTTAAAAGTAATTCAAACGTGCCATCGCCGGAATGCACCAGCAATTGGCGGAATGGCAGCGCAAATCCCGATTAAAAATAATCCGGAAGCAAATGAGGCTGCTTTTGAAAAAGTTCGTATGGATAAAGAACGCGAGGCTTTAGACGGGCATGATGGGACTTGGGTTGCCCATCCGGGACTTGTACCGGTTGCGATGGAAGTGTTCGATCACATTATGAAAACACCGAATCAAATTTTTAGAAAACGTGAAGAGGTTTATGTAACAGAAAAGGACTTGTTAGAAGTACCGATGGGAACGATTACAGAAGAAGGACTTCGTATGAATATTAGCGTTGGCATTCAATATATTGCATCGTGGTTAAGCGGCCGCGGGGCAGCACCGATTTACAATTTGATGGAAGATGCAGCAACGGCAGAAATTTCACGGGCGCAAGTGTGGCAATGGATTCGGCATGAGGGCGGGAAGCTGAATGACGGCCGTAACATTACCTTTGCTTTAGTAGAAGAGTTTAAGGCGGAAGAGCTGGCGAAAATAGAACAAGAGATTGGTAAGGAAGCGTTTGAGAAAGGTAGATTTGTAGAAGCAACAAAGCTCTTTACTAATTTAGTACAGAATGATGAATTTGAAACATTTTTAACATTACCGGGTTACGAAATTTTATAAAGTGAAAAGGGGATGGAAGAGATGACAAACGAAAGAATACAAAAGTTACAAGAAAACTGGGAGCTAGATGAGCGTTGGAAAGGGGTAACGCGTCCTTATTCTGCTGAGGATGTCATTCGTCTTCGTGGATCGATTGATATTGAGCATACATTAGCACGTAAGGGAGCAGAGAAACTTTGGCAATCGCTTCATACAGAAGACTATATTAATGCGCTTGGCGCGTTAACCGGAAACCAAGCAATGCAGCAAGTAAAGGCAGGATTAAAAGCAATTTATTTAAGTGGTTGGCAAGTGGCAGCGGATGCCAATCTATCCGGGCACATGTATCCAGACCAAAGTTTATATCCAGCGAACAGTGTACCAGCTGTTGTAAAACGTATTAACCAAACGCTGCAACGTGCGGATCAAATTCAGCATATGGAAGGCAGCGATGATACAGATTATTTCGTTCCAATTGTTGCGGATGCTGAAGCTGGATTTGGCGGTCAGCTAAATGTATTTGAATTAATGAAAGGGATGATTGAAGCAGGTGCATCAGGGGTGCACTTTGAAGATCAATTATCTTCAGAGAAAAAATGCGGACATTTAGGCGGAAAAGTATTGCTACCAACGCAAACAGCAGTACGTAATTTAATTTCTGCGCGCTTAGCTGCGGATGTAATGGGGACTCCAACAATTATTGTAGCGAGAACAGATGCGGATGCAGCTGATTTAATTACGAGTGATATTGATCCGGTTGATCAAGAATTTATTACAGGAGAGAGAACGCCAGAAGGTTTTTACCGGACAAATGCAGGGCTTGATCAAGCGATTGCGCGCGGTTTAGCATATGCGCCATATGCAGACCTTGTTTGGTGTGAAACATCTGAACCGAATTTAGAAGATGCGAAGCGTTTCGCGGAAGCAATTCATGAGAAATATCCAGGTAAATTATTAGCGTATAACTGTTCACCATCTTTTAACTGGAAACAAAAACTAGATGAAAAAACAATTGCAACCTTCCAAAAAGAAATTGCTTCATACGGATATAAATTCCAGTTCGTAACACTAGCAGGATTCCATTCCTTAAACTACGGCATGTTTGAACTTGCACGTGGCTATAAAGAGCGCGGAATGGCAGCATATTCTGAACTGCAACAAGCAGAATTTGCAGCAGAGGAGTATGGCTATTCTGCAACGCGTCATCAACGCGAAGTTGGAACGGGTTACTTTGATGAAGTAGCACAAGTGATTACAGGCGGAACATCTTCTACAACGGCATTGAAAGGATCTACGGAAGAGGCACAGTTTAGGAAATAAGTGAGGGGGCAGGTGTCCTTTAAGGGCACCTGTTGTTTTTTATATAGGAAATCAATTAATAGTTTTGTAAAAATTTAGAAATAAATATTTTCAAAAAATATTGTACATTCTATTTTAAGTATGCTATAATTATCTCAGTTGAATAACTAAATCAAGCAATCCATATATTATCAAGTGCTGAAAACGAACGAGAAAAAGTATGTGAGAACTGTTTTATGTTTCGTATTTGATAATGTGTGGATTCTTTTTTTACGTATGAAGACTAAAAAATATGTATTTTCTTAGGAGGAAATAATTATGGCAGTAACAGGACAAGTAAAATGGTTTAACAACGAAAAAGGCTTCGGTTTCATCGAAGTTCCAGGCGGAAACGACGTATTCGTACACTTCTCTGCAATCGAAACTGAAGGTTTCAAATCTTTAGAAGAAGGTCAAAAAGTTAGCTTCGAAATCGAAGATGGCAACCGTGGACCTCAAGCTAAAAACGTTATCAAACTATAATCTTATAGTACGTAATGAAAAAGGATGGCTTATGCCATCCTTTTTCATTATTAATTTATAAACTATATAAACATAGATGAACTATTCTTTCACCCTGCTCTTTTTCCCCTTCTTACTACACTTAGGACATTTCGTTTTACGAAATGGCTTCGCAAAGAATAATAAAAGACAAAATAAACCGATAATAATACTAGCCGAATTTTTTACGATAACGATACTGCTATTTTCCATCTTAATCATTGGCTGATCATGTTTTTCTTCCATAATGGACCTCCGTCTATCGAATTTCTCCTTAATTATAGCAAAGAAGTGAGGTTGGGAATGAAGAAAACATTCATTTAGTGAATGACCCCTCCTTAACACTCTTACGAGTTGTTTGAAGAAGGGGCTTCCCGTTTCCTAGAGCGTTGCTATTTGGGAATCCAAGTAGTCTTACATACTCTCCACAGGCGTCTTTTATACTGTTTGGACACAACCTTGCCCTACAGTTTCAATCCTCAGTCGTTCTTACAAATAATTGCTCTAACCCTTTTTGCAAAATGTTTCGGCTCGCATTATGATCCCTGTCTAATACCGTTCCACACTTTGTGCAAATATGTGTCCGAATCGATAGTGATTTCTTCACACGATGCCCACAGCTCGAACAATCTTGTGATGTATATGCTGGGTCTACTTTCACAAGTAAGCCTCCAAATTTTTCACACTTATACATCAACAGCTTACGAAAAATCCCCCACCCCGCATCGGAAATTGACTTTGACACGTTTCGGTTCCGAACCATATTTCGGATATCAAGATTTTCTATACAAATCACCGAATACATTTGCGTGAGATGATAACTTAATTTGTGTAAAAAATCTTTTCTTTGATTCGCCACCTTTTCGTGAAGATTCCGGATCCTTTCTACTTGTTTTCTATAGTTAGCAGAGCCTTTATTTTTCTTCGAAAGGTTACGTTGTGCTTTTTTCAATTGTTTTTCTTTTTGCAAAAGAAATCTTGGATTTTCAAATACCGTTTCATTTAGAAAGAACAGCGTATGCATGGAGTCCTACATCTATACCAACTGCATTTTCTCTATCGATAGAAGGAGATACAGCTTGTCTTTCGACACTAAAAATAGCGTACCATCTCTTAGCTTGGCGTTTCAGAATCAATTGTTTGATCGTTCCTTCTATTGGTCGATGAAGATGAATCTCTATTTCTCCTAATCCCTTGTTATATAATTTTCCGTTCTCTGCAAACGACATCGCTAAACGATGTTTCCTATTCGGTTTGAATCCAAACTGAGGGAAAGTGAGACTATTATAGTCTTTATACTTTTTCAATTTTGGATAGTTAGCATCTCCACGAAAAAAGCCATCATAGGCCTTTTTGAGTCGTAAAAATACTTCTTGCAAGGGCTGTGATGGCACTTCTTTGAGAAAAGGATACTTCTTCTTGTCTATCGTTTGTTGCTTTTGCATGTCAGAACGTGTATACAATTCTTTGTTTTCCTTATATTTTCTTTGTTTATCTAAAAGAGCAGAATTATAAGTTTGACGACAATATTGTAGCCAACGGTCTAACGTTTCTTTTTGTTCTTTCGTTGGAAAAATTTCATATTTTTGGCTTAGCAACATTGTCATAACCCTCCTCCTTTTTCGTTATAGTGTTCAGATTACCAAAACTAGAATGTACGTTCTCGTTTCTATTACTAGTATACATGAAGTTACATAAAAAGGAAATAGAAACTTCGTGCTGTGCACGACCAACATTCATCCTCTCCCTACCACTGGACTATGTCCTGCACGTGCTTGAGGAAGAGGACTTCTGTTGGAGTACCGTTAAAGTTTCACTTTATAAATCATAGTTTTTTAGTAGCTGTTTTTATTATCACTTATAATAATATGTTACAAATATTTCAAAAAGGGAAGATTGTATTTTTCTAGAGAAGTTCATCTTTTTAAGTTAAGAGAATAAGTGGATTTTATGCAGATATTTATATGAAGAAATATAATGAAATTTTAAAGTTTTATAAGAAAATGTAAAATATTTGAAAAAAAGAACAATTTTATTTTTAGAGTGGTACAATTATCCATGCAGCTGCTGTTATGAATGGTAAGAAAAATAATGAAGGAGAGAGTGTAGGATGGGTGAACAAGCAGAACGCTATGTCGAAAATTATGTCGTAAACAAGAAAACTATGGCCTTACTTCCAGTTATTTTAGGGGAAAAACGCATTGTAACGCGAGTAGTTGAAGTAGAAGACAGTTTTTTCATGTTTCAAAAGCCTCTTGAGATTGTGGAACGAAGTTGTCGCAAACACGGATCTAGTTTCTTAGGTAGAAAAGACGGTACAAAAGAATTGACACGTATTACACATAAGGCACCCATTGCAATTAGCCCGACAGATCAGCTTTACTTTTTTCCTACGTATTCTTATTCTAGAAAGGAATGTGCATGGTTGTCGCACTTCCATATTGCAAACAATAAAGAACTAGCAGATGGTAATTTAATTATTCGCTTCATTAATGGTCTCGCAGTGAAATTAGAAATATCAAAAAGCAGTTTTGAGAATCAGCAAAACCGTACCGCAAAGCTGCGGACAGAGTATGAGGATCGCAAAAATAAACAAGGAAAACCTCAGTTTAAACAGGTCGATAAAGAAGATGAATCTACACTAAAGCCTGCTTATGAAAAAGCGTATCTTGTGAAAGAAGAGGACATAAAGGAATAATGACTGATAGGCAGAGAGGATGGGACAACCATCCTTTTTTTTATTTCTCAACATGTAAAATCGTGTCAAATATTGATAGATTATCATACAATAATAATAAAGGATTTCTACATAAAAGTATGGAAAATAAATAAATACATCTCCATATGTCGTATCTACCATTTCCTCTTTCTGACAAGCAATGATAAAGTATAGGGATAGGATATTATAAAGGGGCAAATTGTAGAATGGATTTTCAAACAATCAAAGAGTATTTTTCAGAAGAAAATATGGAGCAAATTGTAGCGAGTTATCGGGCATTTGGGCCGCTCCTTGGTATTGGTTTGCCGATGGTGGAGGCGATTATTCCAGCGCTGCCACTTATTTTGTTTGTGATGGCGAATGCAGTTGCTTTCGGGTTATGGCTTGGATTTTTGTATTCGTGGCTTGGGTCGGTTCTTGGTGCATTATTTGTATTTTCGGTTATTCGCCGTTTTGGACGAGGTCGGTTCTTCTCGTTTGTGAATAAACATCCGAAAGTGCGCAAAGCGATGGGATGGATTGAACGGAAAGGGTTCGCACCTATTTTTATCTTATTTTGTTTTCCTTTTACGCCGTCTGCACTTATTAATGTTGTGGCTGGTTTATCACGTATTAGCAGACGACAATTTGTGTTAGCACTAGCGCTTGGAAAGTTAGTCATGATTTTTATTTTAAGTTATATTGGGCATGATTTAACTTCTTTTATTTATAAGCCGGTGAAAACAGTTATTGTGATAGGTGTTATTTTTATTTTATGGTATGTCGGTAAGAAGATTGAAGTAAAGCTAGAACTACATTAAGATTAGTCTTCACTGTAAGTAAGGCTCCATTATAGAAAAGGGTGAGGGGAGAGGCAGATGAAGCGAGCTTTGAAAAAAGAAGGCCTAGAATGGATGAGGACAATCCTTATAGGCGTGCTATTAGCTGTTTTTTTTCGAACGTTTTTCTTCTCAACGTATGTTGTAGAGGGGAAGTCAATGATGCCGACACTTCAAGATGGAAATATGCTTGTGGTAAATAAGGTTAGCTATCAAGTCGGGGAGTTGAACCGATTTGATGTTGTCGTGTTTCATGCAAATAAGAAAGAGGATTACGTAAAGAGGATTATCGGTTTACCTGGTGATCATATTGAATATAAGCATGATAAGTTGTATATAAACGGCCAATTTGTGGATGAGCCTTATTTGGAGACCTATAAGGGGCAAGCGGAAGGACGGCAGTTGACAGGAGACTTTACGTTAGAGGAATTAACGAGAGAAAAGACTGTTCCAAAGGGGTCTATTTTTGTAATTGGTGATAATCGTCTCGGCAGCTGGGATAGCAGACACTTTGGATTTGTGAAAGCAGATACTGTTGTTGGGAAAGTGGATTTACGTTATTGGCCAATTAATGAAGTACAGACGAACTTTTCAAAGGGGAATCATAATTAAAATTTTATCGGAGATTCAACAAAGGATATCGACTATTCGGCAAATAACGACCAAAAGCAGGAGCCTGCTAGCTCCTGCTTTTTTGTGTTATAATACAAGGATGATATCAAACTAACGTTCGTTATGTCAGTGAAAGGTGGGGATTACATGTCGCTTCGATTTGTGATTGGACGGGCTGGAAGTGGAAAAAGTACATTTTGTTTACATGAAGTACAAGAAGAATTACGGCAGCGTCCAAGAGGCGAAACCATTCTATATCTTGTACCGGAACAAATGACGTTCCAAACGCAGCAAGCATTAATAGGAAATGAAGAAGTTAGCGGCTCTATTCGGGCGCAAGTATTTAGTTTTTCAAGGTTAGCGTGGAAGGTTCTGCAAGAAGTTGGGGGCGCGAGTCGTCTTCATATTGATGAGGCAGGCGTGCATATGCTACTGCGCAAAATTGTAGAATCCCGTAAGGAAGGATTGTATGTGTTTCAAAAAGCAGCAGAACAAAATGGTTTTTTTGAACATTTAGGAAGCATGATTGCTGAATTTAAACGCTACAATGTCACACCATCGAATGTATATAAGATGTGGCAACAATTAGATGCTCATTCAAATGGTGATGAGCAAAAGTTATTAGCAAATAAAATGTACGATCTTCAGCTTTTATATGATGATTTTGAACGGGCTTTAATTGGTAAATATTTAGATTCAGAAGATTACCTGCAGTTACTTGTAGAAAAGCTTCCGGAATCTGACTATGTAAAAGGTGCAGAAATTTATATAGATGGATTTCATTCCTTTTCACCTGGGGAATTAGAAATCATTAGAAAGCTCATGGTTTGCGGAGCAAGAATTACAGTTACGTTAACAGTAGACGAAAAAACGTTATCACAGCCAGTAAGTGAATTAGATTTGTTTTATCAAACAGTCCTTACGTATGAAAAAGTGAAACAGTTAGCACGTGAAGAGAAAGTCGCCGTGGAAAGTACGGTTTTGATGAGAGAACAACCACGTTTTCATTCACCGGCGCTAGCGCATTTAGAAGCTGAATTCGAATCTCGTCCTTCTAAGAAGTTTCAAAGTGAACCAGATATTACATTATATACAGCGGCAAACTTACGAGCGGAAGTTGAAGGTGTAGCTCGGGAAATTCGCAGACTTGTTGCAGAAGAGGAGTATCGCTACAGAGATATTGCGGTTCTTCTTCGCAATGGAGAAAGCTATTATGATGTCATGAAAACATTGTTTACAGATTGCGATATTCCGCACTTTATCGATGAAAAGCGTCCGATGTCACATCATCCACTCATTGAATGCATTCGTTCTGCGCTAGAAGTCATTAGTGGAAATTGGCGTTATGATGCAGTATTCCGCTGCATAAAAACGGAACTATTATATCCGTTAGATGTAAGAAAAGAAGTTATGCGCGAAGAAATGGATGAGTTTGAAAATTACTGTTTAGCATACGGCATACAAGGAAAGAGATGGACGGCAGATGAACCGTGGACATATCGTCGTTATCGTTCGTTAGATGGGGCCGTGGGAACACAAACAGATAGTGAACGTGAAATGGAAGAGAAAATCAACCGTCTCCGTGATGTGGTACGAACACCGATTATTCGTTTGCAGAAGCGTTTCAAACGTGCAAGTTCAGTCATGCAAATGTGTGAAACAGTGTATTTATTTTTAGAAGAATTAGATGTTCCTAAAAAACTAGAAGATTTGCGTATGCGTGCTGAAGAAGAAGGGAATTTCCTGTTTGCAAGTGACCATGATCAAGTTTGGGAAGAGGTAATGAATCTTCTCGATACATTTGTAGAAATGCTAGGCGAGGAAAAGATGTCTCGTGCAATGTTTATCGATGTAATGACAACTGGACTTGAGGCGCTTCAATTTGCAAATATCCCGCCGTCTTTAGATCAAGTGCTGATTGCAAATATTGATCGAACAAGGTTATCGAATGTTCGCGCTGCTTTTGTAATTGGTGCAAATGAAGGAATCATTCCAGCAGCCCCTTCAGATGAAGGGATGTTATCAGATGAAGAAAGAGAATCTCTCGCTACAGCTGGTGTAGAATTAGCACCAACAACAAGGCAGACTTTATTAGAAGAGCAATTTGTTATTTATCAAACAGTAACCCGTGCATCTGAGAAATTATATATTTCTTGTCCGCTTGCGGATGAAGAAGGAAAGACATTACTGTCATCTAGTTTTATTAAGAAAGTAAAAAGAATGTTCCCTTCTATCAAAGAAGTCTTCATAACGAATGATGTGAATGATTTATCTCGTCAGGATCAAATTTCGTATGTAGCAACGCCAGAAGTTACGTTGTCGTACGTAACGCAGCAACTTCAAAACTGGAAACGATACGGTTTTGAAGGGAATCTTGATTTTTGGTGGGATGTATATAACTTCTATGTGACTTCACCCCAGTGGAAGCAAAAAAGTAGTCGTGTGTTGTCTAGTTTATTTTATCGAAATCGTGCGCAGAAACTTAGTCCAGTTGTAAGTAGAGATTTATACGGAGATAAAATTAAAGGAAGCGTCTCTCGTATGGAACTATTTAATCGCTGCGCATATGCTCATTTTGCACAGCACGGATTATCACTACGAGAACGTGATGTGTTCAAATTAGATGCACCAGATATCGGCGAATTATTCCATGCGGCATTAAAGAGAATTGCAGATAAGTTACTGAGGGAAAATCGTACTTGGGCTGATTTATCGATAAAAGAATGTGAGCATCTTTCTGCCGTAGTCATTGAAGAAATTGCACCGCTTCTGCAAAGACAAATTTTATTAAGTTCAAATCGGAATCATTATTTAAAACAAAAACTGCAGCAAATCATTTTCCGTACGTCACTTATCCTGCGTGAGCATGCGAAGTCAAGTGGATTTGTGCCAGTTGATTTAGAGGTTCCATTCGGTATGGGCGGCACTGGGTCTCTTCCGCCAATGGAGTTTACACTCGCAAATGGTGTGAAAATGGAAGTTGTTGGCCGCATTGACCGTGTAGATAAAGCAGAAGATGAAAATGGTACGTTCCTTCGTATTATTGATTATAAATCGAGTACAAAAGCTTTAGATTTAACGGAAGTATATTATGGCTTAGCGCTTCAAATGTTAACGTATTTAGACGTTGTCATTTCAAATGCAAATACGTGGATGAAAAAGGATCAGGCGGCACTGCCTGCTGGCGTTTTATATTTCCATATTCATAACCCGATTGTGGAAATGAAAGGCGACGCTTCAGAAGAAGAGATTGAAAAAGAAATTTTAAAGAAATTTAAAATGAAAGGTCTTGTGCTAGGTGATGCGGATGTTGTTCGTTTAATGGACAATAAGTTAAGTACGGGGAGTTCAGATATTATTTCTGCCGGTTTGAAAAAAGATGGTAGTTTTAGTGCGCGTTCTAGTATTGCAAGTGAACAAGAATTTACAACCTTACAGCAATATGTACATCATACATTTGAAAACATTGGGAAAGACATTACAGAAGGTGTCATTGATATCGCACCTTATAAAATGGGGAACAAAGCAGCTTGTACATTCTGTAATTTCCGTTCTGTTTGTCAGTTTGATGAATCACTTGAAGATAACCAGTTCCGCACGTTAAAAGATATGAAAGATAGTGAAGCGATGGAGAAAATAAGAGAGGAGGTTGGCGAATGATAGAGAACTGGCCACAAAAGCCTGAAGGTAGTCAATGGACGGATGATCAATGGAAAGCAGTTGTCAGAGATGGCCGTGATATTTTAGTCGCGGCAGCAGCAGGATCGGGAAAGACAGCTGTACTTGTAGAAAGAATTATTCGCAAAATTATTAATGCCGAGAATCCAGTAGATGTAGACCGTCTGCTTGTCGTAACGTTTACAAATGCAGCAGCGCAAGAGATGAAGAACAGAATTGGCGAAGCGTTAGAAAAAGTATTAATCGATGAGCCTGGGTCAGAGCATATTCGTAAGCAGCTTAGTTTATTAAATAAAGCGTCGATTTCAACGATTCACTCGTTCTGCTTACAAGTCATTCGAACGTATTATTATATGCTCGACGTTGATCCGCGTTTTCGCATTGCCAACCAGACAGAAAATGAATTATTAAAAGAAGAAGTATTAGATGACATACTAGAAGAGGAATATGGCACCGAGGGAAATGATATATTCTTTGAACTCGTTGATCGCTATACGAGTGACCGAAGTGATGATGATTTGCAGCGCATGATTTTAGCGCTTCATACAGAATCAAGAGCGCATCCAGACCCAGAGAAGTGGCTGGATAAACTTGTTGAAGCGTATGTTGTGGAAGGAAAATCAATTGAGGATTTAACATATGCGTCTTACTTACTAGAAGATGTGAAGTTTCAGCTGGAAACTGCTGAAAAGCATGTTCAAAAAGCAATTGAACTTGCGATGCTTCCAGATGGGCCAGCACCACGTGTTGAAACGTTACAGGCAGATCTTGTTTTACTTGGAACGCTATCTAGTGCAGCTCATCAGTCTTGGACAAGTGTATATGAAGAGATGCAAAATGTTTCGTGGCAAACGTTAAAGCGCATTAAGAAGAGTGACTACAATGAAGAGATTGTCAAACAAGTAGATTCACTTCGAAATAAAGCAAAAGATGAAGTGAAGAAACTACAAGAAGAGTTATTTAGCCGGAAACCAGAAAGCTTTTTACGTGATTTTAAGGAAATGCATCCTGTACTAGAAAAGCTTGTTCAAATTGTAAAAGTATTTACGGAGCGATTCCAAACGATCAAGCGTGATAAAGGAATGGTTGATTTCACAGATTTAGAGCATTTTTGCTTACAAATTTTAAGTGAACGTACGGAAGATGGCGAACTGCGTCCATCACCAGTTGCAATGCAATATCGCAATAAATTTGCCGAAGTACTTGTCGATGAATATCAAGATACAAACTTTGTACAGGAGTCGATTATTAAGTTTGTAACGAAAGACTCTGAGCAAGAAGGTAATCTGTTTATGGTTGGTGATGTGAAACAGTCAATATATCGCTTCCGATTAGCAGAACCTGGCTTGTTTTTAGGGAAGTATAAACGATTTACGCCTGAAGGAATAGACGGCGGGATGAAAATTGATCTAGCGAAAAACTTCCGTAGTCGTCATGAAGTGCTAGTGGGTACGAACTTTATTTTTAAACAAATTATGGGCGAAACGGTCGGAGAAATTGATTACGATGCCGATGCGGAACTAAAGCTTGGTGCGAGTTATCCAGAAGGAGAAGATGTAGCAGCTGAGCTGTTATGTATTCATCAGTCTGAGGGCGAAGAATCGGCAGAGGGAGAAGACGGTGTCGAAGTAGAAAAAGCACAGCTGGAAGCACGTTTAATGGCACAAAGAATTAAAGCGATGGTGGATTCAGGGTATGAAGTATACGATCGTAAAACAGATAGCATGCGCCCGGTAAAATATCGTGATTTTGTCATTTTACTTCGTTCGATGCCGTGGGCTCCTCAAATTATGGAAGAGTTAAAATTGCAAGGTATTCCTGTTTACGCTGAGCTTGCGACAGGTTATTTTGAAGCAACTGAAGTGACTGTCATGATGAATGTATTTCGCGTAATTGATAATCCGATGCAAGATATTCCGCTTGCGGCTGTCCTTCGTTCCCCAATTGTTGGATTAAACGATGAGGAGCTTGCGATGCTCCGTGCTCATGAAAAGAAAGGTTCGTTTTATGAAGTGCTGCGTTCCTTCTTACGAGGAGCACCGCTTGAGGGAGAGGTAGAATTACACGGGAAACTACAATGGTTCTATAACCTCTTACAAGGATGGCGTGAATTTGCGCGTCAGCAGTCACTTTCTGATTTAATTTGGAAAGTATATCGTGAGACAGGTTATTATGATTTTGTTGGTGGTCTTCCGGCAGGAAAACAACGCCAAGCTAACTTACGTGTATTATACGACAGAGCAAGGCAGTATGAAGCAACATCTTTCCGTGGTTTATTCCGTTTCCTTCGTTTTATTGAGCGTATTTTAGAGCGCGGGGATGATATGGGAACAGCGAGAGCACTCGGTGAACAAGAAGATGTTGTTCGAATTATGACGATTCATAAAAGTAAGGGACTCGAGTTCCCGGTAGTATTTGTAGCGGGGCTTGGGCGCCGTTTTAATACACAAGATTTAATGAAACGATTCTTACTACACAAAGATTTCGGTTTTGGATCACAATTTATTGATCCTCGTAAACGAATTAAATATACGACGTTATCACAATTAGCGATTAAACGTAAAATGAAGATGGAACTGATTGCGGAAGAGATGCGTGTACTATATGTTGCTTTAACGCGTGCGAAAGAAAAATTGATTTTAATTGGTACGGTGAAAGATAAAGAAAAAGAAATGGAAAAGTGGCTTGATGCAAGGGAACATACCGATTGGTTACTGCCGGATTATGTTCGTGCGGGAGCATCTTGTTACTTAGATTGGATCACGCCGTCACTATATAGACATCGTGATAGTGAAATGCTCCTTGAACTTGGACAAGGAAATATACCAAATGAAATTTATGAGTACGATGCGAGCTGGAAAGTAGAAGTCGTTGACGGTAACACTTTACTTGCCCCTGAGCCAGTACAAGAAGAAAAACAAGAATTGTTAGAGGCACTTCGTGAGAAAAGAGCGGTTCCGCTAGAAAGCGAACGAAAAGAAGAAGTGTATGCTCGTTTAACATGGGGGTATGCGCATGAAGGTGCAACAGCACATCGGGCGAAGCAGTCTGTTACGGAGATAAAGCGGAATTATCAATCGGAAGATGGAAGTGATCATACCTTTATTAAAAAACTTCGTGCTCCTATCAAAACACGTCCGCGTTTTATGGAGAAAAAGGGATTAACCTATGCCGAACGAGGAACAGCTGTCCACGCCGTTATGCAGCATATTAATTTACAAAAATCGATTACACCAGAAATCATTAAAGAACAAATTGCAGAAATGGTAAATAAAGAATTACTAACATTTGAGCAAGCAGAAGAAATTCCGATTGATCGCATTGTAGCCTTTTTTGATACAGATCTTGGTAAGCGTGTGCTAGCTGCGAAGAACGTAGAACGTGAAGTACCATTTACGATGATGCTTTCAGCACAAGAAGCGTATCAAGATTGGCAAGGGCAGAGCAAAGAATCTGTACTTGTCCAAGGGGTTATTGATTGTATGATAGAAGAGGAAGACGGCATTGTATTAATTGACTTTAAAACAGATACAATTGAAGGACGTTTCCCAGGTGGATATGATCAAGCAAGACCTATTTTAGAAGATCGGTATAAAGTGCAGCTTTCATTGTATGCAAAAGCTTTAGAGAAGAGTTTGCATTGTCCGATAAAAGAAAAGTATCTATACTTCTTTGACGGAAATCACATACTGCGTGTAGAAGATGAAAAGTGAGCGTGGAATACTATAGATTTGAAAGCGGAATGAAAAAAGTAGGAGGGATTTCCTCCTACTTTTTTATGCTGTCCCCACTTGATTTTGATCCGCAACATCTGAATCGAATGTATTCGTTGCACTGACACCGTTAAACGTGTTAACAACAAAACCAACATTTGATGCTCCTGAACCGTTATACGCCTTTGTATTTTCTTTAGGAGAGACATTATAGAAGTCACCTAAGTTAAAAGAGCCATTACTATTTTGAACAACGAGGTTCCCGACGACAGAGGGCATGTTATTCACCTACCTAAGCACTTTTCTTTAACTTTACTATATGATTTATTCGTTGAAAGGTTCATCTGTAATATATTGGCGGATTTGGTGAATGCGTGAATTGTTAAATCCGTAGTCAACTGATCCAATTTGAAAGCATGCGGAATTTAATAAGGTACGAACTGTAACATCACCTACTTCAATAAAGGGACATTCATTTATAATATTCATTTTGACATCCGTTGAACGGGTAGGGATTGTGATTTCATCGTCTGTAAAGATTTTAAAAGCTTCTAATTTTCCTTCATCCTTTAAATAGTAAGGAAATTCACGTTGTACAACAAGAGCTCGGCTTTTTAATTCCATCTGATTTGCATCGCCAATTTGAAAAGTTCCAGAATTCCCTAAAGAGATAATATTTGTCCGATGAACAACTGAAATGTGTTGAAGCATGAAGAGACCTCCTTAACTTGGAGTAGTAGGCACATCCGTTACGAGAGGTACAAATGGACCTTCAGTAAGGGATTCGAAAGGTGTATCGAGAATAGAAGAGAGAATTAAAAGGTTCGCATCACCAATTAAAAAAAGGGCAGATGAAGAAACCCCGTTCATTTTGATCTGCCCAACCTTTAGTTCACAATTGACAACAGTAAAGTTCATGCGTATTTACTCCTTTCGGAAATTGCTAGGAATGTGTTGAATAAAAGAAAGGAATGCTTTATCGATATCTTGTTTCATAGCTTGAATAATTACACTCTTCATATACTCTGGATTTGATGTAATGTCCTCATATGGCTGTACTTGTGATAAGTAATAAGGAAGGCGATGTTCCATTTGTTTTTTTATATCGTCAATCATCATTTGTCGGTACATATCATCAAGTGGTGTTCGCTCTTCATGTTCAAAATGAAGAATTCTGCTATAGGCTTCTTCATCCAAATAGCGATGCATCTCTTGAATAATATCTTGATAAAAATCGGGGTTTGTTTGTGTTTCTGGATTTACTTTTAATGTTTCGGTATCTACTTGAAAATCTTCAATTTGTTGATCTGTCGTAGCGAATGGGTTTAAGCCGATATTTAATGTGCCATTTAAGTTTTCCACTTTTAGTTGATCGAATTTATATTCTACTTTTCCTATAGAAGAGGAGGGACGGCTTTTTAGTTCATCAAGCTCTGCTGTTAATGTCCGTACTTGCGCCTCTAATGCACAGATTGCTTCTTGCTGCTTTTGAAGAACTTGTTGAAATTGTTGTAGATAAATGTATATATCTTGATTCACTATGTGAAACCTCCTTTTCAATAGGGAGGGTGTATACTTGCTATATATATTTATGATAAAAGCGGCTTAAGAAGAACTTATTATGGTTTAATAGAAATAATTTGTCCTTTGGCTGTTAAGGGGCGAAGTGGTTCTGTAAATCCACCGGTATTGGAAAATTTAGATAAGGATTTAATGCTACCAGCACTTCCAATTTGAAAAACGGAAGATGTTGTAATACTGTCAATTTTGATATTGTTAATGATAATACTTTGCTGTACATAAAAGTTCACTCATCATTCCCCTCCTTTAAGTTGATCCAATGATAGCTTGATCGATGAAGTCAGTATCATTGACTGTCGTCGTATTTTGATAATTGTATACCGAAACGTTTTCACCTACATTAAAAGAACCAGCTCCTGCAAAAGCACGAGAGTAACTAATCGGCCTAATTGCAAATACATCTCCAATATGAAAAACCCCACTTGATCCAATATTAACGATATGAATATGTCCAACCATTGCTGGCATAGCAAACACCTTTCATAAATGAAATTTTTAATGCTGTTAAAGGAACGATAAATATTCTTTTCTATTATTGTATGGGCGTTTTTATTAAAATGTGTATTTTTTAAAATAAAAGACACACACTTCATTGTGTGTGTTCGTCTATTGTATAAGTTTGGACGAAATCTCCTTGCAAAAGCCAAACAACATTCAAGAGCCTGTCCAGTTCTTGGCTACAATTCACTGTTTTTTGAGAAGTTATTCCATAGCGTTCAGCAAAATACATCATTTTTTCACGTTTTTTTTCAATCGCTTGCTCAAACATAGAATCGGCTCCATCTCTTTAAAATTTTTAAGTATATATGTAGTACATATTATACAAAAATTCCATAAAAAAGAAATACATTCGATAAAAAAAGTAAAAATTCTACATTTTATTCCAAAATAGTATTTTGTGTTGTAAAAAATAAAGAATTTTGTAAAAATTAAAATGGATTGGCAGGTTTTTTTTGATGGAATACGAATACAATTACAGTGTATGAGTTTTAGGATGGAGAGTGGAAAACGTGCGATTTGTGACGGTGAAGAAGGAAGAGAAAGTATTTGTTGGTATTGTGGATGAGCACGAAGAAAAGGTGCTGCATTTGAGAGAGGCACAAAGGCAAAAAGGCGAAAAGATTACCGTTCCTATTACAATGTTAGAGTGTATCGAGCAAGGAAGTGCCTTTATTGAAAAGGCAAAAGAAATTGTAAACTGGGCAAAAGAGAATGAAACAACAGCATATTATCCTCTACAAGACATTAAAATATTAGCACCTATTCCAAGGCCAAGAAAGAATATTCTTTGCGTCGGAAAAAACTACCGTGACCATGCGATAGAGATGGGCGGGGAGGAATCCGTTCCGAAAGATATCATGATTTTTACAAAGGCTCCAACGACGGTTATTGGAAATGGGGAGAAAATTCACAGTCATCCGCATGCAACGAATGAACTAGATTATGAAGGCGAACTTGCAATTGTAATTGGAAAACGTGGAAAACAAATTACGAAAGAGAAGGCGCTTGAATATGTTTTCGGCTATACAATTGTAAATGACGTAACGGCTCGAGATATTCAAAGAAAACATAAACAATTTTTCTTAGGAAAAAGTTTTGATACATTTTGTCCAATGGGTCCATATTTAGTTCATAAGGCGGGAATTGAAAATCCAAACGAATTAAACATTGAAACAAAAGTGAATGGGGAAGTTCGTCAAAATTCAAATACTGCAAATATGATGTTTACAATAGAAGATATTATTTCGATTGTAAGTAAAGGGATGACGTTAGAGCCTGGGGACATAATTGCGACTGGAACACCAGCTGGAGTTGGAAAAGGATTTACTCCGCCAAAGTTTTTACATGCTGGTGATGAGGTAATAATTACGGTACAACGTATTGGAACACTTCAAAGCGAAGTTAAATAGTAGTTTCTCCATTTGGCTCATCCCTATATTATTTGTATTTCATAATGCTGAGGAATATTATTTCTTTCCTGAAATGAAATATTTACAACCGATTCCTATGGAAGAGAATGCGGGACAAAAACAATATTTTTTCATTGCGTTATGTATATTGACAACTATTGTTTTTCTACTTGTATGTATTCATACTATATTAAAAAAGAAAGTCACACTGTATATATTACTTGTTACACAGGCGATGATTTTTATGAATGGGTGGTTTCATGTAGGCGGGGCGATTGTAACAGAAAGATACGTTCCAGGATTGGTAACAGCATTGGTACTGATTATACCTTTTTCATTATTTTGGTTTCGGGAAGGGATAAGAAGTGATTGGTGGAAATTGAAACATGTGATTGCTTCCTGCGTAGTAGGTGTATTGCTTCTATTTCCGGTTATTGCCGGTATATTGCTCTTTACAAAAATGATTGTTTCATAACAAACAAGCTGCCTCGTAAAAGGCAGCTTGTTTATATTAAGATAATACCGCTTTAATCTTTTGGAACGCCCACTCTAAATCTTCTTCAGAGATTACAAGAGGTGGAGCAATGCGGATTACATTCTCATGTGTTTCTTTACATAATAAACCTGATTCTTTTAATTTTTCGCAGTATGGACGAGCAGGCTCGTTCAATTCGATTCCGATAAATAATCCTCTGCCGCGGATTTCTGTAATCATCGGATTATCAATTTCTTTTAATTGTCCTACTAATTTTTCTCCTAATTGAAGAGAACGCTCTGTTAATTTCTCGTCTAGTAATACATCAAGAGCTGCGATCGAAACAGCACATGCAAGTGGATTACCACCGAATGTAGAACCGTGAGAACCTGGCTCGAACACGCCTAAAATGTCGCTGTTTGCAGCAACGCAAGAGATTGGGAATACACCGCCGCCAAGTGCTTTACCAAGTATGTACATGTCAGGAATTACGTTATCCCAATCACATGCAAATAATTTACCAGTACGGCCTAAACCAGTTTGGATTTCATCAGCTACAAATAATACATTTTCTTTTTTACAGATATCGTATGCTTGTTTTAAGAACCCAGCTGGTGGAATGTTAATGCCAGCTTCACCTTGAATTGGCTCTAAAATAAATGCAGCTGTATTAGGCGTAATTGCAGCTTTTAACGCTTCTAAATCACCGTAAGGAATTACAACAATGCCAGGAAGCATTGGGCCAAAGCCGCGCTTGTATTCTTCATTAGATGACATAGAAACAGCACCCATTGTACGACCGTGGAAGTTATCTTCACAAACGATAATTTCAGCTCTGTTTGCTTCAACCTTTTTCACATCATATGCCCAGCGGCGTGCTGTTTTGATTGCGGTTTCAACAGCTTCCGCACCTGTATTCATTGGAAGTACCATATCTTTATGTGTTAGTTTCGCTACTTTTTCGTACCAAGGACCTAATTGATCACTATGGAAAGCACGGGAAGTTAACGTAACACGATTAGCTTGTTCGATTAACGCATTAATAATTTTCGGATGACGATGCCCTTGGTTTACCGCAGAGTATGCACTAAGTAAGTCCATATAGCGATTTCCTTCAGGATCTTCTACCCAAACACCTTCCGCTTTAGAAATAACGATTGGAAGTGGATGATAGTTATTTGCACCGTATATGTCTGTTAGTTCGATAATATCTTTTGTTTGAATCATGATTGTTCCCCCTTTTGTTATTACAAGAAGTTTGTAAATACTCTAAATATTATATCATTTAAATTGGAAAAAGCGAAACATTTCCTGAAAAGAAATGGTCGTGGTATCATATAAAGTGAAAAAGTGTGGAAAGAGGAGGTTGGGATACAATGGTACATATGCATATTACAGCATGGGCGTTAGGATTAATTTTATTCTTCGTGGCGTATTCTCTTTATTCAGCAGGAAGAAAAGGTAAAGGTGTACATATGGGGCTTCGCCTAATGTATATTATCATTATTGTGACAGGTTTCATGTTGTATCAAGGTATTATGAAGACAGCAACAGGTAGCATGCACATGTGGTATGGCTTAAAAATGGTAGCTGGCATTTTAGTTATCGGTGGAATGGAAATGATTCTTGTGAAAATGAGCAAAAGCAAGAAAACAGGGGCAGTTTGGGGACTATTTATTATCGCGCTTGTAGCGGTATTTTACCTTGGACTGAAATTACCGATTGGCTGGAAAGTATTTTAATAAAGTGAAACTTTAATCAGTGGTTTTTTTTCATCCCCCACTGATTATTAGTTGAACCAATCGGGCTTTTACGGGCAGTTTATCTCCCACCTACCTTCTTTGCTTTCGCCGAGTTTTGAGGTGGGAGTATTACTGCCCGTTAATGCGGGATAAAAAAATGAAACCACCTTATACCCTCAAGTATTTGAGATTATAAGGTGGTTTTTATCATTTTAACCGAGAAGACCCTCTCCTCTAAACGAAGTGAAGGTGGGGGGAGGTCAATATATTTATATCGATTCTATATGTAGCTCTTCGCCATTTGTTTTTATAAACTGAAATACATTTTTATTACAATTAGAAAAACGAACATAATGATGTTGCAACGAGCACACCATTTCCTCGTTATCAAATAATAGAAGATTTACCCCTTCACAAGGCTGATCTTTCGGTTGAAACGATAAGAAATTATGACAATAGATACAGTCATATAAAGAATAATTGAATGACTGTAATGTTTCTGCAAATAATGAAAATGTAGAATCAGGTAGTTCTTCTAACCATTCATGATAACTAAGCAGTAATTTTTTGCGAATTCGTATCAATTCTCCATTTTGCAGCGGATGATGTTCATCTGCAATTTGTAATATATCTTGTTCGTAGAATCTTGCTGGTAGCCAATTGTTGTTATATAAAACTTCAAATCCATCTTCAATAATATCATCAAGCAAAAATGCTTCATCATTTTCATCATCAAAGAATATCCACTCATTGTTTATATATTCCACATTCCCAATTGTATGAGCACGTGGTTGATTATACAAAATATGTTTGCGTTGTTTCATTTGTGATTTCTCCTTTTATCAAAGTACTTATTCTTGTTATGGACAGTTCAGTCGTTCTTTATAACTATGGAACCCATAAAGAAAGTTGGGCATAGAATAAGAACATGCTTCATACAGTGAATTTTTTATTCAGGCGGAGAAATTTCGTCTGAATCTTTAGCCCTCACCAATTAGGCATTTACGTGTAGTTGTTTCATCTTGGCCTTTTTGGTTCTATTTGGGTTTTGAACGGAGTAAAGTTATACGGATATAGGATAGGAAGGATGATTTATATGTGCGGGATTACAGGTTGGATTGATTATAAGCGGTCGTTAGAAGGTGAAAGAGGGACGGTTACGAAGATGGCGGAAACACTTGCGAAGAGGGGACCAGATGATACGAATGTCTGGGTAAAAAGGCATGTTGCTTTCGGGCATAAACGGTTAATTGTAGTTGACCCTGAGGGCGGAAAACAGCCGATGACATGTAGGTGTATGAAAGAAGAAGAGAATTACACAATTTGCTATAATGGGGAGCTTTACAATACAGAAGATATTCGTAAAGAATTGCTGAGAAGAGGTTATACGTTTAAAGGGCATTCTGATACAGAAGTGTTATTAGCATCTTATATAGAGTGGAAAGAAGAATGTGTCGACCATTTAAATGGGATATATGCTTTTGCAGTTTGGGATGAGAAAAAAGAACAAGTGTTTATTGCGCGGGATCGATTAGGTGTTAAACCATTATTTTACAAATATGATAATGGAAGATTATTGTTTGCCTCAGAATTAAAAGCGATTTTAGCTCATCCGGGTGTCAAGACAGAAGTTACGACAGAAGGACTATCAGAAGTATTTGGATTAGGGCCGTCTCGAACGCCTGGGTATGGTATTTATGGGGGAATGCAAGAACTTCGTCCGGGGCACGCTCTTACATTTTCAAAAGATGGATTATGTATATGGAGATATTGGAATGTTGAAAGTAAAAAACATGAACATTCATTTGAAGAAACAGTAGAACAAGTGCAGTTTCTACTCAAGGATGCGATTACAAGACAATTGGTTTCAGATGTGCCCTTATGTACATTTTTGTCAGGCGGGGTAGATTCAAGTGCCATTACTGCATTTGCAGCAAAGGCATATGAAAGAGAAGGGAAAGGAAAGCTGCATACGTATTCGATTGATTATGAAGATAATGAAAAATATTTTAAAGCGAATGCGTTTCAGCCAAATTCAGATGCGCCGTTTATTGATTTAATGACAGAAACATTTGGTACGATTCATCACCGCTGTGTGATTTCCAATGAACAGTTAGCAGCGTATTTAACAGAAGCGGTACTCGTGCGTGATTTACCTGGTATGGCAGATATCGATTCTTCATTATTATGGTTTTGCCGAGAAATTAAACAGGATTTTGTTGTTGGTTTGTCGGGCGAATGTGCCGATGAAATCTTTGGCGGTTATCCGTGGTTTTACAGGGAAGATGATTTACAATCAAGCGCATTTCCATGGATGCGTTCTACAGAGGCGCGCGAGCAACTTTTGAAGAAAGAATGGCGTAATAAATTAAACTTAAGGGAATATGTACAGCAGCGCTACGAAGAATCGATACAGGAAGTACCAATTTTAGAAGGAGAAAGTGCAATTGAAGCAAAAAGGCGGCAACTGTTTTATTTGAATATGGTTTGGTTTATGACAACATTATTAGACAGAAAAGATCGGATGAGTATGGGGGCGAGTCTAGAAGTCCGTGTTCCATTTGCAGATCATCGCCTTGTCGAATATGCGTGGAATATTCCTTGGGAAATGAAAATGTATAAAAATCGCGAAAAAGGTCTATTGCGTAAGGCGTTAGAAGGGGTTTTGCCAAACGATATATTATATCGAAAGAAAAGCCCGTATCCGAAAACACATAATCCGCATTATACAAAAGCGGTAACTGTGTGGTTGAAGGATTTACTAACGGATAAAAACTCCATTTTGCATGAGTTGTTTGATAAACAGCAATTACAAGGATTGATACAATCAGGAGGAAGTGTATTTCAAACGCCATGGTTTGGCCAGTTAATGACGGGACCACAACTATTGGCACATTTAGCTCAAATTCACGTTTGGTTTAAGGAGTATGGAGTGAATATTAAAGAATAGGGAAAAGCGGCTTACAATTTGTAAGCCGCTTTTTGCGATTATACAGAGTTCTATCTTTGTCGCTATTAGTCGGTTGGTTGATATCTTTAAAAAACGCTGATAAAATTTCATTCACCAATTTACACTAACACCCTAGAAAATCGGCTTACAGAGACTGTAAGCCGATTTTGCTATTTCACTTGAATATAAACATATTTATTATATTTCCCATCTTCCGTCGTTGCAGTTAAAACAACACGCCCTGGTTTCAATGCTTTTACATAAGTTGCACCATTTTGATTTTCAAGTGCAACGATACTAGAGTCACTACTTTTCCATGTTATGTTTCTATTTGATGCATTTTCAGGAAGAACGGAAGCAGATACAGGTTTGGAATCTCCTTGTTTAAGTTGGAAAGATCGTTCGGCCACTGTGATTCCTGTAACAGACACATGATTTGGTTTAACAGTTACTTTACATGTTGCTACATATTCACCAGTAACAGTTGTTACAGTGATTGTTGTCATACCAGCCTTTTCAGCAGTGATAATTGCCTTGTCATCCGTTGCTTTTATTGTTGCGATAGTTGGATCATCACTTTTCCAAGTTAATTTTTTATTTGTAACATTAGGATTAATCTTTGCAGTGATTTCAAACGATTCTCCCTCTTTTAAGGAATGTTCGGACTTGCTAAGCTTTAGGCTAGTCGGGAATGTTTCTAATACGTTCTCAGGTGTTTTTGCATCCCAGGTTGCTGGTTTGTTTGAGCGTAGTGCTTGCGTTACAATCGCTGCTGTATCCATATTTGTCATTGGAGCAGTAATGGTTGTTTTTGCTGGAATGCCAGGACCGTTAGCCGCCCAGAAAATTGTCTTTTCTTCAGGAGATTCTCCTCCGTGACCATAGCCTTTCCCGCCGTGATCGGTTGTCATAATAATAAGACTATCTTCTAGTAAACCAGCGTCACGAATTGCATCTAATACAATACCTACATTTTTATCTGTTTTTTCAATTTGTTTCATATATGCTGGGCTGCTGTAACCTTGAGAATGACCAGCACCATCAATATCATCAAAGTGAATGAATGTGACTTCCGTATCTTTTCCGTCCGTTTTAATATAATTTGCGATTTTTGGTGCTAACTGATCATCTCGAACAGACTCCAAGTGAGCACCTACGGATTGTTCGATAATTCCTATATTAATTGGACTCCATGCAGAGAATGAAGCTGTTTTTGCATATGGTCGTTCTTGTTTTAGTACTTTCATAAATGATGGATAAGGTGAGTTTTCAGGATACGCTTGGGACCCTGCGGTTGTATTATTGATATTTGTTTTATCAGGTGTTACACCATGTAAGATTCCGCCCCAGTTTTGAGCGCTAATTGTTGGCGAAAGAGCTTTAGCGTTATAAGTACTTGCGCCGCCTTCGATAAAATTTTTAATGTTAGGAGCATTTGCATCTTTGACAGCAATACCAGCTCCATCTAATCCGATAATAAAGACATGTTTGTACGGATAATTTGTAGATTGTTTTAGTCGTTCCTCAAGAGAAAGTGTGTCATTTTCGTCAATTTTTCCGTCTTCATTTAAATCAGCGTGCTTGACTTCATTCCAGTTTTCATTATTTTCATCAGATCCGATGTATTGTTTTACAAAGTTTACATCACTTTGTTCGAGCAAACCATCCCGCGTTACATCTAAAGAATTTGTAACAGTTAGTTCTGCGTTCGCGACTTTTTCTCCATCTTCAGAAATAGCTTGAATGGTTGTTTTTCCTATGTTTTTCTCCATTACTTTTACTTTTCCATCTATCGTTTCAACGTCTGCGATGTCTTTATTACTGCTTGTCCAAGTTACATTTTTATTTGTAGCATCTGACGGCTTGATGTCGGCTTTTACATATGTGAAACCATCAACGTTTAAATGCATAGTTGGTTGGTCAATTGCAATATCAGTAACAGAGATAGGAGGAGCAGATTGGTACATCTGTTGAACATCTTCAGCCGTTACTGCTTTTTTTAGAATCGATACTTCATCTAATGCCGCGTTAAAATTGTTGCCAAACAAAGTTCCTTTGCCATCTACACCGATTTTTGTTGTGTAATTCGTATCGATTGTGCCTTTCATTTTACTAATATCAATTTGTTTTTCTAACTTTCCATCTTTATAAATCGCTGCATATCCATTACGGTCATGAGAAATTACGATATGATGCCAAGCGTTGTCAGCAACATTTGGAATAGAGGCATCAAGACGGGAGCTACCGGATGTTTTGAAATTCCAAAGGAGAGCTTTATCTTTTAAACCGATAAACCAGCCTAAATTCCCACCGCTTTGCCAATCTTTATTTGAAATAATAGCAGGATCAGCGTTTACGCCTGAAGATTTCACCCAAAAGGATACTGTGAAATTTGTGTTTTCTCCAAACTTTAATTGTGGTGTATCCCCTAAGTCGATATATGAAGCATTTTTCTGTGACGTTGATTTGAAATTGAGAGCTTTATTTACACGTCCATCTGTAAAAGAAGGGTTTCCATTTTTATATGAAATACTATGATTGGAAGCGGAACTATCATTTAGATTTCCTTCGAATGATAGTTTCAGAATTTCCTCAGAAAGGTGTTCTTGCTGCGCTTGCATTGCTTGATTAGGTGCTTCTGCTAAAACGTTAAATGGAATTGTAGTGGATAGGATTGTACTCATTGTAAGGGTAGAAATCAGTGCTGCTTTTTTAATAAAAGGCTGTTTCATTATAATTCCTCCTCATATGCTTGTTAGAATTCAACGGTTATCCGTTTGCTTTTCTAAGTTACATAGTAAAGTGCAAATTTTGAGGAATCATAACTGGAATATTGAGAGTTTTTTAAGAGGATGTGAAGTTCCACAGTTATTGAGAATATAAAATTGACCTGCTATTTGCGGAGAACAACCTTCAATGATTAAATTATTGATTTATTTGAATAATTTGTGAAATGGTAGATTGCAAGAATGTTGGCTCTGTGTCTATCTTTTATAACGAATAATGTAACATGAAAGTATTTTTTATTTCTCTTAATTAAAAAATATTACATTAATGTTACAGAAATATGTTGATTATATTAAAACGTCGTAATATAATTCTGTTTGTGGAAATAAAAACTAAAATTATTCATTATTTGGGGGATATGGAAAATGAAGAAAACTATTTTGCCAGTTTTAATGTCTGCAATGTTTGTAGTTCCTGCAGTATCTCATGCAGAAGAAAATGTAGTTTCTCAAAATAATACGTATAAAGTTGAGCAAGCTCAAGAAAAGAGTGGTTGGGTTCGAGATAAAGGGGATTGGTATTACTATAATGAAGATGGAACTATGGCTAAAGAGTGGAAAAAAATTAATGGCTTTTGGTATTACTTTAATCAAGATGGAACTATGACTAAATATATGAAAAATATCCAAGGAAATACATATTACTTTAATGATGATGGAGCTATGCAGATAGGATGGAAGAAACTGCAAGGTACCTTTGGCGGAAAGTGGTATTATTTTAACGAAGATGGAGCTATGGCTAAGGGCTGGAAAAAAATCAATGGCTCTTGGTATTACTTTGAAGAAAATGGTGCCATGGCCGACAGTCGCAAAACTATAGGAGGAAAAACGTACGCTTTTAATGAAGATGGAGCTATGATTACAGGTTGGTTAGAAATTAAAAGAGGTCCTTATACAGGAGAATGGTATTACTACAATGAAGATGGCTCTATGGCGATAGGTTGGACGAAAGTGAATGGAGCATGGTATTACTTAAATGCGAATGGCACAATGAAAAGCTCAGTAAATGGGTGGAACGAAGGTTGGTTAGATGAAGGAGGAAAGCGTTACTTCTTTGATGACAGTGGTGCTATGCGGACAGGGAAATTAGCTGAAGGCGGTACTATTTGGCACTTTAATTCAGATGGCTCAATGGTAACAGGATGGAAACAACTAGACGGTGAATGGTATTACTTTGATGATGAAACTGGTGCAGGTGAGCAAGGATGGTTTAGTCATAATGGAAAGTGGTATTACTTTTTTGATGTGATGCAAACAGGTTGGGTGCAAGATAAGGGTACATGGTATTACATGAATGAAGACGGAACGATGAAAACAGGCTGGTTACAAAAAGATGGAAAATGGTATTATTTACAGTCTAGCGGTGCAATGGCAACAGGGAAACACTTCATTGATGGAAAATGGTATTCATTCAAAGATAACGGCGCTATGATGTAACGAAAGTTTTTTATGGAGTATAATATGATACCAGATATATTTTAAGACGTTTCTATAATGAAAGAAGACACTTGTTAGAGTGTCTTCTTTCTATTTATGTCTCTTAACATATTTATTTAGCAAACACATGATTCCCGATTACTGCCATAGTTTGGCGCGTTGTAATCCATTTGTCAGTAGAGGTTTTTGGGTTATAGAAATAAAGCCAATCAGAATTACTTCCTTTCGTAGAGATTGCTTCCTCTACTGCCATTCTTGCTTCATGAGTTGCTGGTTGATTAATCCTTCCATCTGTAACTGGAGTAAAGGCATAGCCGTATTTAATAGGTTCATAAATTACATCGGTAATTGTATTTGGAAATTCTGTTGAATTAACGCGATTTAATATAACTTTTGCCACTGCAACTTTCCCAGCGTAAGGCTCTCCTCCAGCCTCGGCAGTAACCAAACGAGCCATTAAGTCCATTTCTTGTTCTGAAATGCCTGTCGTAATGATTAAGTGTTGACCTGCATAAATTCGGTCACCGTTTGTATGGTTAGCTTGTTTAATTGCTTGTATGGATACATTGTATCGTTTCGCGATAGCTCCTAATGTATCTCCCCGTTGAACTTGATAAACAGCTTGAGCTGAATGATTGGAAGCTGCTACATCTTTTTGCGGTGTAGACTCGCTTGATGAAGGCGAGATTGGAATGGTTAGCTGTTCTCCAATATAAATTCGATCATTCGCCTTATGATTCGCTTGTTTCATTGCCTGAACTGAAACTCCATAGTGGATGCTGAGATCCCAGAGAGTGTCATTCTTTTTAACAGTATGAATCGTTGCGGCATTGGCCACTCCTTGATTAGATACGAGTGTAATTGTTGCAGCGGATATAGGCAGCAAATGTTTCATCTTATGTAACTTCATTTGAAAAAAACCTCCTGAAAATCGTTGAGATATATTCATTTTGAATATAAATTCATAAATTAGTATAATTATTTCTAATTTATGGTTAAGTCATTTATATACTAACAAATTGAAAGAGTATCGTCATTAATTGTATATCAATATTTACACGATATACTTGAAGTCGAATATTGCAATGGAATTATATACCACTAATTATCTTTATACATCTTTCATTCATTTTATTTTGATTTTATAATATTAAACTTAGTAAGTCTTACACCATGAGATATCATATCTGCGCCTAAGGGAAGATGCGATATATACGGAAACTTGGTGTCTCTATTCATCAATCCACCGCTTTGACGATTGGTCGTCTTGTATAAGGGTGCTACCGGACTTTTATATCGTTGTATTCTTTTGTTGAACGAGAGGAACTGTTTTTATTAGGTCATAAATAGTAGAATCCCCCACCTCAAGATTATGTAGAGGTGGGATCAACTGTCCGTAAAAGCCCGATTGGTGAGGGTTAATAATCAGTGAAGGGAGAGGAAAACCTCCACTGATTAAAGTTTCACTTTATGTTAAAATCAAATAGAAATGGTGCGATAAGGGGATAGTGAAGCGCACATCAAAGTATAAATAGCAAACTTGGAAAAATTAAATAAATCAATCCTCGATAGTTAGTAGGGTGTTGAAAGGGAAAATAATTTCAACAGAAAGGAGACATTTTAATATGACGATTTCAGAAAAAAATGTAAGGGTTTGCGATAAAGGGCACAAATATTATAAAAGTAGCGAATGTCCAACCTGTCCGATTTGCGAGCAAGAGCGCAAACCTGACCATGGATTTCTTTCCTTACTATCAGCACCAGCAAGACGAGCACTAGAACACAGCGGAATCACTTCTTTGCAACAACTATCAACATATAGTGAGAAGGAGATTTTGCAATTTCACGGTATGGGACCAGCATCTTTACCTAAACTGAGAACTGCTTTGCAGGAAAATGGGTTATCATTCAAAAATTAAATATCAAGAACGATTATACTTACGGAAATGTATGATAGTGAAATAAGACATATGAGTAAAACGCCTGGATTTAGTTAAATCCAGGCGTTTTTGTATGAGTAGTATGCACCGATAGCACTCCTATATCATATTCGTTTTATATAGATCGAAGTAAACCAGAATATGACGAAAAATATTAAATAAATTATCAAATGAAATTCAAAATCATATTATAAAAAATACTTATTTATAATTATTATTTTGACGTACTCATTATCAATTGTTATACTGGAAACAAATGCTTTTGAAAAAGATTCTCATTTCCGATATTGAGGTGAATATAGATGAATAAGAAGAAAATAGGCTTACTTGTGATGGCGTATGGGACGCCAGAGTCATTAGAAGATGTGGGAGCATATTATACGCATATACGTCACGGACGAAAGCCATCTCAAGAAGCGCTTGATGATTTGGTGAGGCGCTATAAAGCGATTGGTGGTATTTCACCGCTAGCGAAGATTACAAAGGAGCAAGCCAACAAATTAACGGTTGAACTGAATAGACGTTTTTCAGAATATGAATTTGTTAGTTATTTAGGTTTGAAGCATGTTGCACCTTTTATTGAAGATGCAGTAGAAGAAATGAAACAAGACGGTATTGAGGAAGCAATTAGTATTGTATTAGCACCGCATTATTCAACGTTTAGTATTAAAGCGTACAACGAGCGCGCTCGGAAAATTTCTGAAAGTATAAATGGTCCAGCTATAGCACCGATTGAACAATGGTACGACGAACCGAAATTTATTGCTTATTGGGCAAACGAAGTGAAAGAAATATTTACTAGAATTGTGGATAGGGAGAAAGCCGTTGTTGTTTTTTCTGCACATAGTTTACCGGAAAAAATTATTGCAGCCGGAGATCCATATGTGAAACAACTGCAGCATACAGCGGATTTAATTGCTGCAGAAGCGGATATTCAGCATTATACAATCGCCTGGCAAAGTGCAGGTAATACACCAGATCCATGGATTGGACCAGATGTGCAAGATATAACGAAAGATTTATATGAAAAGTATGGTTATGAATCTTTTGTATACTGTCCTGTCGGGTTTGTAGCAGAACATTTAGAAGTGTTATATGACAATGATTATGAATGTAAAGTGGTAACAGATGAATTAGGTGCATCCTATTTCAGACCAGCTATGCCAAATGCGCAAGATTCATTTATTGATTGCTTAGTAGAAATTGTTTCCAAAAAAGCGAATGAAATAATTGACAAAAAAGTAATTTTAAATAATAATTAATTTATAATAATTCTAAATAAGTAATTATTATTATAAAATAATAGGAGGTTCCCCCTGATGAATCCAAATAATCGCTTAACAACAAACCAAGGTGCTCCAGTAGGAGACAACCAAAACTCTCGTACAGCTGGTCGCCGTGGACCGGTATTATTAGAAGATTATCATTTAGTAGAAAAGCTTGCTCATTTTGATCGTGAACGTATTCCAGAGCGTGTCGTACATGCGCGTGGCGCGGGTGCGCATGGTGTTTTCGTAACGAAAAATAGCATGAAGCAATATACAAAAGCAGCATTTTTACAAAACGTGGGAACAGAAACACCTGTATTCGTTCGTTTCTCAACGGTTATTCATGGGCAAGGCTCTCCAGAAACAGCTCGTGATCCACGCGGATTCGCTGTGAAGTTTTATACAGAAGAAGGAAACTATGATATTGTTGGTAACCATTTACCTGTTTTCTTCATTCGTGATGCAATTAAATTCCCCGACATGGTGCATTCTTTAAAACCAGCACCAGATACAAATATTCAAACGCCAGATCGTTACTGGGACTTCATGACATTGTCTCCAGAGTCTACACATATGATGACGTGGGTATTCTCTGATTATGGAACTCCAGCAAACTACCGCCAAATGGAAGGTTTCGGAGTGCATTCATTTAAATGGATTAATGCAGAAGGAAAAATTGTTTATATTAAATATCATTGGAAACCAAGGCAAGGTGTTCGTAACTTAAGTGCAAAAGAAGTAGAACAAGTACAAGGGAAAGACTTCAACCATGCAACTCGTGACTTATTTGATGCGATTGAAAAAGGGAATTATCCAAAATGGGATCTCCACGTACAAGTGATGCAACTGGATGAAATGGATTCTTTAGACTTCGATCCATTAGATCCAACGAAAGTATGGCCAGAAGATCAATTCCCATTAATGGAAGTCGGAACAATGACACTGAATCGTAATCCGCAAAACTTCTTTGCAGAAGTAGAACAAGCGGCGTTTACTCCGAGTGCAACTGTACCTGGCATTGAACCGTCTGAAGATAAATTATTACAAGGGCGCTTATTCTCTTACCCAGATACACAGCGTTATCGTCTTGGGTCGAATTATTTACAAATTCCAGTAAACTGCCCGTATGCAGCTGTTCGCAATCAACAACGCGATGGTGCAATGCAAATGAATCAACAACCATCTACGATTAACTACGAACCAAGTCGTCATGCGGAAAACCCAGTTGAAGATCCAGCATACCGCGATTCCACTATGAAGCTTGAAGGTTATGTATCTCGTGAAAAAATTGACAAACCAAACGACTTCAAGCAAGCGGGTGAGCGTTACCGTTCATTCTCTAAAGAAGAACAAGACAACTTAATCGCAAACTTAACAAACGACTTAAAAGATGTGCATGAGCAAACAAAATTACTTGCAATCTGCAACTTCTTCCGTGCGGATCAGGAGTACGGTATGCGTTTAGCGAAAGCATTAAATGTTGATATTTCGGCGTATGTAGGAAAACCTGCGAAGTAATAACATTCTTCATTCTCAAGTGGAACAAAAAAATATAAAACATACTTTTTAGGCGGGAGAGAGGGTCTGACGGGCATAGAAGCGGTCAGATCCTTTTTTTGTTCTATGCCAAGTTAAAATAAAGTGAGAAAACGAGAGTAGCTCATCTTGTAGCGGTGATTCATATAGGTATGTCTACGAATATAATGAATAAAAACGACAACTGATTTTCAGGCGCTTTGTATTTTAAAATATCTATAAGAACTTTATTTCTTTTTTATACTTTTTACTTTCTTGATTTTAATTGGAATATTGATTGAAAAGGTAATTATATACATTAATGTAAAAAACACATAGGCATCCCTGCGAAGGAATATAATGCAAGGAATACTTTTGCAGAGGAGAGAAGAGATGCCTGAGAATAGGAACAATCAATTAACCACTGAGCAAATGATTAGTATGATTAGAAATGGTCTTGGAAACTCGCAATCTCCTAAACATATTATTGTTGTTGGTGCGGGAATGGCTGGACTTGTTGCGGCCTCCTTATTAAAAGGAACGGGGCATACAGTCACAATTCTTGAAGCGAATGATAGGATAGGGGGACGTGTTCATACTTTGCGCTCTCCCTTTAGTAATGGTTTATACTTCAACGCAGGACCGATGCGAATTCCTAATACACATTCTTTAACCTTAGAGTATATCAAAAAGTTCAGGCTGCCGATAAATTTATTTATTAATCGAACTCCACTGGATATTATTTACGCAAATGGTGTTCAAACACGTCTCAACATGTTTGAACGGAATCCAAGTATTTTGAAATATCCAGTTTTTCCTAATGAAAGAGGGAAAACAGCTGAAGAATTGTTGCTTTTCGTCATACAACCTATTCTCGATTTTATTAAACAAGACCCGGAGAAAAATTGGCCTCTTCTGGAAAAGCGATATAGAAAATATTCGTTAGGTTTTATCTTAAACTCCTATTTTTCAGATGGTGCAATTGACATGATTGGTGTACTTCTTGATATGGAAGCATACATGGGGATGTCCTTTATTGAAGTTTTAAGGGAAGCCATATTTTTCACATCAACAACTCATTTTTATGAGATAACGGGCGGCATGGATCAATTACCTCGGGCATTTCTACCGCAATTAAAAGAAAATATACTATTCCATCAAAAAATGACAAAAATCGTTCAGGAAAAAAACAGTGTAACCATCCATTCTATTCATCAACAAACCTCAGAGTATTCCGCAATAACTGGTGATCTTGCCATAATAACGATCCCTTTTTCAGCTTTGCGATTTGTGAAAGTCGAACCGTATGATTCTTTTTCTTATAATAAGCGAAAAGCAATTCGCGAAGTCAACTATATGGCCTCAACAAAAATCGCAATCGAGTTTAAAAGCAGGTTTTGGGAAAGGAAAGGTCAATATGGTGGTAAATCTATAACGGAACTACCGATTCGGTTTACCTACTATCCAAGCTATGGGATTGGTACAAGAGGGAATGCGGTGATTTTGGCAAGTTATACATGGGCAGATGAAGCTTTAACGTGGGACAGCTTATCTGAAAAAGAGCGAATTCGATACGCCTTGATGGATTTAGCAGAAATTTACGGAAATCAAGTTTACTTTGAATTCGTGTCAGGTGCTTCCTTTAGTTGGGGGAAAAACCCTTATTCTTGTGGAGCTTTCACGGCTTTCGAGCCGGGACAGGAATTAGAATTATACCCGTATATCCCTACATCTGAAGGAAAAGTGCATTTTGCTGGTGAACATACGACGCTTACCCATGGGTGGATGCAAGGAGCAATTGAATCAGGAATACGGGTTGCGTATGAAGTAAATAACTTGGATCATCGGTAGTTGAAAAAGTTTTTGTAAGTGATAAAGAAATAAGTGTAAAAATCTAAAGAGGTGAATAAATGGGGAAGAAGGTTCTATTCTTTGGTGACATAGGAATTGATGATGCTGTAGCACTTATATTTACATATTTAGCCGACGAAATTGGAAAAACAGATTTAGTGAAACCTTTGCTAGACTATTATTATGATTTTTACAAGAAACGGGTGCCAAATATTCAAGGAAGTCCAGTTCATGACATTCTGCCATTAATGGGAATTATGTATGACGATATGTTTACCTATTATGAATCTCAAATTTTAACCATTGAAAACGGTACAGCTCGTGGACAAAGTATCGGGGATTTTCGAAACTTCTTTACTACTGAAAATTTAGGTGACCGTCCAAGGCAGCGTGTTGCTGTAAATTTTGACTATAATAAGTTTTTTAAAGAATTTATGACTGTAATGACAAAAGAACAATTTTAAAATAAAAACTAAACATAATACAGATGTGGTGCAAGGTATCTATTTTTATCTATACAAAATAAGAAACATAGCCTTTCACCTGACTAAAAAGGGTCAGATGAAGGGCTATGTTTTCATGTTTTGGCAGGCTGCAGTGAGATAAGCCCACATTTGGACAGACCTCAGTCCCCGGAACCGAGCGTATCGATAGCCATGTAGCTCTACATCATTGTTGTATATCTTGCAATCGATGTAACTAAATAATGTGATTATTATCAAGAAAAGTAGATTAAGTCCAGAAGTTACCTTCCTCCTCAGGTTATCTACTTTTCTGGATCATCAATCCGATTTATCATTTTAACCGAGAAGACCCCTTCCTCTAAACGAAGTGAAGGTGGGGGATGAATCGGTTTTTGCTTTTTAAAGAAAACGCCGCTTCTTTGTGGAACTAACGTTCGATTCGGTGTATAATGATCTCATCAAATAAAAGGAAGTGAGAACAGGTGAAGAAAGCGTATTTTTCGAAACGGATCTACAAGATAGATGTACCGCATGAAATGGTAGATGCATTGGTAGAGACAATCGAAACATTTAATCAGGCAAAACGTTTTGCGTTCCAAACGATCGTTCGTGAAAAACGTTGGAACCGTAAGTTGTATCCAGACAGTCTTCATCTCGTTCTCAAGCGAAACTATCAATTGAATGATTATTATGCAAACAGTGCGGCGCAAGAAGCAAAGGCGTTGTTTACAGGTTTAATGGCGTTACAAAAACAATATGAGAAGCAAACGCAAGAGAAGCTTAAGAAGCTTAAGAAAAAGTTGAAACAAGAACGGACAAAACTAACAAATCTTCGCAGAATCAAACAAAGTTGTGTGAAAGGAAAGTTAACGTTTCCGAAAAACACCCACTTCGCGAAGCACAACAACCTCATCTCCTTATCTCGTAAAAAAGACGCCTTAATTTGGCTAAATGAATATTTGTTTGAACACCAATACTTAGATGTTCAAATCAAAAGAATGCAGGCGAAAATCGGTCATCTCACCCACAGACAATCCCGTTTAATGCAAAAACTTTCATCTGATCAAACGAATATTCCAAGTGCAGTATTTGGAAGCAAAAAACTGTTTCGCTCGCAATTTACGATCCGCGAGTTTGTACGTAACCATGACAAATGGAAAACATGATTTTCTCGTGCTCGAAATAAACAACTGATCCTATCTGGCCGTAAAGATGCCAAACATGGCAATTTTGTATTTCAGTATGTGCCTGAGACAAAAGAATTATGGATGACGACAAGTTTTGGGAAAACACTTATGTTTCCAGCTGTTACGTTCCCATATGGACAAGGCGCCATTGAAGAAGTAATCACAACTCAATTACAGTGTAAGAATAAGAAAAAGTATGGCAAACCGATTGCATGGTCTGTGGAAGACTATGGTTCCTATTATATTGTGAAATGTGTAGTCGATGTACCGGAAAATCCACACACGAATTCCAGCACATCAGATGGTGTGATCGGTGTAGATTGTAATCTTGAGCATTTTGCTTGGGCAAATGTAACGAAGGATGGAAATTACAAAGGAAGTGGTTCCCTTCGTTTTTCTATTATGGGTAAATCTACAGGACAAATCACAAAAATCATCGAAGTGGAAGCGATTCGCTTAGTGGACTTAGCGGAGCGGTATAACAAGCCGATTGTCATCGAGAAGTTAGATACGACCCAATCGAAAACAGGGGATCGTTACGGAAATAAGCGA
>NZ_JABUAE010000031.1 GCF_013314535.1 Bacillus sp. Xin1 | reverse complement strand
AAAATAAAAATTGACGTTTCACGTTGTTTGTTTCGTTCAGTTTTCAGAGAACTCATTTGTCGCTCATTTGCGACTTCCTTATGTTAACATCTTCATTTTTCAATGTCAACTAAGTTTTTTAATTTCTTTTTTTCGCTTTCTGCTCTTTCGCATCAGCGACGGTTATTAATTTACCATAGATTTAATCCCGTAGTCAACACCTTTTAATAAAAAATTCTTTTTCTTACATAACGGGTGCATTCTTCTGCATTTGCTACTCTTCGAAACAAACAAAAAAGAATTTTATATCGTTCTTCCATTGTCTTTTTTACAACATCATGTATTCGCTCATCTGCAAAATCAAATAAAAGTTCATCTAACTCTCTCTTCAATACATATTCTATTTCTTTCTGTTCTTCTTTTGTAATCATAATCCCAAGCAAACTATCACCTCAACAATTACTCATATGTCTATATAACTGCAAATTGATAAACCGACATAAACCATTTCCTTTTAGACAGGAGAGGGCATCCGATTATAAACAGAAGCGGTCAGATCCTTTTTCTGCCTCGCGCTGAGTAAAAAACAAAGAGAAAAAACAAATGGGGATTTCTTTTTATTTTCATGGCAGCGACTTATATATTTAAAAATCCGAATTGGGTGTATGCATACGAAGTAACGTGATATATTCATCAACTCTAAGGACGAATGCATCACCACTAAAATTTTAAAAAACACTATATCGTCCATTATATCCATTTCCTACGATATTAATCGTTCAGTTCTCTTTTCAGCTTTTTCAGCATATAAGTAACTGAAAAGGATTGGACAAAGGGGCGGAGTATTATGTTTTTCTTTTTTATAACAAGTAAACGTAAATTTAAGCACATTAGTTTAATTATTGTACTATCCTTATTTACAGCATGGCTTCTCTTTTTAAAGACATATTCTCATCAATCTGTTTTTTCAACTGCAACTGGTCCAAAAGTCATTTACAAAGGCGATACCGCAAAAAAACAAGTTGCGTTAACATTCGATATTAGTTGGGGAGATAAAAAGGCGCTTCCAATTCTGGACACTTTAAAAGAAAGAGAAATTAAAAATGCGACTTTCTTCCTCTCTGCAGCATGGGCAGAGAGACACCCTGACATTGTGGAACGGATTATACAGGATGGCCACGAAATTGGCAGTATGGGATATAACTATACCTCCTATACTTCTTTGGAAGCGAACGAAATGCGCAGGGATCTTTTACGTTCGCAAGATGTATTTACAAAGCTTGGCATAAAACAAGTCAAGCTATTGCGCCCTCCTAGCGGGGAATTTAATAAAACTGTCCTTAAAGTAGCAGAATCTCTTGGATATACTGTTGTACACTGGAGTAATAATTCAAACGACTGGAAAAATCCTGGTGTAAATAAAATTGTATCAACCGTTGCTAACAATTTACGAGGGGGAGACATTGTTTTATTACACGCTTCCGATTCGGCACTTCAAACAAATAAATCTTTACCGCTGCTCCTGCAGAAATTAAAAAGTGATGGCTATGAGCAAGTATCGGTATCACAACTTATTTCTAACACTAATGCAAAAAGTAATGATATAAAGTGAAACTTTAATCAATGGGGAGTTCTTCATTCCCCGCCTATCTTCCGCATTTCTCTCTGAACCTTGGGGAGAGATATTACCTCAAACCAATAGCGGGTAAACATCAATCCATACTAAAAAGGGTACAACACCTCATACAAAAGGCGTTGTACCCTTTTTCACTCTCATATTCTTAACTAGCTGACTTACTCCTTGGTTTCCTTGGTTTCCCTATTAAACGATGTAATATGAGTAACTGATATGCATTACATAAAAGAAGCGGGATAACCATTAAATATAACCAATCGGTATCATTAATTCGGAGCGCCGGTACCCATTCAAGAATTGTTACGACGACCATAAAGAACAAAGCAGGTATAAATGCTTTCTTATTCGTCTCTTTACTCTTTATATAGGCTACAATTACTCCAAATAAAAATAATATTCCAGCCACAAGAATATTATTTCCAAACGAAACTTCTCCATTTGCAACGAGTACCGATCTTAAATAAACAAAATCAAACAGTACAAATGCAATGAAAAAGAGCTGAACTGCGTTCCAAAGAGAAGATGACCGAAACATTCCTAGTCCAAAACGATGAACTGTTAAATACGCAAAAAAGCCCATTTGACTAATTACACTAAAAATAAATCCAACTCCAAGTAACCAAAAAGAAATCATTAAAATCTCTTTTCCGTCTAAATTTTGAAAAAATTTAACGTACTTGTCCCATCCTAAAATAAAACCAATAAGGATTGTACTCATTCCCCCAAGCAGCAACGTCGTTAAAAATAGTCGTACCCATTTTCGGCTATTCACAACCCATCCCCCATTATTGATATATTTCTACTTAAATTGTATCAATGACAATTTCAAAAAGCTAGCCATGAACATGTATAAATTCCTCTAAGATATTTATATTAAAAAAGAGAACTGTGTTGAAAGGAGCTCCAACTAATGAAACGGATGCTGCTCATTTTAGTTTCTTCACTTCTTTTCACTACCCTTACCGCATGTGCGCAAGGAAAAGAAGCGAAATCTGAATTAGATTACGATCAAACAAAAAAAATGATTGTTGATATTTTAAAAACGGATCAAGGGAAAAAAGCAATCCAAGATGTATTAACAGATGAGAAAGTGAAACAAGCACTTATATTAGATGAAGCCGTAGTCAAAAAAACGATTGAAGATGCAATGGTATCTGAAAAGGGGCAGCAGCTTTGGGAAAAACTATTTAAGGACCCTGAGTTTTCAACGAAATTTGCTAAAGGTATCGAAAAAGAACAAACAGCCTTAATGAAGACCCTATTAAAAGATCCTGAATACCAAGCAGGCGTTATAGAAATTATGAAAAATCCCGAAGTGGAAAAAATAATGCTACAAACAATGAAAAGCAAAGAGTATCGTCAATATTTGCAACAAGTATTAACAGAGACTGCCGAAAGCCCACTCTTCCAAACTAAGATGATTGATATCATTAGTAAAGGTATTGAAAAAGCTGAAAAAGGTGGCGGAGCTGAGAAAAAAGAAGGTGGCGGAGAAGGCGGATCACAAGACGAAAAACAAGAACAAAAATAAAACCAACCTCTACACATACGAATTTCCCCACCTCTACATATATAAGGCGGGGAAATTTTCTACTCTTAGAGGTTTATTTTTGTTTAACTGATGTTCTATCAATAACTTGCTCAGCTATCTTCCGGTAGATGACACCTGTTTTATGTGTATCCTCGTATACTGATGGTGCAAAATCCTCTTTATTCCAATCTGGTTGCTGAAGCGGAATTCGCCCTAATACATCTGTTTGTAATTCTGCAGCTAATTTATCTCCTCCGCCTTTGCCAAACACATACTCTTTCTCACCGGTTACTTTACTTTCGAAGTAAGCCATATTTTCAACAACCCCAAGAATACTATGTTCAGTACGAAGTGCCATAGCACCTGCACGAGCTGCTACAAATGCCGCTGTTGGATGAGGCGTTGTTACAATAATTTCCTTACAAGATGGGAGCATTGAATGCACATCTAAGGCCACATCCCCTGTACCTGGTGGTAAGTCTAATACTAAATAGTCTAAATCGCCCCATTCCACCTCTGTGAAAAAGTGATTTAACATTTTACCAAGCATTGGTCCTCTCCAAATAACAGGAGCATTGTCTTCTACAAAGAAGCCCATCGAAATTACTTTTACCCCTAAACGCTCTACAGGAATAATTCTATCGCCCCTTACAATTGGACGTTTTTCGATTCCCATCATATCCGGCACACTAAAGCCATATATATCAGCGTCAATAATACCAACTTTCTTTCCTAAACGAGCTAATGAAATTGCGAGGTTTACAGAAACCGTTGATTTACCAACCCCACCTTTTCCACTTGCAACTGCTAAAAATGTTGTTTTAGAATGTGGTGATAGTAACGATTCGCTTCCTTGTCCTTGTTCTTCCTGAGGTGACGTAAATTGAGCTAGCTCGTCCTCTGTAAATTCAGCAAAACGTAAACCAACCGTTGCGGCTCCAAGTTCTTTCACAAGCTTCACAATAGCTGATTGCAATTGCATTTGTTCAGCAGTCCCTGTTTTTACAATCGCAATTTTAACACTGACATGCTCTTTCTCAGGCTTTACAGTTATCTCTTTAATTGCATTTGTTTCTTTCAATGTTTTATGTAGAAATGGATCAGTAATCCCTTCAAGTGCTTTCACTACTTGCTCTTTCGTTACCATAATCAGCCCAGCCCCCTGTATGAAAAGTAAAGTAATGTTAAATGAATTGGGTTTGTATATTTACATTCCAAAAATAAATGCGTTTTCATTTCCAGTATAACATATTTTCCGAAAACTTCGTTAACGAGAGGAATTCAAAAAAACCTCCTTATTCAGGAGGATTTCCTTTTTCCGTAAAATAACGTAGTATTCCACGGTATATCGCAGCTGCCACCTTTTGCTGATATTTCTCCGAATTTAACATATATCGTTCATTTACATTGGATAAAAATCCAGCTTCAATTAAAGCTCCAGGTGTTTTCGCATACTTCAGCAAATAAACATGAGAGATTGTTTTAGCCGAGCGATTTGTATTTTCTAAGCTCGTTCGTAATTCAGCCTGGATAAACTTCGCTGCTCGTTCATTTTCAATCAAAGAGCGATAGTAAAATGTTTGTGCCCCTTTAGATCCACTACTCGTCAGGGCATTTAAATGAATGCTCGCAAAAAAGTCTACATCAGGCTTATTGATAATTTCTACACGTTTTTTTAAATCTTCTGCTTTACGTCTACTATATGATTTCGTGCTTTTGTCAGCTAAATCATAATCTCCCTCTCTCGTCAAAATAACTAAAGCTCCTTGCTCCTGCAAATAATCTTGTACCATTTTTGTAATTTCAAGCGTAATATTTTTTTCCACTATGTCCTGACCACCAACCGCTCCTCCATCTGGTCCGCCATGCCCAGCGTCTAATACAATTACTTTTCCAGATAAGGGTAAGTTCCAAGCTCGCCACGACTTTGTAATTTGAAATTCTTGTTTTACCAAGAAAAACAGTACAACTGCAGCAAGCATAAAAGAGATAATTCGAATTCTCTTCATACCTTTCCTCCTCCAGCTAGTCCCTCTAATTACTTATATGGGACAAGAGGAAAGTTTATGCTTTTCTTAATGCAGCTTTAAACGATATCTTCTTTCACCCTTTTCATATCCCTCACGCCACCATGAACTAATAAATTGCGCACAGGATTCATAAAGCAATTCCTCATCATTTGCTTCTATCTCCCGCATAGTCGTGCTTGTTAAAAATTGAAACAACATCTCCGTTAATTGCTGTTCCTCTTCTAACGCTCTATATTTCACATCAAAAAAAGATTCACCATAATAGCCAAATTTGCTATATCTTGCTCCTAATAAATATGATTCAATTCCCAGTTCAATACAATAATCCTCATACTTCCTGTGCAATTCTTTCATATCGAAAGCATCACGAATATTGGACCTTAACGTTTTTAATGATAATTCGCGAAGCATCTTCCGCTCATATTTCAACTGCTTTTCTTTTTGTTTTTCTTGTAAGGTAACAATCACATTCATAGTACTTATAAACCTCCCTAATACGTATTAGTCTAAGCTTCTGAAGAAGAAGCATACGTGAGAAGGTAGCACTAAAATATTCCAAGCTATAATACATAAAAAAACGGTACAAAACCTTTCTTTTTAGACGGGAGAGAGCATCCGGCTATGCATAGAAACGGTCAGACCCTTTTTCTGCCCCATGCCGTGTGAAAACAAAAGGAATATACAGATAGCCGGTTGCTCTTTATCCTTCATAACAGCGAATTATATAGTGAAAAGTCAAAATAGATTTATCCTATAAACTCACGGTCAATGATGAAAGGTTTAATTTATATAGTTTCATTAATTAAGACATAATAAAAAACCCCAGCCACATGGCTGGGGTTTGAAGTTCGCAAAAATTAACGTTTTGAGAACTGAGGTGCACGACGTGCGCCTTTAAGACCGTATTTTTTACGCTCTTTCATACGTGCGTCACGAGTTAATAGACCTGCACGTTTTAATGTTAGACGGTATTCTGGGTCAGCTTTTAATAAAGCGCGAGAGATACCGTGACGAATAGCACCAGCTTGACCAGTGTATCCACCACCATTTACGTTTACAAGTACATCGTAGTTACCTAAAGTTTCTGTTGCAACTAGAGGTTGTTTCACTACTTCACGTAATGCAGCAAATGGGATATAGTTTTCAAAATCACGACCGTTAATGATAACGCGTCCTTCGCCTGGAACTAGGCGTACGCGCGCTACTGAACTCTTACGACGTCCAGTACCATAGTATTGAACCTGTGCCAAAGTAAGCCCTCCTTTAATTAATTATCCGCGAAGTTCGTAAACTTCTGGTTTTTGTGCTTGGTGTGGATGCTCTGCTCCAGCATACACATTTAATTTTTTAGACACTTGACGTCCTAAACGTCCTTTTGGAAGCATGCCTTTAATTGCAAGCTCTAACATTTGTACAGGGTAGTTTGTACGCATTTCTAGAGCTGTTCTTTGTTTAAGACCACCTGGGTGGTTAGTGTGACGGTAGTAAATTTTATCGTTTAATTTATTACCTGTTAAATGAATTTTCTCAGCGTTAATAATAATTACATGATCACCCGTGTCAACGTGTGGTGTAAATGTTGGTTTGTTTTTACCACGTAAAATGGATGCTACTTCACTAGCAAGGCGACCTAAAGTTTGACCTTCAGCGTCAACCACATACCATTTACGCTCAACTTCGTTAGCTTTTGCCATAAAAGTCGTACGCATGTGTTTCCCTCCTCGTTATCTTTTCCATAGAAAAAATCTATTGTTTATCTTAAACACGATTTCCTTCCGGGGCTAATCGTGGTTTTAGAAACAATACCATATGTTATGATATCCTTTTGAGTTTCTAATGTCAAGCAAATGTTACACCAGGATTAGTTGTTATAGTTTACCTGCCATAAATAAAGCCCATGCCCTGGCACCATCTTCCCAGCAAAACGACGATCTTGTTTTTTTAAAATCTCTGGAATGCTGTTAGGATCAAGCTTTCCTTGCCCTACGCTAAGTAGCGTACCGACAATAATTCGCACCATATTATATAAAAATCCATTGCCTACAAAACGAAAAATTAATTCATCATCTTGTTCAATTAAATCTATTTCATAAATTGTTCGCACTTTATCTTTTTTGTCAGTTTTTGCCGAACAAAATGAAGTAAAATCATGGGTCCCAATAAAATAAGGAATTGCCTTCCGAATAGATTCTACCTCTAGTGGATATGGATACTGATATACATAGTTTCTACGGAATACATCAGCTGTTTTAGATAATAATACTCGGTAACGATACTCTTTTCTTTCCACACCATATCTTGCGTGAAAATCTTCTGTTTTTTTCTCTACTTGCAGGACTACAATATCATCTGGCAACATTGTATTTAAAGCATTCATCCATTGCCATTCTTCAAGGGACAATAATGTATCAAAATGAATCACTTGTCCTCTTGCATGAACAGTAGAATCTGTCCGCCCCGATGCTTGGACACGAACATTCTCTCCTTTATGCAATTTTTGCAGTGCTTTCTCTATTTCTTGTTGCACAGTACGATGCTGCGGTTGAATTTGATAACCACAAAAATTGATGCCATCATATGCAACTGTACATTTTATTCTTTCCATTTCTCTATTCTCCATTACGATCGCACCCATGCTAAAACACACGCTAGACAAAGTAAACTCACTATTGTTAGCGTATCACTTGTTTTCCAGCGTAGTTGCCTAAATTTAGTACGTCCTTCACCGCTTTGATACCCACGTGCTTCCATTGCAATTGCTAAATCCTCAGCACGCTTAAAAGCACTAATAAAAAGCGGTACAAGCAAAGAAATAACCGCCTTTAATCGATCTTTTATCGGCCCGCCAGCAAAATCAATACCACGAGATGCTTGTGCTTTCATAATTTTGCTCGTCTCATCCATTAATGTAGGGATAAAACGAAGGGAAATAGACATCATTAATGCGATTTCATGTACAGGAACCTTTATACGCTTTAAAGGCTTTAATAACGTCTCCATACCATCAGTAATTTCAATTGGTGTTGTTGTTAACGTTAATAATGTCGTCATTAAAATAATGACAAAAAAGCGTATAGAAATATATATCCCTTGCTCTAATCCTTTTTCATGTATTGAAAACCAACCAAGCTGGAATAGTACATCCCCTTCTTTATTTGTAAAAATATGCAGAAAAAATGTAAAAAGAAAAATCCATAAGATTGGTTTTAAGCCCGAAAGTACATAACGAATCGGCACTTTTGCAAAAAATAAAGCAATGAGTGCATATAAAAATAAAAATCCATATGAAATCGCATTATTTGCTAAAAAGACCACAAATACATATAAAAAGACAATCAACAGCTTCGTACGTGGATCAAGTTGATGAATGAGCGACCTACCTGGAATATATCTCCCAATAATCAACTGCTGCATGATTTATGACCACCTTTTCGTAACACCTGTACAACTTCATGAGTAAGATCCTCTAAAGATAAGGTAGCCTTTGGAATGGAAATACCAAACTTCTCTTCAATTGCACGTTTATACTTTAAAGACATTGGAAGATCGACACCGATTTGTTCTAATTCATCTGCATGTAAAAATACTTCCTCTGCTGTTCCTTGCAAAAAGACCGTTCCTTTATGCATAACCACAATTTGATCTGCATACTTGGCAGCATCCTCCATATTATGGGTAACTAAGATTACTGTCAATCCCTGTTCCTTATGAAGCTTATAAAACATCTCCATAAGCTCTTGCTGTCCCTTAGGATCAAGCCCCGCTGTCGGTTCATCTAATACGAGAACTTCAGGTTCCATTGCAAGTACGCCTGCTATTGCAACACGTCTCATCTGTCCGCCACTTAACTCAAATGGAGAACGCGCTAATAGCTCTGGATCCAATCCCACAAGCTCTATTGCATCCCTTGCCTTTTGTCTTGCCTCTTCTTCCGATACTCCAAAATTTGAGGGTCCAAAGCAAATATCTTTCTCAACGGTTTCTTCAAATAACTGATGCTCTGGAAACTGAAAGACAACCCCTACTTTTTTTCGCAGTGGCTTTAATTTCTTTTCTTTCTTTTGGGAGGAAATCAAATGTTCCCCGATTTGAACCGTACCATTTGTCGGCTGCAATAAACCATTTAAATGTTGAATCATCGTTGATTTGCCCGAACCAGTATGGCCGATAATGGCATAATATCCCCCACTTGGAAACGACACGTTTACATCATAAAGCGCGCGTCTTTCAAATGGAGTTTTATATTGATAACGATGCTCTACTGTTTGGAATGTAATCTCCAAAGTTCGTTCACCAAGCTTTCCATTGTAAGATGCGTATTTTGCAGTGGGATTTCATTTCTTTTTAATAATTCTGCTATTTTTACTGAGAATGGTACATCTAATCCGATTTCCATCAACATATGAGAGGACTTAAAAATTTGCTCAGGTGTACCCGCCTCTAATATTTCCCCTTGATTCAAAATAATAACGCGGTCTGATTGCGCAGCTTCTTCCAAGTCGTGCGTAATCGATAACACAGTAATGCCTTTTGTATCCACAAGCTTCCGAACGGTTTCAATTACTTCACGTCGTCCCTGTGGATCTAACATCGATGTTGCTTCATCCAATATTAAAATAGACGGTTGCAAAGCTAACACACCTGCAATCGCAACACGTTGCTTTTGTCCACCAGATAACGAATGAGGTTCCTCATTAAGAAACTCTTCCATTCGGACCATCTTAAGCGCTTGATTCAGCCGTTCTACCATCTGTTCCCGAGGCATCCCGATATTCTCAAGACCAAATACAACATCATCTTGCACTGTTGTCCCAACAAATTGATTATCTGGATTTTGAAATACCATACCAATTTGTTTTCGAATATCCCATACCGTTTCCTCAGATAAAACCATTGTATCATTTACAACGATTGTTCCTGATTCCGGTAGAAATAAACCATTTAATAACTTTGCAAGCGTAGACTTTCCTGAACCGTTTTGCCCAATTACAGAAACCCATTCTCCCTCATACAAAGAGAATGAAACGTCTTTTAATGCATAAGAAGTTGCCCCGGGATATTGAAATGATATATTTTGCGTGCGAAGTCTCTCTTTTTTCAATGCAAGGCACCCTCTCTCGTTACTTTACCAAGTTAGCCCATTTTCTATATTTAAAAAAAAAGGGCCATGACCAGTTACTTGAAAAGAACTGTCCTGCCCTTTTAATTATCATTATACTAACTCGATAATTACCATTGGTGCTGCGTCTCCGCGACGTGGACCAATTTTTGCAATACGAGTGTATCCGCCTTGACGCTCAGCATAGCGTGGAGCTACATCAGCGAATAATTTTTGAAGTGCATCTTGACCAGTCTCAGCATTAGCAACTTCATTGCGGATGAAAGATGCAGCTTGACGGCGAGCATGAAGATCTCCGCGTTTACCTAAAGTGATCATTTTTTCCACTACAGAACGAAGTTCTTTTGCACGAGTTTCTGTCGTTTGGATGCGCTCGTTGATAATTAAATCAGTAGCTAAGTCACGTAACATAGCTTTACGTTGCGCACTTGTACGGCCTAATTTTCTGTATGCCATTCGTAGTTCCCTCCTTTGTTGATGAGATTAAATCCTCAGTCGTCTTTACGTAAGCCTAAACCTAATTCCTCAAGCTTATGCTTAACTTCTTCTAAAGATTTACGTCCTAAGTTACGAACTTTCATCATATCTTCTTCTGTTTTGTTCGCAAGCTCTTGTACAGTATTAATTCCTGCACGTTTTAAGCAATTATAAGAACGAACAGAAAGATCAAGTTCTTCAATAGTCATTTCTAGAACTTTTTCTTTTTGATCTTCTTCCTTCTCGACCATAATCTCAGCATTTTGTGCTTCGTCAGTTAAACCAACGAAGATGTTTAAATGCTCAGTTAAGATTTTGGCACCTAAAGAGATAGCTTCTTTTGGCCCGATGCTTCCATCCGTCCATACATCAAGCGTAAGCTTATCATAATTTGCCACTTGTCCGACACGTGTCTTTTCCACTTGGTAAGTCACACGTGATACTGGAGTATAAATAGAATCAATAGGAATAACTCCTATTGGTTGATCTTCGCTTTTATTTGCATCAGCTGGCGTATACCCACGGCCACGCTTTGCAGTTAAACGCACGCGGAAATGCGCATCTTTTGCTAACGTCGCAATGTATAAATCTGGATTTAAGATTTCAACATCACTATCGTGAGTAATATCAGCAGCTGTGACAATACCTTCGCCCTGTACATCGATTTCCAACGTCTTCTCTTCTTCAGAGTAGATTTTAAGAGCTAACTTTTTCAAGTTTAAGATGATCGTTGTTACGTCTTCTACTACGCCCTCAACTGTTGAAAATTCGTGTAATACGCCATCGATTTGGATAGCAGTTACAGCGGCACCAGGGAGTGAGGATAAAAGAATACGACGTAGGGAGTTACCCAAAGTAGTACCATATCCACGCTCAAGCGGTTCAATCACGAATTTGCCATACTTAGCATCTTCGTTAAGTTCAACCGTTTCGATTTTCGGTTTTTCGATTTCAATCATTAACTAAACCCTCCTTCAAAACGTCGAAACCCCGGCTAAACAAAGGAAAAACCTCTGTCTAACCGAAAGTCCCCCTTAGGCAGTTCCCGATTGTGCACAACAAGCGATGTTTCTGTACGAAATTTCTCGATAATGCATCATATCCATTATAGACAAAAGGGAAAATTCTATACAGAAAAATTAAACACGACGACGTTTTGGCGGACGACATCCATTATGAGGAACTGGAGTAACATCTCTGATTGCTGTTACTTCTAGACCTGCAGCTTGAAGAGCACGAATTGCAGCTTCACGACCAGCACCAGGACCTTTTACAGTAACCTCTAAAGTTTTTAAACCGTGTTCCATTGCAACTTTAGCAGCAGTTTCAGCAGCCATTTGCGCAGCGAATGGAGTAGATTTACGAGATCCACGGAAACCAAGTGCACCAGCACTAGACCAAGAAAGCGCGTTACCGTGAGTATCTGTAAGTGTTACGATTGTGTTGTTGAAAGTAGAACGAATATGAGCTACACCAGCTTCAATATTCTTTTTCACACGTTTTTTACGAGTGTTTGTTTTACGTGCCATTGTTAGTTCAACCTCCTTTACTTATTATTTCTTTTTATTTGCTACTGTACGACGTGGACCTTTACGTGTACGAGCATTGTTTTTAGAGTTTTGACCACGAACTGGTAAACCACGACGGTGACGAAGACCACGGTAAGAACCGATCTCCATTAGACGTTTAATGTTAAGAGATACTTCACGACGAAGGTCTCCCTCAACTTTAATACGATCGATGATATCACGGATACGTCCTAATTCGTCTTCCGTTAAATCACGAACTCGTGTTTCTTCAGAAACACCAGCTTCAGCAAGAATTTTTTCAGCAGTTGTGCGACCAATGCCGAATACGTAAGTTAAAGAAATAACAACGCGTTTGTCACGAGGAATATCTACACCTGCGATACGTGCCATTCCGAATGCACCTCCTTCTGATTAACCTTGTTTTTGTTTATGTTTAGGGTTTTCACAAATAACCATTACTTTTCCACGTCTACGAATAACTTTACATTTTTCGCAGATTGGTTTAACTGACGGTCTTACTTTCATGTCTCGAACCTCCTTAAAGATTACGGAGTGCTATATTATTTAAAACGGTACGTAATACGACCACGATTTAAATCGTACGGAGATAATTCTACCGTAACTTTGTCTCCTGGTAAAATACGAATGAAGTTCATACGGATTTTACCAGAAACGTGAGCCAATACGACATGCCCATTCTCTAATTCTACTTTGAACATAGCATTTGGCAACGTTTCAAGAACGGTACCTTCGACTTCAATTACATCATCTTTAGCCATTCAATAGTTCTCCCTTCTTCAGTAACATTTTACACTGCTCTGAAATCCCGGAGAGCCAGCTACTTATAAAGTGGTAAGGATTTCGTATCCTGCTTCTGTAAGAGCAATCGTGTGCTCGAAGTGGGCACACCATTTACCATCTACCGTTACCACTGTCCAGTCATCAGATAGTGTTTTTACATATCGTCTTCCTTGGTTCACCATCGGCTCAACACAGATGACCATTCCCGGCTTTAATCTAGGACCTTTATTTGGTGGACCATAGTGCGGAATTTGAGGATCTTCATGTAAGTCTTGCCCGATTCCGTGACCAACATACTCCCTAACGATCGAGAATCCATTATCTTCAGCATACGTTTGAACCGCATGTGAGATATTCGATAATCTTTCGCCTGGTTTTATTTGTTCTAGACCAAGATACAACGATTTTTCTGTGACATCAAGTAGCTTTTGAACAGATTCAGAAATGTTTCCTACTGGATACGTCCATGCAGAATCTCCATGGTACCCATTGTATTTCGCACCAATATCGATACTGATGATATCGCCTTCTTGGAGCTTGCGCTTTCCTGGAATCCCATGTACAAGCTCTTCATTTACAGAAGCACAGATGCTTCCCGGAAATCCGTTGTATCCTTTAAAAGATGGCGTAGCACCATATTTTCGAATCGTCTTTTCCGCTATTTGATCGAGCTCTTTCGTTGTAATTCCTGGAGTAATATGCTTTTTCAACTCTTGATGAGTTAAAGCAACGATCTTGCCCGCTTCTCGCATGATCTCTATCTCGCGAGGAGTTTTGCAAATGATCATTACGCTAAGCCTCCGATGAGAACATCGATATCAGCAAATACTTTATTGATATCTTGCTCACCATTAATGCTTTGTAAGTAACCAAGCTCTTCATAGAAATCAAGCAAAGGTTTTGTTTGCTTAATATTTACATCTAAACGATTCGCTACAGTTTCTTCATTGTCATCAGAGCGTTGATATAATTCGCCACCACATTTATCGCACACATCAGCTTTTGCTGGCGGATTGAATTCTAAGTGGTAAGTCGCACCGCACTCTTTACAAATGCGACGGCCTGTAAGACGTTTTAATAGCAATCCTGAATCCACATTAATGTTTAAAACATAGTCGATTTTTTTGCCAAGATCTTTCATTATCTCTTCAAGAGCAGATGCTTGTGCAACTGTTCGTGGAAAACCGTCTAATAAGAAGCCTTTTACACAGTCTTCTTGGCTTAAACGTTCACGAACGATTCCGATTGTAACTTCATCTGGAACAAGGGCACCTTTATCAATGAAAGATTTCGCTTGTAAACCAAGTTCTGTTTCAGCCTTCATAGCTGCACGGAACATATCTCCTGTTGAGATGTGAGGGATGTTATACTTGGCAACAATCTGTTCGGCTTGTGTACCTTTACCAGCACCAGGAAGCCCCATTAAAATTAAGTTCATCTTTGTTCCCCCTCAGTACATGAGCATGTAGGGAAGACACATCTTCCCACTTACTCACTGCTTGATAAACCCTTTGTAATGGCGTTTTACCAGTTGGCTTTCTAGCTGCTTCATTGTTTCTAAAGCAACGCCGACAACGATTAACATACTCGTTCCACCAATCTGTGCAGATGGAGGAAGATTCCCCAGCTTCGTAAAGATAACTGGAAGAATTGCAATCGCTGCTAGGAAAATAGATCCTACAAAGGTCAAACGATACAAGATTTTTGTTAGATATTGTTCTGTATTCTTACCCGGACGAATACCTGGAACATACCCACCTTGCTTGTTTAAGTTCTCTGACATTTGCTCTGGATTAACCTGAACAAATGCATAGAAATATGTGAAGGCTACAATGAGCGCTACATATATTATCATTCCCACTGGATGAGAATAGTTAAAGTTTGCAATGATCCACTGCGATACATCGTGTTTCGGGAAGAACTGTGCAATAGTTGGAGGTGTAATTAAGAATGAAACAGCAAAAATTACTGGAATAACACCCGCACTATTTACCTTAAGCGGTAAATGTGTGTTTTGTGCTCCAGTATAACTACCATTTCCTCCTGTTACACGCTTCGCATATTGAATTGGGATCTTTCTAACAGCTTGTTGAATGAAGATAACTCCAACAACAACTGCTAGCACAGCTAGTAAAATCAATACAACTTTAACGATACTCATGAACAGTTGATCTCCGACATTTTGAAACTGTTGTTGATACACTTGAGATATTACACTTGGGATCGCTGCAGCAATACCAGCAAAGATAAGAATGGAAATACCATTGCCTACACCTTTAGCTGTAATCTGTTCACCTAACCACATTAAAAATGCAGTACCAGCAGTCAGTACCGTAGCAATGTATAAATAAGTGCTCCAACCTGGATTCAAAATTAACTGCCCACCTACCATACCGTTAAAACCGATTGACATACCAAACCCCTGAATAAACGCAAGAACAATTGTAAAGTAACGCGTGAATTGCGTTAATTTACGACGGCCCATTTCGCCTTGCTTCGACCATTCCGAAAATTTAGGAACAACATCCATCTGCAATAATTGCACGATGATGGATGCTGTAATATACGGCATGATTCCCATCGCAAAGATGGAGAAGTTTTTCAACGCGCCACCGCCAAATGTATTTAGGATTCCTAATGCATTTAACTGATCTTGTGCTTTCAGTACGTCTCCATTTGTAAATGGCACTGGGATAAACGTGCCAATCCTGAATACGATTAACATCGCTAAAGTGAATAATATTTTACGTCTTATCTCAGCAACGCGCATAAAGTTGGAGATTGTACGAAACATTAGATCACCTCAACTGTTCCGCCAGCTGCTTCAATTGCTTCTTTAGCACTTGAAGAGAACTTGTGCGCTTTAACAGTTAGTTTTTTCTCAACTGCTCCGCTTGCAAGAACTTTAACACCATCGTTTAATTTGCTGATAACGCCAGTTTCCAGCAATAATTCAGGTGTTACTTCTGTACCATCTTCAAAACGGTTTAACGTCGCTAAGTTTACAATAGCAAACTCTTTGCGGTTAATGTTTGTGAAGCCGCGTTTTGGTAAACGACGGAATAATGGAGTTTGACCACCTTCGAAGCCAAGACGAACACCACCGCCAGAACGAGCGTTTTGTCCTTTATGACCTTTACCAGCAGTTTTACCGTTACCAGAACCGATACCGCGACCGACACGGTTACGTACTTTACGAGAACCTTCTGCAGGTTTTAATTCATGAAGTTTCATTCCCAGGCACCTCCTTATATTAATGAGTTATCCTTAAGCTTCTTTTACAGTTACAAGGTGAGAAACTTTGTTGATCATACCAAGAATAGCAGGAGTTTCTTCCTTAACTACAGTTGAATTCAACTTTTTAAGACCTAAAGCTTCTACAGTCGCACGTTGATCTTGTGGACGACCAATTACACTACGAGTGAGGGTAATTTCTAACTTTTTCGCCATTTGTTTTCCCTCCTTCTTAACCTAGTAGCTCTTCTACAGATTTACCGCGTAATTTTGCAACATCTTCAGCACGCTTAAGTTCGCTTAATCCGTTCACAGTAGCGCGAATCATGTTAATTGGTGTGTTAGAACCAAGAGATTTCGAAAGAATATCTTGTACACCAGCTAATTCAAGAACCGCACGAACTGGTCCACCAGCGATTACTCCAGTACCTTCAGCAGCAGGTTTTAAGAATACTTCACCAGCACCGAAATGTCCGATGATTTCGTGTGGAATTGATGTACCAACTAATGGTACTTCGATTAAGTTTTTCTTAGCATCTTCGATAGCTTTGCGAATAGCATCTGGTACCTCTTGAGCTTTACCAGTACCGAATCCAACATGACCGTTTTTATCGCCAACTACAACTAGTGCAGCAAAGCGGAAACGACGACCACCCTTAACAACTTTCGCAACACGGTTTATCGTAACTACACGTTCTTCAAGTTCTAATTTACTTGGGTCAATGCGACGCATCAATTTTCCCTCCTTTGACCATTAAAATTGTAATCCAGCCTCACGAGCAGCTTCAGCTAGAGCTTTAACACGGCCATGGTATAAGTAACCACCGCGATCAAATACTACTTCTTTAACACCCTTCTCTACAGCACGCTTAGCAACTAATTCGCCAACTTTCGTAGCAGCTTCAGTGTTGCCTGTACCGTTAAGAGCAAGGTCTTTATCAAGAGTAGATGCACTTACTAATGTTACACCATTCACATCATCAATAACTTGAGCGTAAATGTGTTGATTAGAACGGAACACGTTTAAACGTGGACGCTCTGCAGTACCAGTAAGTTTTGCACGTACACGTGCATGTCTTTTCTTACGAGTCGCATTTTTATCAGCTTTAGTGATCATTCTTGTCACTCCTTTCTTTCACCTAACGGGCTTACTTAGCAGTTTTACCTTCTTTACGACGTACAACTTCACCTTCGTAACGAATTCCTTTACCTTTGTAAGGTTCTGGAGCACGTACAGCACGAACGTTAGCAGCAAATTCGCCAACACGTTGCTTGTCGATACCTTTAATCACGATCTTAGTTGGAGCAGGAACTTCAACTTCAAGACCCGCTTCAGGAGTCATTTCAACTGGGTGAGAGTAACCTACGTTTAATACAAGTTTGTCACCTTGCTTTTGAGCACGGTAACCAACCCCGATTAATTCAAGTCCGCGAGCGAAACCTGTAGTTACACCTTCAACCATGTTACCTAGTAAAGCACGAGTTGTACCGTGTAATGCACGGTGTTCCTTCTGTTCAGATGGACGCTCTACTGTTAGGATGTTTTCTTCAATTTTGATAGACATATCAGCATTGAATGTACGAGTTAATTCACCTTTAGGTCCTTTTACTGTTACAGTATTGTTTTCTGCTACTGTGATAGTAACACCTGCAGGGATTTCAAGAATCTTTTTACCAATACGAGACATGTTGTCACACCTCCGTTCGTTTAAATATTAATTACCAAACGTATGCTACTACTTCTCCACCAGTTTGTAATTGACGAGCGTCTTTGTCCGTCATTACTCCCTTAGATGTAGAAACAAGAGCGATACCTAATCCGTTAAGTACACGTGGTACTTCGTCAGCTTTAGCGTAAACGCGTAAGCCAGGCTTACTGATACGTTTTAATCCAGTGATTACACGTTCATTGTTTGCACCATATTTCAGGAAAATACGAAGGATACCTTGTTTGTTATCCTCGATGTATTCTACATCACGAATGAAACCTTCACGTTTTAAAAGTTCAGCGATCTCTTTTTTGATTTTAGAAGCAGGAACCTCTAATTTCTCATGACGTACCATGTTCGCATTACGGATGCGAGTAAGCATATCTGCAATTGGATCTGTCATCACCATGTGTTTTACCTCCTTCCCATTTGTGGGTTTTACCAACTAGCTTTTTTAACACCAGGAATTTGACCTTTATATGCAAGTTCACGGAAACAAATACGGCAAAGTTTAAATTTGCGGTATACAGAATGCGGACGACCGCAGCGCTCGCAACGTGTATACTCTTGTACTTTAAACTTAGGAGTACGCTTTTGTTTCGCAATCATAGATTTTTTAGCCACGTTTTCGCCTCCTCTACTTAGCGTTGGCTTCCATTATTTTTGGAATGGCATACCGAATTGTGTTAAAAGTTCACGAGCTTCTTCATCAGTGTTCGCTGTAGTAACGATTACGATGTCCATACCGCGGACTTTGCTTACTTTATCATAATCGATCTCAGGGAAGATAAGTTGCTCTTTAACACCTAATGTATAGTTACCACGACCATCGAAAGATTTCTTAGATACACCACGGAAATCACGTACACGTGGTAAAGAAACAGATACTAATTTGTCGAAGAACTCATACATTTGCTCACCGCGTAAAGTAACTTTCGCTCCGATTGGCATACCTTCACGTAGACGGAAACCAGCGATAGATTTCTTAGCACGAGTGATAACAGGCTTTTGACCTGCGATTTGAGTTAATTCTTCTACAGCATTGTCTAATGCTTTAGAGTTTGCTACCGCATCACCAACACCAGTGTTGATAACGATCTTTTCGATCTTCGGTACTTGCATTACAGATTTATAGTTAAACTTGCTCATTAGAGCAGGAGTAATTTCCTTTTGGAACTTCTCTTTAAGGCGATTCAATGAAGTGACCTCCTTTCTTAAGAAAATTATTTATCTAATAATTCACCAGATTTTTTTGCAATACGAACTTTTTTACCATCTTCCACTTTGAAGCCTACGCGAGTAGGTTCACCAGTTTTCGGATCTAATGGCATAACATTAGAAACGTGGATAGGTGCTTCTTTCGTGATAATTCCACCTTGTGGATTTAATTGAGATGGCTTAGAGTGCTTCTTAACGATGTTAACACCCTCAACGATAACACGGTTTTGTTTTGGGAAAGCAACCAGGATAACACCTTGTTTTCCTTTGTCTTTACCAGTGATTACCTGTACTTTATCACCTTTTTTTACATGCATCTTAATTCTGCACCTCCTTAGCAAGGCAATACCTTAAATTATAGAACTTCTGGAGCTAAAGAAACGATCTTCATGAAGTTGCTATCACGTAGTTCACGAGCTACTGGTCCGAAGATACGAGTACCGCGTGGGCTCTTGTCATCTTTAATGATAACAGCTGCGTTTTCATCAAAACGGATATAAGAACCATCTGGACGACGAGCACCGCTCTTCGTACGTACTACTACTGCTTTAACAACGTCACCTTTTTTAACAACGCCACCTGGTGTTGCTTGTTTTACCGTAGCAACGATAATATCACCGATGTTAGCATATTTACGACCAGAGCCGCCTAATACCTTAATTGTTAAAAGTTCACGTGCACCAGAGTTGTCAGCAACTTTCAAACGAGATTCTTGTTGGATCATGTTATGAAACCTCCCTTCGGACTTAAAATTCCGATTCGTCTATTTAGATAATAACCGCTTCTTCAACGATTTCAACTAAACGGAAACGCTTAGTAGCAGAAAGCGGGCGAGTTTCCATGATTTTTACGATATCGCCAACTTTTGCTTGGTTTTGCTCATCATGCGCTTTGTACTTCTTAGAATACTTAACGCGCTTTCCGTACAAGGAATGAGTTTTGTAAGTTTCAACTAAAACTGTAATCGTTTTGTCCATTTTGTCAGATACAACACGACCAGTATAAACTTTGCGTTGGTTACGTTCGCTCACTTTGCAAACCTCCCCTCAATTTATCGATTAATTCCGATCTCTCTTTCACGAACTACAGTTTTCATACGAGCGATCGCTTTACGCACTTCACGGATGCGTGTTGGATTCTCTAATTGTCCTGTAGCAAGCTGGAAGCGAAGGTTAAACAACTCTTCCTTTAACGCTTTAACTTTTGTTTCGATTTCGGCAGTGGTTAATTCACGAATATCATTAGTTTTCATTAGATTCACCACCATTTTCTTCACGTTTTACGAATTTACATTTCACAGGTAACTTGTGAGCTGCAAGACGTAATGCTTCGCGTGCTACCTCTTCAGATACACCCGCGATTTCAAACATAACTTTCCCAGGTTTTACTACTGCTACCCAGCCTTCTGGTGCCCCTTTACCGGAACCCATACGTACTTCTAGAGGTTTTGCAGTGTAAGGTTTAGAAGGGAAAATTTTAATCCAAACTTTACCGCCACGTTTCATGTAACGAGTCATTGCACGACGAGCTGCTTCGATTTGACGGTTAGTGATCCATGAAGCTGCTTGAGCTTGAAGACCAAATTCACCAAATGCTACTTCAGCGCCACCTTTTGCACGACCACGCATTTTACCACGATGCTCTCTACGATATTTTACGCGTTTAGGCATTAACATATTATTTTCCTCCTTCCTCAGAAGCTTTCTTTTTTGTAGGAAGGACTTCTCCACGGTAGATCCATACTTTTACGCCTAATTTACCGTATGTTGTATCAGCTTCAGCTGTTGCATAGTCAATATCAGCGCGAAGTGTATGAAGTGGAACAGTTCCTTCACTGTAAGATTCTGCACGAGCGATATCTGCTCCGCCAAGACGACCAGAAACCTGTGTTTTAATACCTTTAGCACCTGCGCGCATAGCACGTTGAATAACTTGCTTTTGTGCACGACGGAAAGATACACGGTTTTCTAATTGACGAGCGATATTTTCCGCTACTAATTTAGCGTCAAGATCAGCTCTCTTAACTTCTAAGATGTTGATGTGTACACGCTTGCCTGTTAATTGGTTAAGAGCTTTACGAAGTGCTTCAACTTCTGTACCACCTTTACCAATTACCATACCAGGTTTTGCAGTGTGAATTGTAACATTTACACGATTTGCTGCACGCTCGATTTCTACTTTAGAAACAGAAGAATCTTTTAAGCGAGCTGCGATGTATTCACGAATTTTGATGTCTTCATGAAGAAGTGTAGCGTAATCTTTCTCAGCGAACCAGCGAGATTCCCAATCACGAATAACACCGACACGAAGACCGACTGGATTAACCTTTTGACCCATCGATTATCCCTCCTTCTTTTCTGATACCACAACTGTGATGTGGCTTGTGCGCTTGTTAATTTGGCTTGCACGACCCATTGCACGTGGACGGAAACGTTTTAACGTTGGACCTTCGTCAACGAAAACTTTCTCTACAACTAAGTTGTTTACATCCATTTCGTAGTTATGCTCTGCGTTTGCGATTGCAGATTTTAAAACTTTCTCTACAACTGGAGAAGCAGTTTTTGGCGTGTGGTTAAGGATAGCAATCGCTTCACCCACTTGCTTACCTCGGATTAAGTCTACTACTAGGCGAACTTTACGAGGAGCAATACGAACTGTTCTCGCTACTGCTTTAGCTTGCATTGAAGTGCCTCCTCTCATTATCTTCTAGTTTTCTTATCGTCAGCATCATGACCTTTATACGTACGAGTTGGTGCGAATTCACCTAACTTGTGGCCAACCATATCTTCAGTGATGTATACAGGTACGTGTTTACGTCCGTCATATACAGCAATAGTATGACCGATGAACTGAGGGAAGATTGTTGAACGGCGAGACCAAGTTTTAACAACTTGTTTTTGCTCAGATGCAACTAATTTTTCCATTTTACTCATTAAATGCTCATCGACAAATGGTCCTTTTTTTAAGCTACGAGCCATTTTGGTGCCTCCCTTCGTGATTGGCGTACGGTTCTAGAAATGAACCGTACTACAATCCCATTATTTTTTACGACGGCGAACGATGAATTTATCAGACGCTTTGTTTTTCTTACGAGTCTTGAATCCAAGAGTTGGTTTACCCCATGGAGACATTGGCGACTTACGTCCGATTGGTGAACGACCTTCACCACCACCGTGTGGGTGATCAACTGGGTTCATTACAGAACCACGAACTGTTGGGCGTTTACCTAACCAACGAGAACGACCTGCTTTACCGATTTTGATAAGTTCGTGTGATTCGTTACCAACTTGACCTACAGTAGCACGACAAGCAGATAATACTAAGCGAACTTCACCAGAAGTTAAACGTACAAGTACGTATTTACCTTCTTTACCAAGTACTTGAGCAGATGTACCAGCAGAACGAACTAATTGTCCACCACGACCTGGTTTAAGTTCGATGTTATGAACAACAGTACCTACTGGAATGTTGATTAATGGTAATGCGTTACCGATTTTAATGTCAGCATCAGCGCCAGACATAATTTCCATGCCTACTTCTAAGTTTTTAGGAGCAAGAATGTAACGTTTTTCACCGTCAACGTAGTTAATTAATGCGATATTCGCAGAGCGGTTTGGATCGTATTCGATCGTAGCAACGCGTCCTGGAATTCCATCTTTGTTACGTTTAAAGTCGATGATACGGTATTGACGCTTGTGTCCGCCACCTTGGTGACGTACAGTGATTTTACCTTGGTTATTACGACCAGCCTTCTTGCTTAAAGGTGCAAGTAAAGACTTTTCCGGTCTGTCAGTCGTAATTTCAGCGAAATCATTCGTAGTCATGTTACGACGACCATTAGTAGTTGGATTATACTTTTTAATTGCCATCTCAATTTCCCTCCTTCTTTAGTAAGAATTAAACACCTTGGAAGATTTCGATTTCTTTGCTGTCAGCAGTTAGCTTAACGATCGCTTTACGACGACGGCTAGTAAAACCAGCGTGACGACCAACGCGTTTTGCTTTCGGCTTGTAGTTCATGATGTTTACTTTCTCTACTTTAACATCAAAGATCGCTTCTACAGCATCTTTAACTTCTGTTTTATTAGATTTAACGTCCACATCGAACGTGTATTTTTTTTCAGCCATCATTTCCATAGAACGTTCAGTGATAACTGGGCGCTTAATGATATCACGAGGATCTCTCATTATGCAAGCACCTCCTCTACTTTTTCCACTGCCGCTTTTGTCATGATTAGCTTATCATGATGAAGCACGTCTAAAACGTTTACGCCATCAGCAGTGATTACTGTTACTCCAGGAATGTTGCGAGCAGATAACTCTACAGACTCGTTTGCATCAGCAGTTACGATAAGAGCTTTCTTCTCAACAGCTAATCCTTTAAGTACTGCTACCATGTCTTTTGTTTTTGGTGCATTTAACACTAAGTCTTCAAGAACTACAACGTTGTTCTCAACTACTTTAGTAGCTAATGCAGATTTAATAGCTAAGCGACGAACTTTTTTAGGAAGTTTGTAAGCATAGCTTCTTGGTGTAGGTCCGAATACCGTACCACCACCACGCCATTGAGGAGAGCGGATAGAACCTTGACGAGCACGTCCAGTTCCTTTTTGACGCCATGGTTTACGACCACCACCGCGCACTTCAGAGCGAGTTTTTACTTTATGTGTACCTTGACGTAAAGATGCGCGTTGCATCATTACAGCTTCAAAAAGTACAGCTTCATTAGGTTCGATACCGAAAACAGCTTCAGCTAATTCGATTTCACCAACCTGTGAACCAGTTTGATTATATACAGTAACTTTTGGCATTGGAATTCCTCCTTCCTATTGTGAATTATTTGCTAGCCTTCACAGCGCCTTGAACAACTACAAGAGATTTCTTAGCACCTGGAACGTTACCTTTTACTAACAATAAGTTGCGCTCAGCGTCAACTTGAACGATTTCTAAGTTTTGAACCGTAACTTGGTCTCCACCCATACGTCCAGCAAGTTTTTTGCCTTTGAATACACGGTTCGGAGCAACTGGGCCCATTGAACCAGGACGACGGTGATAACGAGAACCATGAGACATAGGTCCGCGAGATTGTCCGTGGCGTTTAATAGCACCTTGGAAACCTTTACCTTTAGAAATTCCTGTTACGTCTACGATTTCACCTGCAGTGAAAACTTCAACTTTTACCTCTTGACCAACCTCTAATCCGTCCACGTCTGCATCGCGGATTTCGCGAATGAAGCGCTTAGGAGCAGTAGTTGCTTTAGCAACGTGACCTTGTTCAGGTTTGTTAGCTAATTTTTCACGTTTGTCGTCGAATCCTAACTGAATTGCATTGTAGCCATCAGTTTCAGTTGTTTTCTTTTGAAGAACAACGTTTGGAGTCGCAGCGATTACTGTTACAGGGATTAGCTCACCGTTTTCAGCAAATACTTGAGTCATACCGATCTTTCTTCCTAAGATTCCTTTGGTCATGAGTTACACCTCCTACATTTTTTAAGTTATATGAATTATAGTTTGATTTCGATATCTACACCAGATGGTAAATCTAAACGCATTAATGAGTCTACTGTTTGTGGAGTAGGGCTCACGATGTCGATTAGACGTTTGTGCGTGCGCATTTCGAATTGCTCACGAGAATCTTTGTACTTATGAACAGCACGAAGAATTGTGTAAACAGTTTTTTCAGTTGGTAATGGGATCGGACCAGAAACTGTTGCCCCAGAACGCTTAGCTGTTTCTACAATTTTCTCAGCTGACTGATCAAGAATACGGTGATCGTAAGCTTTTAAACGGATACGAATTTTTTCTTTTGCCATTATTTTCCCTCCTTCGTTCGCCTATTTCTAAAATAGACCTTCTCCATGGAAATTTCCCCACACCATGCCATGGCAAAGCGGCCGGGTGTGTCAGCAACCTTCCACTTCATCGCAGTCAAAGACCAACATTGTCTATTATACAATGTTATTCGTCCAGATGCAAGCATCTTTTTGTTTACATCTGCTTTTCTCTACTTTTGCTATTATACATGGCACTTTAAAGAATTTCAAGTTTTCATCTGCGCTAATTCATTTTACAGTTTCTGGATGTTTTGCTGTACAGATTTATATACTATAGAAGAAACTCGTTTAAAACTAGAAAATACTACTTTTCATAAACAAAAAAACTCAAGGGAAAATCCCTTGAGTTTTTTAAATCTATTTAAAGATTACTCAACGATTGTAGCAACTACGCCGTAACCTACAGTACGTCCACCTTCACGAATAGAGAACTTAGTTCCTTCTTCGATCGCGATTGGAGCGATAAGCTCGATAGTCATTTCAATGTTGTCACCAGGCATTACCATTTCAGTACCTTCTGGTAATTGGATGATTCCAGTTACGTCAGTTGTACGGAAATAGAACTGTGGGCGGTAGTTAGCGAAGAATGGAGTGTGACGTCCACCTTCTTCTTTAGATAGAACGAAAACTTCAGCTTTGAATTTAGCGTGAGCTTTTACAGAGCCAGTTTTAGCAAGAACTTGTCCACGTTGGATGTCTTCACGTGCAACCCCACGAAGTAGAGCACCGATGTTGTCTCCAGCTTCAGCTTGGTCAAGAAGTTTACGGAACATTTCTACACCAGTTACAGTTGTAGAAGCAGCTTCTTCAGCAAGACCGATGATTTCTACTACGTCACCAACTTTAACTACACCGCGCTCTACGCGACCAGTAGCAACTGTACCACGACCTGTGATAGAGAATACATCCTCTACAGGCATTAAGAATGGTTTGTCAGTTTCACGTTCTGGAGTTGGAATGTAAGCATCAACTTCAGCCATTAATTCAACGATTTTAGCTTCCCACTCAGCATCTCCTTGAAGAGCTTTAAGAGCAGAACCTTTGATTACAGGGATATCATCGCCTGGGAATCCGTATTCAGATAATAGATCGCGAACTTCCATTTCTACTAATTCTAATAATTCTTCGTCGTCTACCATATCGCATTTGTTTAAGAATACAACGATGTAAGGTACACCTACTTGACGAGAAAGAAGGATGTGCTCACGAGTTTGAGGCATTGGGCCATCAGCAGCAGATACTACTAAGATACCGCCGTCCATTTGAGCAGCACCAGTGATCATGTTTTTAACATAGTCAGCGTGACCTGGGCAGTCAACGTGTGCATAGTGACGAGTTTCAGTTTCGTACTCAACGTGTGCAGTTGAGATTGTGATACCGCGCTCTCTTTCTTCTGGAGCAGCATCGATTTGATCGTATCCGCGTGCTTCAGCACCACCAGCTTTTGCAAGAACTGTAGTGATCGCAGCAGTTAATGTAGTTTTACCATGGTCAACGTGGCCGATAGTACCGATGTTAACATGGGGTTTAGAACGTTCGAATTTAGCTTTAGCCATTCTAAATTCCTCCTTAGTTTATATAGGTTATTTTATATTTAGACTAGAAAGTGAAACTTACGTCCCACTTTCTAAGCTTACATAAGTAGTTATACTTGAACAATTGATAAAAATCAATTATTCACCTTTATTTTTTTTGATAATTTCTTCTGAAACAGATTTTGGTACTTCTTCATAGTGGTCAAATACCATAGAGAATGTACCGCGACCTTGAGTGTTAGAACGTAATGACGTTGCATAACCGAACATTTCAGAAAGTGGAACCATAGCGCGAACAACTTGAGCGTTACCGCGAGCTTCCATACCTTCTACACGTCCACGACGAGATGTTACGTCACCCATAATGTCACCCATGTACTCTTCAGGAATTACAACTTCAACTTTCATCATTGGCTCAAGAATTACTGGGTTACACTTAGAAACCGCAGCTTTAAGCGCCATAGATGCAGCGATTTTGAACGCCATCTCAGAGGAGTCAACATCATGGTAAGATCCGTCAACTAATGCAGCTTTAATGTCTACTACAGGATATCCTGCTAGTACACCATTTTTAAGTGCATCTTCAAGACCTGCTCCAACAGCTGGGATGTATTCACGAGGAACTACACCACCGACGATCTTGTTTTCGAATTCGAATCCTTTACCTTCTTCGTTAGGCTCGAACTCAATCCATACGTGACCGAATTGTCCACGACCACCAGATTGACGTGCGAACTTACCTTCAACTTTCGCTGCAGAGCGGAAAGTCTCACGGTATGCTACCTGAGGAGCACCAACGTTTGCTTCTACTTTGAATTCACGGCGCATACGGTCAACGATGATATCAAGGTGAAGTTCACCCATACCAGCGATGATTGTTTGGCCAGTTTCTTGGTCAGTGTGAGCACGGAATGTTGGATCTTCTTCAGAAAGCTTAGATAATGCTGTACCCATTTTATCTTGGTCAGCTTTAGATTTTGGTTCGATAGCTACAGAGATAACTGGCTCTGGGAATTCCATAGACTCAAGGATAACAAGAGATTTCTCGTCACAAAGAGTATCACCAGTAGTAGTATCTTTTAGACCTACAGCAGCAGCGATGTCACCAGCGTAAACTGTTGAAATCTCTTCACGGCTGTTAGCGTGCATTTGTAGGATACGACCTACACGCTCACGCTTACCTTTAGTTGAGTTTTTCACGTATGATCCAGAGTTTAACACACCAGAGTACACACGGAAGAACGTTAACTTACCAACATAAGGGTCAGTCATGATTTTGAATGCTAGAGCTGAGAAAGGCTCTTCATCGCTAGATTTACGTTCTACTTCTTCATCTGTATCCGGAAGAGTACCTTTAATAGCTGGTACATCTAATGGAGATGGTAGGTAGTCGATAACTGCATCTAACAGAATTTGAACACCTTTGTTTTTGAATGCAGAACCACAGATTACTGGGAAGAATTCAACAGAAGTTGTAGCCTTACGGATACCAGCTTTAAGCTCTTCTACAGTGATTTCTTCACCTTCTAGGTACTTCATCATCATTTCTTCGTCAAGCTCAGCTACCGCTTCGATAAGTTTTCCGCGGTATTCTTCAGCTAGCTCTTTATGCTCTTCAGGAATCTCGACACGTTGAATGTCTGTTCCTAAATCGTTACCGTACATGTAAGCACACTCTTCAACAAGGTCAATGATACCATTGAACTCATCTTCAGCACCGATTGGTAACTGAATTGGATGTGCGTTTGCTTGTAAACGATCGTGGATTGTTCCTACAGAGTATAAGAAGTCTGCACCGATTTTATCCATTTTGTTAACGAATACGATACGAGGTACGCCGTAAGTAGTAGCCTGACGCCAAACAGTTTCTGTTTGTGGTTCTACACCAGATTGCGCATCAAGTACTGCTACTGCGCCATCAAGTACGCGTAAAGAACGTTCTACTTCTACTGTGAAGTCTACGTGTCCTGGAGTGTCAATGATGTTTACACGGTGACCTTTCCATTGAGCTGTAGTTGCAGCAGAAGTAATTGTGATACCACGCTCTTGCTCTTGCTCCATCCAGTCCATCTGAGATGCACCTTCGTGAGTTTCACCGATTTTATGAATACGTCCTGTGTAGTACAAGATACGCTCAGTTGCTGTTGTTTTACCAGCATCGATGTGAGCCATGATACCAATATTACGAGTGTTTTCTAAAGAGAACTCTCTTCCCATTTGGTGTCTTGCTCCTTCCATATATGGATTGGATTTTTTATTTTAAGTAGCAAAAAAGCCACTTTATTTTGTTACATACGGCAGTGTGTCCAGTACCCTCATTATGTAAAACGAGCGCCCATTGAAAGGGAGAGGCATTCTCCCTCTCCACACTTCCACAAGCGACAAATAAAGCGGTTTATGCTTACATTTATTTTACGTTGAATCCTACCAACGGTAATGAGCAAATGCTTTGTTAGCTTCTGCCATTTTATGAGTGTCTTCACGTTTCTTAACAGATGCACCAGCGTTGTTAGCTGCATCTAAGATTTCGTTAGCAAGACGCTCTTCCATAGTTTTTTCACCACGAAGACGAGCGTAGTTTACTAACCAACGAAGACCTAAAGTTGTACGGCGTTCTGGACGAACCTCAACTGGAACTTGGTAGTTAGCACCACCAACACGACGAGCGCGTACTTCAAGAACAGGCATGATGTTCTTAAGAGCTTGCTCGAATACTTCCATTGGTTCTTTACCAGTACGTTCACTAACGATATCGAACGCATTATAAAGAATTGTTTGAGATTTACCTTTTTTACCGTCAACCATCATTTTGTTGATTAGGCGCGTTACTAGTTTCGAATTATACATTGGATCTGGTAACACGTCACGTTTCGCAACAGGTCCTTTACGAGGCATATTGAGTTCCTCCTTTCATTGTAAGTTTATTATTTTTTAGCAGCTTTTGGTCGCTTAGTACCATATTTAGAACGTCCTTGCATACGTTTGTCAACACCAGCTGTGTCAAGCGCACCACGAACGATGTGGTAACGTACCCCCGGTAAATCCTTTACACGACCACCGCGAATTAATACTACGCTATGCTCTTGTAGGTTATGACCGATACCTGGGATGTAAGCAGTAACCTCGATACCATTTGTTAAACGTACACGAGCGTATTTACGTAACGCTGAGTTCGGTTTCTTTGGAGTCATTGTACCAACACGAGTACATACACCACGTTTTTGAGGTGCAGAGATATCAGTTGATTTTTTCTTTAAAGAGTTAAAACCTTTGTTTAACGCAGGTGATTTAGATTTCCATACTTTATCAGTACGACCATTTCTCACTAATTGGTTAATAGTAGGCATTTGATTTATCCTCCCTTCGCATGTTTGTATGACCACATATCCAGGTGGTTCATTATTAGTTGAAAACAAAGTTTTTGCAAGGAAGAGCAAATGCTCCCTCCTCACAAAAACAGTTTTAACTTATTATTCCTATTGCTGAAGCTCCTACTTGAATCCCCGAAGCTTTCCCAAGCTTACGAACTGATTCAACTTTGGTTATGGGCACGTTATGTTGCAACGCAGTGCGAGTAATAACATGGGTTAACCGCATGTCAGCATCCTCTGCAATAACAACTTCTTTAACTGTACCATTTTTGATTGCTTCCAATGTTCGTTTATAACCAACGACTACATTTTCAGCATTTGATACTTTTTGATAAGACATATACATATCCTCCAAAGCATCGTTCAGGAGCAACCTTGCTTATAGTAACATTTTGACTCATACAATGTCAACTAGGATTATCTGTTTTTATACAAAATTTACGACGGAAAATTTTACTGTTCCACGTAAACTTCATCGTTTTCCACATTCATGTCATCTTGTGTTGTTTTAACAAGATCAACTTTGCGGTAACGATTCATACCAGTTCCAGCTGGAACAAGTTTACCGATAATAACATTCTCTTTCAATCCTAGAAGCTCATCGCGCTTGCCTTTAATTGCTGCATCTGTTAGAACACGAGTTGTTTCTTGGAACGACGCTGCAGATAAGAATGAATCTGTTTCCAGTGAAGCTTTTGTAATACCAAGAAGTACTGGTCTTGCTGTTGCAGGTTGTTTACCTTTAAGTAAAACTTTTGCATTCGCATCAGTAAACTGATGGATATCCAGTAATGTTCCTGGTAACACATCTGTTTCACCAGCATCAATTACACGAACTTTACGAAGCATTTGGCGAACCATTACCTCTACGTGCTTGTCACCAATTTCTACCCCTTGCATACGGTATACTTTTTGAACTTCGCGTAGTAAGTATTCTTGAACTGCCGTAATGTCCGTTACTTTTAGTAATTCTTTCGGATCAATAGAACCTTCTGTTAACTCTTTTCCGTGAGCAATTGGCTGTCCTGGAGCTACTTTCAGACGAGCACCATAAGGAATTGCATACGTACGAGTTTCAACCTCGCCCTGTACAACTACCTCCTGACGATCTTTAACATCGTTGATCGCCGCGATAACACCATCGATTTCACTGATAACTGCCTGACCCTTTGGATTACGAGCTTCAAAGATCTCTTGGATACGAGGTAAACCTTGCGTAATATCGTCTCCGGCAACCCCACCTGTATGGAACGTACGCATCGTTAACTGTGTACCTGGCTCACCGATAGATTGAGCTGCGATAATACCTACCGCTTCCCCTACTTCTACGTCTGTACCAGTAGCTAAGTTGCGACCGTAACATTTCTTACATACGCCGTGGCGAGTGTTACATGTGAACGCTGAACGGATGTGTACTGTTTCTACACCTGAATTTTCAACGATATGAGCAATATCTTCTGTAATTAATTCATTTTCACGAACTAATACTTCACCTGTTTCAGGATGTTTCACAGTTTTCCTTGCAAAACGTCCTACAAGACGATCATATAATGACTCGATTACTTCATTACCCTCTTTAATCGCACCGATTAATAAACCACGATCTGTTCCACAATCGTCTTCACGAACGATAACATCTTGTGCAACGTCTACAAGACGACGTGTTAAGTAACCAGAATCGGCAGTCTTAAGTGCTGTATCGGCAAGACCTTTACGCGCACCATGCGTAGAGATGAAGTACTCAAGTACTGTTAAACCTTCACGGAAACTTGACTTGATTGGAAGTTCAATGATACGACCAGATGGGTTGGCCATCAGACCACGCATACCAGCAAGCTGAGTGAAGTTCGATGCGTTACCACGGGCACCAGAGTCACTCATCATGAAGATTGGGTTGCGTTTATTCAAGGATTTCATTAGTTTTCCTTGGATAACATCTTTTGCATTACTCCAAATAGAGATAACGCGATCGTAACGTTCTTCTTCCGTGATTAAACCGCGACGGAATTGTTTAATTACTTTATCTACTTTTGCTTGTGCTTCGTGGAGAATTTCATCTTTTTCACCTAATACAAGAATATCCGCTACCCCAACTGTAATACCAGCTTTTGTAGAGTATTTAAATCCTAAGTTCTTCATACGGTCAAGCATGCGAGACGTTTCTGTAATCTGGAAACGTTTAAACACTTCCGCAATGATGTTACCAAGGATTTTCTTGCTAAATGGTGCCACTTCTTCGCGACTAGCAATAATTTCTTTAATGTTCGCACCTTTTTCAACGAAGTATTTCGCTGGTGTTTCTTTTTCAAGGTTTGAATTTGTTGGTTCGTTAATATAAGGGAACGACTTCGGTAAGATTTCGTTAAATATTAATTTACCAACTGTTGTTAATAGAAGCTTGCCTTTTTGCTCTTCAGTAAATGTTTCATTGTTGTTCACTGAGTTTGCAGCAACAGCGACACGGGTATGAAGATGTACATATCCATTTTGATACGCAAGCAATGCTTCATTTGCATCTTTGAACACCATACCTTCACCAATTGCACCCTCGCGCTCAAGCGTTAAGTAATAGTTACCTAATACCATATCCTGAGACGGTGTAACAACTGGTTTTCCATCTTTCGGGTTCAAGATGTTTTGTGCTGCTAACATAAGAAGACGAGCTTCTGCTTGTGCTTCTGATGATAACGGAACGTGAACCGCCATTTGGTCACCATCAAAGTCCGCGTTGTATGCAGTACATACAAGTGGGTGAAGACGGATTGCGCGTCCTTCTACTAATGTAGGTTCGAACGCTTGGATACCAAGACGGTGAAGCGTTGGGGCACGGTTTAAAAGTACTGGGTGTTCTTTAATTACAGATTCTAAAACATCCCAAACTTCAGGTTGTACACGCTCGATTTTACGTTTCGCACTTTTAATGTTATGTGCTAATCCTTTTTCCACTAAATCTTTCATAACGAAAGGCTTGAACAATTCAAGTGCCATCTCTTTTGGTAATCCACATTGGTACATTTTTAAGTTCGGTCCTACAACGATAACGGAACGACCAGAGTAGTCAACACGTTTACCTAATAAGTTTTGACGGAAACGTCCTTGTTTACCTTTTAGCATGTGAGATAGTGATTTTAATGGACGGTTACCTGGTCCAGTAACTGGACGGCCACGACGACCATTATCGATTAATGCGTCTACAGCTTCTTGTAACATACGTTTTTCGTTTTGAACGATAATGCTTGGTGCACCTAAGTCCAATAGACGTTTTAAACGGTTATTACGGTTAATTACACGACGGTATAAGTCGTTTAAGTCAGAAGTCGCAAAACGTCCACCATCTAACTGTACCATTGGGCGTAGTTCTGGTGGGATAACTGGAAGAACATCTAAGATCATCCAAGATGGCTCATTTCCAGAGTTACGGAATGCTTCTAGTACCTCTAGACGTTTAATAGCACGAGTACGACGTTGTCCTTGTGCTGTTTTTAATTCTTCTTTTAAGAAGTCTACTTCTTTATCTAAATCGATGTCTTGTAATAGCTTCTTAATCGCTTCTGCGCCCATAGCAGCTTGGAATGTGCTGCCATATCGGTCACGATATGCACGGTATTCTTTTTCAGAAAGCAATTGCTTCTTATCTAGTGGTGTATCTCCACTTTCTGTTACAACATAAGAAGCGAAATAAATTACTTCTTCAAGCGCGCGAGGGGACATGTCTAAGACAAGTCCCATGCGGCTCGGGATACCTTTGAAATACCAAATATGAGATACAGGAGCAGCTAATTCGATATGACCCATACGTTCACGACGTACTTTCGCACGCGTTACTTCAACGCCACATCGATCACAAACTACACCTTTATAACGTACACGTTTATATTTTCCGCAATGACATTCCCAGTCCTTTTGTGGTCCGAAAATACGCTCACAGAACAAGCCATCTTTTTCAGGCTTTAACGTACGATAGTTAATTGTTTCTGGTTTCTTAACTTCACCGTATGACCAAGAACGAATCTTGTCAGGCGAAGCAAGTCCAATCTTCATATATTCAAAGTTATTAACATCTATCAAGGGGCCTACCTCCCTTTTAGTCTACAGGTTATCCCAATTATTCCTTAGTTGTCTCAACTTCGACACTTAATTTGTCTGCTGATTGATGATCATCATCATCTTCCGTATCACGCATTTCAATTTCTGTATCGTCGCTAGACATCATTTTAACGTCCATACCTAAGCTTTGTAGTTCTTTAATCAATACTTTAAATGACTCTGGAACACCTGGTTCTGGAACATTTTCGCCTTTAACAATCGCTTCGTATGTCTTAACGCGGCCGACAACATCATCAGACTTCACAGTTAAGATTTCTTGAAGAGTATAAGCAGCACCATAAGCTTCAAGTGCCCAAACCTCCATCTCACCGAAACGTTGTCCACCGAATTGTGCTTTACCTCCAAGAGGTTGTTGCGTTACAAGTGAGTATGGTCCAGTAGAACGAGCATGAAGTTTATCGTCAACCATGTGCGCAAGTTTGATCATATACATGACACCAACAGATACGCGGTTGTCGAATGGCTCACCAGTACGTCCATCATATAGGATCGTTTTTGCGTCATTCGCCATACCAGCTTCCTCGATTGTACCCCATACATCTTCCTCGCGAGCACCATCGAATACTGGTGTTGCAACGTGAATACCAAGGTATCTTGCTGCCATACCAAGATGAAGCTCTAATACCTGACCGATATTCATACGAGATGGTACCCCTAATGGGTTTAACATGATATCGATTGGCGTACCGTCTGGTAAGTACGGCATATCTTCTTCCGGTAAAATACGGGAGATAACACCTTTGTTACCGTGACGACCGGCCATCTTGTCACCTTCAGAAATTTTACGCTTTTGAACGATATATGCACGTACAAGTTGATTTACACCTGGTGGCAACTCGTCGCCATCTTCACGGTTAAACACTTTTACGTCTAAGATAATACCGCCACCACCGTGTGGTACACGTAGTGATGTATCACGTACTTCACGTGCTTTTTCTCCAAAGATAGCGTGTAATAGACGTTCTTCAGCTGTTAATTCTGTTACACCTTTAGGTGTTACTTTACCAACAAGTAAGTCTCCATCTTTTACTTCAGCACCAACGCGAATGATACCGCGCTCGTCAAGGTTGCGTAATGCATCTTCCCCAACGTTTGGAATGTCACGTGTAATTTCTTCTGGTCCAAGCTTCGTATCACGAGCTTCTGACTCATATTCTTCAATATGAATAGAAGTGTACACATCATCTTTTACAAGGCGCTCACTCATGATAATCGCATCCTCGTAGTTATAACCGTCCCATGTCATGAAGCCAACAAGCACGTTACGTCCAAGTGCTAGTTCACCTAATTCCATAGAAGGACCATCCGCAAGGATTTCACCTTTTACAACTTGATCTCCAACACTTACGATTGGACGTTGGTTGTAACAAGTTCCTTGGTTAGAACGAATGAATTTCAACATTTTGTAGCGATCTAAATCGCCTTTTACTTTTTGACCGTCAACTTCTACATAACGGCGTACCCAAACTTCACGTGCTTCTACGCGTTCAACAACACCAGGGTGTTTACAGATTACTGCAGCACCTGAGTCTTTTGCTGATACGTACTCCATACCTGTACCTACAATTGGAGATTCCGGATTCATTAACGGAACCGCCTGACGTTGCATGTTCGCACCCATAAGTGCACGGTTGGAGTCGTCGTTTTCTAAGAACGGAATACAAGCTGTCGCTGCCGACACTACTTGTTTTGGAGATACATCCATGTAGTCGATGCGCTCTCTATTTGTGACAATGTTTTCACCACGGAAACGAGCTACGATATCTTCATCGAGGAATTCCCCTTCTTCAGATAATTTCATATTCGCTTGGGCTACAACATAATTATCTTCTTCATCTGCTGTTAAGTAATCAACATGGCCTGTTACACGACCAGTTTCTGGATCAACACGACGGTATGGTGTTTCAATGAAACCAAACTCATTTACTTTCGCGAACGAAGATAGTGAGTTGATCAAACCGATGTTTGGTCCCTCTGGTGTTTCAATTGGACACATACGACCATAGTGAGAGTAGTGAACGTCACGTACTTCAAAACCTGCACGCTCACGCGTTAAACCACCAGGTCCTAGTGCAGATAGTCTTCGTTTGTGCGTTAACTCTGCTAATGGGTTTGTTTGGTCCATGAACTGAGATAACTGAGAACTTCCGAAGAACTCTTTAATAGATGCAATAACCGGACGAATGTTAATTAATGCTTGCGGTGTAATTGCATTTGTATCTTGAATCGACATTCTCTCACGAACAACACGTTCCATACGAGAAAGACCGATACGGAATTGGTTTTGTAATAACTCTCCTACAGAGCGCAGACGACGATTTCCTAAATGGTCAATATCATCTGTATCCCCTACTTTGTATAGTAAGTTAAAGAAGTAGCTAATAGAAGCAAGGATATCACCTGGCGTGATGTGTTTTACGTCACGAGTGATGTTTGCATTCCCAATTACATTGATAGAACGTTCACCGTCTGACTCTGGAGCATAAATCTTAATAGATTGCAGCTCAACATCGCCTTCTACCACTCCACCCATTGGTTTCGCTGTCTTGAATCCAATGTTTTTCTCTAAGTAAGGTAAAATGCGATCTAGTGTACGACGGTCTAAGACTGTTCCTTCTGCCGCTAAAATCTCTCCAGTTTCTGGATCTACTAACGTTTCAGCTAAGCGTTGGTTAAACAATCTGTTTTTAATGTGTAATTTTTTGTTGATCTTGTAGCGACCTACATTTGCTAAATCGTAGCGCTTTGGATCAAAGAAGCGAGAAACAAGCAAGCTTTTCGCGTTTTCTACTGTTGGTGGTTCACCTGGGCGTAGACGCTCATAAATTTCAAGCAATGCTTTTTCTGTGCTATCTGTGTTGTCTTTTTCTAGCGTATTGCTTAAGTATTCGTTATCACCTAAAAGCTCGGTGATTTCTTGATCAGAGCCAAACCCTAATGCGCGTAACAAAACAGTTACAGGAAGTTTACGAGTACGGTCAATACGTACATATACAACATCCTTAGCATCTGTTTCATACTCTAACCAAGCTCCGCGGTTTGGAATTACAGTAGCAGTAAAACCACGTTTTCCGTTTTTATCCACTTTGCCACTATAGTATACGCTTGGAGAGCGGACTAACTGGGAAACGATAACACGTTCTGCACCGTTAATTACGAATGTTCCTGTCTCTGTCATGAGTGGGAAATCTCCCATGAACACATCCTGTTCTTTTACTTCACCAGTTTCCTTATTGATTAGACGAACTTTCACACGAAGTGGTGCTGCATACGTCACATCACGCTCTTTACATTCTTCTACAGAGTATTTAGGTTCACCTAAGCTGTAGTCGATAAATTCAAGCGATAGATTTCCCGTAAAGTCTTCAATCGGAGAAATGTCTTGGAACATTTCTCGCAAACCCTCATCAAGAAACCACTGATAAGAAGAGGTTTGAATTTCGATAAGATTTGGTAACTCTAATACTTCACTAATACGGGCATAACTTCTTCGTTGGCGGTGGCGTCCGTATTGAACTAGTTGACCTGTCAACTGCTTCACCCCTCAAATCATGAGTATTATAAATGCACAAAAAAATTGTGCAAAATCACAAATAAATACAGCTAACGCTAGTAGCGTAGCTTTTCCTCTCGAAGATAGATACGTTGAGTCTTTCTACCTGCTCAAAAAAGAAAAATGGCTTCTATAAGAAAACCATCATTCTGTTTCATAATCTGCTGATTTTACTATCTTTTCCAAGAGAAACAAAAATATACATCTTTCTCAACGCAGAAAATCATATATTGGCATTGTATAATGTTAACATAGCCAAAAATAACCGTCAACGTTTTTTTGATTTTATGATATAATATCCTTTTTTCTTTTCTACAACCTCAACTTCAGAAAATGATTCTTCTAGTTTTTTAAGCGCAGATGGTGCACCTTGTTTCTTTTGAATAACAACCCAAAGCTCCCCACCCGGCACTAGATGATCCACAGCTTTTTCTAAAATTTCATGCACAATATGTTTACCAGCGCGAATTGGAGGATTAGATAGAATAGCAGCATACTTGCCATCTACATTTTCATAGACGCTACTTTGAAAAATGCGGACATTATCAATTTTGTTATTAGCAGCATTTTCTTTTGCAAGTCCAAGTGCCCTTTCGTTCACATCCACCATGTGAACACTACGCTCTTGAAACTCTTTTGCCAACGACAAACCGATTGGACCGTATCCACATCCCACGTCTAATACATCACCTTTAATATCTGGCATTTGAAACGCTTCAATTAAAAGACGAGAACCAAAGTCCACCTCGTTTTTCGAAAACACCCCATGGTCAGATAAAAAAGCAAATTGAGATCCTCGCAATGTATATTCCCATCGTTTACGATCACTTTTACTCGAAGGGTCATTAGAAAAATAATGGTCTGCCATATGGCCACCCCTTTTCTTTACAGTTAAAAAAAAAGCCCGCATAAGAGCGAGCTTTTTTAGAGCTTCAAAAGTTAATTACTTAACTTCTACAGCAGCGCCAACTTCTTCAAGTTTAGCTTTCATTTCTTCAGCTTCTTCTTTAGAAGCGCCTTCTTTGATTGCTTTTGGAGTGTTGTCAACTAGTTCTTTAGCTTCTTTTAAGCCAAGGCCAGTGATTTCACGAACAACTTTGATAACTTTGATTTTTTGTGCTCCAGCACTTTCAAGTACTACGTCAAATTCAGTTTTCTCAGCAGCAGCTTCACCAGCGCCACCAACAACAGCTACAGGAGCAGCAGCAGTTACGCCGAATTCTTCCTCGATAGCTTTTACTAAGTCGTTAAGTTCTAATACAGTCATAGATTTAACTGCTTCAATGATTTGTTCTTTAGTCATTGTAAATATCCTCCCTTAAATAGGTTTGTATTGTTTTATCGATAACACGTAATTATCTTTTAAAAAATTAAGCGCCTTGCTCTTCCTTTTGATCTGCAACTGCTTTAGTAGCAAGTGCAAGGTTACGGATTGGAGCTTGAAGAACGCTAAGAAGCATAGAAAGTAAGCCTTCACGTGATGGAAGAGTAGCGATAGCTTTAACCTCATCAAGTGTTACAAGTTTACCTTCGATTACGCCCGCTTTAATTTCTAAAGCTTCATGATCTTTAGCGAAGTCGTTTAATACTTTCGCAGGAGCAACTACATCCTCGTTACTGAACGCGATTGCGTTTGGTCCTGTTAAGAATTCGTTTAACTCAGCCATTTCAACAGATTCTGCAGCACGACGAGTTAAAGAGTTTTTGTAAACTTTGAACTCAACGCCAGCTTCACGTAAGTTTTTACGTAATTCAGTTGCTTCAGATACTGTTAAACCACGGTAGTCAACAACGATTGTAGATTTACTTTCGCGAAGTTTTTCAGCGATTTCAGTTACAACTTGTTGTTTAGTTTCGATTGCTTTGCTCATGTTATTACACCTCCTGTAGATTATATAGAAGATGTACCGAAAGTGCACTAAAAAACCTCCATGCCCAGTTGTAGACATGGAGGCATATAGTCACAGAAAAGAATTCCGCTTCGTATATTAACACCTAGGTAGGAAATTAAGCCAAATTGGCCCCTACTGTCTACGGTACACTATTTAAATTCACAACATAAATGATTATATTAAAACTTCTTTATGAAGTCAACTTCCAATTTTTACGCGATTGTAGAAACGTCTACACGTACGCCAGGTCCCATTGTAGAAGCAACAGTTACGTTCTTCATGTAAGTACCTTTTGCAGCAGCTGGTTTAACTTTTAATAGCGTGTCAGCAATTGTTTTGAAGTTTTCTACTAGTTTAGCATCTTCGAAAGATACTTTACCGATTGGAACGTGGATGTTACCAGCTTTATCAACGCGGTATTCAACTTTACCAGCTTTGATTTCGTTAACAGCTTTTGTTACATCGAAAGTAACTGTTCCAGTTTTAGGGTTTGGCATTAAACCTTTAGGTCCTAATACGCGACCAAGTTTACCAACTTCACCCATCATGTCAGGAGTTGCTACTACTACATCGAAATCGAACCAACCTTGTTGGATTTTACCGATGTAATCAGTATCGCCTACGAAGTCAGCGCCAGCAGCTTCAGCTTCTTTTGCTTTTTCGCCTTTAGCGAATACTAATACACGTTGTACTTTACCAGTACCGTGTGGAAGAACAACTGCACCACGAATTTGTTGGTCAGCTTTCTTAGGATCAACACCTAAACGGAATGCAGCTTCTACAGTTGCATCAAATTTAGCTGTGTTTGTTTTCTTTACTAATTCTACTGCTTCTGTTGCAGAGTAAGCAGTTGCACGATCAACAAGCTTTGCAGCTTCTACGTACTTTTTACCTCTTTTAGCCATGTTTATTTCCTCCTTGAATGTGGTTTTAGCGGAATAACCTCCCACGTTTACGCCTTCATTCCGGGAAATCCCGAGGATGTGCGCCCATCCATTTATTTAAAAACGATACTCATTTACGATAATAAAGGTTGCGAATTGGAATTCCAGACCCGCAACCTTTTTTACAAAAAAACAAATCGAATTAGTCTTCGATAACGATACCCATACTGCGCGCAGTACCTTCAACCATACGCATTGCAGCTTCTACGCTAGCAGCGTTTAGGTCAGGCATTTTAGTTTCAGCGATTTCGCGTACTTTATCACGCTTAACAGTTGCCACTTTATTACGGTTTGGTTCACCAGAACCAGACTCGATACCAGCTACTTTCTTAAGAAGAACAGCAGCAGGAGGAGTTTTAGTAATGAAAGTGAATGAACGGTCTTCGAATACCGTAATTTCAACAGGAATGATAAGACCAGCTTGATCTGCTGTACGAGCGTTGAACTCTTTACAGAAGCCCATGATGTTAACACCCGCTTGTCCTAATGCTGGACCAACTGGTGGAGCTGGGTTAGCTTTACCTGCAGGAATTTGAAGTTTTACCATTTTAATTACCTTTTTAGCCACGAGACACACCTCCTTAAGTCCGTGATGTGGTCAATTGGGCAGTGATTTGCCCTCCCACTTCATAATTTTATCTGTAACGATAAAATCTTTTTTCAAAAAACGTCTCCGTTACCGAAGACGTACTGACTTAAAAGATATTATCACTTTTTACAATTCATTTCAAGTTTCATTTTATAATTTTTCAATTTGGTGGAAATCCAGCTCGACCGGTGTTTCACGACCAAACATATCTACAAGCACTCTTATCTTTTGTTTTTCCATGTCAATCTCTTCGATTGCACCTGTATAGTTCGCGAATGGCCCTTCATTTACACGTACTGTTTCATGAAGTTCAAAGTCAAAATCAACCACTTCATTGTCCATTCCCATATGTTTCATAATGGTAACAACTTCCTCCTCTAATAAAGGAGATGGTTTTGATCCTGATCCAGAAGATCCAACAAAACCTGTTACGCCCGGTGTATTACGAACAACATACCAAGAATCATCAGTCATAATTAGTTCCACTAATACATAACCTGGAAATACTTTTCTTTTTGTTAATTTTTCTTTTCCGTTTTTCATTTCTACTTCTACTTCTTCTGGAACAACAACACGGAAAATTTTATCTTGCATTCCCATTGATTCTACACGTTTCTCTAGGTTTGCTTTTACTTTATTTTCATATCCAGAATAAGTATGGACAACATACCAACTTTTTTCCATTCATTTAGGACGAGCGTCCTTCCCTCCCTGACGTACATTTTTTTGTGCAAATGAAAAAACCCGTTCATCGGGCTTTTACACAGTTCGTATAAATAACATTATATCATGGATAAGTGCTTCTTATTCAAGAATTAACCAAGAATTAACCGAATTAAAGAAGAAATACCCATGTCAACTACCGCGAAGAAAACTGCAAAAAACACAACTGTCGCAATAACAGTAGCTGTCGAACGGAGTAATTCATCTTTCTTAGGCCAACTTACTTTTTTCATTTCGCGACCTACATCGCCGAAAAAGTTCGTCAAACGCATTTACGGGACCTCCAGTGTATTGTTTCAATTATTTATTTTGTTTCCTTATGAACTGTATGCATATTGCATGTTTTACAAAATTTCTTTATCTCAAGTCGCTCTACTGAGCTCGTATCTTTCATTGTGGAGTAGTTTCGATTCTTACACTCTTCACATGAGAGTACAACTTTTTTTCTCATTTGTTACACCAACCTTGTAACATTATGTCCCTAAAAATGTATCATACAATAAAAGACAATGTCAATGACATGCCACTTACTACATTACAAAAAGAAAGCAGGAGAATCACCTTCTCCCCTGCGACACATACTATGAGTTTAAAGTTGTATTTTCTCTCATTTCCATATATCGTTCTAGCTTCCTTTTTACACGCTGCAAGGCATTATCAATAGACTTTACATGCCTGTTTAACTGCTCTGAGATCTCTTGATAAGAACGTCCATCTAAATATAAAGAAAGGACTTTTCTTTCTAAATCGCTTAATAATTCAGATATTTTTAGTTCTATGTCGGTATATTCTTCCTGACTAATAATCATCTCTTCAGGATCAGTCACCTTTGCTTCTGAAATAACATCTAATAGCGTACGATCAGATTCCTCATCGTAAATCGGTTTGTCTAAAGAAACATACGAATTTAAAGGAATATGTTTTTGTCTCGTTGCTGTCTTAATAGCAGTAATAATTTGACGAGTAATACATAATTCAGCGAATGCTTTAAAAGAAGATAGCTTGTCCTCTTTATAATCACGAATGGCTTTAAATAATCCAATCATACCTTCTTGAACAATATCTTCCCGATCGGCACCTACTAAAAAATACGATCTTGATTTTGCGCGAACAAAGTTCTTGTACTTGTGAATTAAATATTCAAGAGCATCAATATTACCTTTTCGAACTAACTCAACTATTGCCTCATCCTCTAAATCGCGAAACGTAACGTTGTTGGTACTTACGAAGCCTGTTTCCACTTTTATCCCTCCGACCGCTATTTATTTAGAAATATTATACAGTAAGCGCCTGAAGAGCGTCAATGCTTCAACGCTCTCCTCGCCTTAATTTTTCTAATTTTTCTGTAATATCTTTGCTAAATATCGTTCGCATAGCTGGTTGCTTCTCTTTTACCTCTTGCGTTTGATGGCGCACTTGTTGTTCCATGGCCTGCACTTCTATTTCTAGTTCACGGGCTGACTTCCTAAGCGCTCCTTGCGCAAAAATAACCCACTGTTCCGTATAATCAGAAGTCGCAACATAAATTTGTGTATTAATATTACGAAGTTCAATCGCGAGCTGTTCAATTTTTTCATCCGCGGTTTGATTCTTTCTTGTGAAAATAACTTCAACACGTGATTGCTTCATTTTCTTTTCAATACCTTGAACTGTATAAGCGTCAAATACAATCATTACTCTTGTTCCTGTGTAACCTTGATAATCCGCCATTTTATCAATTAGCGCGTCCCTTGATGCCTGTAAATCTACATCCCTTAATTTTTTCAAGTCTCTCCAAGCCCCAATAATGTTATAACCATCAACGATTAAGATATCATTCATTTTCACTCACCAATTTGGTGGCGTTTACGATATACCTCATACATTAACAGACTTGCAGCTACTGAAGCATTTAAGGATGTAACTTTACCAACCATTGGCAAGTTGATTAAGAAATCACATTTTTCACCAATAATACGGCTCATACCTTTTCCTTCACTACCGATTACTAATCCAATCGGCATATTACCATCTAAATTACGATAATCTGTTTTCCCTCTTGCATCTGTACCCGCAATCCAAAGACCGCGCTCTTTTAAATCATCAATTGTTCGAGATAAGTTTGTCACACGAGCAACAGGAATATATTCAATTGCCCCTGTTGAAGCTTTTGCAACTGATGCTGTAAGCCCAACAGCTCTTCTTTTCGGAATAATAATCCCATGTGCGCCTGTTGCATCTGCCGTACGCATAATAGAACCTAAGTTATGCGGGTCTTCAATTTCATCTAGAATTAAGAAGAACGGATCTTCATTCCGTTTAGCTGCTGCTTCAAATAAATCCTCTAATTCTGCATATTGATAGGCCGCTACCTGTGCAATAACCCCTTGGTGATTCCCTTCAACAAGTTGGTCTAATTTCTTCTTTGGTGCATGTTGTAAAATAATTTTATTTTCTTTCGCTAACGCTAATACAATTTGTACTTGTCCTTTAGCTGCACCTTCTGCAATCCAGATTTTATTAATATCTCTTCCTGATCGTAACGCTTCAATTACAGGGTTACGTCCGATAATATATTCACTACTCATATTGATGCGCCCCCTTCCTTCGCTTCTAAAACATCAATTGCTTTATATACAAGTTCCTCTAATCTGTCGCTATTGTTCAATAAATAATGATAACCAAGCAATGCCTCAAAAGCAGTACTATAGCGATATGTTTGCACATCCGTATTTTTAGGAACAGAACCCGAATTCGCATTACGTCCTCTTCTTAAGACTGCTTCTTCTTCCTCTGTCAAAAATGCTGTTTCTAGTAAATGATAAACAACTTTCGCTTGTGCTTTCGCCGAAACAAAGCTTGTCCCTAAACGATGTAATTGGTTAGGACGAACCGTTCCTTTTTGAAGAAGGTGATAGCGGATATATTGTTCATATACCGCATCACCCATATATGCTAACGCTAAGCTGTTTAATTGCTTTGCATCAATCATGCTTATCCTCTTTTCCATCTTGTACCTTGGGCGGTATCTTCTAAAATAATATTACGCTCTTTTAAATCATCACGAATTTGATCAGACAGTGCAAAGTCGCGGTTTTTACGAGCCTCAATACGTTTTTGAATTAATGCCTCAATCTCTTCGTCAAGCAACTCTTCTTTTGTTAACTCTAATCCCAAAATACCAAATAACGTTCCAAACTGTTTTACATACGCCTCAATTACAGCTTTTGATGTATGTTCTTCCAATAGATATTGATTTGCATGGTTTGCTAAATTATATAACTCAGTTATTGCATTTGCTGTATTGAAATCATCGTTCATCGCTTCTTCAAATGCTAACTGGAATTTCTCTATTTCAGCTAACCATTTTTCATTATGGTCTGTTAAATCTGTGCTACTTTCCATACGGTGCTTTAAGTTACCATAAGCTGTTTTAATGCGCTCTAATCCATTATTTGTACTCTGTAATAACTCTTCACTAAAGTTGATTGGATGACGATAATGTACAGATAACATAAAGAAACGAATTAACTGCGGGTCATATTCCTTAATAATGTCATGAACTAAAATGAAGTTCCCTAATGATTTAGACATTTTCTCATTGTTAATATTAATATATCCATTATGCATCCAGTAACGTGCAAATGTTTTTCCAGTTAATGCTTCTGATTGTGCAATCTCATTTTCATGGTGAGGGAATGCTAAATCTTGCCCACCAGCATGAATATCAATTGTATCACCTAAATATTTACGCGCCATTGCAGAGCATTCAATGTGCCATCCTGGACGACCTTTGCCCCAAGGGCTCTCCCAGAAGATTTCTCCTTCTTTCGCTGCCTTCCATAAGGCAAAATCAAGCGGATCTTGTTTCTTTTCCCCAACTTCAATACGTGCACCATGGCGCAGGTCTGCAATTGGCTGATGTGATAATTTACCGTAACCTTCAAATTCCTTTGTTTTGTAATAAACATCGCCTTCAGACTCATATGCATATCCTTTTTTCACAAGTTCCTCAATAAACTCAATAATGATATCCATATTTTCTGTTACACGAGGATGAACCGTAGCGCGCTTGCAACCTAATGCAGTTACATCTTCAAAGTACGCTTCAACAAAGCGATCTGCAATTGTCGGAACATCTTCTCCTAATTCATTTGCTGCTTTAATTAACTTATCGTCTACATCCGTAAAATTGGAAACATACTGCACTTCATAGCCTTTATACTCCAGGTAGCGACGTACTGTATCAAATACCATAGGCGGTCTTGCGTTTCCGATATGAATATAGTTGTATACTGTCGGTCCGCATACATACATCTTCACTTTATTTTCTTCTAAAGGAACAAACTCCTCTTTCTCACGTGTTAACGTATTATAAATGTGAATAGTCATTTTCATCCTTCCTTTCCACTTTTACTCCCAGTTGCTTTTTTAATTTCTCAAGTTCAGCTTCCATCACTTTTAATTTATCAAAAATTGGATCTGGCAGATCTGAATGGTTCAATTCCTGACCTATCTTTACTCCATTTTGAATTACGACTCGACCAGGTATACCTACAACTGTCGAATGCGCAGGAACTTCTTTCAATACAACAGATCCTGCACCAATTTTAGAATTCTCCCCAACTGTAATGGATCCGAGTACTTTTGCGCCAGTCGCAATAAGTACGTTATCTTGGATTGTTGGATGCCTTTTTCCTTTTTCTTTCCCTGTACCACCTAATGTAACTCCTTGATAAATTGTTACATTGTCTCCGATTTCACACGTCTCCCCAATAACAACCCCCATACCATGATCAATAAAAAAACGACGACCAATTGTGGCTCCCGGATGAATCTCAATACCGGTAAAGAAACGACTAACTTGTGAAATCCAACGTGCAATAAAGAAAAAATCCCGTTTATAAAAGGCATGTGCAATTCGGTGTGCCCAAACTGCATGTAATCCAGAGTAAGTTAAAATGACCTCGAAATAACTTCGCGCCGCTGGATCTTGTTCAAAAACGACTTCAATATCTTCTCGAAGCCTCTTAAACATCGATGTCCCCTCCCCTTTATGGGCTACTTTTCTGAGTGAACTGATTTACCTCGCTATTCGCGGACAATCCTACTTCCACCTCAACATTTAACAACAACAAAAGAGTTAATTTAGAGATAGACCATCCGTAAAGGTCCGATTAGTGAACGTTCATAATTAGTGAGAAATAAAGAAAATAACCACCAATTAAAATCTTATTTGTTACCTAGGCTTTATCCATCTGTACAAAAACTTATACCCTCACCTTATTTACATGGTATAAAAAAAGACGCCTCTGTCAAATTGACAGAGACGCCTTATAAGCGCGGTTCCACTCTGTTTAGGCCTAAATACAGCCTCAAACTCATCATGATAACGGTTTATACCGCTTCTGCTTACTTTGCGTCTTATGACGTTCCCCGAAACTCTTCGTTGTTCAGCAGAAGACTCGAAGGGGCATTTCAAAAACCCGCTTATAAACCACTTCCAGCCAAAAGGTGGTTCTCTCTGTAAAAAGCCTGATTTTTTACTTCTCCTTCTCGTCGCTTTCCTTTATTAGATTTTAAAGTATTCTTATTATATTTCTAAATTCGCTAAATGTTAACCAATTACTTTACGAATACGATTTAAAACTTTTTCTTTTCCAAGAAGTGCAATTGCATTTGGCAGTTCTGGTCCATGTGTTTGGCCAGTAGTTGCCACACGAATTGGCATAAATAAGTTTTTCCCTTTATGACCCGTTTCTTTTTGAACAGCTTTAATTGCTTTCTTAATTGCTGCTGGCTCCACTTCTTCTAAAGCTTCTAATCCTGCTGCAAATGCGCGAAGTACTTCAGGTACTTGTTCACCTTTCAATACTTCTTGTCCCTCTTCTTCATAATCTACATGATCTTTAAAGAACATGTCAGAAAGCTCTACAATTTCAGCTCCAAAGCTCATTTGTTCATGGTATAAAGCAATTACATCACGAACCCAAGCTTGTTCTTGTTCACTTAAGTTTTCACTTACACGACCAGCTTTCACTAAATGCGGTAAGCTTAATGCGACAACAGCATCTAGATCTTGCTTTTTCATATATTGGTTGTTCATCCATTTAAGTTTTTGAGAATCGAATAATGCAGGTGATTTTGATAAACGAGCTGCATCAAACATTTCAATAAATTCATCTTTAGAGAAGATTTCTTCTTCACCAACTGGTGACCAACCTAGTAATGCGATAAAGTTAAAGATTGCTTCTGGAAGATATCCAAGCTCTTTATATTGCTCAATAAATTGAATAATAGATTCATCGCGTTTACTTAATTTTTTACGACTCTCATTTACGATTAATGTCATATGACCAAACTGCGGGATATTCCATCCAAATGCTTCATAAATCATCATTTGTTTCGGCGTGTTAGAAATATGATCATCACCACGAAGAACATGTGTAATCTCCATTAAATGATCGTCTACTGCTACCGCAAAGTTATAAGTTGGAATACCATCTTTTTTCACAATAACAAAATCACCAAAGTCATTTGAGTGGAAAGCAACTTCATCTTTTACGATATCCTTAAATGTGTAGTCGCGGTCAGCTGGTACACGGAAACGAATACTTGGAATGCGGCCTTCTGCTTCAAATTGCTTGATTTGTTCTTCCGTTAAATCACGGTGATTACCAGCATAACGAGGTGTTTCACCACGAGCGATTTGTCCTTCACGCTCTGCTTCTAACTCTTCTTCTGTCATATAACATTTATAAGCTAAACCACGCTCTAGTAAATCTTCATATAACTTTTTATAAATACCTAAACGTTCTGTTTGACGATATGGTCCATATTCGCCACCAACATCAACACCTTCATCCCAGTCCATGCCGAGCCATTTCAAGTATTTTAATTGGCTTTCTTCACCACCAGCAACGTTACGTTTTACATCAGTATCTTCAATACGAATAATAAACTTACCATCTTGATGACGAGCAAATAAATAATTAAATAATGCCGTACGCGCATTTCCGATATGTAAGTGTCCTGTTGGACTTGGCGCATAGCGCACTCTCACTTGCTTTTCCATAATTGGTACACCTTCCATTCTTAATGTCAACACATTCTATAATTGTACACCAAAAAAATATGATTATCCATCTTGCGAATCAAAAACAACTATTTTTTCTGTAATAATACAACGGCTTGAGAAGCAATCCCTTCTTCTCTCCCTGTAAATCCTAATTTTTCAGTGGTTGTCGCCTTCACATTCACATTGTCTATAGAAGTTTCTAATAGTTCACTAATACGCTTACGCATACTTTCAATATGTGGGGCCATTTTTGGCTTCTGCGCAATAATTGTACAATCTAAATTACCTAATTCATATCCTTGGTTACGTACAAACTCCCAAACTTTTTGCAATAACACAGCTGAATCTGCATCTTTAAAGGCAGGATCTGTATCTGGAAAATGTTTTCCGATGTCGCCTGCAGCAATCGCTCCTAAACATGCATCAGCAATTGTATGTAAAAGTACATCTGCATCTGAGTGACCTAATAAACCTTTCTCATATGGAATCGTAATTCCACCGATAATTAACGGTCTACCTTCTGCAAATTCGTGTACATCAAAACCTTGTCCAATTCGAAACATTTTATATCCTCCTTAAGCTAAACTACTGCGACTCATGACCTTATGTCGATGAATCTATTAAGAAAAGCTCGGTAATTACCGAGCTTTTCTTAATATTATACTATCACTATTGTTCCTTCTGAACACGCAGGAAACTTTCAGCAATTAATAAATCTTCTGGTGTTGTCACTTTAATATTGTAATAACTACCCTCTACTACGCCTACTTCTTTTCCTATACGTTCTACAAGACTTGCGTCATCTGTACCGAGGAAGCACCCTTGCTTCGCACTCCTATGCGCCTCTAGTAAAAGAGGAACCGAAAACCCTTGTGGTGTTTGTACCGCTCTTAATTGAGAACGTTCAACTGTTTCAACAACCGTATTCTGTTCTACTTTTTTTACCGTATCTTTAACAGGCACTGCACAAATAGAAGCACCCTTCTGCTTCGCTGTAGTTAATACGGCACGAATCATTTTATTCGTTACAAATGGACGTGCCCCATCGTGTACAAGAACGTAATCAACATCCTTCACATGTTGAACAGCGTTATACACGCTATCTTGTCTTTCAGCTCCGCCCTGAATAAACTGCACATCCTTCAGAATATGATACTTCCGTATTAACTCTTCAAAATAAGGGCGTTCTTCTTTATTAATTGCTATAACGATATTTTTACATGCTTTATCTTTTTCAAAGGCGCGTAATGTATGCACAATAATAGGAACTTCATTAATAAGTAAAAATAATTTATTTTTACCAGCACCCATTCGCTTCCCTTGGCCTGCAGCCGGAATAATTAATGTATACATGCTAATAATCCTCTACTTATAATGCTTTTTCTAATAACTTACGCTTTGCAAAAATCATGCGACCAGCAGATGTTTGTAGTACACTCGTAACGAGTACATCAAGTTGTGAACCAACATATTCTCTACCGTCTTCTACTACAATCATCGTACCATCATCTAAATAAGCAACACCTTGATTTTGTTCTTTTCCATCTTTGACAACATAAACACTTAGTTCTTCACCAGGGAGCACAACCGGTTTAATCGCATTTGCTAAATCATTGATGTTCAGAACCGTTACTCCTTGTAGTTCAGAAACCTTATTTAAGTTAAAATCATTCGTGACAACAGTACCACCAGTTATTTTTGCTAATTTCACAAGCTTGCTGTCCACTTCTTGAATGTCTTCGAAATCGCCTTCATAAATCTCTACCGGAATTGGCATCTCTTTTTGAATACGGTTTAAAATATCTAATCCTCTACGTCCTCTATTACGCTTTAATGCATCCGAAGAATCAGCAATATGCTGCAACTCTTCTAATACAAACTGAGGAATCACAATTGTTCCTTCTAGAAACTTTGTTTGACAAATATCAGCAATACGTCCATCAATAATTACGCTAGTATCAAGAATTTTCCAATGAGCTGAAGATTTTTCTACTCCTGTTTCTGTTTCAACCTCTTCATTCTCGCTATTGTTATTTTTCTTCTTACCGCCTCGTTGTGGTAATGTAAATAACCCTAGCAATTCGTTTCTCTTTTTAAATCCTACTTGGAATCCTAAGTAACCAAGTAAAAGTGTAAAGAAGATTTGTAATACAGTGCTAATGACTGGAATTGTAAATTCACGAATTGGTATCAAAATTAAATATGCAACAATAAGACCCGAAATTAATCCTAGCGTACCAAATAATACATCTGTTACAGGTGCCTTTACAAGGGCTTCTTCAATATGTTTAATAAGCTGAACAATATAATCTACGAGCCAAAATGTTGTTAAGAATAAAATAATTGCACCAATAATTGCACGAACATATGAACCTTCAAGTAAAGGAATCGCTCCAATGTCCAATACATTAATAACTTTCGGGATTAAATAAATCCCTAATGCTCCCCCGATTACTAAAAAGAAGAGCTGTACGATCCGTTTTAACATCCAACCACCTCCTACTCATTATTAACCATTGTTTTGCTAATCAAAACGCCGAATGCAAAAGCGGACGTGTCTCTTTTCATAAATTGTTTTATTTACCAATATATCATATCATATACCAAAAATGCGCTAGTGTCGTTATATTATGAAATCAATGTAATATTCTTAATTGTGTCTACTCATATATAAATGCTCTTGGATTCGTTTTAAACCTTCTCGTATTTTTTTCGCCCGAACTTCTCCAATTCCTTCTACATCATCTAAATCGTTAATACTCGCACGACAAACACCTTGCAATGTTTTAAATCGATTAATTAAGTTTTCAATAATAAGAGGAGGTACCCTAGAAATTTTACTTGTAATCCTATATCCTCTTGGTGTAACACTTTCCTCTAAGCTCATTTGCCCTGGGTAACCAAGCAATTTCACTAAATCACTATCTTCTAAAAGTTGTGTATTGGCAAGTTCCTGCAATTTTTTCAAAATTTGATAGTGATCCTGTGTCTTCTCTTGATAGTAATCTTTAATTAATAATGCTGCCTCTGCTTCCAAATCTGCCAATAGCTCAGTAAGTTGTAACCGAATAAGTCTACCTTCCGTCCCTAATTCATGAATATAACTTAGGATTTCATTTTTAATACGAAGGACCATCTCGACACTATGTAAGACATGGACCACTTCAGACATCGTAACAACTTCCTCAAACTCTAGAATACCCAAATTCGTAATACCATCATTCCATACTGCCTTATATTTTTCTAAAGTTTGAATCGCTTGATTTGCCTTTGTCAAAATAACACCTATGTCTTTTAAGGTATAACGTAAACTTCCCTGATATAGCGTAATTACGTTGCGTCTTTGTGAAATAGCCACAACAAGACTCCCCGTTTGCTTCGCTACACGCTCTGCTGTACGATGGCGCATTCCTGTTTCAATGGAATCAATAGATGACTCGGGAACCAATTGTGCATTTGCAATTAAAATTTTACTACCCGTCTCATTTAAAATAAGAGCTCCATCCATTTTTGCTAGTTCGTATAAACTAGCAGGAGAGAATGCGCAATTAATATGAAATCCTCCATCAACAATGCTTTTAATCTGATCGTTATATCCAAGGACAATTAAGCCACCTGTTTGCGCGCGAAGTACATTGTCTATTCCTTCTCGCAAAGGTGTCCCTGGTGCAACAAGCTGTAAAATATTAATCATACTTTTGACACGTTGCTTGTTTTCTTCCATAGCCTAGCCTCCTAATGTCAAACGAAGCGCCTCTCCTAAATTAGAGACACCGACTACTTCAATCCCGTCAGGAATTGTCCAACCCCCTAAATTTTTTCGCGGGATAATGGCGCGCTGAAATCCTAATTTAGCCGCTTCTTGTACTCGTTGTTCAATTCTCGATACCCTTCTTACTTCTCCAGTTAACCCAACTTCTCCTATTACAGCATCGGTTGGTGCCGTGGACTTATCTCGAAAACTCGATGCAATACTTAAAGCAACCGCCAAATCAATTGCTGGTTCATCCAATCGTAATCCTCCAGCAACCTTTAAATAAGCATCTTGGTTTTGTAATAATAAGCCTGCTCTTTTTTCTAATACTGCCATAATAAGCGATACCCGATTATGATCAATCCCTGTAGCCATCCTTCTTGGATTGCCAAAGCTAGTAGGAGAAATTAACGCTTGGATTTCTACTAAAACTGGTCTCGTTCCTTCCATAGAAGCAACAACCGTAGAACCAGCAACTCCAACAGGTCTCTCTTCTAGAAATATCTCAGAAGGATTTAATACTTCCGCAAGACCTAATTCTTTCATTTCAAATATACCCATTTCATTCGTAGAACCAAAACGATTTTTAACTGCCCGTAAAATACGGTATGTATGATGACGGTCTCCCTCAAAATAAAGAACAGCATCCACCATATGTTCTAACATACGTGGTCCTGCAATTGCGCCTTCTTTCGTTACATGTCCTACGATAAAAATTGGAACCCCTTTCGTTTTTGCAAGCTTCATCAGTTCTGCTGTACATTCACGTACTTGCGAAACACTTCCTGGAGCTGAAGTTACTTCTGGTAAATAAATTGTTTGAATGGAATCAATGACAACAAAGGAAGGATTCATTTCATCAATATGTGCCGCAATTCTCTGTAAATCTGTCTCCGAAACAACAAATAAATTACTCCCGTTTACATGTAGACGATCTGCACGAAGTTTAATTTGTTTTGCCGATTCTTCACCAGATATATACAATACATCATACGAAGAATCTGCTAATTGCGATGATATTTGTAGTAATAATGTTGATTTTCCAATTCCAGGGTCCCCCCCAATAAGTACGAGGGATCCATCAACAATTCCTCCACCGAGTACACGATTAAATTCTTGAAATTTTGTTTCAATCCGTGCCTCTGATTTTGTTTCCACTTCTGTAAGGCGCCTTGGCTTGGTTACTTCCGTTTGAATCGCATTTGCATAATTAATACGTCTTGATGATACAACTTGTTCCATCTCTTCAACAAGCGTATTCCATTGCCCGCATCCAGGACACTTCCCCATATATTTTGGTGACTGATAACCACATTCTTGACATGTAAATTTCGTTTTCTTTTTAGCCATTTTATTTTTTACTTCACTTCACTTTCATATGTAAACATGTATCCTTCTTGTACAAGAAAGAGGGCTATGATTTAGCCCTCTTCGTTTGTCTATACTTATTTTACCTTTTCTGCACTGCGAATGACAAATGATTCTCCTTCAGCATCAAAGACAACTTTTTGACCTTTCTCAATTGCTCCTTTTAGAAGCTCTTCTGATAATCGATCTTCCACATGTTTTTGAATTGCTCGGCGAAGTGGACGAGCACCATACTCACGATCAAACCCTTTATCAGCAATTGCTTCAATCGCTTTGCTTGTTAACTCTAATTCAATCTCTTGTTCTTTTAATCGATTCACTAGTTGATTAACCATAAGCGTTACAATCTCTTGAATATGTTTTTTCTCAAGCATATGGAATACAATAATTTCATCAATACGGTTTAAGAATTCTGGACGAAATGCTTTTTTCAATTCATCCATTACTTTACCCTTCATATCCGAGTAATCACGGCCTTCATCTTGTACGTTAAAGCCAAGATGTTTATTGCGTTTTAGCGCTTCCGCACCAACGTTAGACGTCATGATAACAATTGTATTACGGAAATCAACTGTACGCCCTTTAGAATCTGTTAACCGTCCGTCTTCTAGTACTTGCAGCAAAATGTTAAATACATCTGGATGAGCTTTTTCTACTTCATCTAATAGAACAACAGAATATGGTTTACGGCGAACCTTTTCAGTCAATTGGCCACCTTCTTCATATCCAACATATCCTGGAGGAGATCCCACTAAGCGAGAGGTAGAATGCTTCTCCATATACTCAGACATATCAATTCGAATCATTGCATCTTCATCACCGAACATAGATTCCGCTAACGCTCTTGCTAATTCTGTTTTACCTACACCAGTCGGTCCTAAGAAAATAAATGAACCAATTGGACGTTTTGGATCTTTTAAACCTGCTCGTGCACGGCGTACCGCTTTCGCTACAGCAACAACAGCTTCGTCTTGGCCAATTACTCGGTCATGTAAAATAGATTCCAGATTCAATAATTTATTTGTTTCTGTTTGTGCAAGCTTAGAAACCGGAATACGCGTCCACGTAGAAACAACATTCGCAATGTCTTCTACTGTTACTTCTGAGTTTTCTTTTCCTTGCTGCTCTTTCCACTGACGTTTTGTATCTTCTAATTTTTCACGTAAACGTTGTTCCATATCACGTAAAGAAGCTGCCTTTTCAAACTCTTGGCTCTGTACAGCTGCATCCTTTTCTTTTCTAATTTCTTCAAGTTTCACTTCAAGTTCTTTTAAATTTGGTGGTGTTGTATAAGAACGTAAGCGCACTTTTGAAGCAGCTTCATCAATTAAGTCAATTGCTTTATCAGGTAAGAAACGGTCTGTAATATAACGATCCGAAAGTTTTACAGCTGCATCAATTGCATCATCTGTAATAGAAACACGGTGATGTGCTTCATAACGATCACGTAGTCCTTTTAAAATTTGAATCGATTCTTCTAAGCTCGGTTCGTCAACGTGAATTGGTTGGAAACGTCTTTCTAATGCTGCATCTTTTTCAATGTATTTACGATACTCATCTAATGTTGTTGCTCCAATACATTGTAATTCACCACGCGCTAATGACGGCTTCAAAATATTAGATGCGTCAATCGCACCTTCTGCACCACCTGCACCAATTAATGTATGAAGTTCATCGATAAACAAGATAATATTGCCCGCTTGTCGAATTTCATCCATTACTTTCTTTAAGCGATCTTCAAATTCACCACGATACTTTGTACCAGCAACAACTGTACCCATATCTAATGTCATAACACGCTTATCCCTTAATGTTTCTGGAACTTCATTATTTACAATTTGCTGTGCTAAGCCCTCAGCAATTGCTGTTTTACCTACTCCAGGTTCTCCAATTAATACTGGGTTATTCTTAGTTCTGCGGCTCAACACTTCAATAACACGTTGAATCTCTTTACTACGGCCAATAACAGGATCTAAGCGTCCTTCACGTGCAACAACTGTCAAATCTCGCGCTAAACTATCAAGTGTTGGTGTATTTGCATTGGCTGATGCACCACCTTGATGGCCTGATGTAGCTTCATTACTTCCAAGGAGCTGCAATACTTGTTGTCTTGCTTTATTTAAACTTACACCTAAATTATTTAAAACACGCGCTGCAACACCTTCTCCTTCACGGATTAATCCTAGTAAAATGTGTTCCGTTCCGACATAAGAATGACCAAGCTTACGAGCCTCATCCATCGATAACTCAATTACTTTTTTTGCACGTGGCGTATAATGAACAGTTTGAGACATCTCTGTTCCACGACCAATTAATCCCTCTACCTCTTTTTGTACCTTCTCTGGACTTAATCCAAGGGCAATTAGCGCTTTAGCTGCAATTCCTTCTCCTTCGCGTACAAGCCCAAGTAAAATATGTTCTGTCCCAATATTATTATGTCCAATGCGAATTGCCTCTTCTTGAGATAAAGCTAATACTTTTTGTGCTCGTTCTGTAAATCTTCCAAACATCATAGAAATCGCCTCCTACTTGCGCTCAATTTTGTTCAATTCGTAATCGTTCACGGATTAATGTTGCTCTTCGATAATCTCTTTCTTCGGGGCTTAAAGGACCGCCCGCATATTGCTGTAAAATTCCTGGCTGAGTTAATACCATCAACTCTGTTAAAATATTTCTTGATATATTTTTTATATAACCAAGATCAATACCTAGCCGCATATCTGACAAACAATTAGCTGCCTCTGCCGATTGAATTAATCGACTATTAGCCAATACACCATAAGAACGATATACGCGGTCTTCAAGTTCAATACTTGAATTTTCCTTAATCAATTCTCGAGCTACTTTCTCTTGTTGTATAAGTTGATGAACGACACTCTCTAAATCTGCTATAATATCTTCTTCTGATTTTCCAAGTGTCATTTGATTAGAAACTTGAAATATATTACCTAAGGCTTCGCTACCTTCACCGTATATTCCTCTTACGACTAAACCTAATTGTTGAATTGCTTGTATAATACGATTTATCCGTTTCGTTAAAACAAGCGCTGGTAAATGTAACATCACGGAAGCGCGTAATCCTGTTCCAACATTTGTAGGGCAACTCGTAATATAGCCAAGCGATTCATCAAAAGCATATTCAACTGCTTCTTCAATCCAAGTATCCATTTTATGTGCACTTTGCAGTGCCTCTGATAATTGCAATCCCGAGAACAAACATTGAATGCGCACATGATCTTCTTCATTAAGCATTACACTTATATGTTCGTTTTCTGATAGTAGACAAGCTCCAAATTCTGTTCCAGCAAGATTAGGACTAATTAAATGCTTTTCTACTAAAACCCTTCGCTGAAGCGTTTTTAGTTCATTCATTTTTAATAGTTCAAAATGCCCAAAGGCCTTCACTTTCTGATTTACAAACTTCTTTTGAAATAAATTCGTAATCTGCTTAGCTTCTTCATCCGTTTGCATAATAGGGAAATGGTAATCTTTTAAATTACGAGCCAAACGAATGCGACTACTTAAAACAATATCAGAATCAGGGCCATCTCCCCTCATCCACGGGCTAATTGCTTCATTCATAATACGATCCAGCGACATAGAATTATTCCCCCTCTCTATGCCCACTAAGCTGATTTTCAATACTTCGAATTTGATCACGCGTTTCGGCTGCTTTTTCAAATTCTTCTTTTTGTACATATTGCTTTAACTTTAGTTTTAGTTCATCTAATTCTTTCTTTAGATGAATATTTCCTCCCATGCGCTCCGGAATTTTTCCACGATGTTGTGTATGGCCACCATGAAGCCTCTTCAACATTGGTTTTAATTGTTCCTTAAACGTCTCATAACAAGAAGCACATCCAAAGCGACCCACTTTTGCAAATTGGTTATATGTCATATTACAAGTTGGACATCGCAACACCCTTGTATCCGAAAAGCCACCTTCTTGATTTTCAAACATTGATGGTTCTCCATGTAACAATCCAGCTAATAAGTCATGAAAGGAAAAACTAGATTGTGGTGATTGAAAGAAAGACGTATAGCCATTTTGCTCTGCACATTGCTCACAAAGATGAACTTCCGTCTTTTGTCCGTTTATCACTTTTGTATAATGTAAAGCTGCTGGTCTTATATTACAAATTTGACAAGTCATCTTATATCCCCACCTTTACAACAGGAACGATCTACCTCATGATACTTTTTATACATCACTAGATTATTTTATTTACTTAATCTTGTCTGTAAAAAGTCCCACTATAAAATGAATTACCGCTAAAAATATTTCTTAACAAAAGCTGTATTTATTTATATTTCAGTGTTCTTAACATTGCGCATAATATTCGAGCCCTAAGTTCATCTCGAGAGGGTAAATCCATTAATAATACAGATCGATCTAATACGCTCAGCATAAGTTTTGCTTCTCGATTTGTTACAATATCTTCTTCCACTAATCGTATAATAATACTCTCCGCATTTCCTTGCGTAATACTATGCTCAATCATATGAAGCATTTGATCAATAATGTCTATATCGTCATGCAATTTGACTTTGATAATGCGAATGTAACCTCCTCCGCCCCGTTTACTTTCCACTACAAATCCTCTTTCTAACGTAAAACGAGTATTGATTACATAATTAATTTGAGACGGAACACAATCAAATCGGTCCGCAACCTCATTTCTCTTAATCTCAATCACATTATTATTGCTTAAGTCAATAACTTGCTTTAGATATTGCTCAATGATATCAGATATATTTCTCATTTATCCGCCACCTTTATTGACTTTGACTATCTTTGACTTTAATTATATACGTATTAAAGAAATTTGCAACTCTTTTGCTTCTTCACTATCCTAGCCAAAATTTTTGCCCTTTAATCATGGGGTGCATATTTTATGAAATAGAATTTAATATAAAATAAAAAAATATACAAAAAAGACGAGTCAAAATGACTCGTCTTAATA
>NZ_JABUAE010000030.1 GCF_013314535.1 Bacillus sp. Xin1 | reverse complement strand
ACGTGGTTTTTTTCCGAAATGCTGGCGGTACTCCTATAAAAAAACGCTCATATTATTGGGCACCATATAATCTCAATAAAATTGTAAACTAACGAATTTATAAATATCACTTTTTAGGAAGATTCATCTGTAAAAAGTAAAACTAAGTTTACATCTTTTTATAATTTGTAAAACTCACCATTAAATATCCAAATAAAAACCCAGTGATATCATGCTTACATACTGATATCACTGGGTTTTATAAGTTTAACATTTTGTATCTTTTGTAAAACTCATTATAGATATTGAGTGTCCCAGTTTCAGATTGTTATAAATTAACAATCTGAAAAATTTGATATATAATATTAGTAAAATCTTGAAGGAGATGCGGCAAATGAATTTTTCCAAAGCTCTGGAAAACGTGGACAAAATATGTGCAGAAAAAAACACCAAAACACTCCTATATAATTTTAAATTTAAAGAATTGAATATTACTGGAATTTACTTTGCCACTACAAGAAATATCTTAATTTCTTGCAACAATGTAAATGGTGGCTGGCTTATTGAAGTAAGAAAAGATAACTCTATCAATAAATCCATACCAAATGATATTTATAGAAAAATTAAGCACTTCTTCTATGATTCGAAAAATGATACATATACTTCAGTTAAACCATTATTTGAAGAATTGTATATGCATTTCTTAAACCTTGCATCATCTACCTCAAAGGCACCTAATTCAAACCAATTAATTCATTACATTGAGACAACCAGATCCACAGATTCAAGCTACGATGAAAAGGGAGAAGGTGAAAAAATCTTCTTTAAAAATTGGAGTAGACAAACGGTTCGAACAGTAAGTGACTTAAATTTGAAAAAAACTCTTAGATGGTTTGGTGAAGACATTTATCTTATATGTAAAGAAAATAATGTTAGTTCTGTTTGGTCTCATAAACCTCAAAAAAACAGCTTAACAGGTTTAAATTCGTTTATATTTTTAGATCCAATCAAAGCAAAAGAAGAACTCAACAAAAAAAAGAATATATGCCCACAATGTAAAAGTTCACTAGTCGTAAGAAATGGAAAATATGGCCCTTTTTTAGGATGTAGTTCGTTTCCAAACTGCACTCATAAACAAAAACTAATTAAAAGTAAGTAATGTATGTACATTAAAAGGAAAGATATATCAAAAAGAGATACGACGCTTATTACAAGTGTTCCTATCTCTATATGATATGAACGGTAAAAAAACTACCTTACTTGAGGTAGTTTTTTATTTTATTACTATGTAGAATGCCTGGATGGTTACATAATACCCAGGGTTAACCCTTACGTGAGTGGAATATTCCCTCCGCCTTAGGACGCTGAATCGCCCTAGCTTATTGTAGCTGAAACCACAATAGCTATTTTATGATTTTTTAACGAGTTCATTCTTGAAAATTTTGCTTTTATTCACACTGTATATAGCACTTATAAAACCAATCCATACAAAGAAATTAGCTACTGACTTGATCCATTCATATCCTGCATAGTTTTTTATATAACTCAGACCTGTTTTGCAGATTGGATGGCGCGGCGTGATTCACATTTTACATAGTGTTTATAAAATTTGCTACCATCCCATAAGTTTAAATATATAGTTGGCGTTCACATACTACATAGTGCTTATAAAACAAAAAGTCTCTTTCAACATGTAAATTAATAAGCGATGTCCAAGTACTATCTAGATTCATATCCTACATAATATTTATAAAACGGTAAATGTTTGACTGGAGCGTAGCGAAAGGAATTTAATTCACATCCTACATAGTATTTATAAAACGTAAGTCTAAGTGTTATATGAGATAATAGACTTGTAATTCACATTCTGCATAGTGTTTATACAACCCTTCTCTCCAATTCTTTGCGCAACTTCCGCATAATATTCACATTCTGCATAGTGTTTCTACAACTGTGTAACAGCTTCATATTGACCGTAATCATATACCATTCACATTCTGCATAGTGTTTATACAACCCGGTTATATATTCTTTCAAAGAACTTATTTATATCAATACTTATTTCAATCGTTAGACAAAGGAATTTTAACCTTTTTGCATCAAACCTCTAGTCTTAATTCTTACTTCGATTACAAAAACACCATAACCTCATATATATCATAACTTCATGAGTATTTTTCTAATTTTGTGGTTTGCTGCAGCCTTCTAAAATATTCGCTTTGTTGTTTACTGGTAATATATTTTGTACTACAAGCAATGTTTTGTGATGCATTATAGTCTGCGTTGATTTCATGCTTACATGCCTTACAAATAAATTTTTCTTGTGATTCTCGTTGTCCCGGTTCATAATGTCCACATTTCGAACATGTTTGACTTGTACGATATGGATCTACATATTTTACTTCTATTCCTACTTGCTTAGCTTTATATTCAATAAACTCCTGCAATTGGTAATATGACCAATTGCGTAAAATTTTATTCTTATCTTCACCCGCTAAAGCTAAGAATTCCATGTTAATTTGCCCAGCTCCATGCTTTTTTGCAAATTTGATAATGTTATGACTTAAAAAGTGATTATAGGTTGTTGCAAAGTTTTGCTCTTTTTCTTTAAATCGATCTAAAGCTTTTACTTTTCTCTCTCTACCTTTTCCGCCTTTTACACTGACTAAAGTTTTGTGTAAATTCTTTCTTCTTTTTTGCATTTGTACACGAATTTTAAAAAAATCCTCTAAACTTCCTAAGGCTTTACGAATATATGGTTTATCATTGATAGACATATAAGCTGGTACTTTCATCCCTAAGTCTACCCCCAACACTCTTCCCTCAACAAAAGCTGTTCTATTATCACTTTCTCCTATATCTAATGATAAATTTAGGATTAAATCTTTTCCTACCGATATGCTACTGTCACATACTTTATAAGATTGTTCTAACACCTTTTTTAATATGGTCCACAATTCATGACTATTATTTTGATGCCTTCCAAGTATGCATTTAAACACAATTCCTTTACACCATTTAATCAGTATGCTTTTTCCTTCCTGGTAAAAATACAATGTACGACCACGAATGAGTAAAGGATTATTCTTTTTATATGTACGTAATGATCGTTCACCACTTAATAAACCATTTTTTAAGTCTATACTAAAATCTTGTGTTACCTTTTGTGTAATTCGGTCTTTTGTATCACTCATCAAGTCAAATTGTTTATTAATGATTTCACGCGTTGTAGTAGTAAAATTGATTTTTATGGCATCTTGCAAAGTTTTTGTTGCTTCCCTATTGCCTTTACCTCGCAATTCCTTTAATTTGTTTCTTTTCTTTTCTATTTTTTGTTCTATAGTAACTTTTTTCTTTTCATCTTTTTGTTTTCGCTTTTCATCATATAGCTTATCAATCGTTTCTTGTAATTTTTTTTCATCTTGTATAAATTTATGATCTAATAATCGAATCTTCTCTTTTGCCACGTGAAGAAAATATAAATGATTAATTGCAACGTTTAACGCTTTATTCTGTTTATAGCGTTCTTCACGAATAAACTTATACTGATTGTCTCGTTCCTCATCAACAATTATAAGTTTTATCTTTCTTGTAATAATCATGTCCTGTCCTCACTTTTTCTAGGTGTTGGATGTCTTATTGCTTTTAGGGATAACATTTCTCAAAAGACCCTTAATTATCCATTTATTTCTAATCGCAAGAATATATCTTCTCTATCTATAAATTTTGGCTCATTTCAGCAGTAACAATTAAATTATTAAACCAAATAAACTTTTTATTTTATAGGATAAAGAAATGATATATACTCAAATCTTGAAGGGTAATCTGTAGGTCATACATGTCGTAAATTTACGAAGAGAAGGTATAAGTAAATTTCAAAAGAGATAAAGCACTGATTCAAAGTGGATTTATCTCTTTTTTACATGTTGGGAGGAACAAACAATGCAAAAAGATAAAAAGAAAAAATCATATTTCATGAGAGTCTACACATTGCGTGATCAGAGTACCAAATCCATCAAAGTAGAGCCTTGGCGTTCATTTAAAGATGAGATGAGGATACTTGGAATTAAAGAAACTGATATTTTTCAAATCCAGCTTGTAGAAAAACATTTGTAAATTCCTTTTATACAAAAAAGGCTCCTTGTGACACAAGGAGGAAAACAGGAAATAACAAATATATATGCAATAAATAAGAGAATTACTTATATATGGATGAACCAGGTGTAGGTTGGAAATATGCACATGGAAATGCTGGTGGCCATCACCTTCCAGGCGGGGGCGATCATTAAAAAATAACACCTACAGATATCTGTAGGTGTTATTTTTTAATCTATTTAGGACTGTAAAATTCCTCTTATTTCTCCTATGCGTAACCCCGTAAATTTTGCAATATCTTCTATTTGCATTCCATTTTTATGCATCCCACGAACCAATTGTATGCGCTCAGCAAGTTTTCCTTCTTGAAGTCCTTGTTCACGCCCTTTATTCAATGCATGAGCAATACCAGCAGCTTCATCCATCAATGCTTTTTCCCTTGCTTCATACTCTTTTCGAAAAGAAGCATCTTGACTCATATGTTCCCATTTATCGATTGCCTTTTGCAAAATCGGATCTTGATTCATCGCAATCTCCTCCAAAGTATGTGTTAAGTGTTCATCTTCATTCGCTGGCAATAATAGCAACCAACGAACAAATGAATCCTTCCATGGATTGACTTTCTCTTCACGCCATTGCTTCATTAATTTTGGAATCTCTACAACATGAATTTCAATATCATCACTTAAAAGGTTTTGTTGTTGCATATTCCACAGCTTGCCTGTGGTATGAAACTCCTCATATTCCGAAAACATTACAAAATTTAACAAGTTAATGGTAATGGTTTTATGAAGCGAGCTGTAAGGCATCCCTTTTTGTAACTGTGATGTGTACAGTTTTCCCCAATAATACAGACTACGCTTAATCATGTCATGAGTATTATTTAACTGTATTTCTATGTTAATCTTTGTTCCTGTATCTAATGTAGCCGATACATCTAAAATAGATAATTTATCCTCTTCATGTTCCCTATGCAAATGAGGATCTTCAAATTGAAGTGATTGAATAGGGGATTCTAACGAGTCTTTTAACATTGCGTTTAAAAATGTGATCAATATTTCCTCACTACCAGCTGTTCCAAATAGTTGCTTAAACGCAAAATCAACCCGTAAATTTACTAATTGATTGGACATGGATTTCCTCTCCTGCCTTTTAATATCCTTTTTCCTTATTGTACAGAAAAGCCCATCAAACATGCAAATAGGCCCTTACATGAAAGTATATAAGGACCAGTTTGCATATTTTACATATTAACAGTTTAATGACATATAGAATGAAAAGTTACCTATACGAAGCAAAACTCCCGTCTAGTATACAAAATAACTGAAATGAAACCAAGACACAATAAAAAAGAAAATCCAATTTTAAAGAAAGATTTTGTACTAATGAATATCAGATAAGGTATACATCTAAAAATTACAAATTTTTCAGATATATATTATTCTATAAATAGAACAAATGTTCTTGAAAGAAAGGGGATATGCGAATGAAAAAAGAAGGAATTTACATAGTCGATAAAAAAGGACATTCTACTTTTCTTTCTCCTCCGAGCTCTGGTTATGGGGAAATTCAAATACAATATTGCAACTCTATCCCCATTATGTTGAGGGAATTGCATACATTACGATTAGCCGAAACGAAAAAATCGAAGGCTACAAGCTAGGAAAATACTTCTTAGCTTGTAGCCTTTTTTTGTTCTCTAAATGTCACAAGAAAGGAGCTACAATATGGGATTAACCTTTTTAGATATCTTTGCCGGAGTAGGTGGGTTTCGATTCGGAATGGAGGAAGCGGGACACCACTGCGTTGGATATATTGAATGGGATAAATTCGCTAGGGCTTCCTATGAAGCTATTCATCATATAGAAAAGGAGTGGACCAAACATGACATTAACGATGTTAGACCAGGAGAACTACCAAAAGCAGACATCTGGTGTTTTGGCTTCCCATGCCAAGACATCTCCATTGCATCTGGTAAAGCAACAGGACTTCAAGGAGCAAGATCTGGACTATTTTACAAAACGATTGAACTCCTCAACAGCCAAAAAGAAGAAAATAAACCTAAATACTTGTTCATTGAAAACGTTAAAAATTTGTTTTCAGTCAATGGAGGATGGGACTTTGCCAGGGTTCTCATTAGCCTGGATGAAGCTGGGTATGATGCAGAATGGGCTTTGCTTAACACAAAAGACTTCTCAACAGCAGCAAGACCTGTGCCGCAAAACAGAGAACGCGTATTCATTATTGGACATTCTCGAAGACACCGTACCAGAAAAGTATTTCCTCTCTCCCAACATCATCAACAAACTAGTATTAAAAAAATAGGAAACATCAATTCGAGTGGGCGTGGATTAAACGGCCATGTATATGACCCGAATTATGTATCTCCCACCCTTGTATGTGGGGAACCACCAAAAATCATAACAAAATAGGAGGTTATTTCACTTGAAAACATGTATAGTTCACATTAAAGAAGCGACACAAAAAGGATTTGCCGAAGCGGAATTCAGAGATAGTATTAATTTCGCTGTTCCAAGCAGTAAGACAAGAAGAGGACGAGTGTGGAAAAAGATTGCTCACACTTTAGATACATCTTGCAACCAAGCAATATTAACAAAAGACTTTAGAATCAGACGCCTTACCCCAAAAGAAACCTGGCGACTTCAAGGTTTCCCTGATTGGGCTTTTGAACGAGCAAGGCAGGTAAATTCAGATACACAATTGTACCGACAAGCAGGTAATTCTGTCAGTGTCCCTGTCATTTTTGCGATTGCACAACGTTTAAAATAACATTTCTTCATGGGGGACAGACTGCAAATCGGAAAAAAACACGCCAAGAAAATTTCAACATAAAATGATTCAAAATCTTTAATATGGGGGACCATTTCGTTGATGGTACCTTAGGTTGAAAAAAATATTTAAAGCGTAAAAGTACAAATCTAAATACTATAATAAAGCTAGGGGGTAATATGTCTCAATTTTCAAAAAACAATAAAGGGAGGAAAAGGAATGGGGAAGCATAATGTATTAAAAAGATTTGTTTCTGTAAGTAGCATTATCATATTAATGTCCATCGGTTTATGGTTTGTAGGACCGACAAATAATACCGAAGCAGCAGGAGCACCTTGGTTCTTTACAAAATATGGACCTACTAAAATACCGGTAGGCTCTCAAAAGGGTTATTTTAAAGTAAAATTAAATAGCTTAACAAGGTATGATTTAGCTGGGAATCGGTTAGCTAGCCCTCATCCAGAAGCTGTTACAGCACAACTTTGTTCAACAAGATGTACATCGGTAAAGAGTTTTTCAAATGGTTCCTATGTTGAGTGGACTGGTCTAAAACCGGGTGTTTATACTCTTGTTATTAATGATTCATGGAAAAACTATTATTTCTATGGAACAATCCTCACATACCGATCATAATAATTAGGTACACTAGTAAGCATTTTGCAACCCAAAACATAACAAAATGAACTAATCTTACCCCCTATTCTTATCAGGATAAGACAAACAATTTCACTATAATGTTGACTAAACTATTATTTGCATTATCTTTATGAAACAAAAAAGTAGTAAACCGGAAACTGATTTCTAAAAAATAATGGTATTATGTGGAGTAGCTATAAAAAAAGGTTCCCTCTTTCCGTCCTAGGGGACCTTTTTTATTGTACAGTGTTCGTATTAATTTTTTCTATTTCACAAGATATTGCTGCAACTCTTTTATTAACAGTTCAGCACCTTTTGGACTAAGAACAATCTTTCCGTTAGCTAGAGAATAATTTCTTTTCGAAACATCTCCTGTTATCATACATGCTTGGTGAGATTGATATTTTTGTAAAATGATCTTATCATCTTCCACAAAAATTTCCATTGGATCTTTTTCTTCGATCTCTAATGTTCTTCTAAGCTCCATGGGAATAACAATACGCCCTAATTCATCTACTTTTCTAGTAATCCCTGTTGATTTCATGAAATCCCACCTTTTATTAATCTACTCTTCTCCTATTTATTGTAATGGAAAATCACCGCTCGGAATAGTATGACATACTTAATGAAATATAATTGTCACACATAAGAAAAAGCCCTGTTATATAAACAGAACTTTTTCACACAATCGTATATCTGCTATCCTCTAAAACACATAAACTGGCCGTATCAATTTTCACATGGCATTTCCCAAATCGTCGTTTAACTTCTGATTTCAATTTCTCATTTGCTTCCTCTAAAGAACGTGCTGGAATGATTGCGGATTGTAAATCTCTCTCCTTGCCACCATACATCACTGAAAAATCAATTTCATATCGATGTAACATGGTGTCCACACTCCCTTTCTTTTCGATTTACTTACAAACCATTCGTGAATATGCCTTGTTCCGTATCTATTCAGTATTCAATAAAACATATGCAACAACCTGTACCAAAATCACTTTTTTATCTTATCCTCCTTGAAATGTATAGCTGCTATCAATCCATATCGTTCCTAGTTATCTCTCTAAATATTTTTCTATTTTTACACATGAGTTTATGAAGCTTCTCTAACGCCTCAACGATATATGCTGCATTATCTTTTGAAGTACGTTCTTTTCCTAATGTCTCTAATAACCAGGCATCTGCTGATATCGTATGGAATGAACGAAAAGCATTTGTTAGTTCCTGTTTATAATTTCTCTCGCAAACCACATCAATAAAATTAGGAATCCATTCTTTTGTTAAAGCAAGCTGTATATAAGCTTGCAACCAAAGGAAAGCTCGATATCCATCACTAGAACGATACAAAGCCAAAGACTCATATATCTTTGCTCCAGTGACAATAGATTGTCTTGTAGAACGATAAAAATGATCATATTTTTCTAAAACAAACAGCCCGCCACCACCACAGAAAATGACCAATCCTCCTTCTGTTTTCCATCGTGGACGTAATTTTTCCATTTCAAACTGTAAAAAACGATTCGTTTCTTGCAATTTCATATTGTTTCACCCTTTCATCAGTAATTTATTCCCATTTACTAAAAAGTGAGGTGGTATTTCCAGATTTCTTTCAGGAATCCCCTTTAACGTGTTTAAAAGCTTTATAACGAACGATTAATCAATCGATACCAAATGTATTAGGATAATCTGTAACATTTATTACAAACGAATCTGAGAAGTCATTTTCTTTGAAAAGGAAACTTTTTTTGTCTGTAATCATATAAGAACTGTTTTCCAACACATGCAATGGAAAATCCAGCTACAAAAGACGCTGCACTGATTCTCACCAAACGTTGCCAATGATTTTCTTGCAAATAGTGATCCGCAAGATACATACAAATAACAGTCCAAAGAATAATCCAAAAACCATACTCATCATATTTTCCTTGTTCTAATTTTGTTTGTTGAAACGGATATACTTGAATACATAAAAAGGCTATTAGTAACACCAATAGCCCAATTTCTGTAGAAATCATTTTGCATCTCCACCTTCTTATTCTGAAACAGAACGAATTAAGGCCCTTCCATTCCAGAGTGAATTTGAAATTCATAATTCTCAACAAACCATTTCTCACCCTCTAATACTAAGTTTAATTTCATCGAATGTTTTTCTTGTTGCTCTGTTCCGTCTACTTTCACAATATAATCATATTTAACCGTTACATCTGCCTTGTTCTCTGCTGTCTTGATATAATACATATCTGTGATTTTAGCTTTTGATTGAACATGCATCGAAGAATCATTCGTATGTCCATGTGCATCTTCTGTTGGTACCTCAAACAGTTTCCTCTTTGCTTCACCGGTTACCATTCCCTTGATTTGTTCTATACCTGGCTTTTCCTTTTCTTTGCTATCATGTTGTATAAGAAGCTCGACAAACCGTTTCGCAACCTCTTGCCCTTTATCCTGTGTATTTTCTTTTAACACTGTAATCCGTTTATTCAGCGTTGTATTTTCTGCTTTCAGTTCTTTTACTTCTTCTGTCCATTTCTTCTCTGTTCGTTCTACTTTCTTTTCTAATGCATGGTTATCCCTCCATAGCCATATGCTCACTACAACCAATACAATGATGATGAAAACTGTTATCCCTTGTTTCACTTCCATTCCCCCTTTTTCTTTTGTTATTGTGGCAAGAATGGTGACGGATCTACTTGCCCAAACTTAAATGATGTTTTGATCTCAAAGTGAAGATGTGGCCCTGTGACCTGCCCTGTCTTTCCGCAAACACCTACTTGCTGGCCGGCACCAATGTTTTGTCCTTCCTGGACTGTAATAGACGACATATGACCATATAAACTCCAATATCCATTTTGATGATTAATAACAACTAAATTCCCGTTTGGATAGGGAGCGGTCGCCTTGGCTAATTGCTTAGCTAGGTTTACCGTCACCCCTCCTCCAGAACCGTACTTACAAGTCTCCCTGTATACGGCTCACTATCATTCTTTTAATGAAGAGTTCCCTTGTGTAATCTTTTGTGACAGTCATTTCCTTGACCTGGTCCACAAAGTGCTATTGTCCGTCTGTTTCTTGATATCATTCTTTCTTCCCATTTCTCGAGCTGTTTCTTACGTTTGATATCTTTTAGTTTTCGGACGTGGTGAATCTCGAGTTTCACACCAGTAGCACCACAATATTCACATTTCTCTGCTTGTAATCTTTCAATCAAACTGGTTCTTCCTGAATATTTCAGCGTATTAGGGATTGTATCTATTTCTTTTGAATCGGATAATTTTGTAACTTTTTTGAACGATTTAATCAAACGTTTTTCTTTCATACCTGATTTCGTTTGGTATTCAACAGTGAATTCGCCGTTTTTGCTGTACTTTGCGATGATTTTCTTCATGGATTTTCTATATTTACTTGCAAATGTTTTGTACATGCTATATTCCACAAAGTAAGCCATTTTGTTTAGTACACTCACGTTATTTGCTATTTTGTAATATTCATAAAAACCCCTTAATTCACTGTCGTACACATTTATAATCTCCAAATCATCTATCGAAATAAGTTCTGTTCTACATTGTGATATCCATTGCTTACCATCCATCTTTACCATTTTCTTTTCTACAAGTTTTTGCACCCATTTTTCGTATGGAACGTACAACAGGATATTCCCTTGGAATCTTTGGTAAAACCCCCTACTAGTTTTTCTTTTGTAGGTATTTTGCGTTGTGATGTCATATCCAAGGAACCTGGCTTTTTTCTTATTGGCGTTAGTAATATATGTCTTTGATTCTGATAACTCTATCCGAAGATTTATGTCGAGAAATTTTTTGACTTCCCTTTTAATCTCTTCAGCATCGTTTTTACTTCCTATAACCCCGATGATAAAGTCATCTGCGTAGCGAACATATTTCATTCTCTTGAAGGTGCTGTCCATAGGATTTAGAGCTGGAACACTTTCTCGCTCTTTATATATTTCAGCTTTTTCTCGTAGGTGGGCTTCTCTTTCTTCACCAGTCATTTCTATCCATTCATTCTCTGATTTTTTCAACTGACTTAGTCTCTTTTCGAAACTTCTGTATTCTTTTAACCGCTGTCTAGTCTTTCCTTGATTAAACGTGTCTATAAATTGCTCCATGAATACATCAAGTTCGTGTAAATAGATATTAGAAAGAATAGGACTGATAATCCCACCTTGCGGTGTTCCACTATATGTGCGATGATACTGCCAGTTTTCTAGGTAACCTGCTTTAAGAAATTTCCATATAAGCTGAATAAATTTTTCGTCTTTGATTCGTTTGCGTAGTAATTTTATTAGAATGTGATGGTCAATGTTATCAAAGAATCCTTTGATGTCACCCTCTATGAACCATTTAGCACCAGTGAAATTCTTTTTTAGTTGAATTAGCGCAGTGTGACAACTTTTGTTTGGTCTAAATCCATGAGATGTCTCTTTAAAAACAGGTTCATAAATCGCTTCTAACATCCTTCTCACGACCTCTTGTACTAACTTGTCATCGACAGATGGTAAACCTAATGGTCTTTTTTTATCACTATTTTTCTTCTCAATGTAGATTCTTTTAGATGGATTTGGTTCATAGCTTTGATTTTTCAATTGTTCAATTAACCGTTCTATCCGTTGTAAACTCATTCCGTCTATTGTTTTCTGATCTGAGCCTTTTGTCATGTTTCCCGGATTTTTACTTAGCTTCCCATACGCTTCTAGGAAAAATTGTTGGTTATATAGATTCCTATATAGCCTTTGAAATATATATTGTTGATTGCTTTGAGATTTCTTCATTAAATTGTCTATTACGACCTCTGGAATTTGCATGAAGCATTCCGCTCCTTTCCGATTTATAATAAGACTGAATGACTTGGTCCCTTCGCCATGTACAAGGCTTTCCCTTGCTCAGACTACTACGGACTCTCCGTTGCCTTATCAGATATTCGAACATCTACATGCTATAGCTCTTCTGAGCATTCTGACTTAGGCAATCCCCATTTAGACATATAAGAACATAGGCTTGAATTGATGTCGGATGCGACTTTCACCATTTCATGTTAATTACAAGTGGATAGTCACTAAGGTTAAAGTTGTCTATTGGCTACGGTGATAGACAACATATGACTACTAGACGTTTTATAGTTACCTTCCGTCTACCGCTTCGCTAGGCGTCCTCTGGTTATCGTTCACGCAATCCAGCATTCATCCTCATTCAATTCTTTTCATCTAGCGTTTCAGTTGTGCTTGGGTAACTTAGCAACTTAACGCGTTGCAAACATGCTGTACTCCCCCTTGAGTTTCCTCTTAGGATAAGTTTGCTGATGATAAGGAGTTACACTAACCTCTAGTTCCTTACGGGTTGCCCAGTTCCCGTATTCTTATATGCCCTTATGGGCGCACATAGCCGCCGAACCCCGAACCGGATTCCCCAAACTTCGCTAATTCCACAACGCCATTTTTCGACGCGGCAATTGCAGTGACACCGTCTTGGCAAGAATAATCGATGCCTTTATGGATCGTACCCCAACGTGGACCATACGGGCTAGTAATGGTTGTTTGTGCAATGGGGCGAATGAAACCTTGTGAACTTGCCGCGCCCGTATCTACGACACCGCCCGGCTTCCCTGCTTCACAATTAAAGGTAAGCCCTCCCATATCGGAAGCAAACTTCTTCACCAATGTTGGCCACAGTCCATTTGTGCCATGTGGATCATTGGCTGCGCCAGGTGGTGCATACTTCGCACCAATAGCATCAATTGTTGTAATCCCCATTCCGATATAGTTTTTATACAAGTTTTTTGCCATTGCATTAATGCCTTCGTCAAGCGTTGGAAACTTCATAAATCCCTTCATTTGAGAACTGCCAGGATCCATGATCCCCCCTGGATTGTTATAATTCTTTACCGCATTTGAAGTACCATTCCCCGTTTCTAATTTCGCAATCGCGGCCAATAAAATCGGATCAATTTGATTTTGCGTTCCAGCATTTAAAAAAGCCTGTGCTTTCCCTGTAAATACACCGCCTAGATGTGGTTGCAATTCCTCTGGTGCCACTGTCTTCCCGCCTGGGCGACACACCGTCATGCCATTGCTCTGTATAGTAGGCGTTGCTTCTTCCTGCTTTCCTATGTCTTGCCCAAGTAAGATAAATAAGAGGAATCCAAAAAATATCAGCACTCCTATGATTAAAGTCGAGCTACTAAAGAAAAGAGCCAGTAACCAAGATTTCTTTTTCTTCTTTTTCTTTTTTTCTTTGTAGTTCTGGACAATCTCTTCTTGTATCACTTTATCTACAGCTTCTTTCATTTGTGTTTTCATATCATCTCTCCCCCTTTGTCGCTATGAAAATGTTATGTGTTGGCATATCGTCTGTATATCACCATGTACACAATGGCTAAAATGACAGGAATCGATGTAAATATAGGAAATCCGATTGTTAAAAAAGTAGATTGTTGGGATTGAACAAAACCTAGTAACCCAAAATGTCCGGTTCCTACAAACCAAACAAATAATGCAAGTTGAGGAATTCGTGTCATGTAAGAACGTGTTGTTTTTTGTATGACCTGGATCAGAAGTAAGATCAACATGTACCAAATCAGCAATATGGAAACAATCCAAAACATCGTACTCGCTTGCCATTCCTGTTTTAAAAAGAGTGTGATCAGATTCATCCAACCTAAAAAACCAATACAAAGAAATAGACCAACACTCGTCATCTTTATCACCGTTAACCCTTTGTGTTTCATTGTGTATGACACTCTTTTTCTTCTATATTTGTAACCTTGCATTTCTTATAAGGAAGTAAAGCCCTATGACACTAGGACTTTACTCATCTTCAGGTGATTGTAAGCTATCTAAATTCTTGAAACCTTGTGAAGGAGGATTCCAGTTTTCACTTCCGGCTGCTAAAGAATCCCACTGTAAATTTGGTGTATCTGATAGTTCAATATCCCATTCTGAAACAGGCTCACTATCTTTTTTCTCCTTTGCTTGCGCCAAATTTGAAATGGGAACGGATTGAGTTGGAATAGAAAAACTAGATTCGTCTGATGCTAACACTTGTTCAGTTGACTCGACATCTATATGAGTATTCTGTGGAAGAATGCGCTCTGTTTCGTCTGCTTTTACAGGAATCTCTCCTGGAATCGTGTCACTTACTAACGATGAAGTCGTCTTTTCTGTACGTGGAACAATGACACCATCGTCTGTTACATCTGCACGAATTTCCCCTGGAATTATATCTGTTGGGACCTCTTCCGTTCTAATTTCTTGTGTTGGAATATTTGTTGGGATTTCCTCTGTTGTAATGTCTTGAGCGGATATGTCTGTTGGGATTTCTTCTGTTGGAATATCTTGTGGTAATAAATCTGTTGGAATTTCCTCCGTTGCCAGTTCATGCTCCGATAAATTTGTTGGAATCTCCTCTGTTACAAGTTCTTTGGTATCAAGTTCATTTGTAGGATGCTCCACAATTTCAATTGTGTCTAGTTCATCATGTGGTATATCTTGCACATCATCTTCTAATGTAGTAGGCTCTCCAACCATTTCTCCCTCTTCTTGTAGAGATACAAGTTCTTGATTGGGTACCATATCGTGATCTTCTAATGGTGTTGTTTCTTGCTCATCTTCTAATTGCTCCTGGTCCTCTTCCAGTTGCTCTTCTAATGCTTCTTTATCTAAACGAATTAAATTATGTCGTAATGCCGCATCTTCATCTGATTGGTCTAACTCTTCCTCAATTTCATCTTTTTCTTCTTCATTTTCTGGCTCTTCTTTCTTATCTTGATCTTGCAAGGAAATGAGATTTGATTTCTTTTTGTCCATTTCTTCTTTTGACAAATTCTTCGGTACATTGGCCTTTATTAGCTGTTGTTCTTTATCCTTTTCTGATTGATCATCTAACGCCTCTACTACTCCTCCACCTGCCGCTGCCAATTCAGCCGCTGAATTAAAGTGTCCTCCAATTTTATCTCCAACACTGGATAGCGTATCTCCAGTCAATTCCTTCCCTTTATCAACAAACCGTTCTGTCATAAGAGAAATATCTGTTGCAACTTGATACACACCTCTTACTTTTTTAAATGAAGCAACAAGGCTATCTCTAAAGATATAACATAAAACGAATACAAGAATTTGAAGAACCATAGTCGATACATAACCTGCAATTCCCGCTTCTGGTAGTACGTATAACAGCTCCGCAACAGTAAAGATAATGATAAGCAAGGCAGACGCAAAGATTTTTAGAGCTAACGGTTTTACCCATTGTTTTGCCCAGCTTTCCATCACACGTCGATTCCCTGGTAATAAAGCAACTGCCATCACTATAGGTGCAATAATACTCATCACCATAAACCATAGTTGGAATGCTACAATCAGTAAACAAAAGACGATTACTGGAATACCTGCAAATGCATTGACGATATAGTACATGAGTGTAAATACCAATCGATCACTCACCGACGACAACACCATCATTTTATTTCCATTTTGAATTTCTTTCCCTACTAATTCATTTCGCTCTTTTCCAGGTGGTTTTGCTAGTAATTCATCAACTCGTTTTTCTCCAATTTTCTTCTTAGAATCTTCCCCATACTGCAAGAACAAGTACGGCCTTTCAACTAATAAATCCCAAATTTGTTTTTTTACTGAAAAAATCGCATCTAATTTCGAACGCCCTGGATCTCCCGCAACTGTTCCTGTCGCTTTCGCTAATACTGTTGTACTAATTTCAGAACTAATTGTATTCGCACTCTTCAGTATCGTGCTGGCATTCCCGATATAGACTATAATAAAGGCAATGACTAAAACTGTTTTGACTAATTCGTTTAAGCCAGCTGTTGGTTGACGTTTTATAAAGAAAACATATCCTGCATAGCAGGCAGACAAAGCACATGTGATTCCGATAATCGCTGGAAATAATCCACTTTCTAAAAATCCTTTCTTTCCGACACCTGCGATATTTTGCATAGCCGCTGCAAGTTTATCAGCCACCGCATCTACAATATCTAATTTCAACGCTTGATCCACTAGAAAAATTGTCAATTGACCTAAAATTACATTCAATTGAAATGCCATATTCGCAAACCATTGACATACGGTATATAGCATTCTTTGTAAATCTTTCCCTATACTATCGTCTCCAAATAAATAATCCCAACCTTTTTCAAGAATACCCTTATCCTCTTCTTTTGGCTGATACGTATCTATTTCATAATACTTATCCTTGTAAATTCCATCTGTATACCCTTGAAATAAATTGTTCGAAATCCGACCTGTCCCTGTTTTGTTTTTCTCTTCCGCTAGGGTCACTTGTGACCCTAGTGGAAGAAGGAAAAAGACAAAAATCATACAAATCGAAAGAAATTTCTTCATTCTTTTTGCCCCCAATTATGGACACGAACTGGCTTCACACTTCCCACAATGGAATTTAAACTGTTATTTAAGTCCCATGCCCATTCATAATTTTTCCATTTCCCATCTTTCTCATCTTTTACCATTCGAAGGTACAACCCTCTTTGTGTTTCTTTCACTGGATCATAATATTTAATTCTGTAATAATATTCGCTCGCTTTCTCCTGTAAATCATATCGATCTACATCATATCGCTTTCTCATTTCTTTACTAATTCCAGGATGATTTATTCCCTCTTCTCCAAAATCATATTTCTTATATTGCAAGTCATTTAACTTTTTCGTATCCATTTCAATATAAGCTTTTAAATATTCTACTGCGGCTTTATCCGCTTCTTTCATATCTCGTTCCTTTTGACTTTCTTGCTGTGTTGCGTTACTTTTCGTTTCATTTCCACACCCCGTTATACCCGTAATCATCAACATTCCTGCGACACATAATCCAGATAATTTGCGTAAAGTTTTCATTTTCCCATCCTCCATATACAGATAATTTAGAATACTCTTATCTGTATTGTAATACGAATTACGCCAATTGTTGCGCACGTTCTTCATCCGTCTTGGTGGAGGAATCAAAGGCTGTCAATAATTCTTGGAAAACCGGATCAATATCGACGACTGCTGTTCGACCAAAAATATCCTGGAACAATGCTTGCCCGCGATGTAATCCGCGTAATCTCGTAATATTTTCTTCTGTGACTGGCAAATTATAATAACGTAACATTTCTTTTGCCTCATCATCATATTTCAGTGCAAAACAGAACTTCATCCCCACATTGGCAATTTCTTTATTTTCAGATTGATAGTCAGAAGCATTTTGGCTTCCAAGATATAGGCCAGTGTTATGATAACGACCTTCCCGAATAATTTTATCGGAGGAAGCCGCTCCCTCTTTATTCTTCAAGATACTTGATGCTTCATCTTGTACATACACTTTGAAAATACTACGGTCTGAATGCATCAGTGACTTACCAAATGCCGCCAAAGCAATTAAGATACTTCGAGACAATTTATCTGTCACACTTTCATTTTTCTCTTCTGTTTTTGGAATACGTAAGTGCTGGATTTGTAAGACTTGTAATGGACGTTCTAAGCTCAATACGCGATAATTTTGACCTGGTCTTCCAAATAATAAGTCTCCCAACTGTATCCCTTCTAATGTTGCTAGACGGTTTGTGAGTGCATTTAACTTTTCTAATTCACTTGCTAATATATTCGGTTGTAATTTCATTTCCTCTAGCTCTAATCGAACCAACGTCATACATGCTTCTTTTTTCTCTGCTACCTTTTCGATGGCAGAATATAAATAGTCATACCTTGTATCTTCTAAGCCAACATTGGATAAAAACGTTAAGATTTCAAGTGCTAAACTCTTCGCATCTTCTTTTGTTGCGCTAATACGGAATGGATCTAAACAACCCGCATCTTCTTTACTTTTACCAAGCGTCCAAACTTGCAATGTTTCTTCATTAAATCCTGGTAATAACTCTGGCCATCTGGTGCGGTCGCCCTTCGGATCAATGACGAATGCTCTTCCTCCACTCATGACAATCCAGAATACTAAGAGGTTCATTAAGAATGACTTCCCTTTTCCCGTTTGTCCGGCAAACATAACCGATAAGCTATCAAATTCCGTCACAATATGCCCAAGTGCTTTCGCGGCTAAATCTGGGCGAATAAAGACCGGACGGTTCAATTTGGTTGTTTTCCCAATATAGAAGCCTTGGTTATCACCAATTTGTGTTGTCGCCCCAAACATTCCTTGTGCTAACACGCCTGGTTCTACAAATAATTTGAAATCTGTATTGTAACGCGTAGAACCTGGTAAGAACTCATAGAAGTAAGCGAGCTGCTCCCCGTATGGATTGACTAATTCAATTTTCATTTTTCGGTATTCTGTAATGAGCGTATTTACACGTGATTTTAATGTTTTCTCATCTTCGGCATACACGCAAAATAGTACACTTAGCTCATAGCCGGGTGCCCCTGTGGTTTCAAAGCGATCTTTTACAATCTTGACCCCCTTTGCTTTTCGCTCAATGGTTAAATCCGTTGTACGCCCTCCCACCATTGCCTGGCGGCGTTGATCATTTAACTCTAACTCACTATTGGTTAATTTTTGTGTGACTAACTGATTTTCTAAATGATATGCACGCACACTCATCTCAACTGGAAATTTAAGTGATTGCGATTGTAAGCGATAAATCCATTCCCCTCCTGGAAAACTGGAGATTTCCGGCATGCTTTTAACTGCTAAAAAAGCCACATGCATGTTTTCGATTTCGCCTTCTTCATTCTGTCTCTCTAATGTAAGAGATCGCCCTAGGCTTTCATCGATCACACAATCTGTAAGGTGAATCATTTCTTGTAGATTTGGACGGCGAACTTTTACTGGTTTTCCTTCTTCATTTTTAAGGGTAAGAGTAGATCCTGTTTTCCAGTTTTTCTCTACATTCGGCTCTTTCATGCCACGTGTGAAATTATGTTGGAAGAGAAATCGAATCGATGCTGGAGTAGCACGATGGGTGTTCCGAAACGCCCCCCTCACCTGGTTATATAACACTTCCTCTACATCCAGATACTTTTCTATTTCTTCTTCCAAAATATCTGTTACGTTCATGCCCGATACATTGTGAGCCGTTTCAGAGAAACCTTCTTTTAACTTCTTCATAAATTTCCAAGTTTCTACGACAGGGTTTCGAATTTGTCTTTCCTTTTGCTGTGGATTTAACTGTACAAGGATATAAAAGCGGTATTCCATATTCTCTTTCGCAATGGATGCATTGCGTAAATACTCTTTCATTTTCGTAAACAGATAGCGCCCAGCCGGTGCCATTGGTCCTTTTAAATTTGCGATATGTTCATCTAAAATTTCATCTGAATTTGTTGTACGAGGAATAACAAGTAAGTGGACATCATATTCTTGATGGGTAAAAAGTGCGAGTTGGTTACGATAATACATTTTCTTTGTACTTTCATCTTGATGATCGTATTCAAATCCATCTACTTCATAGACACCAGATACTTTTCCATCTGTACTAATCGCAAGATTTCCTTCAATGTGTTTCAGTGGATTTCTCTTCATGCTTCTTAACATATTCCAACTCCTCCTTTGGTGGTAAAAATGTAAGGGTATACGCGTGTATATCTTGTTCTTCTATTGGAATAGAAACTGTTCTTTCTTCTTTTACATCATCTGCACTGTATTGCACGCATACATGACCACGAAATACATGTTTTTTTAACTTTGGTAACGCAACAAGCCGGTTACTTTGATGCTTCCGTAATTTAAATGTGACCCATGAGCGAATAAAGGCGAAAAAAGATTTCCCATCCGTTTTGTATTTATCAACGCCCCATACAAGGAAGAAGGGAATGACCCCATAATAAACAAGCCAAGCACTATCGATTAGATCTCCCAGAAGCCATTTAAAAGGAGGGAGGAAGCGGAGCGCGACTAGCCCCGCCTCTACCGCTGCAAAATATCCGAGTGCCCTCCATGTCACAGCTCGTGGAAGTCGATATCCCATAATTTCATATTGTCTTCGCATGTAATTCATATAACTGCCAAAGCAATATACGAAAATGGAAGACGATTCTTTTTCTTTCATACAGCTTCCTCCTTTTTGTCATCCACTTACATGCCTGCTAATCCACCCAACCAAGTACCAATTGCTTTCAGTGCGTCTGGCTTGTTAATGAAGAAGGCAATCATACCGCCACCTACAACCAATGTCACAACCAATCCCCATGCACGTTTTGCCGCTAAAATCAGCGCCACAATGATAAAGGCACAATATAATGCGTAAGTCCCTTGCGTTTTAACCGTCTCAAGAACCTTTTCTAACCCAAGCCCTAACACCAAGCTATTCATCATTTCTAACATATACATGCTCCTCTCTCTTCCTTAATTTTGTAAATCTGTTACCACAAATTGTTTGCCATCTTTTTTCACAAACAATGTGTATACGGCTCTCATTTTTGTTTCAGAGTGCGCATCGATCAGCAATACTTCTGCATGCACCTCATACGTGCCTTTTGTTTTTCCTGGGTACACTTTGGATGAATTGACTTTTTCAAACTTCATTGCCCCCTCTAAACCTTTGATTCTAGGATTATCTAGGACATAAGCTAATTCTTTTTGTGTTGAGGTTGTATACGATTTAAAAAATGTTGGTAAAAACTCGCGAACCTCTTCTTTTGTAGATACATCTTTTATTTCTTCTCGTTCGCTTTCTTCTTCTTTTATTTTTGCTTTTTCAGCGACTTTCACGATATGTGGAAACCCATTTACAACAAATGCTTTCTCATCGGATTGAACAGGAACGGATACTTGTTGTACAACTTCTTTCACTTCCTCCCCGCTATTATCTGGTTTCATCCAATGTAATTTATATCTCACTTTGAAAATGATGTTTGCTTCCTTTTCCTTTGTTTCATCTACTTTCAAAATGGTTGCGTATAAAAAAGTGGAATCCCACTGTAAACTTCCTGTATCTAATCCAACTTGGGAATCTAATGTCTGAACGATATACGGTTTTAAGCGTTCCGCTCGCTTTTTCTGGCCTTCTTCTCCCCTTTGCCAGGTAAAATACTCTTTGACGAATCCGCGTGCAAATTCAATAGCTTCTGGGCGTGTCGCAAGGTTTTGTTTTTGTGTCACTTGTTTCGGAATTGTACTTGCATTTGCTTTCGTATCCGTTTTTCCTTTTATAACAGTTGTTACAGATACAATGAGCATCCAACTAAAAAGAATCCAAAACGCCCATTTTCCAATTAAACGCCCTCTATATGAAGGAATCTGAATGGATTTTCGCGCCTTTCCTTGCCTATTTTCAAACGTTTTTTGAAACCACTGTTTGCTCTTTTGCCACATGAACATCCCCCTTTTCTTCTAAAATCCCAATCCCGCAATCTTAGGAGCAATCTCTGCAATCTCTTTTGTAAAATTTATTAGAATAAGCAAATACATCCATACCACCAAGCTTAAGATGCAGGCTCTCCATTTTTTCAGCCTAATGCAAAGTACAATGAATACCATCATTACAACACTGAGTGTGATACTTGCAAATACAGGATTTCCTAGCGTAGACTCAATACCAATAATCGGCACCATCCACCCTCCTTATCGATCCATCATTTTATATACGCCAACCGCTACAAGTGCGAGAATTAACACCCCTTCCCATCCTTGTGTATGATAAATCTCTATGACTTTACTTTTAATAGCTTCCCAAGCCTCATGCGATCCTGGTACCCTTTCAAACACCCAATCTGAAAATACAACTAATAGAAAAATACTAGCGCTTATCGATAAAATAAACCGAAACACATTCTTAGAACCTCACTTTCTCGATAGGGTTTTGAATATTCCGATAAATATTCCCGAATGGATCTTGTAATATATCTTGAAACAGTGTGATATACACTGGAATTTCTGGACTACTTACCCCTTTCAAGTAGCGAATCAATTCTTTTTCTCTACTTTCACTACCTGCGACAAATATTAGGCGCCATATTGAGATTTCGTATCCCATACCAGCATGTGTCTGATATTCTGTCTTTTTTCCTTCTTGTGTCATGAAATCGTTATAACGGATAATCTTTTTTTCTAATACTTCTTTTGATCCGTAGGAACGTTCCATTTCCATGAAGATACCGATGTTTTTATCTATCGCTTCTTTTAATCCAATTACCGCAACCCCATCTGGTCGTATCACTCGACTTTTTCCTTTTGCATATTGAAACGTTGCCCGCGGTTCGTTAATCCATTCTTTTAATTCCAAACGCTCTTCCTGCTTAGAAATTAATGCCATGGCACATTCGACTTTCGCTAACATTAAGCTGTGATACACAAATGATGCGGAACGTTGAGACCAACTGTTTTTCCAATGAACACTCCCTCTCAACCCACGAACCGTTTCTACTCCTTTGGTCGCAAGCGTATATACATTTTGTGGTCGTCCAGATTTACGAACTTGGGTTCTTGAAACAGGTATCGGAAGTAATTCATTTTTTAAATACTTTTCTTGTACCAAACGATTCAGACGGTAGTATACGGATTTTTTCTTATGATTCGGATATACTTTTTCCGTTATATACTCCATATCGACATAGATGTGATTGTGTATATCCATGAGTAAGTTCTGATCTTCTTCCAATAGCAACATACTGCACATAATCTCTACTCCTTTTCCCACATATCTAAAATGCTTTTTTCCCCTTTCATAACTGCCTCCATTTCATCTTCAACCTTTGGTGGATTGGTGATTGGCTCTTCTTTTTGAAGTTCAATTTCCGATTCTTTGGTTTGTGTTTCTTGGTGTTTGACCTCTTGTTTTTCTTCTGTTTTGACTTTTATTGTTGCGGTAACTTGTTTTCGAAATGGGATAATTTGCGCTTGATGCGTGGACTCGACTGGCTGATTTTCCAAAACGTTTTCTTCTACTTCTTCATTGGAAGATGTCTTTTTTTCTAACTCATCTAAACCCGATGTCACAACAGGTTCTTCTTTGGTTAAGTTGACTTTTTCGGCTTGCATATACTTGCCTTTCCCATATAGGAACTCATCAATTTCCTTGTCAATTTCTGATCCAGATTTCCCGCTGCTACGTTCTAACTCTTGAATTTTGGATTTCGTCCATTCATTAGATGCTTGAATTTCTTTTTCCCTTTTGAAATTGGCAATTGCTCCACTTGGCAAGTATCGTTCCAATGGCGGAACTCGTATTGTGCACCACACATTTTTCGCATCACCGTCAATGTAATCTTGTGTTTGAATCGCCACAACTAAGTTAGGAAGATTTTGCAAATACTCTGTACGGAATTGTTTTTGCATAATGCCTTCTAATGTTTTAGCGGAATTGAATCCTTGCCTACATACAAAGTAATTTCCACCTGCTTCTGTTAACATATCTGTCAATTCTCGATCTAGCTGCCCTGCTACTTGCTGTGTAATGACCCAAAGTCCAAAACCATGTTTCCGATCTTTCGCAATGATTTTCGGCAGAACAGGTACCTGTACATCATGTGCTTCATCTATAACTCCTAAATGAAGCTTAGAGCCATGTGGCCGCTGCTGTGCGATGCGGTGATATTGATTACTGATATAACCAACTGTGAGCTGAATATCTTCTTTACTCATTCCTGCTAAATCATAAAAAATGATATGTCCCTCATCCATCCATTTTCGAATGTCTAATGAAAAACCTGTTTGCCCATACATCCGCTTTAAATACAACGTATTACGGAAGATATCTAATCGATTTAATATCGCTTGCGTGCTATCTTCTAACGCGTTTCCTACTTCATATTTCCAAAAATGATCATAATATTTTTTCTCTGGTCCTTGTAAGTTGGCAATGACGTTTGCACGAAACAATTCATCACTAATAAATAATGGGACACTTAAAATGGTATGTGTTTGGCTTCCGTCACAAAGCAAGGTACCAATAATCGCTCGTAATAATCGTTCTGTTTGTTGCGCTTGCCCTTGAATCATTAACCGAATCATTTCCATGATAGACTCAACAACCGTCTGAATATCTTCTCCTGGAAAACGATGAAACAAATTCAAAGCTGGTGGATAATTCGTATTGCGAAAACGGATAAAGTGAACCTTACTCCAATCAACCTGTTTTCCATCTTTTTCTGCCTTTAACAGCCGATTAAGCGCTACATATGCCAAGTCTTCTGTCGGATCAAAAAGAGACATCCCGCCCGCTTCATTTGGGTTTTCTATCCACTGATCAAAGACACTTTGCATGAGCATCATCGCGATGGTACTTTTACCAGAACCAACTTTCCCTGTAATGTAACCATGATTCTTGAAAAACTCTTCTCGAATTTTTACTAAACGATCTTTAATATAAGGATGCATCACATGGCCAATTGAAATCCCTTCGGCCAACAAATCGTCTGGTATCATGTTTTCCCCTTTATCCAGATACAAAATGTTTCGCTCTGTCTTGCTGTTTTTGTCACCTGTCACATTAGGAAGATGGAACAAGTTTAAAAGCTCTGATCCCGTCCATACCATTTTCCCATATACGGGATGTGGTACAGCTGACATACAGCGTCTAAAACGCCTATACCGGAGTTCGTTCACATCTGCCATGATACTTGCTACCATATGTCCTAAATTCTTGATAACTGGTACGCCGGGATAATGATCACTTGCAAATGAAACAGATACTTGGAACGCCACTTCATTCTTCGAAAAGCGTTTATTTAATGCTCGTATTTCTTCTTTTTCAAAAGCATCTAAACCATGTTTTTTCTTTTTTCGAATTGCTTTTTCTGCTTTCCGAATCCCTTTTGTTAGCCGATATCCGTTATCTGGTGAAAAAGCAATGTCTATCCATGTTCTTTCCTCCATTGCACTTCCTAACATCGGTAATACATCACGTGTATAACGGGCTAATGATAAAGTTGCATCTAGGCGTTTTCTCTTTAACACCATCCGTCCTCCCACTGCTTTTCTTGTGGGAAATGGCATTTCTTCTTTTGGGATTGTATACACTTCACTATTGGTATAGGCACTTTTCATTGCTTGCACAATCTGTTTTAATCCATCCTCTGGACCACCTACATAGTAGCGAACACGCTCTTTTGGTCCTTCTGGACGATACATCACCATGCGGTACCAATCACGCCCTTTTAATAGACGATCTAACGGCTTACGACCCGAACCATGTACATGCCGAATCATTTGTCCTAGTTTATCTGGTGTGACTTCATCCTCAATATGAGGAATAAATAACACGTATCGATATCGTTTCTTTTCAAAATACAGATGCACATAATGCAAAATCATTCGGAACACAATGGACAACAGTACAAGCAAAGCAATGAGCCTTACAAATCCAACTACGGTTGGCACCAGCTTCATGAGTTCCGCTAGGATTCTTTCTTTTGAGAACCAGACAAATCCAATCGCTCCTACTCCTAAGAGCACTTTCCAGTTCTTTTCAACAAAGTGTTCTAGTTCTTTGTCAAATTTGCTGCGCGCCACGCCTTCACTTCCTTCCTATCTTGCAATTTCATGGCTTACGCGAGTTCTAGTTCTTTTTCTTGATGTTTTTGTATTCGTTGTTCTGCTAATTGAATCCATATGTGAGGTTGTTGATTTGCAAATTGAGGTTTCTTGATTTGATCTAAAAATAATTTGTATTCGAAGAGTTCTTGTTTAATTTGTTCGATATCTAATTCACCATCTATTGTGACTTGTTCTTTCCAAAATGCTTCCCAACACTCATGACGATTGATGTACATCTTTTTCCCTCCTTTCTATTTCAAATCGCATGTACCAGCCTCAATTGCATCCAATAGTTGAGATGTCTTGTGAAGCATGTTATTTACAACCATTGTTTGTTCTGGTGCAACAGGATGAAGAATATTCATTATGCTTTTACTCAACTCTTCTACTACTTCAAATTCCTTTCTATTTTCTAAGAAGGATGTTTCACCATTTCGCTTTTTTCTAACCAATTTTGTTGCTACTAAATCAATCTTGATTTCTAATTGTTCTAACACCTTATCTGCAAGTACCTTTTCGTTTGAATTGGCCATACATCTTTCACATCTCCTTAGCTTATTTTGTATGGAGAATGCCCTTAGAAAGAGCATTCTCTAATCAACCAAACTTGTTTCCATTCTTAATTTTTTCATGAAAATTCGCTTTCGGATCTGCAACTATTGTTCCCTTGTGATGCTCACTGGCTAATGTCATCAACAGATTTGAAAATGCCATTCCTCTTCCTTGGACTCCTGCCCAATCTGGTGATACTTTTGTTGCATGGATACGATTGTTCACTTCCCGTACTCTACCGATATAAAAACCACGTTTGCTACGCATATGTTTGATTGGTTTCACTACAAATTCCCCTTTCATTCATTTATCTTTTTATATTGTTAAATAGAAATACTTTATATTCTTATGCGATGAGTGGATCTAATTCTAAATACACATCAAATTTCTCTACAAGTGCTTCTGGTATGGCTTGGAAGCTTGCAAAAACTCTTGTATCTGCTTGCTCTAGTTCATCTAAGAATACAAGAAATTTTTCTGGATCTTGAAAGTACCACTTTAAGCCTTCATCTATAATGACAACATCAGATTGTTTGCATCGCTCCTGTTCTGTCTGATTTAGAAAAGGTTTTTCGGCCAATGAAATAATCTGAAACTCTTTCTTATGTTCGAAATACTCATCATATCCATCTAACACAACAGCTTTTTGATTGGCTTCTGCAACCATTTTAAGAAGTTGTTTCATTAACCTTGTTTTCCCTGTTCCTGTGCCGCCTCGTACCAAGATATTTCGATTATCTCCTGCGAATACAAACTGATGACTTATTCCTTTTGAGCCCATTACAAATGAATTTTGCTTGCTCATATCGTACCATTTAGGTTTTAAAAACACTGGAGGTTGTGCACTTCTTCCGATAAACGTTCCGTTCATGAAAATCGCACCTTTCTTTTTTTATTTTTCCTTTATGATGCTATTAAATCTAATTCTTCTAAGTCTGTAGCGAGAATCGCTACTTCTTTTTGGTGCTCTTGAAATAGAACATGTTGAATGTTTTTTCGCAACTGAAACCCATCTTCTGGCAATGCTAACAAATACGATTTTGTGTATTTGATTCCATCGATCTGATAATGTACATCAAATATGCACATGACATCCCGCCCTCCCATATTAGTTGAGAGTAAATTTACATTTCTTCTTTTGCTTCTTTACGCTTTCTAAACGCATAAACAGCTGCGATACCACCAAGTGCTACACATGTAGCGCCTATCCATATCCAATATGGATTTTCTGCTTTACCACCTGTTGTTGGTAAATAACTGTCTGTTTTCTTAGGTTGTTCTTTCGGCTGTTCTTTTGGTTGCTCTGGTTGATGTTCTGGCTGTTTCACAATGTTGTGTGGTTTCTCTGGTGTTGGTACAGGTTTTTCAATCACCTGTGGTACTTGTGGTTTCTCTGGTTGTGGTTGAGGTTGTTCCGGTTGCTCTGGTTGAGGTGTCTCTGGTGTTGGTGGAACTTCTTTTTTCTTATCTTGTACAGTATGTTTGATAATTTGGCCATCTTCTTTAATCTCAAAAGAGAAAATTTCTTCATTGATTAAATAGCCTTCTGGTGCGAATGTTTCTTTGTATGTGTACTTTCCTGCTGGAAGTTTTTCAAACTTCGCAATGCCTTGCTCGTTTGTTTTTCCTTTTACTACTTCCTCGCCTTGCTCATCGTAAATTGTAAACTCTGCACCTGGTAACTTGTTGTTTCCATCCGCTACATCTACCTTTGTGATCTCTAAGCTGCCTTTTGCTTGGGTATTCTTCGCAACCAATTCAATTGTCTTGCCGTTTTCCTTGATGCTAAAAGGAATTGGCTCTTTCATAAGAATGTAACCAGATGGAGAAGTTTTTTCGATAAATTGATAGTTACCAAATGGCAAATTATCAACTTTGATGACACCATTTTTATCAGTGGTATGCTCACTAATCGGATTTCCTTTTGCATCTGCAAGTGTAAATACTGCACCTTCTAATTTCTTTTTCCCGTCTTGATCTACTTTTACAAGCTGTACATTTCCTTTGATTTGTACGTTTTTCATTTCAATGACAGCAACTTCGCCTGTTTTTACTTCAACAGTTTTAGGAGCTGCATCTAAAACATATCCTGTTGGTGCTTTCACTTCTTTTACAATATATGAGCCGATTTCTAAGTTTCCAAGTTCAGCTACACCATTTTTATTAGCTGTAATCGTTCCCATAGATTGTTGATTGCTATCGAAGACTTCAAATACTGCACCTGGAAGTGTTTTTTGATTTTCATCCACTTTCATTACTTTTAAGGCACCGTTTGCTTTCCAATACACTTTCAAATCTTTACTTACTTGTTCTGTACTGCGCTCTAATAGGCGTACCGCCAACATTTTAACGAAAATATACGCTAAGCAAATTTCGACATGAAAAACCATTGATGTTACTACTCTAAGCGATATGAACAATCTCAAAAACGTAGGTATTTGAGACAAAGGCGCTTCAATGTAAAAAGTGTTGAAAATAGCTTCAAGAGTGTCTCAAAACTCATCTTTAAATCAAAATCTTAATTCAAATTGTGTTAATGGGTTTTGAGAATCTCTTAGAGTATAAAAACGTTAAAATGTGCGTGCTACCCCTAATAATACAGTTGCATCTTGAATCGTACTTGTTCCTTTGTATACAACAGCTTGGTAATTCGTTAGGTTTGAAACGACTTTTAGAGATAGTTCACTACTCTTGGAGGATTTTGGTACTTGAATACGGAACTTTTCTCCTAGTTGGAACGTTTCTTTTACCTCACCTTGTTCTGTGACAACTTTTGTACCTTCTGGTGCATTGTTCATTTGTACTTTGAATGTACCCTTTTTCGCATTGGTTTGAACTGTATAGGTTGTTGTTTCAAAGTATTCACCGTTCAACTTCGCTTCTTGTTTATCAGTTGGAACCACATTCATGTATACATCCTGTGTCTCCTGACTTTGATCCGCTGCATGAATGATTGCTTTTGCCGCTTTTTCTACAGCTTTGTTTTTGAACTGTAACTCTCCCACTGAAATTTGCCCCAGTGCATTCCATAGTGCCAGCTGCGTGGCATAATGTGCCTCTTGCCACGTAGAAACTCCTAATTGCTCTGGGCTTTTTTCTGGATAACCATTTAACAGTACTCGATATGAAATATCGTCTGTTTTCCCTGTCTCGGGTAGGTCATCGCCATTGGGAGACTTTAAGCCGTAAACCAGACAATAAGCAATTTGACCACTTGCGTTTTTTAGAAGCTCTGTACGGACATCTTTTCCATACTGTGGACTATACGCCCAATCCATCGAATACCTTTCACGATTGATTACTTCCGCACTTGCTTTATTCATTGGAATCAAGAAGCTCATAACCAATAAAAGTACACTCGTGACGAGTAATAGTGCTTGATACGATCGTTTCAAAACCATTTTTTACAGCTCCTTTAGAGTCATTAAGTTTTCAAAGAACAGTTAAAACACAATTTTTTTATGGATTTCGATTTATACAATTCGTGCTCGATAATAAGTAGGTATAAATAATTCTTCAATCGGTCGATTATAAAAAGCTGCAATACTATGTGCACGTTCAGCAATTGTGCTTTTTCTTCCAGATTCAATAGCCTGTAGTACACTTTTATTTAAATTTAAATCTACTGCAACTTTTTTAAGAAGCATACCTTGTTCATTTCTAATTTTTTTAATAATCGAAATTCTTTGTTCGTATTTATTCATTCTCTCACCTCCTTAACTACATAATAAACACCTTAAAGGTGTCTGTCAACACTTAAAGTGTAAATTTTGAACCTAAACTTCCTACATTAAGTTTTTTAACATTTATTATAATAAGTATAGGAGTGATTATTGATATGAAAAAAAATATACTGGGGAAAAATATAAAAAAGCTCAGAACCATAAGAGGTTTAGATAGGTATGAGTTAGCGGCGGATCTCAATACGACTTACAGAACTATTTCTAGCTGGGAAACAGGAGAAAAAATACCACGAATAAATAAAATACATGAAATTGCTAATTATTTTAATGTTAGTGAAGCATATTTATTAAACCATATGATAAGCGATGATGAACTTCTTCAAAGAGTAGAAGGAGAAGAAGATCCTGTCCATCGCTTATCACAATTGCTTTATGATAAATACATGAGTGTCCCAGATGAATATAAACCATATATAGAAAAAGAATTACTTAGATATGCGAATTTTCTGTTAATAGAGGTTGATGAAAAAGAAAAAGGAAAACAACTGAAAAAGTGACATAGAAATTTATTTTTTGGAGATATCTGCACATAAATCTATCCAATCTCCTAATGCTTCTAAATCAATATTCTCAAGAATTTTTATTAGTAAATCTTTGTCTAAGATCATTAAACAACGCCACCTTTTATAATTTTGAATTTCATAAATTCCTGCTTACGTACTAATAAAATCCTTTATAAAATCACAAAAGACATCGTATTTACGACGTCTTTTGTGATTTTATATATTTTCATTTTGTTATTGCTCTACATTCCGCCCCCGGGATCAGTCATCATCATAAGGTTATTGTTTTTTTGCAATCCTTGCGACTCAAAATGTACATTTTTTATTTGTTTGTATTTATTTGTTAATCCTAAATTCACGCTACTGTTTAGAACTAAAAACGACATTATCAGCATAAAGATAGCTTTTTTCATTTTTAAAATCCCTTTCCGATACTTTGAATACTTTTCTCTCTATATTCATTAAAGATTTGTTGTGCAAATCCTGCATAAAAAAAATCATTTTTCGACTTCATTGCATCAATAGCCCTTGAAATTTCATTTAAATCATTATTAGCCATCCCCCTATAGACGCGCTGAATCGGACTTAAGCATTTGTTTTTTTGTTCAAGGTAATCTAGTAACTTATTAGCTTGAGCTTCTTGATTATCCTTGATGAAATACAAGCTTTTTTCTGCAATATCTAATGTATTCATATCAATTTTATCAATGTCTTTCCACTTTATTATTCTCAAGAAATTTAAAGTGTTTAATGCAATTTTATATTTATGTTTTTCTCCTAGAGACGCTAAAACATTACAGGCCTTTTCTAAATAATAAAATGCATCCTTTTCATTTGAAAATAAATTACTCTCTCCCACCCTACTATCTATCACAGCTTGCATTACTGGAAAAAAGTTCAAATCATCAAACTCCATTAAACCTTTATAAACATTTTGAAAACCAACAATATCGTTTCCTCTTAATACCCCATAACCCCAGATACTTTCTATCCAAAAATTATATAACTTCTTTAATTCTTTATTTTTTATTAATTTTAAATTTTTTTCTATCCTCTGTTTATACGTTCCCATTAAATCGATTTTTCCTAAATCACATAAGATTAACATACTTAATATGTCACAAAACATACCAACTTGGAAATGTTTTTTATTATTTAATGGTCTCGAACTTTCAATTTCTAAAAAGATTTCTTCCAATCCCTTAGATTCATTTAAGCGGTATTTAAATAAACGAAAAATCTTAAAACATCTCTGCACTTCTAATTCAGAATGATTTTCACATAAATCAATTATGTAATTTAATAATTTGTCAAAACCATTTAAATGTGCAATTAGAAATGCTATTTTCACATTTAGATTTTGTCTACTATGTTTCTTTAAATGTTGAATAAGATCATCTTCTTGAATATTCCGATCTAAAGGAGACAGTTTTACTGAAATTTTTAGTAGTGAGTATATCGAAATATTTTGCCCTTTTGTATACCAATTTGAGAATGTAGTTTCTGGTATACCTAATTCTTGTGCAACTAATTTATGTTCCAACTTAGAAGACTCTAGATACAAGTGCATTCTTTTATGTATATCAAACATAGAAATTCACCCTTTTAATCCTCTATTATAATTTAACTATGTTTATTAATTTTATCATGTGGAGGTTCAGGAATTTATGAAATAATTTTAAATGAATATTCAGAATATTTTAGTTAGAACAAATCATTTCACACTTCTTATACAGAGTTCACATTTTTAGTGTTGATATTAATGCTTTTGACTTGTAAAATAGAAAAAGAATAGATTTCACATTAATTAAAAACAAAATAAAACCCCAAATACCTTACCCGTTTTTAATTGGCTTTCAGTTTGGCGACTCTAACCAATTAAAAACTCCCAAGGAATTAGGGGTCTTAACTCATAACTAGATATTCACTTCTATAAAAAATTATAACACAAAGTGAATACTGTGTGAATAAGAACCTCTATTTTCCCAAGATTTTTCTGTAAGTGTGTACAGGGGAAAAATAGGAGGTTTTTTCTGTGGTAAAAAATGTAACAGCGTCTGATCTAACTAACGGCGTTCAAGTAAATACGCGAATATCAAAAACAAATATGAATCTTGATAAAAAAATGACAAAACAAAAATTCCTCATGCATGGTCCGAAATTCTTCAACGGACTCCTCAAGCAATTGAAAAGGGAAGATGAGCTATGTGAACTTCCAGCATCTGCCCTAGCTGTATATATTGGTATGCACTATATGGTAAATGATATTGGTTTATTGCCAAGTGATTTTACGATTGCTCAACTTGCTGAAAAAATTGGCCTTCCTTATACATCTGCCTATTCAGGATTTTGCGTTCTTGTACAACGTGAACTCATAAAAGAAGTATTTATGAAGAATGGATTACCAGTGTACGAGATTTGTAATTACGCATTAAATAATCGTACAAAACGTGAAGGAAACCAAGAATGTAAGGGATTATCCTATTTCCGCATTCCAAAAGCCTTATTGGATACAAATATTTTACGTGAGTTAGTTACACATCGTGATCGTAAAGGTATTTATTTGTTATTAGATCTCTGCAATAACTTTACACACAAACTCTACAAATATAGTTACGAAAGTGTAGAACAATATACTGTTGAAAGAAACATGGACACTTTAAAAACGTATTTAAAGAAAAATGCAAAGAAAGTAAGGGAATATACGGCCTTATTATCGCCTATTTTCTCATTTGTACCTACGCATAAAACTGTACGGAAAGCACGCGAGTCTCGTCTAACTCGTATTCGAAAAGCTGTTAACCAAATTTTGGTTCCGAAATTTGAAATTCATATCGCTGCATCATGTGTAGTGGAAAATACAGATGCTGATATTAAACAAAACGAGGCAAAAATGAGAAAAGAAGCGGTATCACGTTTAAAATCCCTGGGATACCCACTTTCTAATAAAGATCGTCGTGATCTTGTTGTTGCATTCCAAAACGAAATTTCAAAGATTGCGTATTTATTAGAAAACAAGACCGCTAGAGTGCAATTAATGACATATACAATGTGCTATGCGTTAGATGCATTAGAACATTATGTAAAAACAGCGAATAAAAAAATAAAAACAATGGGTGGTTATATTCGTACAAAATTGCGTGAAGCTCTTCCATCTTGGCGTTTTACATATTTAAGTGACCACGATCGTCATGAATTATTTGTTGCATTTGGACGTAAAGGATGGGATCAACCAGAATGGTTGCATATCAACTATAGTCCAAATTCTGTTGCGGCCGCATAAGTTACAAAACAATCGAATAACATGCCCTTTTAGCTTTGTTCAAAAAAATTTGAAGGGAACAAGGCTTTTTGTCATGTAGAAAAACATATATCTTCTGGTACTTCCCATTCCAGAATAAAAAACAGTAGATTTTCAACTCAAAATCTACTGTTTTTCTATTTTTCTCTGTTACGATACTTCACTTGTGAATTTGTAGATAGTACAAATATTAGCTTGTGGGAACATAGAATAATTGATTTTTGAACTTGTGGAATTGTAAATTCTTCGGTATTTCCCTTATGGATTTGTGAGTTTTACATTTCATGAACCTTCTAAACTCTCAAACTCCTTGGGACATAAGGGATTCAACGTTTTTCTTCTCGTCTATATATATATTTGATTCTTTTATATATTTTTTTGACTTATTTATATATATATTTGAGAATTAATACTTATTTTTGCTCTTTATACTTAAAAAAATGAAAAAAATTTAATAAATAAAGTCATCATCTAAACAACTGGAAATTCATATTAATTTTATAAACACAAACATTTCTAGTTATAAACACAATTATGTTCGCATTATGTACATCCGATGTTTTATATAAAGATCTAAAATATATCTATTACCTTTGCAAATTAAAAAAACAAAGTTGTACAGATTAACTTACGAATTCATTCAGAAAAACGTTAGAAAAATTTACGGAATAAGTTGCGACAACATACTTAGGTTATTCTGAACTTATTCTAATGTTAAACTTGTTGATAGAACTAGGTTTCGCGGAATATTTTAAAAATTAGATTTACCTTGAAGCTCTCCTGTTAAGGGTATCTTGATTCCACTAGAATCAAATACCGTTGACAGGCAGATTTTTAGAAAACTACGTAAACGGCGCGGCGGCCCCGCCATGCCTCGCTCTTCAATCCTCTTCCACATCCTTCACATTTCCACACATCATTCGCCTTTCCCCTATCGTCTGTATCGTTGCGTATCGCTGTCTCTCGCTTCCTTCTTCTGTCTAGCCCGGCACTTCGTCTTCCCATCTCGCCTCGCTCTGTCCTGGCTCATGTCTTCCCTCTTGGCCTGGATCAACAGCCTCCTCCCCATCAAAAAAACAACGCGTTTCAGAATCCCCTATTGCCTGTTTTTATTGTTTTCGTATATAATTGCGGTACACAATTTTTAGGACAAAGGAGTATATAAACATGACTTGGGATTTCGCTGTTGATGTTTTCCTTTCCGATTTGTTAAAACATGGCCGTAAACCTTCAACCGTTAAACAATATCGCTATGACATCTCGCTTTTTACGTTCTGGATACAGAAACACGTCAAATCGCCCCCAGAAGACGCTTTACAGTCTTTTGATGTAAACATATTAGATAACTATTTAAAATCTCTTAGAAAGGAACGTGGCGCGTCAATTTCTAACGTGAAGCGTGTCCGCGGTATTTTGATTAACTTTTTGCAATTTCACGGCGCGGCAGACAGCCTTAAAAGCGACATGACGCCCCCTGCACTTACTTCTAAACACTTTGCATCCGATGAAGAAATTAAAATGCTGTTACGCGTTATGCGAAGCTATGACGGCTTAACGGAATACCAGGCATCTGGCAGAAAATTTATCCTGGAACGCAATTTGTTATTAGTTCGTTTCATGCTCAACTACGGGCTATCAATCCAGGACATTATTACTCTTTCTATGCATGATATACATTTCGGCACCAATACCATTACGCCAGGAGGCTTACACGCCTATAAACGCTCTATCACCTTGTCAAAAGACGATGTAAAACTTGCCCTATCCTATTACAAAAAGATTCCTAACCTTGTACGGCCACGCCAACAAACTGGAGATCCGTTCTTTGTTGCTTTTGATTTTGGACCACAAACATTTCGATGGGATTATGAAAAGGATCAGCCCGCGGCACTAACTAGAATCGCGATCCAACGGATGCTGCAGAAAGAAATAAAACGCGCCGAAATTCATGTGACGCCTACTATGTTGCGGAACCGCTTTATTTTAAACGCACTACAAAACGGGATGAAACCTCTTGAAATCAAAGCTTTTTTAGGCTTAAAAAGTGTTGAGGCACTGTATCGATACATTCAATTTTGGAACGAGCTACAAAGCAAAAATAACGGAATTAATCTGTGAAAGCCCTGGTATTCTAGGGGTACCGCCAGCATTTCGGAAAAAACCCACGCTAAGCAAAAAAATACAATAAGCTGCCCATATGGACAGCTCATTTACATAATTATCGATACAGGAAGTCAATTGGTTAATTCGGATTAAACAGTTCATCAACTGTTGTACATAGTACCTCGGCTAATTTAAAAGCTAATGTCAATGTTGGGTCATACTTAGCATTTTCAATTGCATTAATGGTTTGGCGTGATACATTGCAATACTTAGCCAATTCTTCTTGTGTCATAGATTTTTTTTTACGGAATATTGAAATAGAGTTTTTCATATTACTTAAACTTCTTTGATACAAAAAATTCAGTGATTGGAACTATAACAAGGGAAGCACATAAGGCTAAATAAAGAGCGGAGTTTTGCACGTTATCAAGACTCCAAATAGTTTTACCTTCTCCTATAACTAATATAATGAACATAACGATGATAAGGACAAAATATCCAATCTTGTAACTCAGATAAGAAATATGTTTTCCTAATTCATCCTGGCTTTCTTCTGAAACAGCATCAGCATCGCCCCATGTGACTAGATTTACGATAGAGCTAATAATTAAGCATGCAAAGAAAAATACTCCCATTTTAATACGTTTTTCTGTTACAAAAACATATAAAGTATAAGCAATAATAGCAACTAAACAAATGCAATTAATTAAAAATATGAATTTCTTTTTATTCATTTTGTATGTTTCCCTTCTACTCAAAAATGTAAAAACATTTTTACATTTGAATTATATCTAGTGAAAATTAAGATGTCAAAACATTTTTACATTTTGAGATGAATAGAATATTCATGATCGGTTAACATAACGTCCTATTATTGGTAGTGAAGACAAGGCGGATCCTTACTCTCACAAGGAATCCACCTTTTTCCCTTTCTATGACTCTATTTATTTTTTTATACATTCCTATCCTGGCGCGGTTTTAGGGTTCTTATTTGTTACTGGATTATCCGAAAAATTGTATAAAATCTTGCATGCTCTTAGCGTGGTTTTTTTCCGAAATGCTGGCGGTACCCCTTCTAGTACTTGGGCTTTTATTGTGATATAAATCAACTTTCAAAAAAACTAATGCAAAATAATGGGAAATAAGTAAAAAAATACTTGTTCCATGCGCTAGCGCACGATAAAATATAATTAAGAAATGCGCTAGCGCATTCAAAAAAATAAAAAAGGAGATGATGACCATGGAATTTTTCCAAAGTGTCACTACCTTAGAAGAACTTAAGAAACAATACAAGAAACTAGCAAAGAAACACCATCCCGATTGTGGCGGGAAACATGAAGATTTTATTGCATTAAAGAAAGAGTATGACAGACTTTTTGAACAACTACATAGTAACTCTGGAAAGCAAAACACTGGAGCATACCAAAACATCATTGACGAACTTATCAAATACGATCTTGAAATTGAAATCATTGGAACCTGGATCTGGATTACAGGTAATACTTACTCACTAAAAACAGAATTAAAACAACTTGGCTTCAAATGGGCATCCAAGAAAAAGGCTTGGTATTGGTACGAAGGAGAGTATAAGAAGTTTCATAAAAAGGACTTCTCACTCGATGAAATTCGTTCAATGCATGAAGTAAAACGAATCAAGAAAAACAAGCCAAAACTTGAAGCCTAAGGGGGATCCCCCTTAGGTTTTAAAAAAAGGAGGATGCCCAATGTACATTAATGCTAATTTTGATAAATTCAAACACATATATGATATTGAAAAATTAAAACAGTATAGCAACTGGTGTGACAGAGATATTAAAGGACTAGAAGAAGTTATTGAAAAGCTAAAACAGTATCAAATGGAAATCTATGAACATGCTCAAACCGTTGTAAATACTGAATTTCAAAACGTTGTAACGCTTGTTAGAAGAAGGGATTATTATACAAATCGTGTTAAGTATCATGTACAACTAGCAATGCGGCCAATTGTTGCTAGGGAATGGATAGAGAATGAGAAGGTTTATGGCCCATATAAGCACGAGAAAATGTTTACAGGCAAGGAACGTCACCTCGCTTTAAAATATGCGAAAGATCTCGCAAAACAATACAATTGCGAGATTGAGAGGAAGGGATTTTGATGCAAAGAAAATTTAGGCTTCCAGACGATGTCTGGGAGCAATTTCTACAAAAAACAAGCGCACCAGCTGAAACACTACGTCAGCTGGTGACTAATTACATTCACAATGATAGTGATCCTTTGGATGAAGTTATGGGCGTTGAGGAAGCTGCTGAAAAGTGGGATATGCCGCCTGGAACAATTAAAAATTTATGCGCTGCGGGAGAAGTAAAGGCCAAAAAGATTGGCAACAGGTGGATCATTTCAAAAAAACAGCAATCCCCACGCCCTAAAAGCAATTGAGGTTTCAAAGTTTTAAGTGAATTATAAAAACTCAACAAAAGTCAATACAAGTTAATACAAGTTAATGCAAGTAAATATGTATCAATACGAAAAATACTTGTATTTTAATGATTTTTATGGGTTTTTGCCGATATTTTTTGTATTTACTTGTATTTATTTGTATCAAATTATATGAAATTGTATTGACTTTTTGAAATCATTTAGCATATAATGGAATTAACTTAGTAAATAATAAAAAATCTTTTGGGAGGTTTTATATATGACAATTTTAAAAGCTGGTGCAGACGCGGGGAACAGTGGTTTAAAATTAGCAGTTTTAGGGCACGATCCTTTATTTATATCAAGCATTTACTCTCATCACATTGGAGAAGCTACAAACATTTTAAGTGAAGAAGATATTTCAGTTGAGGAATTAGAAAATAATATTGATGTGACTATTTCATCACCAGCCCTATCAGTAAATAATATGCGTTATATTATTGGTCAAAAGGTGATTGATGAAAACATCAAGGGAATTGAAATGGAAAAGAAATCCGATAAATCAAAGGATGATCTTGTGGTCCTGGTAACATTAGCTGGTCTAGCAGTTAGTGCAATGAAAAAGCAACCAAATAAAAATAAAATAGATGTAACTTTTGATCTTTCTGTTGCATTACCTGTTGCAACAATTACACCTCAAACAGCGGAAGCGTATGCACAGCGTTATATGAACCACCATACAGTAACATTCCATCATCCAAGCGGACGTGACGTAACAGTTAATATCCAAGTGGAATATTGCAAATGCTTGCCAGAGGGTGCTGCTGGAGCATGGGGAATTGTATATGATGAAAAAGGGAAAACAATCAAACGCAAAGTAGAAGTTAGAGAAGATAAAATTGTAGAAACCGACTTTGTTGACAAAACATTATTATCTTTTGATATTGGTGCCGGCACTACAGAAGAAGTAGTTTCCCAAGGTGTCAGCTTTAAGCATAAAATGAGTAGAGGTTTACCATATGGTGTCAAAGAAACCTTACTAGATATTATCAAGGTTTGGAACTTAAACAACAAACAAAAAACAATTGATAGTATTGCTGAATTTAATGCTATTTATTTAGATTCAGAACATCCTCGCCATACTCGATTAAAAGAAGCATCACGCGGTGCATTATTAGGTTTAGCGAATCGAATTGCAACTGATATTATTAACAAAATCGACGATATGAAAGATGATCCATATGTATTTATTTATGGTGGTGGTGCCGCAATCGTAAAAGAAAGCTTACAGCAAATTTTAGAACAAAAAGGACGCTTAACGAATGTTGTTTTCTTAAAAGATCCGCTTTTCGTAAACTCTCGCGGGTTACTTGTATACACTTGTTCACCACGCTTTGATGCGTTAAAAGAAAAAGCGTTAATTGCTGCTACTGGTGAAAAATAATGGCTCGTAAAGTATATAAAGCTGGAGACAGAGCAAATGTCTATATTAAGAAAGACATTTCACCAGAAATGATCGATTTTATTAACAAACAAAGCGATTTAACAATGTTCTTTTTGTATGCGGCGCAACAACTTCACAAACAAATTGGCGATACAGACGTAGCGGAAATTCTACCGCGCAAATATACTTTTTCATTAGATGCTGAAACAAAACCTTTAACGACAGTACCAACAAAGCAAGATGAAGAGTCACAGCCTATTCATTCATCTACCTTAGGTCAAACACATGTCGAAACAAAGCAAGATATAACGAAGCCTGGGGAAGCCCATGAAAAACTAGAAGAGAAATCCTGGGGTTCACTAGATGATTTAGACGATGATCCATATGCATAATATAGAAAAAAAGAGTTACTTTTATATAAGCGACTCTTTTTTTCTATATTAGTTTAAAATAGCCCACATACCTCCAAATTAGAACTATCCATTTTAGCATTAAGTTTTTCTAATTCTTGGTTTCTTTTACGTTCTGCTTCGAATTCTTTTCGGAAAAATTCGTTACATTGTCGTTCCACTTCTTACGATACAACTTGTAGCGCGTGTCGCTCACCTTCGTTACAAACCCTTATTACAACAACCTCAACAGACGACACACCTTATATCGCATGATTTTGCTGTGTCATCAACACAGTGACAGCATGACTTAACGAAGCCTGAGGAAGCCCATGAAGAACTAGAGGAGAAATCCTGGGTTGGCTAGATGATTGGGGTGATGATCCATATGCATAATACAGTAAAAAAAGAGTTACTTTTATATAAGCAACTCTTTTTTTACTGTATTAGTTTAAAATAACCCAAATAACTTCTTCCTTTTGGGTTCGGAATTAGAACTATCTGTTTTAGCATTAAGCTTTTCTAATTCTGCCATAATACCATCCAGTTTTTTCTCTAAATCCTCGTTTCGTTTGCGCTCTGTTTCGAGCTCTTTTCGAACAAGATCATTGCTTTGGCGTTCTATCTCAAGTTCTTTTCGAAAACTTATAAATTCAGTCCTTATATCTTCGAAAAAACTTCGCATTTCCTGCGATACAACTTGTAGCGCGTGTCGCTCTTCTTCACTACGAACCCCTGTTGCAGAAACCTCCATAGACGCTACACCTTGCGTCGCGCGATTCTGTTGTGTCATCAACACAGTGACAGCATGACTTAAAGAAACCTTCGTTTTTTCTCTAATCTCCTTCAAAGTATTAAAAACCGTCACATCATCCGCGTTATACAGTCTTGTATCGCCATCTTTATTGAAGTGATAACCTTGTTTTTCTAATTCTAAGCTATATTTTCTAATTGTGCTTTCCGCTAAATTGGTGATACGGGAGACATCTATTGTTTTTAGATGCACTTCACTTACAACATCATCATTTTTCTCCATATCATCACCTCCACTATAGTGTTGCTACACTTGTACTATAGTATCATTTTACTAATTTCTAGTGGGAATTTATATATGATTTCTTTCGAAAATTAGAATGACCATTATTTATTTTTCCATCCACTTTCTGCTGACTTATCTTTATACAAGTAAAATATAAAGTTCTAATGCCGCTATTAACAATGAATGGATTGTGTCGGAATTTTTTGGGAAACTGCTTTGCAAAGATTTGTTGTATGATGCGTAAGTCAAATCTTTGCATTGTATGTATACCTCATTCCAAGAGAAAATATCAATAAATCGTTCGTGTGAATAATCTATGAATCTCATTTTTTCATATCTCAACTAACCCCAGGGTAAATTGAAGTGTATATAGGTTCATTTTCTTGTCCATAATTGTAAATAAAAAAATTATGGATATGGGAGTGAGAAAAATGTTTTTTTGCCATAAAAGAACTAATCTAAAAAAATGGTTAGATCGACAAGGCATTGAACAACAAGAGTTGGCTAAAAAATCTAAAGTATCTGCTAAAACTATAAGTAAAGCATGTAGAGACACCTCTTATATACCAAAACCAGAGATTATGAAAAAAATATTAAATTCTATAAGGAAAGTTGATCCTCATGCAAAAATAAATGACTTCTGGGATATGTAAAAAGCACAAGAAACAAGGTCTTGTGCTTTTCTTCACTATTACAATTGTTTTCTTGATGATCCAACTTTCACAGAAATGTTTTTTGCCTTTGGTTGTACCTGTTCAAGAAAATGCTGAATAGAAGATGCTTGGAAAATACGGAAATTAGAACTTGAGATTGAGTATTGAGAGTCTGTGAGAATGAGAAGGGACGGAAATACAGTGGTATGTTTAGGCTGCCAGGATTCTTTTTGCCATTCCATGCTACGAAAATAGGCTTCATAACGTTTTATCTTTGTTTGCATGACATTCTTACTATAAGCGGATTTTTGTACTTCTATAAAGAATGGACTTTTTCGCCAAATCGTAAATATATCTGGTTCCATGTACTCCTTCTTATACTTCGGCTCCACTTGAAATAGCCTTGTTTTTTCGAACCGTATTAACTGCTTATATACATCTACGATAGCTAGAAAATGCCTAATTTTTTGGCTATTTTTACGAATGGGACTGGGATAGGGGAAATACACATAGGGACGTTGAGACGTGTCAACATCAATATATCCCTCACGACATAACCGTTTCATCACAGTGTTACAGCAAGTGACTGCATTTTTTAAGTGTTTAAAATGAAGATCAATAATATCATCCCGCGACATACATCGAAATTGCTCTAAATGCCTTATAATTTGCTTATCTCTATTCGTTGTCATCATCTAACACTCCAAATACTTTTTGTATTTGACCCCCTAACTCTTCATTTACGGCGTTTTGTTCTTTGGATAAGCGATAAGGTTCTACAATCTCTTTCGCTTGCTCTAATGCCAAATAAGGAGCCTGCACTTTGCGTAAACCATCTAATTTCAAAATCATTTGGCCCGATTGTTCTAGGTTCTCCGATCCAGGTGTTCCCATGATATTACTGTTAATAGAATCTGCGCATTTAAAGCCCATTCTTACGGTCATATTGAGCTTTAACTTACCATCTAATACTTTTGCATCTGGACGTTGCATACTGAGCATCAGAAAGATACCAAGGGAACGTCCTACAGCGGATATCTTTTCTATAATTGAGGTACACTCTTGCTCGTCTTGTAGCATCGCAACTTCATCAATTGCGATTAAAATATAAGGTATCTGTTCATTCATTGTCATTTGATTGTATTCATCAATATGGCCCAATTCATATTCTTCCATCAGCTTTCTTCTACGCAATACTTCTTTCCATAACTTTTTTAACATGGCTTCCATTTCAACTTCTTCCATGCAGACTTCTTTTACATGTTGCACCCTTCGTAAAAAATGAAACTCTGAATTTTTAAGATCCCCTAAGTATAAATGAAGCCGCTCTGGTGACATGTATTGTATCAATGTAGACAAAACAACACGTACCATGCTACTTTTTCCGCTCCCTGTCTCACCAGCGATAAGCAAGTGTGGTGTATTCGCATCTACCATATCATACACAATAAGCTTACCAAACTGATCTTTTCCTACTACCACTGGAAGACGACAGCTCTTCAATAATGGTAACCATTGTTTATAACGATAATTATATTGCTTGAAACCAGCATTAGAATGAAACACATGGAGTACAAACTTCTTAATATCGCCTTCAATCATAAGGTTTTTTCCTAGTATCTGTTGAAAACAAAACCATTTCTTTTGAATTTGAGCTGGATCTACACCATTAGGCAAGGTAAACGTGTATCGTACACTTTCTTTTTCTTCAAGCACATCATGAATTTTAGGATATATGGGTATTTTCCCGCCTCTTGTGACATGTTCCTCATATAGTTTTGCTTTCTTGAATACCTCCTCAAGTTGGTATCTATATTTACGCTTTTTTAACCACTCTTTCATTGTCTCTCCCCCTATAACATGATTAATACACGTATCAACACATAACCAATCAATCCAATTCCACCCAGTCTCATCCCATAATATAGGCCTTCTGAAACGAGCTTTGCTGAAAAAACATGATTATTTCGTACCAGGTATTTTTCTACCAATACAGCGCCAATTGTCACGCCTCCTAAGATACCAAGTGCAATATACGTATTCATAATGGGTTGTGACATATGAAAAAAGGTAAATGGACTGATTGGGCCTATACTGTACAGTTGTACGCATTTTTTCTTTTTATAAGACTGATCCATGAAGGAACGAAATGGGATTACCTCTTTTTTAGAGAACATAGTCTTAGCTCCTTTAATTTTTATCAAAGTGCGCGCAAGATTCAGAGCAATATTTCTTTCCGCGATAATCCCAATACAACCAAGCCGATAAAAGACATTTGCAATACTCACATGTTTCTTCTGTTGCCATCTTGCTGTTCATTACCTTGCCTCCCTTTATAAACACAACTCAAAAACGCCTATAAACATACAGAAATGAGTGATTTCTTTTGATAGTGCTACCATGATAGATTCTTTGGTTATAAACTTGATATTTACTTTGATAATTACATTGGTAAAGAATATTCAGTTCGGATTGTCTAATATGCACTTTCAGATGTTGCCTAATTATATAAAAACCACTTTCTTAAGATTAGCATTCGAAATTTTCTAACATGTATATGTTAAAATAACTGTATACACCATATAATGAATACTACATATATTGTATGTTCACATGTAACATATCTAATTCTGTTAACAGGAAAAGAAGGAGGTGTACGTAAGGTGGAAGAATTGAAAAAAGAAGCGGCACTTTTAAAGGTACTTGCTCATCCAATTCGACTTAGGTTGTTGCATGTACTCATACAAAATAGACAGTGTACCGTTTCAGAATTATGTCACATACTTGAGGTTCCTCAATCTACGATTTCGCAACACTTAACAACATTAAAGAATTTGGATATCGTGAGCAGTAGGCGGAAAGAAGCTAAAAAATTGTATCAGGTTCATAATGAAACGGTGACTCGAATCATCCAGATTCTTTTATGAGTACAAAAATAATGTAAAAATCTACTAAGAGTATTCAGACTATCACCAGAATAAAACATAACAGGAGGGGAACAGGATGATTCAACTTACAGTGAAAGGTCAACCTTCTCATATTCGTCATTTAGCTCATGATCCGGAATATCTATTTGCAATAGAATTCCATGATGTTACAAAGCAAATGACATCTATTAATAAGGAAGAACAGTCAGTTAAAGTAACAGCACTAATTCGTTCAGAACAATGGAACCAATTATTACAGATGATCGCAGAGGCAGGAGATTCGTTAGCTGATGCAAATGAAATTATAATGGAAGGAACGATGGGCCACACTCCCGAAGAGGTGTATACTTTCGCTCCTGTCCATATTAAATATCGCTCTCATTTACAACAGAAGCAGGAAGAAAAAGAAGCTGAAATACGTGAGGAAAAAACGACAAGAATAGCTTCAAAAACTAAATCCACTGTATTCAAGCGTATAGAACAACTGCATGCAAAATACGATGGAGTTTGTCAAAGATGTGGTCAACGTTGTGATAAGCGAGTAGTATCTATCAAAAAAATACAATCCAAAATGGGGATTGTTTGTCCAGATTGCAAGAATGGAACAACATTTTTAATTAGAGAAGTGAAAGGTGAGTTGCAACAAGAGCTACTTCAAAATAATTTATTTTCTACAGAACAGGAAATGCTATCTTATTTTCAAGAATTTTGTTCTCAATTTGCACTTGTAACTCATCAAGAAACATATCGCATGTATTGGTCATGGGATAAGAAACAAGTATGTAGAGAAGTTCATATTTCAAACGAGGGCACTATATATAAAGTAAGACTAAATGACGGAGGAAGATGTATTCCTACAAAATTCCCACTTCAAATTACTATTAAAGAAAATGTATTTCAAGTGTACCATCCATCCACAGAAATGCGAATGGATAGAATCCGTGCATTATTAGATACACAGAAAGCGAGTATCAAAGAGGAAGAAATTATAAAACAAATTCAATACTATGAGACTAAGAAGACTTTTTCAGAGAAAATTATTGTTAAACGAGCAGATAATTCTAAACGATATCAAGTATTATCTGGATATGCAGCCTATGAAGCTGCAAAGAAGCTAAAACTTAGACATATCTATGTAACGGTTGTTGTTGATGTGCGTAAGGAAGTTGTGCAGAATACCTAACACAAAAATAGGTTTATATAAATTAGTTATATAAGCCTATCTTTGTTTGTTGAGGCTAATATATCTATATTTTTGGTTCTGGTGCAAAAAATTCAAGGCTCTTGCAAGTAATCTCCTAAACTTGGACATACTGATAGTATGAATCTAAAAAAGGTATGATCAGTATGGAAAAGGAAAATTTGTTTAAATGGAAACATTATCAGCCTGAAACTAATCTTATTAACGGTAAGGTGGTACCTACGGTACAATTTGAGCTTCCGTAACCTGGTAGAAATGATGGAGGAAAGAGGATTATCAATGGCTCACACCACCATTATGCGTTGGGTTCATCAATATGGACCTCAATTAGAAGAGAAAGTACGACATCATCTTAAATTAACAAATGATTCGTGGAGAGTCGATGAAACTTATATTAAAGTAAAAGGTCAATGGATGTACTTAAACGTGAAATCATACAAAATGAGCATGATGATATTTGTATATTTATATTTATCGATAATATATTCATTAATACTTGAAACACCCTACACGTTTCTCAAAATTGTGTAGGATGTTTATTAAACTTTAAATATGTCTCATCAGATCTTTTAATTCTTTTATTGAGAAAACTTTAGATTTTGCATTATCTATATGATTAAAAATAAATTCTATAGCTTCCCTAGTTCTTCCATATTGCAAGTCTAAATTAATAAGTCCAAGTAATCCCTTTGTTTGTAAAATACAATTATCATTTGATAGCATATTCCTTATTTCAGGTTCTTTCAAAAAATTGATGAGTTTATTTATTTGTTTTGAATTAAATAGCCTTATTATTTCATTATATATAGGCTTAGCTCCTGGAGAAACACCTTCGCAATACCATGTACCATTACCAATCCTACAAATAAGAATAGTCTTTATTAATTTATCTTCTACATTTGATAATATATCTGTCTCTTCATTGATATACTTCTTTATATGTCTAGCAATAGGTACCTCATGATGAAAATTATCATGATTATTATGTGTTTCTAATAATCTGTTTAATAATTCATTCAGTTCTCTACTTTTCGTTCCTTCAGATTTATAACTAATTCCATCACACTTTTCTAAAAAGCTGTTTCCAAGTGCCAACGTAGGCTCGTCGAGATTAACAGCAAACTGATCTAATTTAAATCCTATTTCATATTTTTTATTTTCCGGACTAACATCCCATACAATTGGTGCTAGCTTAAGTATGTTATCTCTCACATTTGGTAATGTATTCTGTTTAGTAAAAATGCTAAATAAAGTAATCAACAAATTACCCGAAATTCTTGAGTTTTGCTGCTGTAAATTTTCGTGTATCTGTTCTAAACGTGATTGATCTAAAACTATATTGTCTTTTTTTAGATTGACAATCAATTGCTGTACAAATAATGCAGCTTCCGATGGTCTATCATCAATAACATCTTTTACGCAAGTCTCTAGCCACCCTAAAAGCTCTAGCGTTCTAATTGTTTCTCCATTTGGGTGTGATGCACCAATATTATTTCTCATGAATAGAATATGTTTTAATTTTTCATGGAGAATATCTGATATAAGTTCTAATTTTCGGCATGTATCGACCAAAGTATTATCTTTTATTAAGCTTAAATCTTCAATTGTACTGTATGTTTCTCTTAAGTCTCCACCAACTGCTGCATCGAAAAATAAGTCTAATCCATAAATTTTTACTTTTTCTCGTAATGAGACTACAACTTCATTCCATAAGTAATTTAAAGCTGCATCATGTAAACCAATAGCTGAACTAGCTACAAATTTAGATAGATATATCGCATCTTTTTTAGTTTGAGGAGAAAGTTGTTGTATAGTTTGAGGTAAAATCATCCTCATCATTGTTCTTTCACCGTCTGGTGCTATAATTCCCTCATGTGGCAATCCTAAATCTTGCAAATAAAGTTCGAAGTTAGTAAATGGTAATACTTCATGAGATTTTGAAACTTGAATTTCTCTTTTATCTTCAGACAATTAAATCCACCTCTTTTTAATATTTTCTGTTATTCCAGCACAAGAATAGAATCTAGTATATTTATATAAATATTTGTTATATATCAATTACTTCAAATGTCTTAACTAAAAATTTGTTATTTTCGTTTATTTCTTCTAAAATCGGTCTTTCTAAATTAATAAAGTTGTATTTATTTTTTTCGTCTAAATATTTAATGTTTTCGTTTATTATAGAAAAGAAAGTTTGCCTTTTGATGGCCAAATAATACTTAGATAAAAAACCGAACATTTGCTCTTTCAATTCGGTAGCGGTTTCATTTTTGATAAAAGAGTCCATCGCAAAAGGTACTCTGATGTCTGAGTATTTATCTATTAAGTTAGCATAAAGAGTATATAATGCTAACATTTTTTTATTAGCATCCATTCCACTTCCTGTAACCTCTTTAAAACTATAAAATTTGATATCATCTAACTTGACACCCTTGAAATATAATTCATATTCATTTATTAATTCGTCGTATTTTTTCTTTATTTCAGCCCTTTTCTGATTACCCAATCTTTTCTCACTTGAAATTTTTTTGTTAATCTTTTTAATGCTATCAAGACTAAAATCTTTTTCATTAAAAAGATTTTGTTCAACTTGAATATAATTATTTGTTATTTCCTGGTTAACTCGATCTGCTATATAAGAATCTAAATCAAAGTATTCATTACTATTCTGTAATATCTTTTCGGTTTCTAATATTTTGTTTAGTAAATCATTCTTTTCAGCCGTTTTTTCTTTTTTTGTATATTCATATTCTTCTTTTAATCGCTTATTTTTATTGATTTGTTCAACTATTTCATATTGGTTATTTCTAATTTTAAGTCTCGTTAACGATTGTTCATGAGTCAATTTGGAATTACAATGAATACATGCATATTTTATTTCATTAAATTTATTATTATAGGATTTTTTTAACTTAGTTAATTCTGTAATTTCCCTACTGACTTGGTTAATTTTTGTTTCTAATTCAATGATATTATTATCAATATCAGCAACAAATTTATTTAATGAGCTAATCATCTTTAAGTAGTTGTTAATTTGGGGTTCATCTCTCTTATTATTGAATATAAAGTTAATGACATTTGCAGGTTTTGGTGATGTTGAATGTTCACTTTCTAAAAGATTGAGTGCTTCTATTTTTTTGTGAGTATTATTTAATTCTATCTCAATACTACTTTTTTCTATTTCTAAATCTATTAATTTTTTATTTGCAATTTCAAAATAAAAATCAAACACATTTTTTACAGTATTATTATACCTGGCAAATGAATCCGAGGACTTAGTGTAGACAAATCCATTCCAAGACTTATCTTGATCTACGTAAAACGGTAGAAGGATTTCACTAGCATACACATCAGATAAGAGCTTGCTTTTTTTATCTTTAATTTTTATAAATATATTTAAAAAATCTTGAAGCCATATAGAATATTCCTTTTCTGTAAGAGATTCTTGTTTGTCATCTATGTAAAATAAATTTTTATGGCGAGTAATTAAGTGTTCTCTATCATTATTTTTAACCTTTAGTTGAAATACCATATTATTAATATTCCAATTACTTGGCCAAATTTTTATACTATATCCTAAACAATGATAAATTGATTTAATTAAACTAGATTTTCCAACTGTGTTTGATTCGCTGGCAAATATATTTGCTTGAGGTTTAAAAGAAATTTTTTTAATTCGTTGATTTATATAATCGTAAATAATAATACTGTCAATAATCACTTATGCGCCATCTCCTACTATTTCATATTCACATAAACTTTCAATAGCAACCGATATTAATATATTTCTTTTAGAATCAGTAGATGTAAACCTTTTAACTAGATAATTAATAATTTCTTTATCTGAAATATCCTCTAAATCCTCAATCTGCTCAATATACTCAGTTATAGCTTCTTTCATACTTTCTTTTAAATTTGTTTCATTTAACTCAATCTTCAATCTTTCACTTTTTATTTGTTTTTTTACCAGTGTACTATAACCAAGTGATTCTAGGATGTTATCAAATTCATTTAATGATTTACAAGTAACTAAGACTTTTGACAAATAATTCTTATCCAGCAATTTAAGTTCCTTATGAACCTCGTCAACAATAACTTCTTGTGCTTTTTGATCAATCGTCAGAGACAGCTCAGCTATGATTGCTCTTCCTCTATTATTATCAACGGATATTTCAATTCCATTTAAACATCCTATTAAATACTTCTCTGCTTCAATTAGATCCTCATGAATAGGAGAGATAAAAAAGTAAAAATTTTCAATTTTATTTACTAATTCAGCTGGTAATGATTTAATAAGTTCTTTTTTTGCTTTATCACTTAATTTATAAAGTTCAGGACAAATTGATCCTGGTTTTTTAATATTTAATTGCTTTTTATCAGTTGGACCAATTTCCTTAACAATAATTTTAAATGTATCTTTTTCAGTACCAGACTTTAGATTTTTTTCTAAAATAGATGGTGAAAATTCTATGATATTTTTACCATCAGAATCTTTTCTTACTTTCTTATCTGGTTTATTAATTGAATTTAATGTATGTTTTTGTTTTTTTACTTGTATGAACGCCCTATAATTTTCGTAACTAACAACAATATCATCTTCTGCCTCAATATATATTTTAAAATCTTTTTTTTGATAATTATTGATTGAGAGTAATATTAAGTTTGCCTTTTGGAAATTGAATCCTTTGATTGCTTCCGCTCCACCGTTGTCAAATTTTTGTGCCTTTATAGTCTCTGTCATTTAAATCCTCCTTTTAAAATATATTAAAAGATAATTTATGTTAATTCTAATTTAACATAAAAATTAGAATAGGTAAGGATGATAAAGGTAAACAACATTATTATATGATTTTTTTCATAATAATCTAGGATTTTAGGAGATTGATACATACCATCAAAACTTATCAATAGAAAATAAGTTTTACAAAACATACAAAATGTTAACCTCATAAAAGCCCAGTGATATCAGTAAGCGTGCATGATATCGCTGGGCTTTTATTTGGATATTTAACGGCGTGTTTTACAAAGTATAAAAAGATGTAAACTTAGTTTTACTTTTTACATATGACCCGTCCTAAAAAGTGAACGAGCGTTTAAAAAAGGTGTACCTTTACAAACGGTTAAGGAACATCTATGAAACATTGAAGTATCAAGTTTATAAAGGTGGATTGAATTATTTTATAAACGTTTATTTTTAATGAATACCTTTATAAACAAAAATGGTATAATTGCGGTAACAAATACAAGGAGAATACAAAACGTGGCAAATATTTATGGATATATACGTGTAAGTACAAAAGATCAAAATGAACAACGTCAATTACATAAGATGATGGAACGTGGAGTGGAAGCTCGACGTATTTTTGTCGATAAAGCAAGTGGGCGACATTTTGATCGTCCTCAGTACCAATTATTACGAAAGATATTGAGTACAGGTGATATTGTATACATAGATGCTTTAGATCGTATGGGGCGTAATTATGATGAGGTAATTTCAAAATGGAAGTACATCACGAGAGAATTACAAGCCGATATTGTTGTTTTAGAAAATGAAACACTGTTTGATAGTCGGAAATTTCGTGAGATGGGAGATATGGGACAATTAATGGAAGATCAATTTTTATCTTTGCTTTCCTATGTTGCAGATCAAGAACGAAAAAAAATTCATCAGAGACAAGCGGAAGGGATTGCTGTAGCTAAATCTCAAGGAAAGCATTTAGGACGTCCACAACTTAACCTTTCAATATTAAACCAAAAACAATTATTTATAATAGAAGAAACTTATCCAAAGTGGAAAAATAGAGAAATAACAGGTGTCAAATTTATGGAGTTACTCCAACTGAAGAAAAATACTTTTTATAAAATAATAAAAGAATATGAAGGTACACTAAACCAGCTATAAGTTGGTTCTTTTTTGTACTTCTCAGTAGCTGGTCAGATTTCTAAAATAATACGAACTATTTTCTTAACGTACAGGGAACCGGTTAATTTGTGTCTAAAATGTGTCTAAACGTACAATTTTCTTTTTTTGATATGGTGACCCCTTATAGATAAGGGGATAATTTCCCCCCCTATCTATAGTGATGAATCACCAATAAACCAATTTAACCCCTTATTTCCATTAAGATAATTTAAATCGACGTTTCCAGACACTCCTGCTAATGTTCCTTTATCAGTGTATTGCCAAATATCGCAGGGAATAGAAGGTTTTTTTTCACCGTATCGTGGAATCCAAAGAAAGTCAGCATCTACGGATCCCATGTTATATGGGTGATAAAAATGATGTCCAGTATATAACCCGATTTTCCATCCCTCTTTACGGCATTCATCTATAAATGCTTGTGTGGCTAAAGCCATATTATTAGGATTTCGTGTTGTCTCTTCTTCCACATCAACAACTAAGAATTTTGCTTCAGGATCTACCCGATTCATAAAGTCTCTTGCTTCTACAATTGCATCATTTATACTGACAAATAGGGCATAAGCATAGTGAGCAAAGGGGATTTCATACATCTTACACCCCTTTATGTACTCTTTATAATGACTATCCTCCTTAGTTGAACCATATTGTACACGTATAATTGCTAAATCTAATTCTCTTGAAGCTGCCTCCCAGTTAATTTCACCATTATGATGTGAAAAATCAACAATTTTCCCCATTATTCCATTCCCCTTTCTAAAATGACTGTATACAAAATGAAAAATAGTAGGTTTATATAAAAGATATTTTTTAATATCAAATTTCAAAATATAGATAAACATAATTAAAGGAGAAGTAAGTTATTAGGGAACCATACAAGTCCCTCAATATCATCCTTTCTGAAGAAGCTAGAAAACCATCCGTTATCACGAGTAATTTTTATTTAGTACGATTTATCTATTTTGGCTTAGTGGTTCCATTTTGTTCTATAAAATCAAAAAAAGAGGGTGCAGCCATAGATTGTAGTATGGGTATTTTTTCTAAAATTTTAATTTTTATTTCTTGTGCAACATTGTCTCTTTCTTGTTTAGGGGTATTTCGTATGCATTTATTTATCTTTGGGGAAAACATCTCTATTATTTCTTCAAATTCAACAGCTGTACAATCTTTCATTATTAATTCTCTCCTTTTTTACTTTCATGGATTGTTTCAATTTTTTAATTGCACTTTTATGATTATAAGAAATGGTTTGTTCAGATTCTCCTAGTATTTTTGCAATTTCCCTATTTGTGTATTCTTCTAAATAAAACAGGTTTAGAATTTTTATTTGTTTTTTTGATAGCTTACAAAAACTCTCGATTAACAATTCATCACTTAAGTGATCTTTTAAATTGTCTTCGTTTTGTATGAATTTATAATATGTATTATCTTCATTGTCTAAAGTTAAAATGTCATATTGGGACATCGTGCTACCGTCCTTCGTTTCAATCGCAGAGTCTAAGTTCAAGACATTTCTTTGTTTATTGAGAGTTATTTTTTTCTGGAGGTCTATTGAATAGTAATGTATTAATTTACTAACATAATCTATCACTTTTATTTTTTTAAAATGTGATTTAAAGGCTTGATCTAAAATCTGTTTGTTTTCAGGTGTTGGATTAGTAATTGCTTCTTCAAAGAGATTGTAATTATATTTGTTTTGCAAAAAGCTACGAACAATCGGTTGCTCCATCTTTTTTTTGTGTTTACTAATAAAATTCTGAATTATTTTATTACTCATAAATACCCTCCTCGCTATTTAAAAAGAGAAATAAACAACTAAAAAATCAAAAAATAACAAAAAATACCAACAAATAGAACATAAGTTCTTTTTGTTGTATTATCCCATTATTTTATGTAGTAGAAAAGGGGGCTCTTACCCCATATGCAATTCCATATTATCATTTTGTCGAAGTTGGGAAGGTCAGAGAAATACAGATATATAAAAGCCTAGAAGAAAAAATAGAAGGAACATATAAAAATAATAAAATAAGAGGTTTTTGATTTTTCTCTAAAGATTAGCTCTTTAATTACGGAATAGAGATAAGGAGGGATTAAATTGACTAAACAAATCATTTTATATGGTCATGATGGTTGTATTTTTTGTGTTAGAGCTAAAAGGTGGTTGGAGGAAAATAATTTTGAATACATTAACAAGGACGTGACAAATGAGGAAATAAGAAAAGAGTTCGAAATGCACAATGCGGGAGGGATTCCATTATTTATTATTAAAGATAATGGTAAGCAGACTGAAGAAAAAGTAATTGGTTTTAAGGAAAGTAAAATTGCAGCAGTCTTGAACAAATAAGAGTTATTCAATAAATAAGAATATATGTTACGGGTATAGATTTTTAAAATATCATTAGGATAAAAGGTGATTGTGATTTTAAATAGCAATCATCTTTTTTATGTCCGTGAAGATATATAGAATGTTTTTTTTTTCATATTGTTTTTTAGTGTAGGTGATGTGATTTCTCTTTGTAAATTACAATACTTTTTTTGAGGGGGAAATTATGGTCATTATCAAAGAAAGTCCGGCAATAGTTGAGGAAGTATTTTATGAGCTAAAGGATGAACCATACGGAATTAATTTACTTAAAGCAAAAGAAGTTTGGGATGCTAGTAAAAAAGGCGAAGGAATTGTAATTGCAGTTATAGATACTGGTTGTTGCACGAACCATCCTGATTTAAAAGATAACATTATCGGCGGATATAACTTTACAAACGATGATTACGGGGATACGTATGTTTTTGAAGATTATCGCGGGCATGGCACTCATGTCGCAGGCATTATTGCTTCTAAAAGTAATGGAATTGCTCCTAAAAGTAAATTACTCGTTTTAAAAACATTTGACATTCATGGTACCGGAAATTGTGAAAATGTGATACGCGCCATAAAATACGCAGTGGATTGGGTAGGGCCAAGTGGAGAAAAGGTATCCATTATAAACATGTCTATAGTTGGTGCTGTACATAGTGAATATTTATATAAGGTAATAAGAGAAGCTAGAGAAAAGGGGGTATTATTTGTAATAGCTACAGGTAATGAAGGGAATGTCAGTTCAAATACTGTCGTTGACTATTATCCTGGATTATATCAGGAAGTGATTCAAGTAGGTGCGATTAATCAGTCTCGAAAGGCTTTACTATATTCTAATACAATTATTAATTTAGATTTCCTTGCTCCTGGAAATGGCATTGTCTCAACGTTTCTAGGCGGGAATTATGCAAAAATGACTGGAACATCTATGGCTGCCCCATTTGTTTCTGGTGCGTTCGCTTTGGTCTTAAATATGGTTTCTTCTCAAACAGACAATGCCGTAGTTTCATCGTACCTAGCATACTCATATTTAAAGATATATGCAAAAAAATTAGGATTTTCATATCTTGAGGAAGGTAGCGGACTAATACAATTAATTTAGAAAGGTGGCACGAGTAATATGGATCCTACCCACTTAGAACCGTGGTTTTCTGCAATTGGTAATTTTGGCTTTCCAGTTGCATTAGCTGTTTATTTGTTAATTAGATTTGAAAAAAAACTTGAAAGGTTAACGGATGTCATTGAAACATTAAAAGATGTAATTCGAATGAAATAATTTATTTTCACTTTGTCTTTGAATTTATGATTAATCGCTTCTCTTATAGTAAGTGTATAGCTTTTAAAGTAGGAGGGACATACATGAACGAAATTGAGAATGAACTGAAGAGATACAACGAATTAAAAAGAGATTTAATGACTGTTGTGAAATGTATAGATTGTTGTAAGGAAGATGATGTGTGTTTTTATCAGGATTTAGCGATGGTATATACAAGTGAGTTACATCGCTTCATTGACTTTATTGAAAAACAGTATGGAGTTAACATCTTTTGTATGCAAAAAAGAAATAAGATTATAAAAGATTGATTGAAAAATTAAAGATGAAATTTTGATTTGCATATTAAGGAGTTCTCTTTTATGTAATGAAAGGGAACATATGGCGACATAGCCAAGTGGTAAGGCGAAGGTCTGCAAAACCTTTACTCTCGGTTCGAATCCGAGTGTCGCCTCTATTTAATTATCTTAATTTTCCGAAAAAGTTAAACTTTCAAGAACAAATTAAAGATGAAATTTTGATTTTCGTATTAAGTATTTCTCTTTTATGTAACGAAAGATAACATATGGCGACATAGCCAAGTGGTAAGGCGAAGGTCTGCAAAACCTTTACCCTCGGTTCGAATCCGAGTGTCGCCTCTATTTAATTATCTTAATTTTCCGAAAAAGTTAAACTTTCAAGAACAAATTAAAGATGAAATTTTGATTTTCGTATTAAGTATTTCTCTTTTATGTAACGAAAGATAACATATGGCGACATAGCCAAGTGGTAAGGCGAAGGTCTGCAAAACCTTTACCCTCGGTTCGAATCCGAGTGTCGCCTCCAAATATTATTTATAGGGGGAAAAGATGATGGAAGAAAAAAACACAATTAGTTTCCAAGAATTAGAAGGGAGCAGTCTTGAAAAATTAACAGAGAAGGCTTTGTCTCATCAAAGTGTACAAGCTTTAGTTTCATATTCTGTAGATAATTACTTTCCACAAAAAAAAGGTAAGCAATTAAAAGAACTAATTACTGAAGCTCAAGGCTCTAAATACACAAGAGGTGAAACTCCTATTGAAGTATTAAGTTTAATGTTTGAAGAAATTAACACTAATGTTTCTTTTTCAATTGAAGGGACAGAACTGAAAGTTACTGGAAATATTTTTGTTGATGGTTTGTCTCATTCCTTACAGGCTATAGCGGAAAAAGTATATCCTATTTTATCTCTTAAAGCTCAAGAAAATGGTTATGAAGTAGATTGGCATGAAAACCCATTATACGACTCAGAAGAATTGAAAAATATTAAATTTATCGATGCTGCACAAGAAACAGAAGGTGCTTCTATCCAAATTTCTAAATGCTCAGTATGTTCAGGAGTATGTAACTTTATTCAAGGTATGTCTTGTGGTTTAACTGGTACGATGGCATGTAGTGTTGCTTGTGCCGCTATTGGAGGACCAGCATGTATACTTATTTGTGGAGCGATTTGGGGAGTAAAATGTTTCTCTGATAATTACTTGATCTGCGGTCCTACATGTAAACGTTTAGGGTACTGCTAAAATAACATACTCCCTCCTACATTTTAGTGTTACAATCATTATTATAAAGGGAGGGAGAATATGTTTACCTATAAAAGATACTTTTTTATATTGTTTATAGTTTTTTTTATAAGTCTTTTTATTAGCATCAGTCTAAATTACAGTATCTTCGTTAGATTTTCAATATTCTTATTAGTTTATGGTTTTTTATATGTTATTTTATTATTTGCCCCACTAAAGTTAAGTGAGAAACTGCTAATATTTGATGAATATGTTACTTGGATAAAGCGTGGAGGAAAAATTTAATATTGTATCTTCACCTCATTGATATATGATCTATTTACTATTTTAAACTGTACCCCGAATTATGGATTTTTTTAAAGTCCATAATTTGGGGTTTTATTATATTGTTATGACATTTTTTTTAGAAGCATCAATTTAGTTAAGGTGAAAAAGAAACTTATGCTTAATAAATATCTAAAAGATACAAATATGACATGAAGTATTCAGATGTCAATTTTAAGAGGAAAGTAGAAAGAAAAGAATTAAATGGGATTATATCTTTTTGAGGAGTAATTATGATTACTAAGAACAATATCCTCTTTTTATAATAAAAGATTTAGAATGGGGTTGATGCGGTTGGTTAATGAAGGGTTAGTTTTATCTACTAATACAAATGATATAGTTCCTACTGGTGTGAATATGATTAAAGCCCCAATGATGTGGGAGAAAGCTAATTATGGAAAAGGAGTAGTCATTGCTATTTTAGATACTGGATGTCAAATTGATCATCCAGACCTAGCTGAAAACATTATAGGTGGGAGAAATTTCACATCCGATTATGGAGGGGATATTAAAAATTTTTCAGACAATAATTCGCATGGCACTCATGTTGCTGGAATCATTGCTGCAGCGAAAAATGGAAAAGGAGTAATTGGAGTAGCTCCTAAAGCAAGTTTACTTATTTTAAAAATTGTTAACGGTGATGGACAAACAAAATACCAATCAATTATTGATGCAATTCATTATGCTATTAATTGGCGTGGGGAAGATGGTAAGAGAGTAAGAGTTATGATGATGTCCTTAGGGGGGAAAAAGGATGATGTAAATTTATACAATGCGGTTAAATTTGCTATAAGCCAACAGATTTTAATAGTGTGTGCCGCGGGGAATTATGGGGATGGAAATTTTGATACTACAGAAAAGATATATCCAGGTGCATACAAGGAAGTTGTTCAAGTGGGAGCGGTAAATTCTAAAAAAGAGATTGAATATTTTTCTAATACCAATAATCAAATTGACTTGGTTGCTCCAGGTCGAGATGTTTTATCATCTATTCCAGGGAGTGGATATAAAACTCTTTCAGGTACATCTATGGCCGCCCCTCACGTTGCTGGAGCAGCAGCTTTAATAATTAACATTACAGAAAAAGAATTTAAAAGAACTATGACCGGGGCTGAAATCTATGCACAAATAATTAAACGTACGGTTTCTTTGGGATTGGATGCTAGTGCTGAAGGCAGTGGGTTATTAGACCTATCAAAATAAAAATATAATAATGTATATAGTCAGTTTTAGTGGTTTTGGTGCAAGGATTGCATTTATTGAATAAGATGTATAGATTCCTAATGTAATCTGTTCTTATGCAGAAATTCCAAATAGTTGATGAATGAACTTCAATTGATTTTGGACAGACTTGCCCCGTAAAGCAAGTTGTCCTTTTTTAATAATATGCATCGCTTCTATCCCCGAAAGAATAGATTTAGCTGTACGAACAAATTTCAATCCTAACATCGAACGAACTCTCTTTTTAATAAAACAATGATCTTGTTCCACAATGTTATTAAGATATTTTACCTGCCTTATTTGGATGCCTACGGGCATCTTTTTCTTTTTCTTTAACTCTTCAATCGCAATAGGATAGGCTGGGTTCTTATCCAATGTGATAACACGGGGTTTTGAAACATGAAAAAACCGCAAAACTTTCTTGAAAAAGAACTTTGCATTAGAACCTTTTTAGTATTCCTCTAAAGAAAAAGAAAACTAGGATTACTAGTTTTCTTTTTTCAACTCTATATACTCGAAAAAACCTAGTGGTTTTTTAACAGCTGCTTCTTTAGCTTTTTTAAGTTCATGCTCAATACTTTTGATATATTCATTATTTTTTTCATTTGTTTGCATTTTTATTAAATGATCATTATTTATTTTGCGCATTTTCGTCCCCCTTTTATAATTATAGTGCAATTAAAATTTTCCAGTCCAAAATAGAACTTTTGTTTTTATTTTTTCACTCTATGACTAAGCTAAGGGAGATTCTTGTAGGACATTTTTAAATTATGTTGGCGAGAAATTGAAGTGTGTAAATTAAGAAAAGAGCGAAAATTTAAAGGTTTTAAATTACTAGTGCTGCGTAAATGAAGATTAAAATTCGAATTGTTGATTCTCATAAAATTTTCTAAAAGAGAACGCCTGTCTGTTCAAAAGAGTAGCTCTAATGATGAGGTTCTCCATATAAGAAAATACAAGATATTCCTCGTTCATTTTTACTTATATGTAAAGTGATATAAATGCTTGTCATTTAACTTTTTAGTTATGCCCCTCCTTACATTGAATTTTTTACTATAAGTAGTTCGTAACTACTTAGTAAAAAACCTTCCTAAAAAAAATCGTATAACGTATTTATATACGGTTTACATAATGGGTCCTGTTGCAAAGTTTGAAAAAAGCATAAACAGATTGGTAAATGAGGAACGATGTTTAGAAAGTAGCTAGTAATTGTTGAAGTTCATTGTACGTTGAAAAGGCGGAGTCTTTTTG
>NZ_JABUAE010000029.1 GCF_013314535.1 Bacillus sp. Xin1 | reverse complement strand
CTCGGAATCGCGATGACGAACTCTTGGTAATTCTTAATCTCAAATGATGGATTTATCATTGTTTGTAATACAATTTAGCTTATATATTCTGCCTAAGAGAGTATACCTTTTCGTTCACTGTTACTTAATTTGTAATTGAAAATCAGAAAATTCCGTAGAAAATCGGTAAGAGTGTACTAACTTAGAGTAAGAAAATATGTGTTTTCTATTTTTTAATACTAGTATTTGGATTACTATTGGAGCAGTAATATATTTCATTTATTCGATGAAACACAGTACTTTAAATGAGGAAACGATTTCGAAAGCACATAATAAAATAGCGAGATAATAACCACAGGAAATGCTATTAATAATCATATCGATAGTTGAGTACCATAGAAGCTGACTTCTGTTGAATACAGAAGTCAGCTTCTTGTTGTTACATAATTTAATTCAGCTAGTTTACTTCCGAATGAAGTTGAGGATAATAAAGCATACATTCCCAAAAATGAAAAACGAGTTGAATTCTCATAAATAATTAACTGTAGGAAGTGAATTTTTTGTTTAGGAGGTACTTTATAATATTAGCTTGATGGGCATGTGGTACTACCATATATATAGATTCATTAAGAGTAAAAACTATGCTATAAATACATTCGATAATATGCATATAATTTGCAGGAAAAAGAATAATGACTGGAGAAATTTTACAACATATGGATTGAAATAAGGAGTCATGTTATATGAATTTAGAAAAAACAAAGCCAGTAAATGAAGAATTAGCGGAGTTAAAAGAACTTGTAAAAGAATTGCATGGTAGTGTGCATCAATTACAAAGTGAAGTTCAACAGCTTAGGCATGAAAGACCGATTGTAGAAGTGAAAAAAGGTGTTCAACTATCACCGGCAATCGTTGGACAAATTGGCGGTATGATTTTAGGAGCACTGGCAATTATCGGGATATTTTGGTAACAAAAAAGTTTGCAGCATATTGCTGCAAACTTTTTTACAGAATTTGTGAGCGGGAAAGCCCACGGGCTTTAGCCGTGGGAGTGGTCAAATTAAATAACGTAAATATATATAAGCATGTGATAATAATAATGCAATGATTGTTAACGGGAAACCAATTTTTAAGAAATTAAGGTAAGAAAATCCATGTCCTTCGCGGTTAGCAATCCCAGCAACAACTACGTTTGCTGATGCCCCAATAAGCGTTCCGTTTCCTCCTAAACAAGCGCCAAGTGATAATGCCCACCATAGTACTTCAATTTGAGGAGAGTCAACAGAAAGTCCAAGTCCTGATGCTAAATCTTGAATAAGCGGAATCATCGTTGCGACAAATGGAATATTATCAATAGTAGCTGATGCCACGCCTGATACCCAAAGGATAAGTATGGCAGCAAAGCCAATATCGCCATTTGTTACATCAATCACTTCTTTTGCGAGGGATGAAATAAGGCCGATATCAATTAATCCGCCAACAAGAACAAAAAGACCGGCAAAGAAGAAAATCGTTACCCATTCTACATGAGCAAATACATCTTCTAATTCGTGTTGTTTCACACTGATCAACATGAGAAGTGTTGCGCCAGTCATCGCGATAACTGCGGCATCTACATGAATAATCGAATGAAGAACAAACCCGAGAATTGTCAAACCTAAAATGGAAAGCGATTTTAGGAGTAAGCTTCGGTCACGAATATAGTCCTTTTCATTTAAAGCCATAAGTTTTGTAATTTGTTCAGGTGTTGTTTTTAATTTTTTACGATACATCAAATAAATAATGCCTAATGTAACAATGGAAATAATAAGTACAATTGGTGCCAAATTGAGCAAAAAGGCATTAAAATCTAAGTGTTTATTAGCAGATCCAATCATGATGTTTGGGGGATCACCAATTAACGTTGCGGTACCACCAATATTTGAAAATAATACTTCTGAAATCAAATAGGGAACAGGTTGTACCTTTAAAATTCGTGTAATCGATAGTGTAACAGGAACGATTAATAAAACGGTCGTTACATTATCTAAAAAGGCAGAACCGACTGCGGTTAGTAGGGATAGAAATAATAAAATTCGAATGGGTTTTCCGCCGGCTGTCTTTGCTGCTTTAATGGCTACATATTCAAATACACCAGATTGGCTCGTAATATGTACGAGAATCATCATCCCGATTAAAAGCGTAATGGTTTCCCACTGAATATGTGATGTGAAAGCAGTATGTAAGTCTACAATTCCCAAAATAATCATAATGGCAGCACCGAACAGTGCAATTACAGCACGGTTCAATTTCTCAGAAATAATAAATCCGTATGTTACTAAAAATACGGCGATCGCAAAATAATATTGCCAATTTGCTACTTCATGTGCTGAATGTTCCAACATGTCACCTTCTTTAAAATATGTATTCAATTGTCGAAATATATCCCTCTGCATAACCACTATTGTAGCAAATTCAAAACGAGAAAGAAAATAATTTGCAAAAGTGAAAAAGATTAATAAATTTCACATGCTATATAAAAATAAAAAACGAAATGCAAATTATTATGCAAAGTGAGCTTTGTCCTCTAATATAGAGATAGCAATTTACATTACTTTTGCGTAAAATGGTTTAAAGAGGTGAAATCCGATGGAAATAGTAAAAGATAGTGCTGTTATTCAACATGAAATCGAACGTTTTGTAAATAAAGATGTATATATTCATTTAGAAACGACAAATGGAGCATACGCTTCACATTTTAATGAAAAAATGATGACAGTTGGAGCATTTATTCGAAATGCAATCATTCGTTTTGAACGCGGGAAAATAACAGGAACAAATCCATACCGAGTAGGTCTTAAAATGGACCATGGCTGGGTATATGCTGAAGGTATTACGCATTGGGAAGTAGACGAGCAAGATCGTCTATTACTAGCAGGACATGACAATAAAGGTCGCTTAGCCGTAGCACTTGAGTTAAGCTTAACGCCATTTAAGTAAGAAGGAGGGGAAAGTATGGAAAGACACGTACTTGTTGTATTTCCGCATCCAGACGATGAATCGTTTGCAGCAGGAGGAACAATTAGTTTATTAAGAAAGCAAGGAGTACCTGTAACATATGCGTGCGGAACGCTTGGACAAATGGGACGTAACATGGGAAAGAATGTGTTTGCAAACCGTGAGACAATTCCAAATATCCGTGAAAAAGAATTAAAAGATGCATGTGAAGCGATGGGCATTGAGGATTTAAGAATGCTTGGTTTTCATGATAAAACATTAGAATTTGAAGATGTAGACTTTGTAGCAGATAAAATTGAAACGGTAATTCGCGATGTGCAGCCATCACGAATTATTACATTCTATCCAGAGCACGGTGTTCACCCAGACCATGATGCATTCGGTCGTGCTACAGTTCGTGCAGTATCACGTATGCCAAAAGAAACGCGTCCGGTTATTCATGCAGTTGCAATTACAAAAAATCGTGAAGAAGTATTAGGTGAACCAGATGTTGTTAACAACATTAGTGAAGCATTTGAACAAAAATTAGCAGCTTTACGTGCGCATCGTTCGCAAACAGAAGCGATGTTAGAAGAAACGGAAGTAAAACTGCAAAACAAAGATGCTGCAACATTAAAATGGTTACAAATTGAACAATTTTGGACTTATAAATGGGAGTAGGTTAGAAGAGCTTCTTCTAGTCTTCCTTACATACGAAAACGATGTCATATTGTGGCGTCGTTTTTTCTGTTAGATAGGCACTTCCTGGGGGCATACCACATATCCATCAAGCTAAAATTTTATAGTACCCCCAGAACGAAATTTTGTGCGTAACAAAAAAGCTCATTTATTCGTTTTGGGAGTATTTAATTTCGTTAGGTTGATGGCGATGTGGCGGGACCCCTATAAGACTCCAAAAAGGCCCCTCTAAATTATAGTTTTCGAACAGTATTATCAATTGCGACAATATAATCACTATCAAACGCATGGCGCAACCCTAAAGAATAAGCAATAACAGCCAATCCAAGTGTACTGGAATCTTTATACAGTGCAGGTAATAATAAAAGGATTCCCAACACAGTTGCTCCTTCTAGCGCTCATTAAAAAATGTAAAACCCACTGCACCAAAGGGTCCTTTAGTCATAAGCTTCACTAAGTGTTGTGCAGTATATTTCGGTGAATATTTCATGTCATTTTGAAGCCACCAAATTGCCATCCCAACAACACAGGAAGTGAAGAAACGCAATACCATATCCTTTGGAATATCTGAGTCATGTTCTCCAATTTTAAGCTCAATGTAATTTCGTTCAAGGTTATCCATAATAGTCTGCTGCATTTGTAGGTTAAAATCATGAATGCCATGAGGCCCAAACATGGTTTTATAAAAGTCTACATGTTTTACTATACACTCAAATATTGATTGTAAAACTTCTTCGAGTTTCGAAAGATCTATTTGATGTCCCTGCACATGGGCATATAGGACCATCTTACTTGTCAACTCTTCTAGTGCACCCTCGCTAAGCTTTGTTAACAAATCTTGTTTATCCCTGTAGTGCGAGTAAAATGTTGCCCGATTGATGAGTGCCTCATCTGCGATGTCTTGAATGGTAATAGCACCGTATCCCTTTTCCGCTATCAGTTTGATAAAAGCATCATTTATAAATTTCTTTGTTCGAATAATCCGCAGATCCGCTTTTTTCAACATCTTTTACCTCCCTGTTCGTTATTGTCATTATAGACAACAGATTTCATCATTTTGTTTCTTATCTTACATTTATGCCTTAAATGTAAATTGAAATTTGTGGAAAAAACGATATAATTCCATTATAAACAACATGAATTTATTATAAAAGACACATTGTTCGTTATCTGTCTTTTTGTTAACAGATACATGGACTTTTAAAGAAAGTTATGTGAAATGTAAAGGAATCAGTTTATTCGATATTAAAAACAATATCAATTCACCTTTAGTAAGGAATTATTTTATTAAGGATGACAAAGAAATCCAAGGTGAATTATTTCATTATGTACGTGGGGTTATCGAAAATTATAGTTGGTGTTTGTTTAGCGGAAAGAATTTTACTAACTATAATATTAAGTTAGTGTGCTATTCACAACTTATAGAAACTTTAACTAACATACACAGGGGGAATTATGCAGAGCATTTACATGACTAATCACTTTAACAAAATTTATCAACAAAGAGAAGCATTCGCTAATGAAATACAGCATTTCAAAAACAAAGAATGGGAACGACCTTGTAAGGATAAGTGGTCTTTTGGAGAAACATATTATCATTTATACTTAATGGTCAGGCGATTTCGACAATTAAATAAGTTATATTTACCACTGTCTAGACCAATTGCTGTAGCAAGAAAAAAGTTACCTTACAAAACCCATAGTAAGGACATATATACTGAATATAAAGAGAAACACAATAAACCAATGAAAGCACCTTTTATTTTGCTACCACCTAAAGGAATAGAAGGTAAAATTTCATTTGAAAGATTAATTAAAGGGCTAGATAATGAAACGAAGAATTTAGAAAAAATACTTTCTAAAATAGAAGATGACATTGCTGGCCACATACGTTTCCCTGATCCAATCGCTCATAATCCAAACTTAATACAAAGTATTCATTTAATAGCTATACATGAAAAACAACATTTCTTTTTATGCAAAAAATATTATAACTTAAATTAATGTGTCTCTATTGAAGATATACTAATTTATTTGGGTCTGGTGGAAATATATGAAGAATAACATGGAGGTTTTAAAATAAAAAAATATATTCTAACTTTAATACCATTTATTTTAGGACTAGGGTTTGTAGTTAGTTATAATACTATCGGAGCTAAAGTTGCATCGGATGGTACTCTTGTGGAACCATTCTATTTACTACCAATAGGGTATTCATTTCTAGCTATCGGTATTCTTAGTCTTTTTGTAAGTAAAATGAAAAAAGTTAATAAATAGACTAAATAAGAAGACCAAACTAGAAAAATAATTTAATTCGGTCTTCTTATTATTTTAAATTCATTAATAATCGACTTTTTCACATCACTATAGAATGAATCGATATAACTCTTCAGCAAATAAAGATAACTCTTGTTTTTGGTGCATATTCATAAAAAGCACGTCACTCTTTCTCATTAACATAAGAGAATAGTAATGTGCTTTTGACTTCAAAAATAGTCTAAATCCTTAAGTTGCATACCACATACACTACAGCAAATCTTGAAAAGAGGGGGCAACTATGTATTATTCATATGAAGATGTGTTCGGTTATTTTCGAGATGGTTATGAGATAAGTGGTGATGTGGTTGCACTTGTTGACCCATATGTTGTACAAACATTGCAATCCATAGTTGGAAAAAGAATTGTAGTGGAAACAATCCGTGGCAGTGTAAATGGGACGCTAAGAAGTATAAAGCCAGATCATGTTGTATTAGAAGAAAATGAAATACCGGTATTTGTGAGAATTCAGCAGATTGTGTGGTTTACAACTGAAAAATAGAGATGCTTTGTAGACGGAATATGAGAATGAAACGAAGAGCCTACTATTTGATTAGTAGGTTTTTTATATACAAAAACTCATAATATATGTTAATCTTTATAAATAGAAGCAATGAAAAATTAATATTAATTCATACCCTCCTATAGGTATTAACATGAAGCAATCGAGGTGTTTCGTTTGTTGTTTTATGATCGTATTTCGATAATGGCCCCTCCAGTTCCGTAGCGAAGAAAAGCTCTAAATATCTGAGATTTTCTAAGTTATAGGAGGGTATTAGAAAATGAAAAAAGTCTCAGTACCATCATTATGGTTAATGATTATTCTTGTGGCATTCCCACAAATTAGTGAAACAATTTACACACCATCTTTACCAGATATTTCGAAAGCGTTGCATGTCAGTAATAATGCTACGCAGCTAACGCTAAGCATTTACTTTGCAGGATTTGCTTTAGGAGTGTTTTGCTGGGGATGGTTGTCTGATATAATCGGGCGTCGTCCTGCGATGATTTGGGGAATTGTAACTTATGGTGTCGGTAGTTTATTATGTTACTTGGCCAATTCAATTGAATTATTGCTACTTAGTCGTTTTGTACAAGCTTTTGGAGCAAGTACTGGTTCAGTTGTTACACAAACCATTCTTCGTGAAAGTGTAGATGGGCATAAACGACATGTCATGTTTGCACAAATTTCAGCAGTCATTGCATTCACACCAGCTATTGGCCCGTTAATTGGTGGTTGGATTGATCAAATATTTGGATTTAGAAGTGTTTTTCTTACTTTAGTTTTGATAAGTATTGGGCTATTGGTTTGTACTTGTATGAACTTGCCAGAAACTCGTAAGAATGTAACGGCAAATAGAATCAATATTTTTGCTATAATAAAACGAATGATTCGAGATCCAAAAGTAGTAACATTTGGTGTGCTAATTGGAGGAACAAACGGTATAGTATTTAGCTATTACGCTGAAGCACCGTTTATCTTTATCGAGCATTTTAATCTATCACCTGGTGTATTTGGTTTTTTAGGTATTGTAGTAGCTTGCGCTTCCATTATTGGAGCGCAAATTTCAAAGCGATTACTTTTAGTTTATAAACCAGAAAAGATTATTTATATAGGTTGCATCGTAATGACGGGAGGAGCTACTATTTTATCAACTGTTGCTTTTACTGGAACGATTGCAAATATGATATATATGATTCTTTTTCTTGTAGCTATATTTATATTGCTATTAGGAATAGGGATTGCTTTGCCGAATTGTTTAAGCTTAGCGTTAGTAGATTTCCAGGACGTTATTGGAACAGCAGGTGCTATATTTAGTTTGGGATATTATGTAATTGTTACAATTACGATATGGGGAATGAGTCAGTTGCATACAGGTTCTTTACTTGTTATGCCTGTATATTTTCTTCTACTTGTAATTGTGATGACGGTGTTAAGTCGAATGTTTATTTATAAGGCTAAAGCTATAGAATCTGCTTAATGTATAGAAAGGGTCTCATAGAGATTATGAGACTCTTTTTTTCTTTTGGATATAAATGTAAAAGGTTGTTGTGTGTGTTAAACTATAAAACATATAAATAGTAGGAGGGAATTTTATGAAAAAAGTGTATTGGTCAAAGTTAACTCTTTTCGCTTTGTTTCTATTTCTGCTAATCCCTACTAGTAGTGTTGCTTATGGAAAAACTATATCTACGGCATCTGATTCAATAGAAAAAAAGAATAATGGAAAGCCGTATATGGAATTGTACAGTCAAACAGGAGATCTAATAAAGTCTTATTCCCAAGAAGAAATGAATGAACTAAAACAGCAAATTATTGCCCCAGATATTTATAAAATTCCTGAAGGTGATGGGGAGCCCTTTGGTTACTCTATGGACGCAAATGGGAATATGATAAGTTCTAGCAATAAGGAGCTTCTTAATGTTCACCGGGCTGCAATAGAGAATGTAAAAGAAGCTGGATTATCGGTTTATAACTATGAGAAAACAGAATTTAAAGGTCATGTGTGGATTGGACAAGGAAGAGATTACCATAAACCGAAAAATATAGTTGTGGAAGCGAAAAGGAAATTTTCAGAAATGAAGATTCAAATATTGCATGAAGAATCAGAAATAGGAAGCGTCAAAATTGGGAATTTTGTTGGTGTATTAAATGTCCCTGTCGCACCTTTAACGGAACAATCAGGTAATGTGAAAATCAAATTTATCAATAAAAATGGAAAGTGGAAAGATGTTTATTTGAATGGTGGACAAGTATATTTTGAATAAGGATGGGGAAAAAGGAGTGGGAAATCCCTCCTTTTTTAGATTCATAAACTACAATTCAACCTATAAATCAATTTTTTTTGATGTATAGGTTGAATTGTAGTTAGAATGATGTATATAATATAAATATCAAAAAAAGTTGATAAAGGGAGTGAAGCGCGTGAAAGAAAACTTCGGACAGTTTGAAAAGAAGTTTAAAGCTCTTGCAGACAAAAAAAGATTAGAGATCATGTACGAGTTATGTCAACGTGGACAGACTTGTGTGTGTGATTTGACGGAAGTATTTGGAATTTCACAATCTAAACTTTCGTATCATTTAAAAATATTACTTGATGCAAATTTAATTGTAAAAGAAACAAAGGGAACATGGAGCTATTATGATTTAAATGATGAAGAAGTGAATAATTTGTTGTCGGAAGAACTTTGTTGTGTGTTCCGAAAAACTGGCAGAGGTAGTTGCTGCTGAGTTTTTTATGTTAAATAAATCAAAAAAAATTGATTAATTAAAGTGAGGGAGGAATAGGATATGCAATATGTACATGTGGGGATCAATGTGACGAATTTGGAAAAGTCAATTGAATTTTACAGTAAGGTATTTGGAGTAACACCAGTGAAAGTAAAAGAAGATTACGCGAAGTTTTTATTGGAAAGTCCAGGGCTAAATTTCACTTTAAATGTAAGAGATGAAGTAAAAGGAAGCCAGGTCAATCATTTTGGTTTCCAAGTAGAGAATCAAGAAGAAATCATCATGCATAAAGAGCGTTTAGACAAGGAGGGTTTCTTTGCTCGTGAGGAAATGGATACGACTTGTTGCTACGCCGTGCAAGATAAGTTTTGGGTAACGGATCCTGACGGGAATGAATGGGAGTTTTTCTATACGAAGGCTGATAGTGAAATTCATAAAATAGAAACGTCCTGTGTAAGTTCTGATGAAAAGAATATCAATTCAACTTCATGTTGTTAAAACAAAAAAGGAGAAAAAATGAAACGATTATCGTTTTTAGATCAATTTTTAACCCTTTGGATTTTTCTTGCGATGATAGTGGGAATTGCAATAGGGTATCTATCACCTGGTTTTGTGGATGGAATGAATCGGTTACAGGTAGGAACAACCTCTATTCCGCTTGCAATTGGTTTAATTCTGATGATGTATCCGCCGCTTGCAAAAGTTCGTTATGAAGAGATAGGGCACGTTTTTAAAGATGTAAAAGTACTCATATTATCGCTTGTACAAAACTGGATTATTGGTCCTGTCCTTATGTTTGTTTTAGCCATTATATTTTTACAAGATAAGCCAGAATATATGGTAGGGCTCATCATGATTGGCTTAGCACGTTGTATTGCAATGGTTATCGTTTGGAACGACTTAGCAAAAGGTGATACGGAGTATGCGGCAGGGTTAGTTGCTTTTAACTCTGTATTCCAAATGTTATTTTTCTCAGTATACGCTTATGTGTTTGTAACAGTCATTCCAGAATGGTTAGGAATTGAAGGAGCTGTTGTGGATATTACAATGGCAGAGGTTGCAAAGTCAGTCTTTATTTACTTAGGAGTTCCTTTTATCGCTGGCATGTTAACGCGTTTAATTTTTGTAAAAGTAAAAGGTCGAGAGTGGTATGAAAAAGTATTCATTTCAAAGATTAGTCCAATTACATTAGTCGCATTATTATTTACAATCATTGTGATGTTCTCATTAAAAGGTGAAGTCATTGTTAGCGTACCATTCGATGTTGTACGTATCGCGATTCCATTGCTCATTTATTTTGTATTGATGTTCTTTGTTTCTTTCTTTATGGGCAAGAAAATTGGTGCAAGTTATGGAGTAACAACAACATTAGCGTTTACAGCTGGAAGTAATAACTTTGAATTAGCAATCGCTGTAGCTGTAGGGGTATTTGGAATTCAATCTGGAGCAGCATTTGCGGCAGTTATTGGGCCTTTAGTTGAGGTGCCCGTTATGATAGCACTTGTAAATGTAGCACTATGGTTTCAGAAAAAATACTTTCAAAAACAATCATAATAAAGGTGGAATTCATATGGAAAAGAAAAAAACGATTTACTTTTTATGTACGGGTAACTCTTGTCGCAGCCAAATTGCAGAAGGATTTGGAAAGAAATATTTGGGCGACAAATGGAATGTATATTCTGCAGGGATTGAAGCGCATGGCGTGAATCCAAATGCTATTAAGGCAATGAAAGAAGTAGATGTCGATATCACTGGGCAAACATCTGATATGATTAATCGTGACATTTTAAATAAAGCAGATCTTGTTGTTACACTTTGCGGTCATGCAAACGATGTGTGCCCGACTACACCTTCGCATGTAAAACGTGTTCACTGGGGATTTGATGACCCAGCAGGGCAAGAATGGTTAGTATTCCAACGTGTTCGTGATGAGATTGGTGAGCGAATTAAGAAGTTTGCTGAAACAGGGGAATAATCTATATAGAAACGGGGCTGTCTTTTAAAAGACAGCCCCGTTCTATTTTTGGTGATGTTTTGTTACACATTACATTTTGAATGATTTTTTTAATAGAATCATAAACCAAACTAGGGTAAAACCAATGAGAGAATGAGAGAATCCGATTATGTAGGTTAATTCTTTAAAATTAGCACCATTAAGTTGAAGAAGCCCTCGAGTTGCCAATGAAGAGAGGGTTAAAATTAATCCGACATTATGGACGATGAACCAACTATTAAAGCCCTTCACTTTATGAAATGAAAATGATTTTGCTAATGCAAGGGCGATTAAGAAAAATAAAAAACCGAGTACGAGCGTATGAGTATGTAAAAGGTTCAGCAGTGTAGATCCTAGAATACCCTTTGATTTTGCGTATTCTCTAGCGAATACACCTGATAATAAACCAATGACTAAATATACGAACGATGCATAATATAATTTTTTCATTTTATACCTCCTGAAGTAGAATTCGTAATGTTCATTTTTGATTCGTAAATTCCTATTGTATTTTCAAATGTTATATAGCAAAAACTCCTAGTTGCCCAGGAGTCATGTTATATCAGATTAAAAATTATTTTATCATAATTATAAGGTATTTGATTATATGAAATAATCGAACTTTTTGTGAACAAAAAGAGAGTGTAAGAATTAGATTTAAAGAAAACGGCTCTTCATCGGCCTCAGAAGCATCCAATTAATTTAAGAATAAATATTGACACCATAAAAATTATGATATAATCTATTCCCGTAATGTAAAACGTAATGATTACTGTTTTCATTTAGTTGGACAAAGGAAATCAATAAAAATATGACGTAAAGGATAAGTGAGATGACACAGGAAATAGAGTTTATAAAATTTAATCCAACTCAAAATATGACGATTCTCGTTAAGACTAATCATCCAGTTATAGAGTATAAGACGATTGCAAAAAAAATTATGTCGTATGACAGCGTGTATGCAGAACAAGTAGGATTTATAGAAGAATCTACAAAGTATGAAGCCGACGCACATCTACAAATGGCTGGAGGTGAGTTCTGTGGTAACGCCTGTATGGCATTAGCAGCTTTTATTGCATCTAAAAAAGGACTGAAACACAATGATTTATCGGAGATATTATTAGAAGTTTCGGGTACAGACGAACTCATAGTGTGTCAAGTGAGAAGAGAGTTAGAGGAATATTATTGTCAAGTTACTATGCCTATCCCTAAAGAGATAGAACAGAAAACTATAAAGCATGAAGGAAATGATTTAGACATTGTTATAGTAAATTACCATGATTCTATTCATATTGTGATAGAAGTAGAGGTTATTAGTGAAGAAGTGAGAAAAAAAGCCCAAACATTAGCAAAATCACTGGCATTAACCTTAGACACTAAATTGATAGGTATCTTATTGTATAAATCAAATTCTAATGAATTGTCTCCACTTATCTATGTTCCACATCTTGATAGTATGGTATGGGAAAGGGGATGTGGTTCAGGTACTGCCTCTTTAGGAGCTTATTTGGCTTGGAAAAATCAAAAGGAGGTGGTTGCACATGTAAGACAACCTGGTGGAACTATTACTGTTGTCGCCAACTGGCATAAAGAAGAGTTAACAAGTCTTAAAATTGAAGGAGGTGTTGGGATAGTAGCACAAGGAAAAGCATTTATAACTGTTTAACTATTACATTGTATTGGAGAGAAAATGAATGAATGACTTAGGGGATTTTCTGAAATATTTGAGTAATTACCTAGAGAAATTTACTGCCTTGATAGGAAGGTATGATCACACTATCAATGATTGTTTGGAGTTAGAGACCTTAATAGATGAATACTCACACTTTATTATAAACACAAGGAACAAAGAAATATGGGAGAAATTGCAGCAACAAGAACACTGTGATTTGAACCAACTTGCGGTGTCTTTAAGAGAAAAATCAGCGCTTTGTGTAGCTATTATGGAAAAATATCGTGCATTAAAGCTTCTTAGTGGAGTTGCTGAAATAACAGATTACTTTAAGAATATAGAATCATGTATTGAAAAGGAATTTGGTAGTTTTCAAATTACTTCTGATTCCAAAGTATTACTAGTAGGGGCTGGCTCATTTCCAATGACACCAATATTAATTGCTAAGCGAACTGGAGCTGAGGTTGTTGGCATAGATATTGATGATGAGGCTATCAAATTTGGATTAAACGTTGTAGAAAGAATAGGTGCAGGATTAAATATTAGATTAGAAAGAGTACCAGTAGAAAATCTTGATTTTACAAGAGATGCGACTCATATCATTTTTAGTTCAACTGTTAAAGATAAATATGACATACTAGAACAATTACATACATTAACAAATGATAATGTAGTGGTGGCTATGAGATATGGTAATCAGTTAAAGTCTCTATTTAATTACCCTTCGAGGGAAGTTGATAAACAAAAATGGAATAAAGTTGATGATATATTGCGTCCAGATGATGTGTTTGATATTGAGTTGTATCAAAAAGTTTAAATTGCTTACTTATGAGAAAGGAAAGATTTTATGAATGCTTTTAAGCGTGTCTTAATATTAGGAACTGGTCCTACATCTATTCAACTTGCTGTAAATTTAAAAAAGAAATTGAAAAGTGACGTAGGGATTGCTGGAAGAGAATCAGCTCGTTCAGAGAACTTTTTTTCGGCTCTTAAACAAAGTAATCATCTAATTCGTGTAAGTATTCAAAATGAACAACATCGAAATATGGAAGGTGAATGCTTCGTTGATCAAGTTTTTAAAGGGTATGAAACTATTAAAGGTAATTGGGATACCATTATTTTCTCTGTAACAACGGATGCGTATATTGAAGTAATAAAGCAGATTAATAAAGAGCTTTTGAAACAAGTAAGGTGTATTGTTTTAGTTTCTCCGACTTTTGGTTCAAATAGCTTAATAAGTAATTATATGAATCGTATTAATTCGGGAGCAGAAATTATTAGTATTTTCTACATATTATGGGGATACACGTTGGATGGAAGATAGCCCTTCTAGTCATGTTTTGACAACAGCGATTAAGAAAAAAATCTATATAGGATCGACGAATTATCCATCTAAAAATGTCGACATGTTTTGTAAGGCATATGAACAATTAGGCATTATTCTAGAAATCATGAAATCTCCAATTGAGGCAGAAACAAGAAATATTTCTTTGTATGTTCACCCACCATTATTTATGAATGATTTTTCGTTAAGTGCGATATTTGGAGATTTAGATACCCGAAAATTTGTGTATAAAATTTACCCTGAGGGTCCAATTACACAATATTTAATACGTGATATGCTGGCCCAATGGAAGGAAATTATGAATATTGTAGAAAAAATGAAGATTAAAAGACTTAATTTGTTGAAATTCATGACAGATGATAATTATCCAGTAAGATTGGAAAGTCTATCTCGACAAGATATAGAAAATTTTAATCATTTAGAAGATATCCATCAAGAATATTTATTGTATATTCGTTATTCCTCATTATTAATTGATCCTTTTTCAGAACCAGATAAGGATGGAAAATATTTTGATTTTTCAGCTGTTCCAATTAGAAAAATGTTTGTCAACAGAGAAGGGTATTGGGATATCCCGAGAATGCCTAAGGAAGACTATTATCGTATTAAAATAATACAAGGAATTGCAAAATATTTAAGTTTAAATTGTCCAACAATAGATAAATTTATTAAGACATACGAGAGTAAAATTGAAAAAGTTGCTCAATTCTATAAAGGAGAATTATTATCTAATGCATATTATATTCAAAGTTTCGATGAAGATTTGAATATGATTTGTAGTGAAATAGAAAAAAATATTGGAGAGAAAATGGTGGAATAAACTTTCACTTAAAGTAAATCACCACACTATTCAAATCGTAATGATTACTATTTTCATATCTTTGATTAATATGTTTGGAGCGTCAATCATAGTTAAATAGCAAAAATAAATTACATCTAAATTAAGAAGACGAAAGGGAGAGGAATACTTTGTTGATTAAAAGATTTAAGGTAGCGATTCTAGTTTTTTCAGTCTTATGCCTTCTAGCTGCTTGCTTTATAATTTTGAAAAGCTCAGATAGCAAGAAAAAGGAAGGTGATCATTCAATAAGTAACAAAAAAGAATTAACTTATGCAGTATCTAAAGATATTAATGATATGAATCCGCATTTGTATACAGGTTCAATGTCCGCTCAAGGAATGGTATATGAATCATTAGTTGAAAATACAAAAGAAGGGATTAAGCCTTTACTTGCTAAATCATGGGAGATATCAAAAGATGGAAAAATATATACTTTTCATCTAAGGAAAGACGTGAAATTTCATGATGGGGAACCATTTAATGCAGAAGCAGTGAAAAAAAATATTGATGCTATACAAAATAATGCAGAAAAGCATTCATGGATTAAACTATCAACAAAAATAGTAGCTTGTAATGTGGTGAATGAATATACAGTTGAATTGGTGCTATCAGAAGCATATTATCCAACTCTAGTTGAATTGTCTATGACTAGACCTTATGTATTTATATCACCTAAAAATTTTGTAAATGGGAAAACAAAAGATGGTGTAAATGGATATAACGGTACAGGTCCATATATTCTCGATGAACATAAAATCAATGAATCCGCAACTTTTAAAGCAAATGAAAACTATTGGGGTGGCTTACCTAAAATTAAGAAGATAACTTCTAAAGTTCTACCAGCAGGGGAAACAACATTTTTAGCATTACAAAAAGGAGAAGTTAATTTTGCTTTCACAGATGATAGAGGTGCAGACAGTATTGATGTTGAGGCAATGAAGCAATTGATTGATTCAGGCAGCTATAAAATTACTAGAAGTGAAGCAATGAATACGAAAATGATCGTGGCTAATAGTAGTAAATCTCATAATCCAGTAAGTGAAAAAGCTGTTCGCGAGGCTATTTGGTACGCTATTGATAGAGAAACAATTACTAAGGATATTTTAAATAATACCGAAACAGTAGCTAATACACTGTTCTCTTCTAATGTTAAATATGCAGATGTTCCATTGAAGAAACGAGGCTATGATTTAGAAAAAGCAAAAGAAATTTTAAAAAAAGCAGGCTGGGTATTGGAAGGTGATGCTGTTGTTAGAACTAAAGACGGTAATAAACTAGCAATGAATCTTTATTATGATAGTAATTCTCCTTCCCAAAAAGCAGAGGCTGAATTTATTCAAAGTTCGTTAAAAAGTATAGGTATTCAATTAAAAATTATTGGTGAAGAATCAACTTCAATCGCTAATAGAAGGTCAACAGGGGACTATGACTTATTATTCAATCAAACATGGGGACTAGCGTATGATCCACAAAGTACAATAGCTGGTTTTACTTCCAATGCTTCTTATTTGCATACTACAAGTGGTATTGCAAAGGCAGATGAGCTTTACAATAAAATTGCTGAGGTTATGGTATCTACGAATGAGGCAGAACGAAAACAATTGTATGCTGATATTTTAAAAACTGTTCATGATGAAGCAGTCTTTATTCCAATTTCATATGGTCGTGTCACTGTAGTTGCTCCCAAAAACTTAAAAGACATTTCATTTAAGCAAACACAATATGAGTTACCATTTGAGAGAATGAACTTTAAATAAAGATATAGAGGGGGATTTTCCCCCTTTTATTAAAAGGAGATTTTCTATGGGAAGCTATATTATTAAAAGGTTATTAATATCTATTCCTTTACTTTTTGTTATTTCATTGGCAACGTTTGTTTTAATCAATCTTTCTCCTTTAGATCCAGCAGAAGTGATATTACGTGCACAAGATACTCCAGAAATAACAGGTGAATTAATTGCACAAACGAAAGAGAAGTTAGGGCTGAATAAACCATTTATAGAACAATATTTACATTGGACCATTGCCTGCTTGCAATTAGATTTTGGGAATTCATATGTCACAGGGAAACCAGTTTGGTCATTAATAGGACCAGCTTTTCTAAATACATTAAGACTAACCATAGTGTCATCTGTTTCCATTATTATTTTATCGATATTATTAGGTGTTATCTGTGCAATGAAAGAAGGACGAATAATTGATAAATCAGTAAGAGGGATTTTATTTCTTCTAACAGCAATGCCGTCATACTGGCTTGCTTCCATTATGATTTGGTATTTTTCTGTTAAATTCGATCTATTACCAACAAGCGGGATGAATTCGTATGAAAGTTATATTCTACCGGTTATTGTCATCACGATAAGTTATGTAGGTGTTTACTTTCGAACTGTTAGAAGTTCGATGTTAAGTAACTTAACTGAAGACTATGTACTGTACGGAAGAGCATGCGGCTTAACAGAGGGGAAAATTACTATACATGTTTTAAGAAATTCACTGCAAGTTGCCGTTTCAATATTTTGTATGTCTATACCTATAATATTGGGAAGTACAGTAGTGATAGAAAATGTGTTTGCATGGCCGGGGATAGGAAGTCTGAGTGTTAAATCTATTCTAAGTAGAGATTTACCGGTTATCCAAGCGTATGTCCTTATACTAGCGGTAGCATTTGTGTTGTTTAATATGATTTCCGATATTATAAATGCTGTAATGAATCCTAAATTAAGGAATGATCTCTAAATGAAAATATTAAAAGCTTTAAGGAAAGATAAGTTAGCCATTATATCTTTGGTAGTCATTGTTGTGATAATTGTTGCCGGTATATTTGCTCCTTTACTTGCGCCACATGATCCCGAGGAAGTAAATATGAGACTTCGGTATGAAGCACCATCGTGGGAATACCTATTAGGTAATGATCACTTAGGGAGATGTGTCTTATCTAGACTGATTTATGGAATTCGTCCTAGCATTCTATGGGTTTTAGTTACGCTATTGATAATTGTTTCAATTGGAACTATTTTAGGCCTCATAGCCGGCTACTTTAGAGGAAGAGTAGATGCTTTTATTATGAGGATTTGTGATATAATGCTTTCTTTTCCAGGGTACGTTATGGCATTAGCAGTTGTGGGTATTCTAGGCGTGGGTTTTAAGAATATATTAATTGCATTTATTTTCATCAAATGGGCATGGTTTGCCCGAGTAATCAGAACATCTGTTATGCAGTATTCTGAGTTAAACTATGTGAAATTTTCTAAAGCATCTGGTATGAGTAATATACAAATTATATGTAAGCATATTGTTCCTGTTGCATTGCCTGATATAGCGGTGATCTCAAGTAGCTCTATTGGTTCAATGATTTTACAAATATCTGGTTTTTCATTTCTAGGTTTAGGAGTTCAAGCTCCAGATGCCGAATGGGGAATGATGTTAAATGAGGCGAGAAAAGTTATGTTTTCAAAACCAGAGTTAATGTTAGCACCTGGATTAGCTATTATTATTGTGGTATCCGCGTTTAATTTTTTATCTGATGCATTTCAGATTGCTTTAGATCCTAAATTAAGAACTTCTAAAAATAATGCTCGAGAAAATTGGATCACCCCTAAAGATAAGTTCAAAGAAAAAGAGGTGGCAAAATAAATTTATGAATATATTAGAAGTCAAAAACTTAAGAATCTGGGATAGCAACACTGATAAAGTGATTATTTATAATAGCTCATTTCATTTAGAGTATGGAAGCTGTCTAGCAATCGTGGGAGAAAGTGGAAGTGGTAAGTCTGTAACGTGTAGGTCAATTATGAGATTGAATAAACCTTGTATTCATCAATCGGGAGATATTCTATTTAAAGGAGAAAACTTGAATAGTCTTTCTGAGAAAGAGATGAGAAAGAAAAGGGGAAAAAACCTTTGTATGATTCTACAAAATGGCATGAGTGCATTGGATCCTTCCTGTGTGATTGGTGTTCATTTAAGAGAAACACTTGCCCAACATTTTGGTTGGAATAATAGCAAAATAGTGGGTGAAATGAAACATGCTATGGAAAGTGTCATGTTGAAAAACCCGATAGAGGTAATGCATAAATATCCATACCAGCTATCGGGTGGAATGTTACAACGAATTATGATTGCATTGGCATTAGTATTGAAACCTGACATTATAATTGCTGATGAGCCGACCACAGCACTAGATACAATTTCACAATTTGAGGTCGTTGAGCAATTTATTAAATTAAGGGAAAGAGTGGGTTGTTCGATGATTTTTGTTTCCCACGACTTAGGTATTGTAAAAAAAATTGCCGATAACGTTTTGGTAATGAAGGATGGGAGAGTTATTGAAAGGGGAAATACCCAAACCATCTTTTCAGAAGCACAACATGAATATACAAGATACTTAGTATCCACTAGATTAGCACTAAGCAATCATTTTAAGAGAATAGTGGGGAGGAGTTCTAATTGTTGAAAGTTGATCGTGTTGAGAAATCCTATAATAAGGGCGGATTATTTTCTAGAGAAAAGCAGAAAATCGTGAAGAAAGTTAGTTTTGAATGTAGGAATGGTGAATGTCTCGGCATTATCGGAGAAAGTGGTAGTGGTAAGTCAACATTAGGACGTTTGATATTAGGAATTGAAAAGCCTGATCGTGGAACAGTTTTATTTGAGGGAAATCGTGTAGAGGACAGAAAAGTGAGGTTAGGTAACCTTAGCGCCGTCTTTCAAGACTATGCTTCCTCAATCAACCCATTTTTTACTGTTGAAGAAGCGATTATGGAGCCCTTAAAAGCTCAGAAAAAGGATAGAAAAGAATTTAACAACAAGATTGATAATTTGCTAAATCAAGTTGGATTAAATCCGTCCTATAGAAAGAAATACCCTCATGAGTTATCGGGAGGGGAGATTCAAAGAGTATGTATCGCAAGAGCCATCTCAACAGAGCCCAAATGCATTTTATTAGATGAAGCAATCAGCTCTTTAGATGTATCTGTTCAAAAACAAGTACTTGAATTATTAAAGGAATTAAGAAAGATTTATGATATGAGTTATATTTTTATAACACATGATATTCAGGCTGCTGCCTATATCTGTGATAGAATTATAATCTTTAAAGATGGTCAGATTGAAGAAATGGCCCAGATTGAGCAATTAAAGGATGTTCGGTCAGAATATGCAAGGAAATTACTGGGGATGGTAGTAACGTTTTGATATGATCCATGTTGAGTATGCATCATTATTATAGTGTAGGTATGAAAAGAGTAGGTCTTTTTAGGTAAATAATGAAACGATTTCAGAAAAAGAGTTCGTTGCAAAGAGGTATAGAGTTAGGAGGAGAAATTGTGAATGGAGCTATGTCTTGGCCTTTTCTACGTTTGTATATATTAATTTTTCTTTATTTTAGTGCTAATGCCATATTAAACGTTATTATTCCTTTACAAGGGGGAATATTAGGGGCGAACAATACAACAATTGGTTTAATTATGGGAGGGTATTTATTTACAACTATGTTCTTTCGCCCGTGGGCAGGTCATATTATTCAAAAGCACGGTCCGGTAAACGTATTACGTATTATTCTCATTCTCAATGGTGTTGCTTTAATATTATATACTATTTCTGGGTTAGGGGGTTTTTTCATTGCACGTATTTTACAAGGAGTTTCGACAGCTTTCTTTTCAATGGCATTACAGATGGGGATAATTGATGCACTGCCAGAGAAGGATCGCTCTCAGGGAATTTCGCTTTACTCTTTATTTGCTAATATGCCAGGTATTATTGGGCCTGTAGTAGCATATAACATTTGGAAGGCAGGAGGTATGGATTATTTTACAGTGGTGCTGATAACAATTGCTATCTTTACAGGGATGTTTGGCTATAGTGTTAAAATAGAAAAAAGAAAGAAGCAACCTGTTTCAGATAGTACCGAGCAAGAAGAAAGTATACTTAAATCTTTCAGGCAGTTAGTAAAAAATCTGCTTTTGTTGAAATGCAGTGTATTAATGTTAGTTGCTTCGATTGTATTTGGAGCTATTACAACATTTATACCACTATACGCTATACAATTGAAAAGTGGAAATGCTGGAGTTTATTTAATGCTTCAGGCGGGGACTGTTGTCTTTGTTCGTTTTGCTTTAAGAAAAAAAATTCCTTCAGACGGTAAATGGCATGCGTCCTTTGTTATGGGGACTATGCTTCTTTTAGCAGTAGCTGCACAGTGTGTAAGTTTTTCTATAATAGGCGGAGCAGTTTTTTTCTACATGGGTGCAATTTTAATGGGAATACCTCAGGCACTTCTTTATCCAGCATTAACAACGTATTTGACTTTTGTCTTACCACAAAAGAATCGTAATGTGTTAATTGGTTTATTTATTGCCATGGCTGATTTAGGTGTTTCGCTAGGCAGTGTCATTATGGGGCCAATAGCTGACTTTACCTCATACTCATTTATGTATATGGTTTGTGCTATCTTAGGTGTAATGATGACCATTTTTGCTTATGGTCGAAGAAAAATATTTGCTGGGTAAAAATTTAATATTATCTCGAAATTCATCCCCCACTTCTAAACGTGAAGGTGTAAAAGCATCAATGAAAGTGGGTGATGAATTTTTGTTAGGCGAAGCCAATTTTTTTAAATGATTTTGGCAATCACGGGAAGCAAGAGCTAGAAAACTACTGGTAGAGTTGCAAGAGAACGGAATTTACTATAATTATAAACTAGTTGCTCGGGTTTAGTTGCTAGACGCAGGTTAGGTAGACGTTGTAGCAATGTGCCAAATGCAATTTGTCCTTCTAGGCGTGCCAGCGGAGCACCTAAACAGTGATGGATACCATTGCCGAAAGCTAAATGATCATTTTCTTCGCGTGTAATATCTAATGCTTCAGGATTAGAGAATTTCTTCGGATCAATGTTGGCAGCTGCAAGTGAAAATAGTACCATTTCACCTTTATGAATCGTTTTGCCATGCATCGTGATGTCTTCACCGGCAAAACGGTTACCTATCATAATTGGACCAGCATATCGCAACAGCTCGTCGACAGCGGAGGGAAGCATCAAAGGGTTGTCTCGTAGCAGGTCCATTTGTTCGGGATGTTGCAGTAAAGCCAGTACGCCATTACCAATTAGATTGACTGTTGTCTCGTGCCCAGCGATAATGAGAAGCCAAATCGTCGAAAGAAGCTCGTTCTTACTTAGCTTGTCTTCCTTTTCTTGTACTTGGACCAGAGCGCTCATCAGATCATCGTTAGGATTTATGCGCTTTTGGGCTAGTAATGTTTCAATGTAATGAATAAATTTTTCGAGCGTTGCAGTAACTGTAGCACCCTGACGAGGGTCCAAAGCAGCGTTCATGAGCTCATGTGTCCAGTCACGAAATTGATTTCGATCAGTAGTGGGAATTCCAAGCATTTCTGAAATAACAATAATGGGCAGAGGATAGGCAAAATCTGCAATAATATCCATCTTTCCTTTTTCCTTTACCGTATCCAACAATTCGTCAGCAATCTCCTGAATACGGGGATGAAGTTTCTCAATCATACGCGGGGTAAAGGTTTTAGAGACCAACCGGCGTAAGCGAGTATGATCAGGTGGATCGACCGTAAGCATATTCGGCATATTCATCATCCATTCAAACAGCTTGCTCACAGATGTATTTTCTTCAGTAAATTCCTTTTTATCTTTGGGTGGTTCGAATTTTCGCAAATCTTTGAGGAAGCGAGGATCTTTCAGGATGGAAAAAACATCGTCATAGCGCAATGCGATCCAAGCTCCTCCCATACCGTAAAAATCATCAAGTCGAAAGAGGGGTTCTTGTTGTTCGAAGAAAGACTTATAGAAAATAATGGGATTACGCATAGTTTCTGGTGAGTTTAAATCACCAAGATTAATTTTTTTCATTCGTTTACTCCTTTCATTATTAATGTATGTTTTATATTGTTATAATAGAGGATGTAAATTCTACAACATTTTTCATTGGAAAACTAATGAATATGAAAGTTTCCCTACTAAAAAAGGAAAAGAATTATAATAATTCTTTTCCTTTTTTGTTAATAAGCAAAACTAATCTAATATAAGAAGATACATGTATACAATTGTTAGTTCTAATGAAAATATATTACGACATCGAAAAACTCAAAAAATGTCTTGATCAAAACACTTTGTTATATCCTTTTGGTGGTAACAAGCATTTTGAAAAAAGGTGTTAAAATATAATCGTATCAAAAATGAATGAAAGAAAGACCGATAAAAACCTAGCTTTCCTTATATACGTATTTAAACAATGTTGTTCTTTAACAACACTTCTCTTTCATTGCTTTCATCATAGACATAGTAGAATTCATCATTTCATCACATTCTTGCATTTTATTCACCATAGCTTTATCCATTTCTACATCCATTTGCATCATATTGTTCATCATCATTTTCATACATTTCATTTCACACATCATCTTTTCCATAGACATCATCATGTTTGTTGTTCCTACCATCATTGTTTTTTCCATTTTAACATCCTCCTAAAATTTTTCTATCTTGCAAATATAGGAATTCGTTTTTATTTTACAAATACCTCCAGATATCAGTGCTGCAAAATGTTTAGAAAGAATTTTCTTGAAAAGAAGAAAATAAGTTTTTAAGAGATAATCTTTAAATTAGAGATGAACGAATTGAGGAACTTGAGAAGAAATTACATGAATTAAAAAGAGCAGCTAGCAATAGTTAGCTGCTCATCTTCAAGGGGGAGGAGAAAGATTATTGTATCTACATTATTGATGGAATATTGAGGTTTATTGAAAACTGTATCGTTACTTATTAAACAGAACATATTTTTTACGAGATAATAGGAATGAGAATAGTGGCATTTAAAGGGTTAAACAATAATTTCTTTATAGAAGAAGAAAACGAGAAGAAAAGGAAAAAAGAAAATAAATCGGTAATATTATTTGTATTTTCATCTAATTGAGATATTTTATTTCCGGTAATTGGAAGTGATGTGCCCCTTCATCTATATAACAGCTTGTACAAAAATATCCTATAGGGTAAATTGAAAAACAGGTATATTGACGTTTTTTAATTTATATATCGTGCCGATGTGTAAAAAACGACTGCAAGGAATTAATTCTCGATGTATTCGTTTTTTATAGTAAAACAAGAAATTCTAATATCTTTTTGAATTTTTAGTGAGGAGAACTTTTTCAGCTGATATAGATGCAGAATAAAAATGGAGGAAGGAGATTATATGTTGATAAAAAACGTATAAAGGATATGCAAAATAAAGACTATATTTTGCTAACATAAAATCAAAGTATCACAAAACCTTTCAAAGTTCCTTCAGAAGTATAGAAGGAGCTTTCCATTCACATAATCAGCGTTCTAGGAATAAAACAAATTCCCCAAAAAGTCTTTCTATCTACCTCTTTATGTAAAATTATATTTATTCTTTAAGTGAAGAGCTTGTTCGTAATTAAAACATTATAAAGAGTGCAACTATTTTATCCCGCATTAACAGGCAGTAATTAATACTCCCACCTCAAAATTCAGCGAAAACAATGTCCAGCTCTAGCGGCTAGAATCCCCGGTCGTTTCACCCCCTCGGACGAGGCAAAAAGCGCCTCTCTGCCTAGGGCTCCAACGTCCTGCGATTTTGGGCGAGCCGCTTCCGCTTTTCTAAAGAAGTTAGGTGGGAGATGAACTGTCCGTAAAAGCCCGATTGGTGAGGGATGAGAATCAGTGGGGGATGGGGAAAACTCCTACTGATTAAAGTTTCACTTTATATAATATTCCTAAGGTTTATCCTTATTTTTCTTGTTTCTTTTCTCCCTCTTCTACATTCCATTCATCGCCCCAGTAAATTGAGATGTTATCGCCATCCTGCATGCTTACATCTTCCGTGGCGTTCAACTCATTTGTGTGTTGGTTTTTTTTGGGTGTTAATTCTTTTTTTGAACGATTTGGCTTATGAGTAGACATATGCATTGTTCCTCCTTAAATAGATCGTTACTTTATACTGGTATTATTACTCTGTTGTGAAGGTTTATACCATTCTTGTTTCTGAACACTTGGCTAATCATTTACAAAGAGTACATTAGAAATACTTAAGGAACTTTTCATTGACATAATCAGCGTTCTGGGAATAAAAACAAATTCCCTAAAAAGTCTTCCTTTCTATCTATCTTTTGGAGTAAAATTATTCCTGTGTTTTAATTTTTTGGATAGGGAAAGGGAGTTCTATGAAATCTTTACTAAAAGTAACATGTACAGCATTTTTACTTACAAGTTTAACGGTAGCTTGTAGTGAACAAACGACAACAAAGCAAGAAGTAACTACTCAATCAAAAGAAGTGTCTGAAGAGAACAAAATGGAGAAGGATGCACTACTATATGGAGAAATTGCAAAAGGTGGGTACTACAGAGCAACAGTTGAAAATGCAAAATATGAAAAAGTAGATGGAATAGAGCGCATTGTAGCTCGTGTTACGATTAATAATGCTCGGGCTGATGAAAAAGCAATTGATCTTTCAGAAATACAGTATTTTGTTAAAGATGAAAAGACGGGAGAAAAATATGAAGGTCAAGTTATGCCTATGTACGAAGAGAAATTCAAAAGTGTTCCAGCAGGCTACTCTTTAACTTTTGACGTTTCATTTAAGATGGAAAATCCACCAAAAGATTTCAATAGTATGTATCTATATATGGATAGCAAGCTTGATCCATTTGGAGATATCCATTGGAAACTTGCTAATTTAGTATCTAAATGAAAAGATGTCTAATTTAGACATCTTTTTTTGTATAGAGAGTTGTATACACTATTTATCCCGCATTAACGGGCAGTAAGACCCCCATCTCAAAATTCAGCAGCAGTAAAGAAAGTAAGTGGGGAATCAACTGTCCGTAAAAGTACGATTGGTGAGGGCTAACTATCAGTGGGGATGAAGAAAAACCCCACTGATGGAAGTTTCACTTTATCCTGTTCTCATCCCTCTAGAGTGTCTTAATTCACTACGCCTTTGCATAATAACTAAGAAGAGATTCCTAACTTTATCTTTTTTCTCTAGAATAAAGATAGTAATGAATAGGGGGATTGTTACTCCTACAATTGTATAAATTATATTTCCGTAATCTATAAATTGAAGGAGGATTTTATTAACCCCTATGTGCATATACATGATAGCCATGCCTTTTTTGTTAATAAGAGAAAAAAGCGATAGGATTTTTCCAGATTTCATGAGCTGGAATATCCCGCAATATGCTATGGTCATTACTAACGGAATCACTACATCCAAACCATAGTGTTCATATGATACATACTTCATACTTAAATGATAATCCATCAGATTCAGTTCCTGAATTGTAATAAATCCAATTATCAATAAGATGCAGAACCCTGTAAGTACAGAAGGGATTTGTTGTACATACGGTTTTATATAATACCCTATACTATAATATACAAGGGCAAGCATAGACACATCTATATTCCAAGGGATCCATACATGTAGAGAAGGCTCTAAGCCGCCCAATGTACCGATATAACTTCCTTCAATATGAGACACTATATATAAGAGTATAATAAACAACAAGCGGGTTTTTGTTCTTTTAAAAATAAGAAATATAACAAGGAATAATACTTGTGTAAAGAACAGACAAGTTACAAACCAAAATACTCCGTAATAGCTTGTAATAAACCTTCCACCAAACAGTACGTTTCCAATGTCTTCTATATACCAACTTAAAGAAACATTCCCTTGTACTAGTTCTTCTACATAGCGAATGATTGTAAAGAGACCTAAGTACGTTATATAAGGAATGAGAAGACTATGTGCTCTTCTTTTTAGATAAGGTCCGATTTGTGACCACCGCTCTACCGGCCTAGATACATAACCACTAAACAAAAAAAAGGCAGGCATATGAAACCAATAGATATAGGTTATAAAGCTGTTATGATTGTAAGCATGTCCTGCAACAACAAGGATCATTGCAAATCCTTTTGCTGAATCAAGCCACAATTCACGTTTTTGATCTATCATGTTTTCACCTCCTGGCTGTAATACCAACACCTATTTTAAAAGGAATGAAAGCGACTTTTCTAATATGTTATTAGGCTTTAAAATGTTAGTAAGGAAATAGAAACACTGGTAATGAAATAATAATTTTGTAATGTAATAGAAAGAGAAAAATGTATATGTATTTATACATTCAAAGAAATAAAATGTGGTTTTCTCGTATTCGTAAAAGCGATGATATTATTCCGATTTATGGAAAAGTGAGATATGGGGAAGGAACTGCTTCAAATGAGGAATTGCTGATGATGCGGGGATGGATAAATGAAAATATAAAGAAAAGTTTATAGTGAAAAAAGAGATAGAAGGAGAAAGTTTGCTATTAGCGGAAGTATTACTGTATTGTTTCATCCAAATTGACATGAGAAGGTGGATATAGAATGACCGTTAAAAAACTATACTTTTTACCAGCTGGCCGCTGCATGTTGGATCATTCTTCTGTTAATAGTACGCTTACTCCTGGTAAACTTTTGAATTTACCAGTATGGTGCTATCTTTTAGAAACAAAAGAAGGCCTAATTTTGATAGACACAGGAATGCCGGAAAGCGCAGTAGATAATGAAGATTTTTTTAAGGGGACATATGTTGAAGGACAGATTCTTCCTAAAATGAAGCCGGATGATAGAATTGTAAATATTTTAAAACGAGTAGGCTATGCGCCTGAGGATCTTCTCTGTATTATAAGTTCTCATTTACATTTTGATCATGCTGGAGGGAATGGAAGCTTTGCCCATACACCTATTATTGTGCAACGAACTGAACATGATGCTGCTTTACATAGAGAAGAATATTTAAAGGAATGCATATTACCAAGGTTGAACTATCAAATAATTGAGGGAGATTATGAAGTAATGCCAGGTGTTCAGTTGCTCTATACGCCGGGGCATTCCCCAGGGCATCAATCAGTATTCGTTAAAACAGAAAAGTCAGGTTCTGTTTTGCTCACAATTGATGCATCATACACACAGGAAAATTTTGAACAGGAAGTCCCATTCGCAGGATTTGATTCAGAAATGACCTCAAAATCTATTAAACGATTAAAAGAAATTGTTTTGGATGAAAAACCAATCGTTTTCTTTGGACATGATATGGAACAAGAGAAAAGTTGTAAAACATTCCCTGAATTTTTATAATGTACTCATTTTGTAGAAATAAAACTCCCCCTTTTTCCATATTGAGTTTTGGAGTGGAAGGTATGAGGGAAATCAAAATGCTGTTTAGTGTAATGATATATTTCTTACCGTTAAATAGCTATAATCGCACCTATTCATATGATGGAGAAAGTAAGCATTGGAAAGGAAAATATATTATTTCACAAACAGATACGAGTGAGTCTGGTGAAGGTACGATTACTTACAAAGGAAAAGATAAAGAAAAAGTTAATGAAGTGAAATGGAAAGTTGAAAGTAATAGTGGCAATCAAGAAGGAACAGGATTCATTGATAGAGGAACGATTCAATTAAAATCATCATGTTCAGGCTGTGCAGTGCATGATAAGGAAGAAGTGTTTCTTGTTACAATTGAATGGGATGTAAAGAAAGAGACTTTTGAAATGACATACAAGTAGTTGAGTACCCCTATACAGGATTACTTTAGTTGTTAAGAAGGAGTGATGGGATGAGCAAGAACTTTATTATATTTGGAGCAAGCCAAGGATTAGGCGATGCATTTGTAAAAGGCTTGCCTACAAAGGGAGATACAGTATGGATAGTATCACGCACTAGGCCAAGTAGTTTAGATATAAATGATGGTGTCAATCGTAAATGGCTCGCAATTGATTTATCTAGTCAACAACAAATTTCTTATTTAAAAGAAACGTTAAAAGGTGTCCCTATTGATGTATTAATCTATAATGTCGGCGTATGGGAAAAGCGTGGTTTTGAAGATGATTATACGTTTGATAAGGATGAAATTGAAGATATTTCGAGCTTAATCAATATTAATTTAACCTCTACTATTACTTATATTCAGGCGCTTTTACCTAATGTAAGACAGGCGGAAAACGGAAAAATTATTTTAATTGGCTCAACAGCAGGGTTAGATCATACGAATAATGCACAAGTTTCATTTGTCACATCTAAATTTGGCTTACGTGGCATTACGAATGCTTTGCGTGAGCATGTAAGAAAAGACAAGATCTCTGTAACGTGTATAAATCCAGGAGAGCTTGGTGCTGAAGTCCCTTATGAAGAAGGTGCAGAAAAGGCAATTATGTTGTATGAAGGTACACGTATTCCTGTACAAGACATTGTAGCGATTGTCCAATGTGTTATGAATTTATCACCTGTTTCATGTGTAAAGGAAATTAATGTTCCTGCCATAACAGATTTAAATGCATGAATCTTAAAATCTAAGATTATATTCATCATTGATGATTAAAAAAGAAAAGAATCCTCTCACTTCAATCGTGTGAAGGGCGTAGATCAACGATAAGTGGGAGATGAATTTTTGGTGGCGTAAGTCAAAGTGCTTATAGTTATCTGATGATTTTGTTAAAATAAATCTATACACATAGAAAGTTGAGAACACAATGGAATTAGATAGTAATAAACATTCAGTCTTTCTTCTGCATGATCATTTTAAATACCGCAGAAAAGTGTTTGATGATGACATATCTAATTATGCAAAAGACATTTTTGTGAGAATAAGACAGTCATATAACATTACGCTCGAAGACTGGATTAACCAAAAAAAGCACTTTCGAATAGTGCTTTTTTAGATTATTAATATATGTGTGTATCAGTTAAAGGAGAAAATAGAATGAAAATTTCATATTGAATCTTCCTAATATTAAAACGTTTTTTTTGCTAACTTCTTAAAAGGAAATACTGTTGACAGGAATAAAATGTTTCAAGTTAATACGTATAAGAGAAAACTGATATTCACCCTGAAATAACAACTTGGTCTACCAAAATTGTTATTTTCTTTTCTTAAGACTGCACATATTGTTTAATTTGATCAATACATAAATTTCTCATTTCTGTACTGGAGTACGCCTTGTAATTTTTATACCAGTCTACCGTATGGTCTAAAGTCTGTTGAAGGGACCATTTTGGTTCCCAATTGAGCTTGAATTTTGCTTTACTTATATCCAGGTTTAGGAGTGTTGCCTCATGAAATTCTTCTGGATTTACATTTGAAGATATCCAATTCCCACATCCCCAGGACTTTATTATACCGGTAACAAGCTCTTTTACTGAGACAATATTATTTAGTTTTGGACCAAAATTCCATGCACCAGAAAAAAGGATACCATCTGTTAAAATTTTTTTTGTTAAAAGTAAATATCCACTTAAGGGTTCTAGTACATGTTGCCAAGGTCTTATTGCATTAGTATTTCTAATAAAGATTTCTCGATTTGATTCCAGTGCTCGTATACAATCAGGAATAATTCTGTCTATTGACCAATCTCCTCCGCCAATTACATTGCCTGCTCGAACACTTGCGATTATTTTTTTATGATGCTCATATTTTTTTTCTGGAAAGTAAGAGTTACGGTAGGAAGAAATTAAAAGTTCACAGCATCCTTTACTAGAGCTATAAAGGTCATGTCCACCCATTGGGTCATTTTCGCGGTATCCCCAAACCCATTCATTGTTCTCGTAACATTTGTCACTTGTAACTATAATTCCCACTTTAGTTGATTCATGTAAACGAATTGCTTCTAATACATTCATTGTTCCCATAACATTAATATCATACGTGTCTCTAGGATAATCATAGGAATATTTAACAAGTGGCTGTGCTGCTAAATGAAATACAATCTCAGGTTTATATTCTTTGAAAAGCTTATTTAATTTATGAAAGTCTCTAATATCCCCACGAATATCAATTATGTCGTTTTGGAGATTTGTTAACATAAAATTATCTTTTTTATTTTTAGGATCTAAAGAATATCCAATTACAGTTGCACCTAACTCTTTTAACCAAATGGATAGCCAAGAGCCTTTAAAGCCGGTGTGTCCTGTGATTAAAATCTTTTTTCCATGAAATACATTATTAAAGCTATTATTTAACAATTGATTCACACCTTAGAAATAGATTTTCATACATTCGGATATAGATGTGCATTATGTTTATACCAATTTACAGTTTTAATAATACCTTCCTCAATACTTATACGTGGTTCCCAGGAGAGCATCCGTTTAATTTTATTAATATTTGGTTTAGAAATCCTTCTTTCATTCGTTTTATAGGATAATGTACCATAATTGGGTCTTTTATCGGTTTGTAAGTGTTTAAAGAGTAATTCTACATAATGTTTTAAAGGGTAAATTTCACCACTTCCAATATTAAAAATCTCATTTTGTATAGAATTATTTTCAATTGTTAGCATACAAGCATCTATAATATTATCTACATAGCAATAATCTCTTAATTGATTACATAGAGTTAAATCTACAGTTCTATCCCGCAATACTTGTAAAATAATATAACAAAAAATTTTATGTGGTTCTTCACCTTCTCCAAATATTCCAAAGGGTCTTAAGGTAATAAGGCTAGTATTATTTTCAGCAGCAATTTGATGAGCAAGTATAGTGGCTGCTGCTTTGCTACTTCCATAAATATCTACTGGTGTTAATGCCATATCTTCATGAATAGATTCTGCTTTATCTCCATACTCAGAACTGCTTCCAATATTAATAATCTTTTTGCAATCTATAGACTTTGCTGCTTGAATAATATTAATTGTACCTAAAACATTCGTTTCAATGGCACTCATGTAATCTGTATGAGCTGAATTTACCCCATATGCAGCGAGATGAAAAATATAATCTGGACGAATTTGTTTTATAATATTTTGAACTTGTATCTTATTGCGTATATCTACTTCATACAGTTTTACATTTTTTAATACGTCTTTAAGGCGCCACGTGTTAGATGAATGTCTTGCCAAAATAACGATTTTTGCTTGTGATCTTAGTAATCTTCGTACTAAATGAGAACCAATAAATCCGTATCCGCCAGTGATAAGAAACGTTTTATTTTCAAAATTATAAATCCTATTCATGGAATTTCATTCGTCTCCTTAAAAAATTTTTAGGTGAAGGGAATAAATAATTTTACTTATTTATTTTGTAAAAGTTAGAAAATAATACTACTTGTGTAAAAGAGAGAATGGACTTTATCTGAAATGTGAGGTAGGGTATCGGAAATAGTTTTTTACTGAGGAATTATCTAATTGTCCAGCAAATAAAGGAGTAAGAGAAAAAGCAGCATTAAGTATGCGACATGTATTTCTTATTTTTTCGATATAAGGGATATAGATATATTCTAAAATTGACGGATCTATTTCTACATGTTCTTGTTTCCATAAATCAAATTCATTTTCATTAATAATTTGCATACTCCCAAAGTGAAAAGCGATTAATTCATCTTGATCTATAAAAATCCTGTTTTCTGTGTTGGTTATAGAAGAATGATTGGTTAAAATTAGATTCCAAGGTGCAGCGTTAATACCCTTTTGAGTCATGATTTTAATGTTAGAAAATAAATCGGGAATGTGATTTAAATATTTTTGATCTCCCCATCTATTCATCTCAACATCATATACATCCAAACAATATTCCAGGCACTTATCTTTCCACCATGTTAAAATATCTTTACTATTTTGATCATTTTTAAATCCTATTAGGCCGGCCTGATACATGCCATGTACATTTTCCAGTTCAGTAGTGCCTCTCTGTGGACAAAGAAATACAGAATACTTCCACCATTCATCTAAAATTATAGTAGGCTTTGTAAAGAAAAACATATCTGCGTCACAGTATATAATGTGATCAACTTCAGAATAATATTTAAGAATATGAAGGCATAGAGGGGCTTTTAATGTCCAGCAGTATTCCTGCAAACTTCTTTCATTCTTTATACTTAAGAGTTCTTGATTTTCTATATCTTTCACATGAATCAGTATAGCATGCTCCAATTTTAAGTTTGTTAGAATTTGATAAGTAAAATTATCCATACAACAGATCCACACAATAAAATTTGTGCCATGGCTTTCTAGGGAATAATAGCAAGTCAGACCTTGAATTAAACGTTTTTGACTCATAATCATTGAATAGTTCATAAAATGATTTGATAGATTCATTTTTCTTCTTAACTGTGAATCTTTATATAAAGATTGCGCCTCATTTATGTCTTTAACACTTAACAGGCGCTGTGTTTTTTTACCTAATTTTTCTGTCAATTTTGTGAGGATAAACTGAATTTCTTCTAGATAGGGGGTATAGATAAGGTGTAATATATTATTCGGTATTGAAATTTTATCTAAAGACCAAAGGTCAAAATCCTGTTCATTGAAAATGGTAATGCATGCAAAATGATATACAATTAGTTTATCTGTTTCAATGTATACCTTATTTTGATTTTTATCAATTATATAATTGTTATTATAAATACAATTCCAAGGTGCGGCATTTATACCTAGGTTGCTTGAGATTTTTACTTTTGGAAAGTAAATAGGAATTAAATCTAAATATTTTTGGTCACCAAATCTTCCTTTATCAGGATTAGCACTACACCAATCTAAGCATTTATCTTTCCACCATCGTACGCTTTTTAATCCGTAGAAATCGTTTTTAAACCCAATTAACCCAGCCTGATATTTCCCATATTTTTCTTCTACCCAGTCACGGTCTCTCTGTGGACAAAGATAAGTAGAATTGTCACCCCATTCTTCAAATATCGTGTTAGGATCAGAGAAGAAATATAAATCACTATCACAATAAAGAACAGATGGCAAATTATAATTTACCAATAAATATTCAATAAGTACGGACTTTAAAGTCCAACAATATTCACTGACTGTCCTATTTCTTTTAATATCTTTCAAATTTGGATCTTCTATATCATCTACCTGCAAGAGATTTACATTATTCAAGTTCATTTCTTTCAATGTTGAATAAGCAAACACATCTATACAACAAATCCATAATGTAAACGTTTGTGAATTTTGCATTAGAGATTGGTGCAAAGCAATTATTTTCAAGACGTATTCTGTTCCAACTATGGCACAAAAATGATTTTCAGAGTGAGGCTGTTTATTATAAGGTAGAGGATAGATTTGTTTGCTTGTAGTTTTTTTAGAGTGATCAATAGCTGAAGCATCTGAAGATAACGGAAAATCTTTTTCTATTTTAAAGGGAGTATAGCGGTGCGGCCAACCTTTCTTTCTATTGTTAAAACGCAATGTTTATTCACCCCTTTCAACTATTTTTGTTAGGGTTCCAGCTTTCATTTGCATCTTTAAGATCTTTAGGTGTATCTACACTAATCCAATAATCATTGTGCTCATAAACTGCAAGTTCCTTGTTTTTTATTAAATTTAGTAGAGGTTCTTCTTCAAGCATACAATCATTATCATTCAAATAATCGAATATTCCTTTATTAAATACAAAAAAACCTCCATTTATTACAGCATTAAGTAGGGGTTTTTCCTTAAAATCCACAGCAATCCCGTTTTCAATCTGTAAAAGACCATATTGACTACTTTTTTTTATACCGGTTAATGTTGCGATTTTTCCTTTGTCTTTATGAAATTTTATAAGTTCGTTAATATTTATCTTTGCTAATCCGTCACCATAAGTTAATAAAAACATCTCATCCTGCATATGCTTTTCAAGTTTTTTTAATCTGGTTCCGGTCATGGTTTCAATCCCTGTATCTATAAATTTTATATTCCATTGTCTTGGTTCTTCAAGCAACTGGTACCGATTATTTTTTAAATCTAAATTAAAATCATGTTCTTTCCAAATATAGTCCATGAAATATTCTTTAATTTTTTCACCACCATATCCCAATGGTAGGATGAATTCATGATGTCCAAACTTACTATACCAATCCATTATATGCCAAATGAGAGGTTTTCCTTGAACTTGAACTAATGGCTTTGGAATATCTTTGAGAATTCCCTGCATCCTTAATCCCTTTCCACCACACAAAATTATGACTTTCATTAAACTTTTACCGCCCTTCAATTTACATTGCTAATTTAGATTATGTAATACATTTATAGCTTGTATCCACTAATGTACAGACATTTATAAAAAAATAATAATCAAGTCATTATAATTATTGTGAATTTAATAGGGAGTTCAGATAAAACATACCAAATAATAATATTATATTATAAAGTTTTTAAGATTTTATAATAACTGTATTAACAAAAGAGAAAAGACTAAAAAGGATGAAATATATGAATCTAGCTAATAAAAATTCCGTAATAGGTGTACTAGACTCAGGAGTTGGGGGATTAACAGTTGTCGAAGAAATTATAAGACAATTGCCAAAAGAGAGTATTTACTATATTGGTGATAATAAGCGTTATCCCTATGGGCCAAGAAGTGTAGAAGAAGTTAAATAAGGGGTCCTACCGCATGCCCATCAACTTAAGACATTGGTAGTTCCCCAAAACGAAGGAAATGAGTTGAATTCTCATAAATAACTGTAAAATAATAAAATTTTCGTTTTGGAGACACTTTAAAATATTTGCTGGATAGCGATGTGGCGGTACCCCTATATACTCTCCTCCTAAATAGCTTAAATGTTTTAAAAATATTATATATTAATAAAAAATGACTAACATATAATGAAAAACCGAATGTTATAAACATGTCGACAAAATCCTGACGGGTTTCAATTTTTTTACTATGCTACCTGATGAGTAGAAGTGGTATACTCATAAACAACACCCAAAATTTTCAATGGGAGGAAATGATATGAGGATCACAATACAAGAATATGTGGTCAATGAAATAGAATCAGGACCATATGGAATAACGGTAGGAAAAGATGGGGCATTGTGGTTTACGGAGCAGAAAGGGAATCGAATTGGAAGAATAAATGCTAATGGTGAAATAAATTCTTTTCCCATTCCGACAGCAAATGCAGGAGTTATGTCAATTATTTCGGACCAGAATGGTGACTTATGGTTTACGGAATATAACGCAAGCAAGATCGGTAAAATGTCGATGAACGGTCTTTTTGAAGAATATGCACTCTCTGCAACGAATGCTGCCCCTTTTGGCATAACGGAAGGACCAGATGGAGCAATATGGTTTACAGAAATGAATAACGGTAGGATCGGAAGAATAAAAAAGTCAGGGGAAATCACCGAGTTTGAATTGCCTAACTCTAAATCATTTCCCTCTTTTATTACTCTGGGATCAGACGGGGCATTATGGTTTACACAGAATCAGAACAATACGATTGGGAGAATAACCACTAAAGGTGAGGTGACAGAATATCCAATCCCAACACCTAACTCCGGGCCAGTTGGAATTGCGAGCGGACCAGATGAAGCAATATGGTTTGTGCAAATCATGGGCAATAAAATTGGTAGAATTACGTTCGAAGGTGAGATCGAAGAATTTGTTATACCGACGCCGAACGCTCGCCCTCATGCCATAATACCCGGGAAGAACGGAGATCTTTGGTTTACGGAATGGGGAGGTAACCAAATCAGCCGAATTACAGTTGAAGGAGTTATTACAGAATATACGATACCTACAAATAATGCAGAGCCACATGGTATCACGTTTTGTCCGAATGGCGATATTTGGTTCGCTGAAGAGTGTAATCAAATTGGACGCCTAACAATCATTACGTAATAGGTATGTCATCCATCACTATGAAACTCAGAAAAGTAAATATCCCAAAACGAGAAAATTGGCATTTCCAGGTGGAAATGTACAATTTTTTTGTTTTGGAGACACTTCAAAATATTAGCTTGATGGCGATGCGGCAGGACCCCAATAAAGAGTCTACCTTAATTGGTGGACTCTTTATTTTGAACAAAATGGAAATTTGATTAGCCATATGCTACTTAAGTATAAATTTATAGAATATCGTTTATCTACTTGCTTAAAAAAAATATAGGAACCAATAGAAGGAAGCCAGTGTTTTGATCAAACTTTATTCTAAGTCCTACACGAATAATATTGATAAATGATTTAGATTTATTGCCCTTTGTACATGAAATAAATTTGATTTGCGATATAATCTGAACTAAAGTGTAGTCCATTCCTTATCCACCACATTATGATACCTACTAATGAGGCTGTTTTTATATCAACCGCAACATAATTATTAGGTAACTCCTTTTTAGTATTCTCTCTTCTCGTTTCTATTAATTCTTTTAAAAATAAAAACAATTGCTCTTCAAATTGATTCATTTTAAATAAAACAAATAAATAACTTCGGTGGGTATATAAATAATCAAGCAATTGTGTTAGCTTTTGTTTTTCTGATAAATCTTTTTCGTGTATTAAATCAACAATTTTATTAGAAAGCTCATTTAAAATCTCATTAGTAATTTGGTCTAGTAAATCTTGAATATCTTGATAATGTAAGTAAAATGTTGTCCGATTCAATCCTGCTTTAGTTGCGACTTTTTGAACTGTTAAACTTGAAATACTAGGATTCTCACATAAGAGAGAAAAAACAGCATTTTTGAACATTTCCCTTGAACGAACTGTACGAGGATCTTCTTTTTTAGGTGTAGACATTTTTAAACCCCTTTATAGATTTTTTCTTGACTTACTCGACATCGCATACTTTCTATGTCGAGTAGTAAACATTTTCAAAAAAACTGTTCATGGTCAAAGAAAATATATTTTGTTACCATTAATTTTATCGACACGATGTCGATAATTCAAGGGAAGAATGAAGGAGTTTATTCATGCAAAAGGAAATAGCAGAAAGAAATAAAAAAATCATATTAATTGTCCTAATTGCTGGCTGTTTTTTATCAACATTAAATCAGACACTATTAAATGTAGCAATGAGTAATTTAATGGAAGTATTTGACGTTAAACCTGCAACTATACAATGGCTATCAACAGGTTTTATGCTCGTCAACGGTGTTCTGGTACCGATTACAGCATTTTTAATGAAGCGTTTTACAACAAGGCAGCTGTTTATTAGCTCGATGCTCTTTTTTACTCATGGGGACTGTGCTATGTGCCTGTGCCATGAACTTTAGCATTCTGTTAACAGGAAGAATGATTCAAGCAATGGGGGCAGGAATTATTATGCCACTCATGATGACGGTTATTTTATATTTGTATCCAAGTGAAAAGCGTGGAAGTATTATGGGAACCATCGGCTTTGCCATAATTTTTGCACCAGCCATCGCTCCAACATTATCTGGTTTTATCATTGAATATGTATCATGGAGATGGCTATTTATTGGATTAGCACCATTTGTATTAATCGTAATTATTCTTGCGCTTAAATATTTAATGAATGTTGCAGACACAACAAAAGAAAAGTTAGATATCATAAGTGTCACTTTATCGACGATTGGCTTTGGTTGTATTTTGTTTGGATTTAGTAGTGCAGGAAGCAAAGGGTGGGCCCATCCAGTTGTTATTACAACAATTATCATCGAAATAATCGTTACAACTCTATTCTGTTTGCGTCAAATAAAATCTAATGATCCATTATTAAATTTATCTGTATTTAAGTATAAAATTTTCACTCTTACATCAGTTATTAACGTACTCATTACGATGATTATGTACGCGGATTTAATTCTTTTACCAATATACTTGCAAAATGGACGAGGTTTTACCGCATTTGAATCAGGTTTACTTTTATTACCTGGAGCTATAATTAATGCCTTCTTATCACCTATCACAGGTAAAATGTATGATAAATACGGGGCGAAACCACTTTTTATTACAGGTTTAGTATGTATCATTATTTCGATGTGGGGTGTAATTGATTTGACCGAATCGACAACTTATATGTATGTAATGGTTCGTACCATTATTTTACGAATTGGATTAAGTTTCATTTCGATGCCTTTCAATACAGCAGGTTTGAATGCTTTACCAAGAGAGTTGGGTTCGCATGGTTCAGCAGTAAATAATACCATTCGCCAATTAGCAGGCGCTATTGGAACCGCAGTTGTCATCACGGTGTATACAATTCAAGCAACTTCTCATGCTTCGGAGTTATCTATGGAAAATGAAAATATTTCAGCTATGCAACTAGCGAAACTGTCTTCTATCTTTAGTTCAAGTGATGCCTATGTATTTATGTTATTCTTATCTTTTGTGGCATTAATTTTTGCATGTTTCATGCCTAAAAAAGTAGCAATTCAAAAAGGCGAAGGTGAATCACATAATTAAAATCATTAACATTATTATTTATTGTATTTAAATAGAAAAAAGTATTAAACTATTAAAAAATAGTTGTAGACTCAAAGTGCTTTCTGTATATGAAAGCACTTTTTACTAACGTTCAGTTGCTTTTAGAAGAGGTATATTCAGTACAAAATTGCGAATTACATTCTTAAATTCCTCTTGATTTTCTAAGTAAGGATGGTGTTTAGCTTCTAAGGTAGCGATGGACATATGAGGGAACTTAAATTTCTTATAATGCTTTGGTCCGATAGCATCATCATTACATTCTTCATTTATATCTCCTCCTTAAGATAAGCTTTTCACTTAATAGTGCCCGATTGCGGAAAATCGTTTTCTAGTTAGTTTTTTCATGTATTAGTGGGAAAAGAACCCTTTAATAAGAAGCAGGTACTTTTCTTTCATTTTTTTCACTAACTTTAGAGTCTAACATTTTTGTTATTATGTAGTACAAAAATGTACCAGTTAATCCTAGAGTAAGAAGCAATCCCCCCATATATATGGGGCGAATCCACTCTCCAACGATGATCAACAACGAAGATACAATCATTGCTCCGTAGAAAGTTAAGCTATTAAAAGCCATATAGGTGCTACGAGCGTTAGATGGTGCAAGTTCCCCTATCATCGCCTGTTTAATAGGAACATACATCAGTTCACCAATTGTTCCAATAAACATGGAAATAAAAAGAAACAACACGCTATTTGTAAAAGCAAAAACACTAAAACATATAGAAAAGATCAACATTCCTGTAACTAGAGTCCAGCGATCACTCCACTTTTTAAATAGGAATAATACAACACTTGATAGGAGAACTACAAGAATTGTATTCTCTGTTCGGAGAAAACCCAGCATCTTTGTGCCATCAACCATGAAATCTATTCCAAACAATGAAGCTGAATGATGGGGTATATCTTTTTCAAGACGAATCCCAATATAGTTTGTTAAAGACTGTTCCAAGGAAAAGATCAAGATCGCTCCGAAAATATAAAACATAAACAGCTTATCTTTTAAAACGGTTGAATAGGTTTGAAACATCTCTATTGGTGAAAATTTTTTCTTATAATTAGAAGACTTAGATGAAGGTTCCGGTGTATAGGTTTCTGTGATGAAGAATGCGGTCATGAGTACAGATAACAAAGAGATAAGTGAAATCCCAATAAATAACTCAAACAAGTGGTTTTTAAAAAGAAACGCTCCAATGATTCCTCCAATAGCAGTTGATAAATTCCCCAACCAGTAGCTAATTGTAAATACAAGCTTTCTCGATTCAGAGTTTGTAACATCAATGATCATAGCTTGTGCTGCGGGCTGAAACATTCCTCCACAAAACATATTGATGATAAAGCATGCTGCGGAAATATAAGGAAGGTTAAACCAAGGGGAATTACAAAGTGCTATAAACAGATACGAAAGCAATATACCAAGTTCAGAATAAATCATTATTTTTCTCCGACCTATTTTGTCTGAGACATGCCCCCCGATAAAACCTCCAATAACCCCACTAATCACAATTATTATAAGAATAATCCCTGTTTCAGTAGTTCCGATTTTCTGAGAAAAATAGATTGCCAGAAAAGGTATAACTGCCATGGAAATAAGGCTACCTAGAAATTGCATGACCAGACGAAGTTTGATGTTGGGATGAATATCTCTCAATTTCATATAAATCACTCCTTATTTATTAGAGATAGGTCCAAATAATCTCAGAGCTTGTATCGTTATATCCTTCCACATCAAGTTTGTATATTCATCAATAAACGTTAAACGCATTCCGTTTAAGATGGATAAGTACGACTCAGCAATTAATGAAGGTGAGTCTTCATAAAAGTAACCAAGCCTTTGCCCTGCTTCAATAACCGGATAAATACAGTCTATAAATACATTTACGAAATCGTTTAGTTCTTTAAAAAGCTTTGGAAATCGATCAGGTCTCGCAAGAACCTGCTGGATTAGACGTAGGTATTCACTTCTCATTGAAAAGAGTTGTACATGGCAATCTATCATTTCTTTCACAACTTCAAGAGGGTCACCTTTAAAGTGTTCTTCTATCTCAATAAAATATGGTTTGATTTCCTCCAATGGCTCCAAAATCGCCGATTCATAAAGTGCTTCTTTTGAATCAAAATACGTAAATACGGTACCAAAGCTAACTCCTGATTCTTTTGCTATTTCAGCAACTGTTGTCTCTGCAAAACCATTCTCACTATATAATTTAATTGCGGCGTTTAGAATAGTAGATCTTTTTCTTTTCTTTTTTTCATCATTAGTAAGTCTAGGTTTCATTTAGATACTCCTTTCATAATAAATGATTGATTAATCAATCAAATTTTATTTCGATTTATTTCCATTGTCAATATTGATGAAGGAATTTATTTTCATATTTTTACAGTTAGTTATATTCGAACTTCATAAACGAATAAATTTATTTCAAAAGTTTTTATTCCATTATTCAACAAAAAGAGTGTCAATCTTTCTTGGATCAACACCCCGATACTAAGCTGATTTTTAACACCTTACATATTTACGTTTGAAACCAAGCCTTCCTCTCTCAATTTCTTTATGAATACTTTCGTAAGCATTTAGAAAACTGCTTTTTTTCTTGTCCCGTTTCATTTCTACTGTACCTACTTCCTTTGCGGTCTCGACTGCCTTTTCATGTAGCGGCACATATGAAATCCCTACGGTGTATAGAAAATTATTCATAGCAGATTTCGTTCGTTCTGGCGAATCATGAATCGTATTTTTCACAATTTCAAGCATATTGGAAATCTTGCTTTCGGAAAATTCATTGTCTAGGCGATTCCCTAAAAGCCAGCAGTAGCAACTCCAGCCCGCTGACATTCTCAGCTCGTCACCGCTTGCAATCCATTTATCAGCAACGTCTTGTGCAAAATCTGACTCTGATAAAGTTACTGCCACCACATAATCGGATAGCATATAAAAATACGCTCCATCCATCCAACGATCAAAATCCGACTCACTCATAGCTTTTGGGTTTGCGATAATGCCTGCAAAGTACATTGCATCGTAGTTACCTGTGGAATGAAGCTCTTCAGCTAAATGTTGATTTATTTTTATTTTCTTTGCGATTGGTTTCATAGCACCTGTAGCTACGCCAAAAAGCGGCTCGTGTGCACCATTGGATATGTATATTTTTTTCGTTCGTTCCTTACCGAGGGCTTCAAGCTCCTGCATAACTGTTTCGAAATCCATAGTTTTGCACTTCCTTCCTTAATATTAAAATCCTTTTAATTGTAACCAACTAGTTTGTATTCTTTATACAGTCTTCTGTGCTTCTCAATTTTACCATTAATCGTATTCAAGTAGGATGGTTACTGTCTATAATTCCTCAACAATTCAGCCCGATTGTTGAATAGAATGACTCGCATTTTTTTAAACAACTTTTTTGTCATTTTACACATAACATATTATTTTATATAAGTATAAATACATATTTGTTTTATTAAGTGTGTTTTCTAAGAATTATCCTTATTTCTGTATGAACTCGTATATTTCTTTGTACGTCCAAAAATGTTTCTCGGGAAACCCTGTTTGTTTCATTACTCGAATAGCTTCAACTAAGGCTTGCTTAGGATGTTCAATGGCTCTTAAAATGAGATGTAGGGTTTCCTATTATAAATTAGATGTAAAATAAACTCATGATGTTTGTAAAAAAGTTGTCTGAATGGTGTTTTTAACCATACCACTAGTTAAAGAAAATACATATGTAGTGGACCTTTTGAGATAGATATAATTATGTGAAAATGATGGTAAGGAGGGCAAGGAAGTGTTTAATGATTTTGAGTTTGGAGACAACCGCCCAGTTTATATTCAATTAAAGGATCATTTGAAAAAAATGATTATGAAAGGCCAACTATTGGAGCATCAGAAGCTCCCATCTACCCGAGAATTAAGCAATTTATTATCGGTTAGCAGAACGACTATTCTTACTACTTACGCAGAATTAGAGCAAGAAGGCCTAATTTATGCGATAAAGGGAAAAGGAAATTTTGTAGGGAAAGTTGATGCATCCAAAACGCCGTCCATCGAACTAAATTGGGAAGAAAAGCTTAATGAAGTAACTTTTCAAGCCGATGAATTGGATTTAATGAAGCACGGTGTTCGCTGGGAAAAAGGTATGATTTCATTCAATAGCATTGCCCCGGATGAAAAGCTTTTTGATGTCGAAAATTTTAAACGAGCTTTTTTAACGAGGTTATCCAATGAAGGAGATATTATTTTGAACTACGGATATGCCAAAGGGTATAGACCCTTAATTCATTACCTTCTTCATTATATGGAAATGAAAGGCGTAGACACTTCCAATAAAGATATTCTCATTACGAATGGCTTCACTGAGGGTCTGGATATTTTTTTGTCTTCTTTTGCTAAAAAATCCGGGCGTATTATTTGTGAAAACCCTACCCATCATACTGCATTAAAGCTATTTCGATTACATGGATATGAAATCCATGGTATAGAGATGAAGGATGATGGTATCGATATTTGTCAAGTTGAGAAAAGTTTGGCGGAAACAGATTTTGATTTTGCTTATCTAATTCCTTCCTACCATAACCCTACTGGGATTGTCACCTCCTCCGAAAAAAGATCTGAAATGATGAAGCTTTTTTCAAAATATAAAATTCCAATTGTAGAAGATGGCTTTAATGAGGAGTTGCGTTATTCAGGTTCACATTTAGCGCCGTTATTGACGTTTTCTGGACCCGGGAACAACGTTATTTATATTAGTAGTTTTTCAAAAGTTCTTTTTCCGGGTTTACGTGTCGGTTGGATTTTAGCGGATAAGAAATTAATCCACTACTTGGAGAGTATGAAAAGGGCACGTAATATTCATACGTCCACATTGGATCAGGCAGTGCTTTATCAATATTTACATGACGGCTATTTCGAAAAATATTTAAAAAAGGCCAAGGCCATTTATAAGAAAAAATATGAACTAGCCCTTCATTCTTGTAAGAAATACATTCCATATAAAAGAATGACTGGAGATGGAGGACTTCATCTTTTTATAGAATTAGAAGAAGGAATACATGCACGTACACTTTTGAAAAAATGTTATGAAAAAGGAGTTGTTTTTTCTCCTGGAGATGTCTTTTACACAGATGGAAAGGGCAGCAATACATTTCGATTAGGATTTTCCCGGTTAAAAGAAGAGGATATTCTCAATGGAATAAAGATCATTGGTGATACGTTGAAAAATGAATATGAGGAGTTGGAAAAATGAGAGTTGGCGTTATTATGGGAGGCGTGTCCTCTGAAAAACAAGTATCCCTCATGACGGGGGAAGAAATGATTGCACATTTGGATAAGAGTAAGTATGAAATTGTCCCTATTACACTACATGATAAAAAAGAGCTTGTTGAAAAAGGAAGCGATCTTGATATTGCATTGTTAGCACTTCATGGAGAATATGGGGAGGACGGCACGATTCAAGGTACATTAGAAACGCTAGGTGTTCCATATACCGGAAGCGGCATGCTATCAAGCGGTATTTGTATGGATAAAAATCTTTCGAAAAAAATGATTCGTTATGATGGGATTCAAACACCAGATTGGATTCATCTTTCAAATAGGGAAGAGCTTCAGCTTGATGAAATAGATAAAATGGGATATCCGTTAGTAGTAAAACCGAACTCGGGTGGTTCCAGTGTAGGAGTAAAGATCGTATACGATAAGGAATCTTTACTTGCCTCTCTTGAAGATGTATTCAAATGGGATGCTGAAATCGTGATTGAAAAATATATAAAAGGCGAAGAAATTACATGTTCTATTTTGGATGGAAAGCTTTTACCGATTATTTCGATTCAACATATGGCCGAATTTTTTGATTATCATGCGAAATACGATGATGTCGCTACGATTGAAGAGGTTGTAGAACTTCCGCCTGCAACATATGAACGTGTCGCAGAAGCTGCAATGGCGTGTTATAAAACATTAAAATGTAGTGTTTATGCGAGAGTGGATATGATGATAAAAGACGGAATCCCATATGTGATGGAAGTGAATACATTACCGGGGATGACAAAAAGTAGCTTACTGCCTAAAAGTGCCCATGCAGCGGGAATTTCTTATAACAAGCTATTAGATATGATTATTGAAACCTCCTTACAAGTTAGAAGGAGTGAAGGTTTTTAATAGCATTAATAATATTTAAATATAATTTATAAACTGAAAATTCTGATGAAATTATTATTTTTAGTTGCTCAGTTTCTGATAGTTGTAGGAACAAAAAAGTATCTCGTTTTTTCTATCATTCGCTAAATATATAAGATTATTGAAAAGGACAATAAATAAAAATTCTATGCTCATATATTTTTTCTAACACGTAAATCGGATGACGGTGTAGTCAATTCAGAAGTTGTACCGAATTTTTGTGTTAGAAAATGTAAAAATACTATGATTACACCTAGGGGGAATCATGCATGACCGATTGGTTTCAATTAGATAAAGAATATGTAATGTCTGCGTATCACCGCATGCCAGTTGCTATAGAAAAGGGAGAAGGTTGTAAGCTTTATGATGTGAATGGTAAAGAATATTTGGATTTATTTTCTGGTGTAGGAGTGAATATATTAGGCTACAATCATCCTAATCTTATAAAAGCTACCTTTGAACAAAGTACGAGATGTTTACATCTTCCCTTTCATTTCTTAAACCCAGCAGCTATTGAGTACGCTCAAAAATTAGTGGAACATTCTTTAAAGAACGGGAAAGTCTATTATACAACCTCTGGTGCAGAGGCTACTGAGGCAACCTTAAAATTAATCCATAAGTACAGACAGATAACAAATCAGAAACGTGATGGTGTGATTGTACTTAAAGAAAGCTTTCACGGACGTACATTAGGTGCTCTTCACTTTACAAGACAAGAAAGTATATATCAAAATTTTCCACGTACATCTATTCCTGTATATGAAGTGGAACGAGAAAATTTAGAGGAACTAGAAAGAACGATACGCAAGGAAAACCCAATTGCTATTATGCTAGAGCCAGTATTAGGAAGTGGCGGGGTATATCCTTTGTCGGGTGAATATTTAAAGGGTGTGGAAGAGCTTTGCAGACAGTATAATTTGTTATTTATTGTTGACGAGGTGCAAAGTGGGATAGGGAGAACGGGAAAATTGTTTGCTTATCAGCATTTTGATATTACACCTGATATTATTCAATTTGGTAAAGGAGCAGGTGGCGGTACACCGTTAGGAGGGATAATAGTAGGTTCACGACTTTATGATATATTCTCACCAGGCGATCATGGAACGACGTTTGCACATTCACCGATTGGTACAGCTTTAGGTTTAGCTATATTAAAAACATTAATTGACGATGGTTTAATGGAAAGGTCTTATGAAATGTCACTATATTTAAATACTAAACTTCAAGAAATTCAGAAGGAAAACCCTTATCTTATTAAAGAAATACGTCACTGTGGGATGATGTTTGGAATTAGTATTCATGATACGAATGAAAATGTGAAAAAACTACAATTAGAATTATTGGATAAAGGAATGCTAGTCGATGTTACACAAGGGAATATTATTCGTCTACTTCCCCCTTATATTATTACAAAAGCTGAAATCGATGAATTTATTCATCAATTCATTTCTTGTATCTCTAAATCAGTCGCATTGACAAGCTAAGTGTTCTTCTATTTACGATTGTGGCGCTAGAATAAAGTCGTACTGTTATATCCCTTTAGCTATTATTATAGTTAAAGGGTATTTATTTTTGATGGAAGGCATGGAACAGAAGAGTAGGGTGTAGGTTTAAAATAAAGTTCGATAATTTCCGTAGTCTTTTCAGAATAAATTAGTTAAAAATAAAAGACTACATACTATACGCAAAAGAGTATAAAACAAAGGAATTATATAAGGGATTAATTGGTTTTGGAGGAGGACATAGCCTATAGCAGGAGGCGTATCCGCAGATGTAAAGCATCGAGGTTCTTAAAAATAAGAATAATCAACTAAACAAAGGATTATAAATTGGGGTACCACCACATTGCCATCAACTTAAGAAAATAAGTCACCCCAAAAACGATAAATAAGCTTCTTCGTTACAAGAAAGCCTAAAAATTTCGTTCTAGAGGTGCAATAAAACTTTAGCTTGATAGTTATGTGTCTCTATCCCAAATTGTTCAATGTAATTAAAATAAACTTTTCTTTTATCACAATTATTGAATTCAAGGAGAGTGGATGCAGATGCATGCTGAAATCAAATTCATTCATCACGTCGGTCATGTAGTCTCCGATATGGAAGCTGCACTCGAGCTGTACAGAAAACTGGGATTTGTCTGTTCGCCGCCGTCCTATCCGGCAATGGCCGAAAATGAGGGAGAATCTCTGAAGCCATTCGGAGCAGCCAATTCTCATGCCGAGTTTTTGGGCAGCTTCATCGAAATCGTAACGGTTGCCGAGAAAGGCGCGAGGATTCCGAGCAATGCAAAACTCGTTCCGCTGCAGGCACCGCCGAATGTGCTCCAAGCAATAATCGGAAAAATCAAACGCACTGTCGATACTGTCTCCAGATGTCTGTCCCGTTATGAAGGAGCGCATATTCTTTGTTTCGGTACCGAGGCCGCCGACCAGACAGCGGATCGTTTCCAACGGAGTGGAATCAGTCATAGCGGCGTTAACACCGTGCAACGACCTCTTGAGATGTCCGGGGGAATTCAACTTATTCCCGTGCGCTATTTGGAAATTGACGGGGACAACGTGCACGAAGGTCGTCTGGCTGCAGCGGAAAATCCTCCCTTAGCCATAATGAAGGAGCAAATACCTCCGAACCATCCGAATGGGGCGACGGATCTAGTCGAATCAATCTTATGCGTAGACGATTCTGAGCTGGACGAATTCACTGAGCGATACGGCCGATACTTGGATTGTGAGGTCCGGACGGATGGAGTGACGCACATCTTCAACTTGGAAGGAGCTCGCATCACAATCGTTCCCGGATCGCGGTTGTCAGAGCTGCTACCAGGAGAGGTGGCCCCCCCAGTGTCGGGATTCGCCGGGTACGCGGTAGCAGTGAGCGACATCTCCCACACTCGAAGTTATCTCGAAGAGAATGGTTTACCGATAGCGGAGACGAACTCGGGCGACCTCTTCGTACCGGCGGCCTCGGCGCTTGGTACTGCTATTGTGTTCAGGAAAGCGGTATGCTCTGTATGAAACATTATCTTGACGTAGAACCCGCGCCAACTTACGGTTTTTCTCCTGATAATGAATTTCCGATGATGCACGCCGAAAAAGGGCAAATTAACGTGAAACTGACTTTAAATGGCAGTGAAGAAGAAAAACATGGAACTATTTTAGTTAACTTTTCTTCGAGTGACAGGGGAAACATGGTACCTGGAAAAGCCGTTGCTGAAATTAAAACGAAACAACCTGAGGAACTTGTGAATCGTTTTAAAACATATTGTACGGAACAGGGGCTGCATGGAGAGGTCAGCAAGTCTGGTGAAACGATTATTTTAACCCTTTACGGTAAAACTGTGCATGGTATGGAACCGCAAAATGGAGTGAATACCGGACTGGAGTGCCTGCATTTCTTAAACTCATTAAGCTTTGCGGGTAGTGACAAATCATTTATCACATTTGCCGAAAACAGCCTATATAGAGATCCTTTTTGGGAAGAGTTGGGAATCTAATACAGTGAAGATGTGCTCGGACCTTTAACGGTTAATGCCGGCATTTTTAATTACAATCATACAGGTGGATCAATTCAGTTGAACATTCGAATCCCATTAAATAATGATCACCAACATACCATTGAAATGATCACGAAAAAAGCTGAGACCTGCCATTTTACAATCGCTGATGCGCAACAATTCTCTACACATTATATCCCTGCCGATCATCCAATGATTAAAACACTACAATCGGCTTATCAATCGATTACAGGGGATGAACCCACACTTTTAACATCGGGCGGGGCAACATATGCAGCGTTAATGAAAAATGCAGTGGCTTACGGTGCGCTTTTCCCTGGTAAGGTAGATAGCTCTCACCAAATTGATGAATTTATAGAAATCGATGATTTAATCAAAGCGACAGCCATCTATGCCAAAGCATTATATGAATTAAGCCACTTATAAAATCAAAGGCCAGGTATGTCGTTTAGCCAACAGTTCAACTAGAAAAATAAAATGTCCCCTATAGAGTAGACACTTAAAAAGGTCTGTCCTATAGAGTACTTTACTTGTCATGATGAAGGAATAAAAGCTGGATGAGCCGAATAAGTCATAGTGATCATGGTTTTGTTGTATTCCCAATATAAATGATTGGAGTATTTCATTGAGAATATTTTTTCGTTATATGGCCGACAGTCGAAAATGAAGGTTATTTTATGCGTATGAATGGCTTTTTCGAAGTTGATTGAGGATTATTGTTATCGTCACTCGGAAATTTCGGATTACCCTGCCATGTTGGAGAGAATTAGAAGCTGGAGAGAAAGATATGTCTAATATGGAAGGGACCGCTTGGATTTGGTTTTTACCTTTTTAGGACCGATTAATTATACTATAGTCAGATTTTTTCTTGTCTTTTAACTTTGAAAGATTATACTAAACAGTGAGGAGATTGGTTGTATGCAAGTTGTAACCAAAATGTTTTTAGAACAACTCGACATGCATTGTCATGAGAATGATTGGTTTGCATCTATGGATCAGGCGCTTCATGGAGTCAGCGCAGCTGAGGCAGCATGGACAAGTTCGGGAATCAGCAATTCGATTTGGCAGATTGTCAACCACTTGATATTTTGGAATGAAGACGTAATCCATCGAATCAAGGTAACAGAGAATCCGCATAAGGCAGAAGACAATGAAGAAACCTTTGGAAATCCGGGGGATCCAGAAGACGAAATTGGGTGGACCCAGACAGTGCAGCGCCTCAATGAAGTCATGAATAAATTAAAAACGGTCATTGCGGACCTTGACGATGAAAAGTTAAAAGCTCCGTATGCAGCTAACAGGTACTCTATTGAGCGTTTACTCAGCAATATCATGATGCACGATACATATCATCTCGGCCAAATTGTTCTGTTGCGAAAGTTGCAATCCTCTTGGGGCGGCGTTGATTGGTCCTAAAGCACCATAATTCCGCGACCTTCCTCGCCCAGCCGTAGAAGCAATATTGAAGGTGTGAAACCACTTTACATTCTCTATATGGTGAAGCGGGTGATTTTCCTGTTTTATGGATGGCTAAACTGGTGTGATAGTCAAATAAATTAGAACGTATTTGCAGAGAGATCTTTCGCATATTTCATTGTTTAACAGTTGGGCGCTTTTCTTAAATAAGAAGACGTCTTTTTGCATGTACAACACAATAGGAATTGAGTTTAATGAGCCGTAAAAAAGGTTGTGAAGTCCTGTACTTAAAGTAAAGGGGTGCTTTTCTTCAATAAGCATATTCAACAATCGGGCGCGATTGTTGAATAAGAAAGGAGATTACATATTAGTCATATAAAATATGTAATCTCCTTTAAATTATTTATCTTTTTTTAATTTAGGTCTTGATAAACTCATCTCTCTGTTTTTTATCTTGCACTAACAGGTAATTATGCCCCAATGATTAAAGCATCACTCTATCTGTTGTTAGAGCTGCACCCTACTATTTTTCACAGGTTCGTATGTCTTATCCAGTATTAAGTTATAAGTCAGTCCAAGTAATACTAAAAAGCCTCCGATTATTTTGCCGATAGACACATCGCCTGAATTGAAAAAATCAATCAAAACGCCCATAAACAATTGCCCTACAAAAATCAATAACGTTAAATAGAAAGATGAGATTTTAGGGGTAATATAGTTTGACAGCACGATTACAATAACACCTACTAAACCTCCTAAATACACTACAAATGGTATAGATTGTAATGTTGCGGTTGATACGTGAAGAGATTCATTGCTAAAGAGTAAAAATAAAAAAGAAAAGAACAGTCCTGTAATATAGTTAAAAAATGTTCCTTGGAAAATTCCAATTTTTGCTGCTAAGTTAGCATTAATAATTCTTGCAACTACAATAGAGATTCCAGCTAGTATGGCAATGCAAATATATAACATAATTCGATCCTCCGTTAAAAAATAGTCATTACAACAATTCCCGAAGAAATCAGAAGTAATCCAAACATTTTTTTCTTTTCAAATTTCACGACTTTCATACCTAATAAGCCGAAATGATCGATAATAATAGAAGAAACGGATTGCCCGAGTAAACTTAAAGCGATGGTGATAGACACGCCAAGTGCTGTGAAGCTTATATTACTAAACAGTACAGTAAATACACCAATGGCTCCTGCGCTATAAAGATAAAGTGGTATCCCTTTTTGCATACGAAGCTTAGATTTGCTAGCGAGTAAAACAATGACAATGCCAACTAACTCAACGATATGAATTATCACACTAGACATATAGTTACCCGTCATTTCAGATAAGATCCCATTTAGAGGAATCATAATGGCAATAAGAGCACCTATAATAATTGAGAGTAAATTATACAATGACGTTTCCTCCTTACAAATTTACATGTAATGTATCATGATTAAATCGTGAGCTACTATGACATATGTCATAGTGAAAGGAAGAAATTTTCTTTATAATGAAAATGAGTTATAAGGGTGGGGGATGTATGAAGAAAATATGTAATTCATATAAGTTAGATGAGTTTGTTAAGCAGAATAATATTGAATCGTTTTTTAGCAATGACATGAAATCATATATGGAATTATTACTCTTTAAAAAGAATGAACATATTTGTAAGGAGAATGAGATATTCATTATCTGTATTTTTTTGTTGAAGGAAAAGCGAAGGCGTATAATACATTAAGTAACGGGAAGTCTGTATTGTTATGTTTCTATGATAACTTGCAAATATTGGGGGATGTTGAATTAATTCACTCGCAAAAAACAGCTTCAAATGTACAAGTGATGGTAGATTCTTATTGCATTGGAATCCCTTTAGAAAAGGTGAGAGAAAGGTTACTTCAGGATGCAACTTTTTTACGGTATATTTGTGGCTCCTTATCTCATAAGTTAAATAGACTTTCTAAAAACAGCACGATTAATTTACTATATCCTTTGGAGAATAGACTAGCAAGTTACATTCTTGCCACTGGGGAAAGCCTTACTCATAATGAACAAAGAATTATATTTAATGGGAATTTAACTGAGACATCGGAATTGCTAGGAACAAGTTATAGGCATTTATTGCGAACGTTAAATACCCTTTGTGATAAAAGGATAATAAGAAAGAATAACGGTTGCTTTGAAGTGATAAATATAGATCGTTTAAAAGAGCTTGGAGCTGATGTTTATAAATAAAAAAGAGATACTTGATGATGAAGAAATTTCTTAATTATTAAGTGTCTCTTTTTTGTGTATAATTCAATTATAAATGGTGTTATTTCCCTTGATTTGTAAAAAGAAAATGGATATGATGGAACAAAACATATGAACATATGAGCAAATGTTCATATGTTTTGAGTGATGAAACGAGGGGATAAAAATGTTAGACGTAATTATAGTAGGAGCTGGTCAAGCAGGGTTAGCTATGGGGTATTATTTGCGGCAAGGAAATTATAACTTTGTATTATTAGATGGAGAAAAAAGAATTGGTGATTCATGGAGAAACCGATACGATTCTTTACAATTGTTTACGCCAAGAGGCTACTGTGCATTGCCAGGTATGAATTTAAATGGAAATCAAAATGAATTTCCTAGTAAAGATGAAATTGCAAATTATTTAGAAGTGTATGCGAATCATTTTTCCATACCGGTGAGGCTAAATACGGATGTTTCAAAAATAAGAAAGAAGGGACATGAGTTTGAAGTCTACACTTCTAAAGAAATTCTACAAGCTAAACGGGTGATTATCGCATCAGGTGCTTTTCAAAGGCCATTTATTCCTTCCATTTCTCAAAATCTTTCCAATGATATTTTTCAAATCCATTCTTCACAATATCAATCACCAAAACAAATTCCTGAAGGGCCAGTTCTTGTCGTTGGAGGGGGGAACTCTGGTACACAAATCGCAGTAGAACTTGCAGAGTCTCGCGAGGTTACGATTGCAGTGAGCCATCCTTTTACATTTCTTCCACTACAAATAATGGGGAAAAGTATTTTTGCTTGGCTGGAAAAAATAGGTCTATTATATGCCGGAACCAATACAAGGCGGGGAAGATGGTTTCATAAGCGGAAAGATCCTATATTTGGTTTTGAATGTAGGGAGTTGATTCGTCAGGGGCGAATAACAGTGAAACCAAAGATAGTAAATACATTGCAGAATAAAGCAATCTTTTCAGATGATAGCACATGCCATGTTCAGAATGTAGTCTGGTCTACAGGGTTTATACCAGATTACCAGTGGATTGAAATAGAAGGTGCAGTGAATCAAGCAGGGTTACCGATTCATACGAGAGGGATAAGCGGGGTGAAAGGGTTATACTATATTGGATTACCTTGGCAGCATCAAAGAGGGTCCGCGCTTCTTTGCGGGGTGGGACGAGATGCAGAATTTGTGTTTTCAATGATTGAAAGGGAAGAAGAGGAACTTTCATAAACAAAAAAAGGATCGGTCACAAAGTGTACCGATCAAAATATATGTACATCAATTAGGAGAGGTAAAACTTGATTACATCTATTGTATCGTATTCTGATAATTCCGAAAACAAAAAAGTGATCTCTATATGTTGAGAAAGTTTTTTACACCGAAATATATGGAGAATTAAGAATATTGTATGTGAAATGTGTCGTGTGAGTTTTATCTTAAGAAATAATAGCGATAATTTTTTGTATTTTTTTGAAATAAATTATGATAAATTCATAGTATGTATACAGTTGTTAAATTATGTAAAGTTTGTTACTCCTATAGTATATCTATCAATATAGAGAGAGGGATAGAATATGAAATTTGATGATCAACGCTTACTTGGGGTTCGATTGGGTTCTTTACTTATAACGGAAGAAAATAAATATTTAGTAATAAAGAAAAAAGAACATTATTCTTTATTAAACATTGATACCTTAGAGTGTACACCTCTTGAAGTGTCATTAGAGCATCTTGAAGAAATGCTTCATGAGGACTTTCAAGAAAACATAAAGGAAATGATTGCGCCGGAGCATTTGAAAATTGTAGCAAAAAATATTGTATAAAGAAAAAAGAAGAATGAAATGTTAGGTGGGGATATAGATGGAAATACGTGTTCATGAAAAAGAAAATTCTAAAGTTGCTATTATAGAAAGTACTGATATCGTAATAGAGGATGTACAAGGGGCATTAGACTTAATGGCATCCATCAATTATGAGCATGATTGTCAAAAAATATTGATTCACAAAATCAATATTACAGAGGAATTTTTCAATTTAAGAACTCATCTAGCGGGTGAAATTTTACAAAAGTATATGAACTATGGAGTGAAATTAGCTATTGTTGGGGATTTCAGTGTATATAATAGTGAAAGTCTTGCGGATTTTATATATGAATGTAATAAAGGAAAGGCAGTATTCTTTTTAAGAGATGAAGAATCTGCTTTAAGTGCTCTTCACTCTGTATAGTATTGGATTTTTATATTTCTTGTCAGAACGAAAAAAGCTAGTCTTTTGCTAGCTTTTTTATTATAGCCCTTTTACTAAAGCTTTCTATAGTTTTAATAAGTTAACAATCTCTCCAATCATTCCTTCGTTTTGATGAACACCTAAATCCGAGTTTGTCATAATGACAGCGCCAGTACCTCTATAAGGATATGCATCCATCATGCATTGAAATCCAACGTCCCAGCCAAGTGACGAAATTTCTATCTCTTGATTTGGATTGTCTAGAAATACACCTAATCCAGTCCACTTTGAACAACCTTGTGGAGAAATCATTTCTTCTGTTATTTTTGAGGAAAGACCGAGTTTACTATTTCCTTGTAAAGACTGGATGATTTCAATTACTAAAGCGGCTAAATCTGTCGGAGTTGACCAAACTCCTGCAGCAGCTGAATATGGGTAGAACGGATATTTCCCCTCTACTACATGTCCGTTTTTATCATGACCACAAGCAAAACGATCATTTGTGATATTTTGCTTAGGATACAAGAGTGTACTGTTATTCATATGTAAAGGTTCAAATATGAACTTTTGTAATAATAGATCAAAAGGTTCTCCGGTAACGTCTTCTATGAGTTGTTCTATTATACAATATCCAGCGTCTGAATAGTGAAAGGTGCTTTCTGGTTCATGCTGAATCTCAATTGGGACTGGGCAATAAGATGTGTGCCCTTGAAGAATTTGAAGAATGGTAGGGTTACCTTTTGCGGAATGATATATATCAAAGCTTTCAGGCGGATCAATGATTCCTGATTGATGACTTAATAGATTTCGTAATGTAATTTTTTTATCAAGAGTAAATTGATTTTCAGGAACTTTCCATGAGGTAAGCCTATTATTCACATCATCATCTAAATCTAGTATTCCTTGGTCTGTTAATTTCAATACGAGCATTGCTGTAAGGAATTTACTTATGGAACAAGCGTTGAAAATAGAATTTATGTTCACTTCTCTAGCTGTCCCCGATTCAAGTGATCCAAAGCTTTCAGTGTGTTCTAATTTTCCGTCACGAATCATAGCTAAGCTTAGTCCAGTTACAGAATATTTCTTCATTCTTTCATATATATGTAATGTTCCTAATGTCATATAATTACTCTCCTTTTTAGTATTACGTTCATTATACAATATAAGGAATAGAAAAGGCTGATGTAATAAGACATCAGCCTTTCTGTTATATATTCCATTTTAAAATAAGTCCCGCATGTACAAGTCCTCCACCAAATCCGTATAAAAGTAAAGTATCACCATTCTTAATTTTTCTATCCTTTAATCCGATATCAAGTGCTAGAGGGATAGAAGCAGCAGAAGTATTTCCACAATATTGTAGACTCATAAGTGTGTTATCAAGAGAAATGCCAGTTCGTTCACAAATGGATTCAATCATCCTTAAATTAACGCTATGCGGAATAAACCAATCAACATCTGTTACATCTAAATGATTTTTTTCTAGTAATTCTTGTACGCCTTGTGGAACTGTGTTTACGGCCCATTTGTAAACAGCTCGTCCGTTTTGCACGAGGTAAGGTGTATCTTGTAATGGGGTTCCATTCATTGTTTTGGATAAGGCGGTTTGATATAAGTTAATTCCGCCAGAACCTTTAGATCCCATATGAGTTCCTAAGAAGCTTGGATTGTTTTCATCATATTCTACAAGAGCTGCACCAGCGCCGTCCCCGAACAGAATGCAAGTTGTGCGGTCGCTATAATCTGTGATTTTTGAAAGGGTTTCAGCTCCAATCACAAGTATCTTTTTGTTAGTCCCGGAAGTAATGAGGCCGTTGGCAACAATCAATCCATATACAAATCCAGCACAAGCTGCACTTAGATCAATTGCTCCTGTACGAGGTATTTCAAAATGAGCCTGAACTTGACTTACGGTATTTGGAAACATGTAATCAGGTGTAGCAGTTGCGACAATAATACAATCAACGTCATCAAGAGAAACTTGGAATCGGTCGATTAAGTTTTGTACTGCTCGGATACATAATGTTGTAGAGAATTCTTCAGGGGAAGTAATTCTTCGTTCATGCATACCAGTCCGCTGTACAATCCATTCATCTGTCGTTTCCACAAGGTTTGATAAATCTTTATTTGATAGAACTTTCTCAGGTATATAAGTCCCAACAGCTGTAATTCGCGCTTTTGAATTCATAAAAATACCCTCTTTTGATACTAGGTTTTAATACTTAGTTATAATTATAAGTTAGTTTTCCGATTAATTCAATTATTTGTAAAATTAAGGTATTCATTATAGAATCTGAATATAAAATTGAAATAGAAGGAGGTGTTTATAATGTTGATTAATAAAGTTACTTTATACAGTAATACTTTAGAAGAAATGAGAAAGTTTTATAATAATTCATTAAGTTTTCAGCTAATACATAGTGATGAAGCGAGTTTTAGCATTCAAGTAGGAGAGAGTGAATTAGAATTTCGTAAAAGTCATTCAAACACGAAGCCGTTTTATCATTTTGCGTTCAATATACCATCCAATCAATTTGCTGAAGCGAAAGAATGGGCAAAAAAGAAATTCGTTTTAAATGTAGAGGATGGAGCGGATGAAGTATATTTTTCACGTTCGAATGCACATTCGTTCTATCTTATGGACCCAGCGGGGAATATAGTAGAGTTTATCTCTAGACATACGACATCTTCAGAAAGTAATGAACCTTTCTCTATTGATTCAATATTAAATGTGAGTGAAATGAGTTTGACGACAGATGAAGTTCTTAAAGTAGGGAAGCGATTAATAAACCATGGGATTCTGGTAAGAGACGGAGAAGCGTTAAGTAATGGTTTTCAGTTTATGGGAGAAAACGGAGTCTACTTATTATTAGGGCCATCAGGGCGCCGATGGTTTTTCTCGGATGTAGATGCAGAAGTTCATCCGTTAATAATAGAAGTTGATCACAAAAAACAGATTGAGATAAATAGACAAGGGGAATGTAATATATCTATTAAAAAATAAAGAGAACTAGCCTCATTTATTTAGAAATAAGGGTAACAATATTATGATGTTTTGGAGAATCTTTTGTATCCCAATATGTATAAAGTCCAACCTGTCATAATGAGTGGAATGATGATTGTTTTATGTTCAATCTGTTTTTTGAAAAAAGTTGCGAAGCTATACCCTTTTGGACATTTATGTCTGAAGGGGTGTTTTTATGACTAAAAGAAAAAGAACATCTGAATAAAAGGTAGATTAAGGAATTGTTGAGTGACAATAAGTTGTTCCGTTAAAGGGTCAGATTGTGAGGAAATGGATTTACTAAATTATATAATTTATTGTAAACTGAATTCACATAATTATTTAAATGATTTACTATAAAACAAATATTTATATATACTTAAACCATTATGAGTAATAACAATAAGGAGGAAACTAGCATGACAAAGAGAAGTGAAAAGGAGTTGTCACTAGAACAACGTGAAGAATTACTCGGAGCATTGAAAGATCGTTTTGAGAAAAACATGAACCGCCATAAAGGCCTTGAATGGACTGAAATCCAAGAAAAGCTAGATGCTAATACTGAAAAAATGTGGTCGCTCAATGAGATGGAAAGAACGGGCGGCGAACCGGATGTTGTTGATCATGATAAAGAGAAGGGCGAATACATTTTTTATGATTGTTCAGTGGAAAGTCCTAAAGGTCGCAGAAGTGTTTGTTACGATCGTGAAGGGCTCGAGTCAAGAAAAAAACATAAACCAGAAAATAACGCTATTGATATGGCAACTGCCATGGGCATTGAACTATTAACGGAAGAACAATATCGGGCGTTGCAGAAGCTTGGGAATTTCGATATGAAAACGTCGAGTTGGGTGCAAACACCCTCTGATATTAGAGAACTCGGCGGTGCCCTTTTTTGTGATTGTCGCTTTGGACACGTCTTCGTGTATCACAATGGAGCAGAATCCTATTATGCCGCAAGAGGTTTTCGTGGCTCATTAAGAGTCTAAATTTTGCATAGACAGCTAAAGATTACCTTGGGAAAAGTTTTAATTTCATTCTTCAACTTTCGAGCGCAATTGTGAAGCTACATAGAAAGGAAATGATCAAACTTTTTTATAAAAGAATGATTCAATAAAATATATTAAGAGCGTGTTTTGATTAATCTTTTTTCAAAACACGCTCTTTCTTTTTGCTTGTTTATCAAGGCTATTAGTATTAATTTGATCAATCTTTATTCTAAAGCTACAAAAGGGTTTTCTACTGTAATTGTAATTTCTAACTTCTTTAAATATCATATTGTAGATTTAAAATAAAGTTTGATAATTTATAATAAAGCTTGATAATTAGTAAAAAAGTTTGATAAAAAGGTCTATTTTGTAGGGGAATTGCTTATGCATAAAATAACACTATTTTTTTATATACTGTTGCTATAAACTCTCGAGAGAGTTGGAAAATAGATTCGCGAATCAACCGGGTTTCCAACCTGATGTAGTGATGAGGTGCGAAGCTATTATGAGTGCAGTGACATAACTAGGAGGTTTCCACTATGACAGCTTTATTTAAAGCTATGGCGTTCCAGCTGAAAACTGAACGACTTGACCTGAGTATGTGGGAGGAATCCGATTCAGCCTGGATGAGAAAATTAATTGGCGAACGTGGTGTGGACATGCCAACCCTTGACGCCGTTCGTAGCCAGCTTATCGAGATGCGCAAGAGAGCAGTCGAAAATGGCATTTCCCTTCTCACTATTCGCCGACGAGACGAAGGCGATTTCATCGGATACTGTGGCTTGATTATCGGTCGTTCCACACTTGAAGAGCCGGAGATCGCATACGAGTTGTTCCGCAGTGTTCATCGTAAAGGCTATGCGACTGAGGCAGCATCCGTTGTGCTGGACGCTGCGATTGCTACCGGGCGCCACAGACTTTGGTCGACTGTACGCGCTTGGAATGTTGCGTCCTTTCGGGTGCTAGAGAAGATAGGATTTGAGCGGCATCACAGTACGTGGGACGAGCGCGGTGAGATTGTTTGGAACGTACGCGATCTTTAGAGATCCCGACCTAATTCGAAACTATGGAAAAGGAGAAAAGGTCATTAGTTTAGGGGAGAATCCACATCGCTATCAAGCTAAGCTCATACAACGTCAATTATAGTAGAGGGTGTTTCTTTTTTTAAAAGGCTACGTGTAGGGAATTTAAAGATTTGTATACGAAATAAACCCTAATGGGTTTCATTTTTTTGATTTAAGCCGCTTGATTATCAGGCATGGTACAATTGTAAACGACACCTAATATATCAAAGACTGTTTTCTTCTCATACCTATGAGATTTTCGTCCGTTTTGCTGTAGGAGGTTGAACAG
>NZ_JABUAE010000028.1 GCF_013314535.1 Bacillus sp. Xin1 | reverse complement strand
TTCTTAACGGCTTTTTCATCTGTTATTATGTTAAGTCGCGCTTTAAAAATACAGTATAGGAAATCCCTAAAAACACGAGTAAATAGATCAAAAGCATACAAGAAGCAAATGGAAATGTTACGCCTTGAATAAAGCTTCCACTTGTTAAAGCTCCATATAAGTTCGTATTCGCTGGCAATAAATATTTTGCCCATTCATATCTTGCTGCCGGTAACAACACTAAATTACCAGACAATGCAACGAATAAAGAAATCCCAATTGCTCCCCCACTCGATCTCGTTAAAACTGAAATCATAAAGGCAAATGCTGCATACACAAGAGTTGGTATCCATTCTAAAAGATAATATTTGCTTGCTTCTACAAAAATATTTTGTTCAATGATTTTCCCGCTTTGCATGACAAATTCTGTCCAGGCTGGTTGTTGAAATTTATAAATAATAAGTCCACAGAAAATTGAAAATACCATATTAAATATAAATAAAAGTGCCGAAAAAATAACAATTGCTACATACTTCGCTGTTAAAATTTTAAATCTGTTTGCTGGACGTATCATTAAAAACTTATATGTGCCCCAATTATATTCGTTTGAAAAAATAGTACTTGCATATACAAGAATAAATGGCAACAAAATTGGAAAGACGATAAAACCAGTACCTCTCATGAATGAAAGAGGCGAATCATCTGCTGGTGGAGTATTTGTATCTAAATGTTTCATTTTCAGTTGATACTCTTTTACAAGTTCGTCTCCTGATCTTTGCATTAAAATATCGTGTTTTGTCATACCAAGTTTTTTTTCAATTTCCGCTGTTCTCTCTGTATATTCTACTTTCCAATCGCCTGATGTGGCTGGTAAATATTTGATCGATACCCATCCTAAACCAACAACTAAAATCGCAATGACGGCAAACGGCATAATCGTTCGCTTTCGCTTAAAGATTTTATATAATTCATTATAAATTAAATTAAACAATATCCTTGCCCCCTGTTAATTCTAAAAACTTCTCTTCTAACGTTTTTCTTTCTTCATACACACGATAAATGCGAATCCCTTGTTCTGTTAATGTACGAATCACATTTGGAATTTCTTCATTTTCCACAGTCATAACCAATTCATTATCTTGAATCGTGACATCGTATTCTAAAAGTTCAGCTGCTTGTTTCACATCATCCACACGTATATGTATCGTCTCCATCTCTAAGTTATCATCTCGCTGAATATTTTGTGTTGCTACATATTCTCCGTGCTGAATAATAATAACTCGATCACACATCAATTCAACTTCAGATAATAAATGACTCGAAACAAGCACAGCTTTTCCTTGCTCATGCGCAATTTTCTTTATATACATTCGCATTTCATGAATACCATTTGGATCTAATCCATTTGTCGGTTCATCTAAAATGAGTACCTCTGGATTATGTACGAGCGCTTGCGCAATTCCTAATCGTTGTCTCATACCTAGTGAATACGCCTTTACTTTTCGATCAATAACCTGTCCCATACCTAATAATTGGACTACTTCATCAATGCGTTCTTCCGTAACATTTCCATTCATACGTCCAAAATATGTTAAGTTTTCATAACCACTAAAAAAAGGGTAGAATTCTGGGTTTTCAATAACTGCACCAATTTTTGCTGCTGTACTTTCAAAATCCTGTTTTACAGATTGACCATCTATCCATACTTCCCCTTCAGTCATGCGAATCATACCGACCATCATTCTCATTAATGTTGTTTTCCCAGCACCGTTTGGTCCTAACAAACCAACCACTTCGCCTTTTTTCACTTCAAAGCTTATATTTTCTACTAATGTCTTTGAACCGATTCGCTTTGTTAATCGATCAACTTTTACTATAGACTTCTGCTCATTTATCATTCCATACAACCTTTCTTTCAACACTTTTTCAGTTCCCTACACTGTATCATGATTATTTTCTGCTGTAAAACGAACAAAAAGACATGATGCCTCATGCCTTTTCCTCGACTTTATATAATTGTTCACGTTGAAAATTCCGAATAAACTTATAACATTGCCATATTGATAATAAGGTTATTATACTAACTAGCATCGTTGTTACCCATAATGCGTATATTGTAATAGGTACGCTATTTATCCCATGAACTCCTATTAACTTTATAAAAATCACTGTAAATAACTTCAAAAATAACATCCCGTGAATTAAACCAAAAAGAATCGCTCCCCCGCAAATCAACAGTTGTTCCTGACAAAATAACCAAAAAATTTTTCTTTTTTGCATACCAACAGTTTTATATAACAGCAATTCTTGTTTCCTACTTTTTAAGAACCTTTTTGTCATCTGATATGTAACAGCTGCACATGTGAAAAACAACAAAATTTCCCCATAATATAATGAAACTAACCAAAACTGTATATGCTGTATTTTTTCTATTACCGCTTCATTAGATCGAATAGATATAACAAAAAAATATAACATTGTACTCAACGCAATCCATATAAATTGCTTTAATCTTTGGGCAGCATAGTTCTGTATATTTTTCCTTGCTAACCGAAATAAAGACATAATTGATTCCCCTACCTTACTTTATAACGTCCAATCTTCTATACTACCAGTGTATAAAAATATTACTTTTTTAACATCGAACTACAACCGGAATCTTTACTAGGTCTTAAGTCGGAGAAAAATGACTTTATGTCTACGGTTATACTGAAACAGAAAAAAAACTATAAAGGCAAATATATTAGTATGGAGGGATTAAATGAGAAAACTTCTTCTTCTCAGCATCATTTTATTGATTGCTTTTCTTAGTAGTTGTATTGTCCAACTAAATACAGACTCATACACAATTGTAAAACCATATAAATTATCAGAAAAGGAAACTGCTCTTTTACAATTATTACCCTTACAACAAGAACATGTTTCTTTTTATGAAGTTACCATTCCTCATAAACAAGCTGAAATATTTACAACTATTGAATATTACCAAAATGGAGAAAAAATAAAAGATATAGTTAGGCTTTCTTCTTCCGACTTTATAGATAAAAAAACAAAATTAGCCGTTGGTCAGCAAATATTTCAACATACGAATAATGAAACTTGGCAATGGTTCATAGGTATTGATGGTAGTTCCATGACTGCTTCTGAAGATGGCTTACCTAATATTAATGGATCTACATTTGAAGAAATTAACAATCCTCAAAACATAGAATATAATAAAAGAACAGTCCTTGCTGCTTGGATAAAAACAAATAAAAACCATATATCCGCACTCTCTATAGAAGATGAAGAGTCACGCCAACGATTGCTCCGAGAAAATGAACATGTCTACTTAGTCAGTATTGAAATAAAAAGAGGAGATGCATCAGAATAGCATCTCCTCTTTTTTGTCATTTTACTTATCGTTTTCCACTTCTATTCGTTTCTTTTCCCTAGCAATTTTTAAAAACTCTAACAGCTCAGGGTTACTATTTGTTTTCCGGTATGCAACTGACATCTCTGCTACAAAATTAGAATCATATATAGCTTTATATACAACTTCTGTTTTATACAACTTATTAGCAGAAACCGGAATCACTGTTATTCCAATCCCCGCTGCTACAAGCCCCATAACAGTTTGGTACTCTGTTGCCTCCTGTACAATATGCGGACTGAATCCAACGTTCCTACATAATGATAAAATTGTATCATATAGCGCAGGCCAAACCGGTCTAGTTATGAATACAAATGGTTCATCTTGCAAATCTTCAATATGAATTTCTTCTTTCTCTGCTAGTGGATGCGCTTTTGGTAAACATAGTGTACAAGAAAGCTTTTGAATTGGTTCTAATTCTAGTAATTGCGTATTAATCGGCGGACGTAAAAACCCAACATCAATTCGATTATCATGAAGCGCATGAACTTGATCTGGTGTTGATAATTCATGCAGTGCAACAGATACTCTTGGGAACTTCTTTCGATACTCTCTAACAATGGACGGTAAAATATCGTATATAGCAGCCCCTACGAATCCAATTGAAAGCGAACCAACTTCTCCCCTTTGCGCACTTTGTGCCACCTCAACTGCTTTATCAATCTGATCAAATGCCTTTTTTACTTCTTTAAAAAACATTTCTCCAGCTTCTGTCAGCTCAACTTTCCGCTTCGTTCTTGAAAATAACGTAACTCCCATTTCTTTTTCTAATTGCTGAATTTGTTGACTAAGTGGTGGCTGTGTCATTTGTAAACGAGCAGCTGCTCGCCCAAAGTGTAGCTCTTCTGCCACCACAACAAAATATTGCAAATGCCGTAATTCCATTTTGGACACCCTTTTCCATTAATATGTATAATAAATTAATAACATATAATTTATATATTAGACAAATATTTCGAAAGAACGTATAGTAGAAATTGTTAATTCTTTTTACAATTTTTATGTAAAAAACGAAAGAGGTGTTACTGTATGAAATGGTGGAAATTAAGCGGACAAATTTTACTATTATTTTGTTTTGCTTGGACAGGTGAATGGATTGCAAAACAGGCACACCTCCCTATTCCAGGAAGTATTATTGGTATTTTCTTATTATTAATTTCATTAAAATTTAACCTAGTGAAAAAAGAATGGATTCAAGACGGATCAGACTTTTTATTAAAAGAACTTATTTTATTTTTTATTCCTTCTGCTGTCGCTGTTATACGCTACAAAGATACGCTATCACAATATGGTATCGATCTCATTTTAATTATCATGATTAGTACTCTTTGCGTAACACTTGTAACTGGTCTTTTAACAGAATTGCTATTAAAGCGGAAAGGATCAACACAATGATTGCCTTTTTATGTTTATCATTAACACTATTCACATATTGGATATCTAAAAAACTGTACCAACGCTGGAACTGGAGTATACTTTCTCCTCTTCTCGTTTGTCCAATTGTTTTAATTGCATTATTACTCGGATTAGACACCTCTTATGAAACATACGATTCAGGTGGTCACTGGCTAACTGAGTTATTAAAGCCAGCAACAGTTGCTTTTGCATGGCCAATTTATAAATACTTTGATCTGTTAAAAAAACATGCAAGTGCCATTCTAATTAATGTTATTGTTGGCTCTTTTTTATCCGTTATTACCTCAGCTTTACTAGCAAATGCCTTTCAAATTGATTCATCGCTGGAACATAGCTTGGCACCACACATCGTAACAACACCAATTGCGATGGCAATATCAGAAATGATTGGTGGTATGTCTCAATTAACAGCTGTATTTGTTGTACTAACAGCATTAACAGGAGCACTCTTAGGTCCTTCTCTCATTCGCATATGCCGTATTAAAACAGCCATCGCGAAAGGGATTATGCTAGGTACTAGCGCAAATGGAACTGGCACTTCAAAAGCATTTGAAATCGGACCAGTTGAAGGTACAATCGCAAGTTTATCTATGCTTCTAACAGCTGGCGCAAGTTTAGTCATTGTTCCACTTTTCTTATCTTGGTTACACTAAATAGCACTATACTCTTATTTTATCGCGATCAATGGGGCTTCGAATAAAAATAAATCATTACAAGAAAAAGGATAGAAACTGTAGTATAACGCTACTTTTTTACCCTTTTCTTAATTTCAATTGAAATTTCTTTCTCTCTTATACAGACTTAACTATGACTGCGTAATTTTATTAGGAACAAGTAATTTCCCAATACATATAGGTAACATATCTAATAGCGTTTCAAATGCGTAATTTATGTCCAGTCGCTCCGTCCATTGATGTGCATCTTTTCCTACCGGTCCCATATTTAATACTGGAACATCAAACTCTTCTAATTCCTGGAGTGGAATCGAATAACCTTTATTCCATAATGGCATATTGTCTACCAGTGAATTCATCGAATCTGCTGGGTACTGTAAGCCCACATAACTCAAATCTGAAATTCCCCCAAAATAATTTTGATTTTTAAATGTCATCCCATGATTGTAGTGAGCGTATCTTTCCATCTCCCCAACTACTTCTTTAATCAAAGGATTGTGGCGTGAGCTCACAGCTGGGTAGTACGGTGGAGCAAAGAAAAGGATAATCATTGGTGCCTTTTCTTTGCATAAAATAGCTAATTTATCAACCAAATCAATTGTTACTGCACAATCGTCTTTATTTCCTCTATTTTTTATAATAGCAGATTGAATACTATCTATTTTTTCTTGCCCATGTTGTTCAATTGCATAAGCGATAAGCTCTTCATACGTTAATACATTCACTTTAAGATTAGGCGGTATGAATGGATTATACTTCGAAAACTGATATGCTCGATTCTCATACGACTCTTCGATTTTCTCTGCTACTTTTGTTACTTTTTGATGTAACAACGCCATTACATCTGTCATCGTTTTTTCTAGTAAAAACAAATTAAATAATGTGACTGCACGATGAGGAATTTGTACAGAATAATCCTCCTTTAAGTCCCTTTGTAACAAGTTAGTTGGTGGAGGACTCGCCTCACCTTCTACAATATCACAAAGTTCCGTATTTAATTCTAATTCAGCTGTCAATAATGAAGCCATATAACTCGCATTTAACCCTGCAAAAGGTTCGCCTACATGTGTTTCTTTTCCATAACAAAGAAAACCAGGTAACACCTTACCAATGGAACCAGTATAAATATACTTATTTTGATCACCTGGATATTGTGTAAACATAGGCTCTGAATTTAGGACCGTTTTATATTCTAAATCATGTTCTTTTGCTAAATCTAACAATTTTGGAACAGCAGCCCTCATCCCTACAGAGTTTACTTCTTCATCTGGAACAGCCAATAAAAGAACATTCCCATCAAACCTTCCTTCACAAGCTTGCTCAATCATCGCCATTTGCAAAGCTAGACCACATTTCATATCCATTGTTCCTCTACCAAATAGCCAATCCCCTTGTTCTATATCTTCACGCACATGATTTGGTAGTTCATCTTTATGAGAATAAAACATAGATGTTAATTTTTTAGCGTCAAATGCATCTGCTTTCCACACACCATAATCTTGTACATCTACAACATCGAAGTGACTAACAAGAATTACTGTATTTCTTGTACTATTATTTTTCTTTACTAGGGCCGTAACAAAATATCTCCCATCCCCTGTCGGATTTTTTTGCAAATGATGCGGATTTTGTTTGAAATAGTGTAAGTCAGATAATTGTTCCACAACAAAGTCTGGCAATATAACTTCAGCTTCCGAGCCAGTAATACTAGGAATTTCAACAAGATTGCTTAATAATTGAACCAATTGTTCTTTTGATTGCCATTTCAGCATATAAATCCCCCCATTTTTCCACATTATGAAATTCATTTCCGTTATACGAATAAAAAATGACGACAGGCTATCAAAATTATTATTCTGATATTCTGCCGATTTTTATTGATATTTCACTAGCTGCTTGTTTTACCTTACTAATAAGAAAAGATAGTCGATCATCATTAATACGATGACTAATTAACCCAATACTTAATGCTCCTACTACTTTATGATTAAATCCTATAATAGGTGCAGCTACTGAAGCTGTTCCTTCTGTTTTTTCACCATAACTTACAGCATATCCTTCATTTCTTACCTGTTCGATTTGATCAAAAAGAACTTGCTTTTGTTCTGGTAAAGAAGAAAGTAAATGTTCTGCAATACGTTCCATTTCATCCGTTTTCATATTGGCAAGCATCGTTTTATTTGCGGCGCCAATCGAAAGAGGAATCTGTTCCCCTAAGTTATCGATAACTCGAATTTTTAAAGGGCTATCAATTCTTTCAATAATGATAGAATGTGTTCCATTTGGAATGTTCAAGTAAACACTTTCTTCAACTTCAGAGGCCAAACGCTTCATCACTTCTCTTGCAACAGATCTGTAGTCTACCTTCTCTAATTGACGTAATCCTATTTCCATCCACATCGGTCCAGTTGTGTACTGTTTTGTTTCTGAAATTTGCGTAACTAATCCATGCTCCATTAGAGAGTTAAGTAACCTATGTACCGTACTAACCGGGAGATGTGTTTTATCAGCTATATCAGAAATAGCCCAACACTCTTTTTCATTTGTAGAATTCAATAACTTAATAATACTTAGCGCTCGATCAATGGACTGTACCATAACTCGCCTCAACTTTACTTGTAATATGTTAGTAACCTTAATTAACTATCAATTTAGCAAAAATTCAAACTGAAATCAATTAAATTTTCTAAAAATAAAAACCAAAAATAATAGTTTGGAAACGCAAACAAAAAATATTGACTTTTCTTTTTAATTATCTGAAAATTAGAACATAATTCTACATCACGGAATACATTCCACAATGCGGAAAAAACATCAATCTTCATCCTACAAATTATGAAAGTGAGGAAAACAATGACGCAATTAAGCAATACAAATAATGAATTAAAACGCACGATGAAAAGTAGACATTTATTCATGATTGCACTTGGTGGTGTAATTGGAACGGGGCTATTTAACGGATCTGGCTTTATTATAAGCCAAGCCGGACCAGGTGGGTCCGTACTTGCCTTTATTGCTGGTGGATTATTAATGTATTTCGTTATGCTATCTTGGTGAGCTTGCTGTAGCGATGCCAGTTTCAGGTTCCTTCCAAGAATATGCCACCAAGTTCATAAATCCCGCAACTGGATTTACCATTGGATGGTTGTATTGGCTAAGCTGGGCGAATACTACTGGCCTTGAATTTACAACTGCCGGTATTACAATGCAACGTTGGTTTCCTGATATTCCTGTATGGGTTTGGTGTTTAATCTTTGGGGTTACAATATTCACTATTAATGCATTATCCGCTCGTAGTTATGCCGAAACAGAATTTTGGTTTTCAAGTATTAAAGTATCTGCCATAATCGCTTTTATTATTCTTGGTGGCGCCGCTATGTTCGGTTTAATTGATTTAAAAGGCGACGAACCAGCCCCGCTTTTTTCAAATTTCGTAAATCACGGTGGTTTATTCCCAAATGGAATTGCGGCTATCTTACTAACAATGGTTACAGTTAATTATTCCTTTCAAGGTACAGAACTTGTCGGAATCGCTGCAGGTGAAAGTGAAAATCCTGCAAAAACTTTACCGCGTTCTATTAGAAATATTATATGGCGCACGATGTTTTTCTTCGTCTTAGCAATCTTTGTCCTCGTGGCTTTGATTCCTTGGGAAGAAGCGGGATTAACAAAGAGCCCATTTGTTGCTGTTTTTGATAACATAGATATTCCATATGCAGCTGATATTATGAACTTTGTCATTCTTACTGCTGTTCTTTCTGTCGCAAATTCAGGGCTATACGCCGCAACTCGAATGCTTTGGTCCTTATCAAAAAATGATATGGCTCCAGCCTTTTTAAAGAAATTATCATCACGCGGGATACCCCTATACGCTTTAATCATGACGATATCTATTTCTGCTTTTTCGCTTTTGACAAGTGTTGTTGCTGCTGAAACTGTTTACTTATGGCTCATTTCAATTTCCGGAGTCATTACAATCATTGTTTGGATGTCAATTTGTGTTTCTCAATTCTTTTTTCGCAAACATTATTTAGCCGACGGTGGAAAATTAGAAGACTTAAAATTCAGAACTCCACTTTATCCTCTTGTACCAATTCTTGGTTTTGGATTGTATGGCATTATATTAATAAGTCTTATCTTTATCCCAGAGCAAAGACTAGGAATCTATTGCACTGTACCATTTATCATCTTTTGTTATGCCTACTATTACATCAAGATAAAGAAAAAAGCTACTAATAACACTCATACAGAAACTAAAATTAGCAAAACTTTGTAATACTATTAATAATAATCCCTACACATAAAAGACCACACATTACTCTTAATTAATATGCGGTCTTTTATCATTGACGCTTGTTCTATTATCTTTTTATCATTCCTTCATTCATTTTCCCAGATACAGTTCCCCTATTTTTGTCCATACCATTTACATACCTTAATAACAACTCATAATCCTCTGGAAAGGCTAAAGAGATTTCTCTTAATTCATGAACATCCTTCCAATCTATTTCATAAATTAATCCATCTGGATCTTGAATATTCATAGAACCTCCTACTTGTTGTACAAGATAATAATGTACATAAACGGGTATACCATATGTTACGCCCTTTTTTTCATATATTTTATTTATAATTTCTACCTCATACCCAGTTTCCTCTCACACTTCTCGGATACAACACTCTTCTAATGTTTCTCCTTCTTCTTGTCCACCACTTGGTACTGACCACCTTTTCGGTTCATCTTTCTTTCCTTGTAATACCATCAAAATTTCATTTTTTTCATTCATACATATAGCTGCCGCTCCAATCCATCTTTTCATGTGTCTCTCCTCCCATAGCTAATATTCTTTCTTCCCCTATTCTTCTCCTTGAAAATAGAGGAAAATGCTAAATTTGTAACGAAAGATTATATCAACTTCAAAGACAACTCATTCCTAGAAATTCAAGCGGAAGGATGAGAGTATGATTTCTAAATATGTTGTAGAGTGTGTCTTTTGTGAAGAAAATCGAAAATCTCGGCAAGCAACTGTCACCGTGTCTGCCACTTCTCATGCACTTGCCATTCAAAAAGTAAGAGATGAATGCAAACGTCGCTTTGGAAAAACACTGCTATTACAAACAGAAATTACCGAAGAATTATTTTTACACAAAAAAGAAAGCTGACCATATACATTGGTCAGCTTTCTCTATCCGATCATATTTTCACATGAAGATTAGGGGCATCCTCTTTAAGGATCGGGATTTCCCATTATGTACGTTCCATAATGGGCATCGAACAATATATTTCTATACAATTAAACTTGAATAGAATAGGGCAAAACTTGTTCGCATTTTTAGAAAAGGGATAGGGATATAATACTAGTAATACGTCGAATACTCGAACGTTACACTCATTATATTATAGCAAATCCTTTTATGTGGGAAATATGAATTACTTACATAATTCATACGTAAAACATATTAATAAATTACTATATAGTTTTCTTATCACGGAAAACTACTATTGCTAATATTGCTCCAATTAACGCAAGTGTCATATCCCACTGTGTATCCCAAACATCTCCTTGCGTTCCAAGAAATGCTTCTGCTCCTTTCCCCGTTAGTTTTGCAACTGTAAACTCTAGCAACTCATATAACGCGCTAAATGCTAAACAAACTGATATTACAAGTAGTTCTAACCATCCTTTTTTTTGAATTCCAACTACCTTTATAAGTACTTCCTTTGTTAATAATGCCGGAACAAATCCTTGCATAAAATGCCCAACACGATCATAGTAATTTCTTTCTAAATCAAAAGTATCACGAAAATAATTGAATAGTGGTACTTCTGCGTATGTATAATGTCCCCCAATGAGCAATATTAACATATGAATAAAAACCCATACATATGTGAACGTTCTAAATCGAAAACTTCGATATGTAATCATTAAAACGAGTACTAAAATAACTGCAGGCATGACCTCTAAAAACCATGTAAAGGGATCTTTTGGATATATTCCAGATATAAGTAATGCAATCCCAAAACTTACACATAACAGTTTATGAAAATGAACAGACACACCTCTCCCTCCCCCTCAGCAGTTCGTCTTCTATTCTATTAATAACATACATCCAGCCAAAATAGGGGTCATAATCATCGAAAATTTCAAAATCATACGAGGTGCATAATTTGTAAACTTTGCTCCTATATATGCTCCGAGCATTGTTCCAGCTAATACTTGCATTAATAACATGGAATCTAAATATCCTGCCGAAGTATATCCAATTCCTCCACCAATTGCAATTGGTAAAATAACAAGCATTGTAGTCCCTACAGATTGACGAATTGATAAACCAATTAATACCATTAACCCTATCTGAATAAAAGGTGCTGAACCAATTCCAAATGCTCCTGCTAACATCCCAGTTACAACTCCTAACAGAGCTCCTTTCCCTAGTACAGATGGCGTTAACCGATCCGACAAACTAGCAGACAACTCCCTATGATTTTGCACAAAAAACAAACGAATTAACATGAATATTGCTGATAAAAATAGCATTCCAGCTGTAAACCAATGAAGAAGATGCGCAGGAATCACAGCACCAAGTTTAGATCCAATATATGATCCAATTGCACCACATCCCCCTACAACACAGCCAATTCTCACGACAACATTTCTTTCTCGGTAATGACTTATAACTCCAGAAAGTGTTGTAAATGCCATTGCTGTTAATGATGTTGCAACCGCTGTATGAATCGGCACATGAAATACGAGTGTGAGCACTGCAATAATAAAGCCTGCTCCACCTGCTCCCACAAAACCTAATAAAACCCCCATTAGAAACATTGTAATAATAATAGCCATTTTCTTTCCCTCCAATAGCTCTATTATCCAATATATTTCTTTTTTTAAGCAAATAAAAAAGCATCCACACAGGATGCTTTTACTATTTTTCTATATTCATCATATGTACTATACTCAGTTAATCTTGATTAATTAAAATCACAGCTGGTCCCGATACCACTACTCCAGCTACTTCAATTTTCTCAAATTCTTTAACTGTAATAGATATAACCCCTTCTCTTTCCATCAATTCCTTACTCAGGACCTCAGTCGGTATTTCCTTCACCGTCTTACCTCCTTTTCATTCTTATTACTTAATACCCCTACCTTTTATCAGTAATATTTCGTCATGGAACTGGGATATAAAATTATGAAATTGTTCCAATGCATCTATATATACACTTCACCTGCCATTTTCATTCCTTATTCCATAAAGAATATACGATTCCTTTTTGTAGCATATTGAAAAAATCATCCTGTACGGACGCTTTCATCATTTTGATTCACGTGAAAATTTTGTATACACACCAATACCTGCAAGCAGTACCCCTAATCCTGCGAACATTGTACCTAGGCCTAAAAAAAATGAACCAAGTGTTTGTAAATCTTCCATATGTATATCCACTTTTGTTATTATCTTTATATTCAACAAATTAATTATATATTATTTTCCATTAAAATCCCATTTCTTTTTATAAAATTCTATCCCGCTGACCAATAAAGTGAAACTTTAATCAGTGGTTTTTTTCTTCATCCCTCACCAATCAGATTTTTACGGACGGTTGATTTCCTATCTAACTTCTTAATTTTTACTAAATTTTAAGGTGGAGGTCTTACTGCCTACAAATGGCGGGATTAATTTTCTGAAAATAAAAAAGCACTCGCAAGTGCTTTTTATTTCCTACTAGTTTCCCTCTATCACATGTAGCATTCTATTTAAAAACGCTGCCGACTCTGCACGAGTTGCTGTACCTTTTGGTAAGAACTCATTCTTTTCATTTCCTTTTACAATCCCTAATCCATAAACACGCTGCACAGCTTGTTTATCATATGCCAAGTCTTGATCAGTAAATGATAATGATACTAATGGTCCAGTAATTCCTTTATATTTTAATGCACGATCAATCATAATAACTGCTTCATCACGCGTAATCGTATCATTTGGGGCAAAAATATTATTTCCACGTCCATTAATGATTCCAGCACTAGCTGCGCTATTAATACCATCTATTAATGATGAATGTGTTGTACCTAAATCTGTAAATGTCGACTTACCCTTTGGTAATTGTAATGATCTAGAAATCAGAGTCGCAAATTCTCCACGTGTTACAACACGGTTAGGCCAATACGAACCTTTTCCATCTCCTTGCATGATTCCTTTTGCAGCTAATTCACGAATATCCTTCTCATACCATCCACCTGTAATATCATCTTTATGATTCGCATCATAATACGCTTTCGTTCCTTTTAAGAAAGCGTCCCAATCCCCGCGCTGAATCATAATGGCCGGACAGTTTTTCCCCCACCAATATTGATGTTTTTTCACATTTTCTAAAGGGATATTTAATTCACCCATTAAGTATGCAGCTAATTTACGAGCATTTTCAACCGCTTTATCATAGTTCCCATCTTCATTTACTGCGATTTCAATTCCGATAGATTCCTGATTTCCTTGCTTAGTGCCTGCATGCCATCCCACTTCATTTACTGGGAGATGCTGATAAATTTCTTTATCATCTACGGTGAAATGCCATGATGTTCCGGATTCAACAGTTGATGTTGCTTGATTATATAAATATTGTCCATGCTTCTGAGCATTTGCACCCACATCAGGATTAGCGGTCTCATGAATTGTAATATATTTCGGGACCATCGCATAACCAGGACGAATATTCTCATTCCCTGTTGGAATGATCCATTCTTTAAATGTTACACCATATATATTCCCTGTATTTAATGTTCCTGGCGCTGCATACATGATAGCCTCTCTCTTTTTACGAACAGGCGCCTCATTTGAAAGGATAGATGCTTTCGTACCTTCAAATTTTGCAGATGGTGAATGAATCCATTTTATTCCTTCGGCTGTTTGAACTTGGAACCAATCTCCTGCTTGTGAAATCGCTACAATTGTTTGAGGCTGCAATACAGTTTCTTCTTTAAACGCATCAAATGGCGAAGAGTATATAAATGTTTCTTCATTGATGACTAGATTCCTATTAGATAACGCATAAACGTCCCGAATTTCTACATTATTATCACTATTATGTATCCATCCTGCTCCAGATGAAGTTTGTACATAGTATGCATTTCCTTTTCGTTTCGAAGCTTTAATTACTTGTTCAGAAAGCTCTGCACCTGTTGCATGCTGTAAATCAACAGAATCGTATAAAGGAGTCGATTTTATAATATGTACAAGAAATTCTCCTTGCACTTCACTTTCGATGTCTTGATCCATATGTTCTTTCATATGTTCCTCAATACTTTTCAAAGCTTGGTCATTAGTGGCTACTCCTACCGTTTTTTCTACTGGAGCTGCAAATGAAGAAGCTGGCACCATTACAACTTGAAGTGCAATTGACATTGCTAAAACATTATAAATTCCTTTTTTCATGATAATTGTTTAACACGTTATGTATTGAATCATTTCGTGTTAACTGACCTCCTTTTCTAACATAATAAAAGTTATTTAGTAAGCTAATAAACTTCTAGATTACTAAACTAGTTTAAAGTATAACGAAATTTCCCCAATTCGTACAGACAGGAACTTCTATCATTTTACTTATTTTTACATAAATTAACAAAAAAAAAAAAAAAAACAGAAGACCCTAGCTCATAATGGTCTTCTGCTTTTTATTTCAATCTTTATATACCTTATACTCTACCACCTTATCATCACTATCAAATTGAAGAATAAGCCATTCACTATCTATCGGAATAAATCCTCTTTCATCTCCAAGGTAATAAACTATTTGATTCATTTCCTCAAAACGTTTTGTTTCAGTTGGTTTTCCTAACAATTGTATAGTCTCTTTCTTAGTTTTCCCCATTAGTTTATGTTTACCTAGAAGATCATCTACCATATATACTCGTTTCTGTTCATTTTTCAACCATCTATCTGCATGAAACTTCGAATTATACTCATTTACCCCTAATTGTACGATACAAATACTAAAGAATACTGTTCCCACAATTATAATATCCTTGCATTTCCTCTTATTATTACTACTAGAAAAATGTAAAACAATTCGCTGAAGAACTAATAAAAAAATAAACGGAACTGATACTGCTAAAACACTCACAATCGTGTAAGACGAATGCGCCATGCCAATGATGAATATGAAAGCGATATATATAAACAAATATAAAAAAACATACACATACAATGTTGCCCACAATAAAGAATCTCTATATTTTCCCATAAAAACCACCTTACCATATTCTTTTACACTTGCACATCCTCCATACGCTTGAACATTTCTTTTATTTCTCGTAATTCTTGCACTATATATAGTACTTTTCCTTCCAATCTTTCATTTCTAAAATACGTAACGAGTTGTTCTCTATCATTCAACCTCGGCAATACTTCATTGGAAAGATCGATCATTTCATTGCCACTTCCATTTGTCTCATTTCCGAAATATACAATTGGCTTAACTTCCTCTTTTAGAGCTTGCGGATTAATCCCTTTCAAATAATCATATAAGATTGTTGCAAGATGTTTTGCTTTATGGACAGGGTTCCCTAAGTTTTCTATCATTAGAGTCATTGGATCTCCCTTTTTCATAAAAACAAATGTTTCTTCCTTCTCATATTCATTTTGATATTTACCAATCTCATCGATTATAAATGAATATACCCCTGCATTTTCTTTCGTCAATCCGTGTATCATTCTTCCTTGCCACTCGGCAGTCTCAATTACATATATTCCTGTTGTCGATAGCACTATATGATCAACTCGAGCATACTCCATTTTATTCCCGTTTCTACTATGTACCTTGGGAAGAAATGCATTTGGGATAATATATAATTCATCTTCATTTATGATTCCTTGCTGAACAAATCCTCTTTTCATATAATGTAATATTTCATGTGTATTCATTTCTTCACCATTTTTAGAATACGTTCTTAACTCTGTAATTAGATTTTGCAGCACATGTATCTCGTTGTTATATTTCTGTTGCATTTCACTACGCTCTTTACTATGCTGCATCGCTAATTGATTCTTTATCACTCTCATGTTTTCTACTTCTCTAGCTGCATTCTCTTTTAAATTATTATACTTTTTACGTTCTACGTTTTTTAATGTCTCCTGCTTTTCTTCATAATCTGCTACAGTTGCGGCTATCTCAGTTTGATAGTTTTCTATTGACTTTGCCTTTTCAAATTCTACTTGTTGGTTCTCTGATTGTAGTTGTTTGTTCTTATAAAACAATACAAACACTCCAGCTAATAATGCTAAAATGACACATATAAGTATGTATTCCATCTTTTTTCTCCTTTATAGCTTAATCAAATATTATCTAAACTTTTACTATCATTTTTAATCTATTATACTACGTATTATAATAACGCTCTGTAAATTTGGATATATTTTGCATACTTTATTTACTATAAAAAATGAACAAGTTATCCTTCAGATGATTCACGACAAGAGTAAAGTATATAAAGTGAAACTTTAATCAGTGGGGGGTTTTCCTCATCCCCACTGATTATTAGCCCTCACCAATCGGGCTTTTACGGACAGTTCATCTCCCTCCTAACTTCTTTAGAAAAGTGGAAGCGGCTCGATCAGAATCGCAGGACGTTAGAGCCCCCGACAGAGAGGCGCTTTTTGCCTCGTCCGAGGGGGCGAAACGACCGGAGATTCTAGCCGCTAGAGCTGGACATTGCTTTTGCTGAATTTTGAGGTGAGAGTGTTACTGTCCGTTAATGCGGGCTAAAATATTTAGCCTGTGTAGAAAGAATTGACGAACTAATTGAAGAAGAAATTACATTAAACATTAATGGTGTAATAATTCACAGACTTTCCCACCATTTATCTATATAAATTTGAAGAAGGAAAATGTTATCCAATTATTCTAGGGATTACAATACTTAATGACATTGTAATAAATGAAAGAAAAGAAGGAGTCAATAACTTAAAGAGAATCAATCATAAAAAAGAAGCCCTCGAAACCTCAACATTACAAGATTTTCCGAAAGCTTCCTCTATTGTAAAGTAAAAACATACCATCCTATAGGAGATTTTTCATAAACCTTTATTACGCTGTACTTAGACCAAAGCATTTACAGTCTTCTTACCATTATCTCCACATCTTTTTAAAAAGAATAGCAGCATATAACGGGTCTTAAAACATACTGTTTTTGCAAATACAGTTTATTTTTCAATATACACAGAACGCACAATCGTACGATTGTAAGCTTTCCCTCCTGGGTTAATACCTTTAATATCAATCGTCACATTATATACACCTGATTTTTTAATATGATGCAAAGAGCCTGTGAACGTATTTTCATCAAACTTTTGTAGCTGATTCGATTGAGATACTAAGTTCCCTTCTCGATCAACAACCCGTACATTGAGAGAAAGGTTCTCTTGTTTTATGGATTCTTTAGTAGATGATTTCAATTGAAATTCAGCCTTATTAGCTTTAATTTTTCCTGGCATTTTCAAAGTAAACGGTGCTTCTTGTTGGTACTCACTAACAACCATATAAGCATCTTTTTCATGCGATGTCATTATTTTAACATGCCATTCCCCGATTTCCATTTGATTAATTTTAAATGTTCGAATGGACGCACCCTTAAAATAGGAAGTTTCATCTCCTACCGTAGACTTACTATCTTCATTCGTATATACTTTGCCCGACGGAGAAATAAGTTGTATTTTCACTTCTGAAGATGCTGTTAACACAGAGATAACGCCTTCAGTTTTTGCATCTATCGCAATTGTTTGATCAATCCATTTATTCGGCTCCAGTTCTCCACCTAAAATGGTTTGATTAGATGTAGTATTTAAATTATCAACAAATTCCCTATTATAATTTAAAGTATAAGAAGGAACGGATGTAGCAGTAGACGTACGTAAATACGATTCAATTCGAGAAAAGACAGCTGAACCTTTTCTTATATCATCATGATCAAATCTAGAATCAGTAAACAAATGTGTTCCATACGGTAATTTTGTACTCCATTCATTTACTAAACCATCATTAGAGCCATACGCGGAAAGATATAACCCACCTAAAGATAAAGCTGAGAAAATCGGCCCCCAACTTGTACCTGCAACTGTATAGTAACGATTTAATTTAGCGTTCGGATTGTTATCTATTACAGAACGAAATTGTGCCATTTCACCTGTTTGTAAAGAATACGTGCCATCGTCTCTTTGTCCGAGTAATGAAGCCAGCCATCCCGCCCACCAACTATAGGATAAGTCTGCTAAATTTGACCCATAATGCGGCGAAGCTAGTGTAATAACTTTTCCTACAAAACGATTCGCACCGTATTGAATGAGAGCTGCTTGGGTATCAATTCCACCTTTACTGTGAGCCACAATATTCACTTTTTTACCAAAATGATTATAAATCTCTTCTAACTTTGCAGCCAACAATTTACCATTGTCCCACTGACTAGCAGACCCCTTTCCAGCTGCATCGTATAGTTGAACAAACACAGTTTGATATCCCGCACGATAAGCATAATCATACATGTCGTTTACATCGTGATAAACTGTTTTTCCATACCAACTATCTGCACTTCCATTTCTTCCTTGTACAAAAACAATCGGCGGCCTATTTTCTTCATAATTTAAAGGCTTCTCACCTAAAAACCAATCTCCTGGATTGAATGCTTCTTTCGGTGGAAGCATTCCACTATAAATTGGCGTAATATTCGTCTCAGCAGTTGCAATTCCACTAAAAGAAGTAAATAGTAAAATGAAGGAAGCAATCAATACCATACATCTTTTAAACGACGCTTGCATAATAAATACCCTCCTTTTTTTAAAAGATGACGCAGAGTTTATAGGTTGCTATACTATTGCAATACAATAACTGCTATAATTTCCAAGTCTCATATTCTTCTAAAATTTCTAAGGGTCATATTTATTCAATTAATGAGTAGGATAGTTTGACCGCATCGCCTTATTCTTTATAAACGATATTCTTCCTATGTGCCTTAATTCCTTTCATTCATCCATAGTACAAATGTTTCTCAACAAAAACTCACAGATTTTATCGGTATTAATATGAATTTAAAAATACTACTAGAAAAAGAAGTTATAATCAGTATGATGGAGATTTTATATTAGTTGGAGATAATTTAGAATTTGGTGTATATATTGAACGAACAGAGTATCACTACGAATTCAGTATGTGAGGTGTAACAGAAATTACAGAGATAGTGGTATTTAAAAAAATAAAAAAAGAGGCCTTCAAAACCTCAATACTACAAGGCTTTCTGAAGGCTTCCTTTATTCTGAAGTAAATACATATTGTAATACAACCCTTGCTTACCCAGTAACTCTTGATGTGTGCCTCTTTCTACAATTTCACCATCATGCATTACAAAGATTTGGTCAGAATCTTGAATAGTAGATAAGCGGTGCGCAATCGAAATTGTTGTTCTCCCTTTTCTCATGCGCTGCAGTGCTGTTTGAATTGCTTCTTCCGTTTCTGTATCAATATTTGCTGTTGCTTCATCTAATACTAACACTTTCGGATTTGTCGCAATTGTTCTCGCAAAAGCAATTAGCTGCCTTTGTCCACTTGAGAATGCAGCTCCACGTTCTACTACTTCTGTATCATATTGTTCTGGTAGCTTTTCAATAAACGTATTCGCTTGCACAAACCGTGCTGCTTCCTCTACTTCTTCATCAGTAATACTTTCATTATACATACGAATGTTTTGTTTTACATTTCCAGCAAACAAGAATGCATCTTGAAGTACAAGTCCAATTCTCTTTCGAATTTCCTGCTCTTCAAATTTTTCTAAGTTTGCACCATCTATAAAAATATTACCCGACTTAATATCATAAAAACGCATCAATAAGTTCATAATTGTACTTTTCCCGCTTCCAGTATGCCCAACAAAAGCTACTGTTTGCCCAGGTTTCACATGGAAAGATACATTTTTTAAAACATCACGCTTTCCATCGTAAGAAAATGTAACATCATTAAATTCAATTTCTCCTTCATCTACTTTTGGTTCTCCATTCCCTTGTTGAACAGGCGCTAAATCTTTTTCATCCATCAAATGAAAGACACGAGACGAAGAAACCAGCGCTTGCTGGAAAAAGGAGAGTTTCATCATCATTTCATTTACAGGTTGGAAAAAGCGATGAATATAGTTAACAAAAGCATATAATACACCGACTTCAACCGGACTATTCAAGGCGTTAATACCAAATAATGCAAGCACTAAAGCGATAGCCATAATATGAACAAGGTCTGTTGCTGGACGTAAAAATAACGCATCTAATTTTAATGTACGGCGTCCAGCACCGTAATGCTTATCATTCACTTCTTCAAATTCTTTTCGCATCCGTTTTTCTTGGCGAAATACTTGCACAATATTCATCCCTTGAATCGATTCATTGAGCTTCGCATTCAAAATACTTAATTGATTCCGAAGCTCTAAATAAAAAACGGAACTTTTCCGGCGATACATCGCCATAATTGTAAACATAATTGGGATTAATATAAGAGAACATAAAGCAAGCTTCACATCAAGTAAAAACATTGCCACCAAAATCCCTATTAGGAACACCACATTTTTTACAAATGTTGATAACACACTCACATAGAAATCTTTAATTGCTTCCGTATCATTAGTAATACGAGATACGAGAGTACCAATTGGCGTGCGATCAAAAAAGCTTAGTGACAACCTTTGTACATGTTCATACACTTCAACCCGCATGTCTTGCACAATTTTGAACGCAATATTTTGGAAATATAATAAATTTAAATACGTAAATAAAACCTTTAATAAATGAGCAACTATATATACAACAAATAGGGTTACAAGTGCTGATTGTTCAAAGTTATGCGGAACTAAATGTTCATCCAAAAACTGCTTAATTAAAAACGGACCCATCATTTCTGTAACAGTTGCACCAACTAGAAATAGAAATGCCAATGACAATAAGCCTTTATATGGTTTCATATAAGAAAGTAATCTCCATAAATCGCTTCTTTTTTTCTCAGCCATTATATGCCTCCCTTCTCAACTAACGCTTCTAACTGCTGGCTTTCATACATCTCTTTATACCAACCTTCTTGCCCCATTAGCTGTTCATGTGTACCACGCTCTACAATTTTTCCTTCATCAACAACAAGAATAAGATTTGCGTGTTGAATCGCACTTAATCTGTGTGCTGTAATAATCGTTGTTTTCTGCTCTCTTTCTCGTTTCAACGCTGTTAAAATGGTTTCTTCTGTCTTTGCATCAACTGCAGATAAACAATCGTCTAAAATTAAAATTTCAGCATTTGTTAGTAATGCACGCGCGATAGAGATCCTTTGTTTTTGTCCACCTGATAATGATACCCCTCGTTCGCCTACTACTGTATCATACCCTTCTGGAAATTGAACAATATCATCATGAATACAAGCTATATTAGCAGCACATGCAATTTCTTTATATATAGCATCGGCCTTTCCAAATGCAATATTTTCACCTATACTTGCTGAAAAAAGAAAATGGTCTTGAGGAACATACGAAATAGCAGAGCGAATACCATGAAGCGTCATATCACGAATATCTTTTCCTCCAACTAGCAGCGAACCATTAAAATGATCATATTCTCTGATTAAACATTTTAATAACGTCGTTTTCCCTGCACCTGTGCGGCCAACAATACCCAATGTTTCACCTTTTTTCAAAGTGAAATGAATATCTTCTAAATTGAGGGTTTCATCTTTCTTATAAGAAAATGCATCAATCGCAAATGTTATATCACCACTTGCCTCTTTATTTACTGCTCCCTCTCTATTCACAACATCTGAAGTTTGAGACAATATTTTTTCCACACGGTCGTATGAAGCACGGCCGCGTTCCATAATATTAAACAGCCAACCAAATGCAAGCATCGGCCAAACGAGCGTCCCTAAATATGTTGTAAATGTAATTAAGTCACCAACTGTTAGCTCTCCACGAACAACTAATAGCGAGCCATAACACACAGCGATTAGGAATGAAAAACCAACAATAAGAGAAATTGTTGGATCAAATAATGAATCAATGCGCGCAACTAACATATTTTTATGTACAACATCCTCTGACTTCTTTCGAAATGCTTGTAAATCTTCTTTTTCTTGACCGAGTGAACGAATTACTTTCATCCCGCTCATACTTTCTTGTACTTTATCGTTAATTTCAGAAAACGCTTGCTGTGCTTTATGAAAACGTTTGTGCAGTAAAGTACCATAATAATTAGTAGAAATCGCTACAATTGGCATTGGAATTAAACTTATTAATGTTAATTTCCAACTAATTGTAAACCCCATAGCCAAGAGTACACATCCACCTACAGCTAACGAATCCACAAGTGTCAAAACGCCCGCTCCAGCTGTTTGTTGAATTGCTTGAATATCATTCGTTGCATGTGCCATTAAGTCCCCCGTACGATGTGATTGATAAAAAGATGGACTCATATTTGTAAAATGCTCATATAATTTCTTTCGTAATTGACGCGCTAGCTTTAAAGAAGATCCAAAAATCATAATACGCCATATGTAACGTAGTATATACATTGTAATCCCGACAACCACTAAAAGAACAACCCACTGTAACAGCTTTTCAGATGTTAACGTTTGGTTGTTAATTTCGTCTACAACAATTCCAATTACTTTTGGTGCCACCAGTTCAAGAAGTGCTACACCAAACAACAAAATAATCCCCGTTATGTACGCCCGTTTTTCTTGTTTAAAAAACCACGCTAAATTAAAAAATACTTTCATTATATCCCCCTCCCTTGAAATGAGCGATGTTTTCAGTTTATCAAAAATGCAGAATTTTTAAAAGTTTTAAATACTAAAGTTTTCCAAAAGGAAAGGACACTCTTATCGAGTGCCCCTTTAGCGCTTATTTCATTTGTTGTTTGTTCATTGCGCTCATCATTTGATTGATTTTCTTTTGGGATGGTTTTTGTCCCATCTGCATCATCATCATTTTTAACATTTGCTCATTGATTGGTGGATTTTTTTGTAAGTAATTCATCATATATTTGCGGGCGATGAAAAATCCTAACGCCACGCCTGCTACTAGTGCTAATACGCCCACTAGAACAACTACCCAAATTGACATATATTTTCCTCCTTCATGTTGTCTACCTTACAGTGTACTAAAACCTTTTCAATAAGACAAGATTGTATTCGACATTTTTTTACACATATGTCCGTGCTTGTTTCAAAGGATTGAGCCAACCATACTTTTTATTTTCATAATCCATCGCTAAAAATGTTAATTCACATTTCCTAAGCACTTCAAAGAAAGTCGTTTCCATCGAAACATTTCCAGATGTACTCATTTGAATATATTGTGATTTCACCGTTATTTCGCCATATTCTGCCCCAGTATAAAGCATGTGTGTACGATGTGTTCGATCATACTTTCCAAAACTGCGTAGAACTTGTTCTAATTTATGGTGAATTTTCATTACTTGTAATGGCATCGTAATATACATCATCTGCTTATATAACACTTTCTTTTTCGAAAGGGAACCAGATTCTGAAAATCGAGCAAATAAATCGAAAAACAAATACTCTCGACCAAAGTACGCCTTCGCAATATCTTCTTGAATTAAATACAATTCATACGTTTTCATGCTTTCCCTCCCGCTCTGGACAACCTTTTTCTCTACATTATATAAAAGAAAACATGCAATGATTGTCTGACTGCGGAGAAAGAAAAAACTTTTTCTGTCGAATAAACTCATTTACATAGAAAAATCTCTCCATGCCGGAGAGATTTTTCACAAATCATTAAAGCATTTCTTTTACTTTACGAACAACATTTTCTACAGTAAATCCATACTCTTCCATGATCTTTTCACCAGGAGCAGAAGCACCGAATGTATCGATACCTAGTACATCTCCTTCAAGACCAACGTAACGGTGCCATCCGAAAGTAGCACCCATTTCAATTGCGAAACGTTTTGTTACTGATTTTGGTAATACAGATTCTTTATATTCAGCAGATTGTGCTTCAAAACGATCCATAGATGGCATGCTGACAACAGCTGCGTCAACTCCATCTGCTGCTAATGCTGTTTGCGCTTCAACTGCTAAACTTACTTCAGAACCAGTTGCAAGTAAGATTACATCAGCATTTTCTTTTTTGCTTGCAGAAATTACATATGCACCTTTTGCAACCTTTTCATACGTATCGTCTTTTGCGCCTTCTAATGTTGGAAGATCTTGACGAGTTAAGATTAATGCAGTTGGAGTACTTGTAGATTCTAAAGCTAATTTCCAAGCTGCAACAGACTCGTTACCATCAGCAGGACGAATAACCGATACGTTTGGCATTGCACGAAGCGCCGCTAACTGCTCAACTGGTTCATGTGTTGGACCATCTTCACCAACGGCAATACTGTCATGTGTAAACACATATGTTACAGGTAATTGCATTAACGCCGCTAAGCGGATTGCTGGGCGTAAGTAATCAGAGAATACGAAGAACGTACCACCGTAAGTTTTTAAGCCGCCATGAAGTGCGATACCGTTCATCGCTGCACCCATTGCGAACTCACGTACACCGTACCAAATATTTTTACCGCTGTAGTCAGCTCTTGTGAAGTCTTTTTCGTTATTCATGTATGTTTTGTTAGAACCAGCAAGGTCTGCAGATCCACCAAAGAATGATGGTACAGCTTCAGCAATCGCGTTAATTACAGCACCTGAAGAATTACGTGTTGCTGCTTTTGATCCTAATTCATAAGTTGGTAAGTTTTTATCCCAACCTTCTGGAAGAAGGCCTTTCATTGCTGCTTGTAATTCATTTGCTAATTCTGGGTATGCTTGTGCATATTCGCCAAGCATTGTATTCCATTCAGCTTGTGCTGTTTCACCAGCATCTTGCACTGTTTTACGGAAGTTATCATATACTTCTTCTGGTACATGGAAGTCTTGCTCAGCTGACCAAGCATATGCTTCTTTTGTTAATTTCGTTTCATCAACACCAAGCGGAGAACCATGTGAAGCAGATTTTCCTGATTTGTTTGGAGAACCGAAACCAATTGTTGTTCTTACTTCGATTAGCGTTGGGCGTTTTTCGTCAGCTTTCGCTTCCTCAATCGCTTTTGCAATTGCTTCAACATCGTTTCCATCCTCAACACGGATTACTTGCCAACCGTATGCTTTATAACGATCTTCTACACTTTCAGAGAATGAACGATTTAAATCACCATCTAATGAAATATCATTAGAATCGTATAACACAACAAGTCGACCTAATCCTAAGTGAGCAGCTAATGAAGATGCTTCAGCAGAAACGCCTTCCATTAAATCGCCATCACCGCAAATTGCGTATGTATAATGATCAACTACGTTGTATGCATCACGATTATATTTCGCTGCTAAATGTCTCTCAGCCATCGCCATACCAACAGCTGTCGAAATACCTTGTCCCAGTGGACCAGTTGTTGCATCTACGCCTGCTGTATGACCATACTCAGGATGTCCTGGAGTTTTACTTCCCCATTGACGGAAATTCTTTAAGTCATCCATTGTTACGTCGTAACCAGACAGATGAAGTAGGCTGTATAATAACATTGAACCATGACCTGCAGATAATACGAAACGATCGCGGTTAAACCACGTTGGGTTATTTGGATTATGTTTCATAAATTGAGTCCATAATGTATAAGCCATTGGTGCTGCACCCATTGGCATTCCTGGGTGACCAGAGTTTGCTTTTTCAATCGCATCGATGGATAATGTGCGAATCGTGTTGATAGAAAGTTGTTCGATTGAATGTGACATGCTATTCTTCCCTTCGCTTATATTAGTAAACGTTTTACACATTTATATGATATCTTCCCACGCAAGATTATACAACATGTATCGACAAATATGTTGATGTTTTTTCGATTTTTTATAAAAAAAAACTGTAATTTCCGGAATGTATGGGTATTCAATATGTTATACTTTTTCTTTATTTTTTTATTAAAAATAAAGGGAATTCTCTGCATTTTAACGCGCAAGCACTAAAAATTTTTAGCCACCTTCCTAATCTCCGTTCTATTCACTAATTATTTACAAATTGTATAATAGAAATGAATATATATTAATTTTCATCGTATATATTAAATAAGAAACGGAGGAAGACGAAATCATGAGTGAAGAAGCAGCTTCTTACACCTTTGTTATTGTTATGACCCTCATTTCAATTCTTTCTATTTATTTTTCAGTCAAATTAAAATCCCCCCATAAATACATCCCAGGTGGTGTCATGCTTATTCTTTCCATTGGTACGTTTGGCATACTGTATTTTGATCGAGGTGTCATGATAACAAGTGAAGGATTAGGTTATTTATATAGCACCATTGCAATCCTCTTATTTCTTATCGCGATTATTTCTTTATTTATAGCAACTGCTAATTCTTTTATTTCAGCTTTATTTAGAAAAAATTAAACTCCAAAATGCAAAAGATATCCTTCTCCTTCTTTCACTTTATGAAGTAGTTTGACTAAAGATTTTAAATCTGCACAGAGAATATCTCGATTAAAAATAAGTTGTTCATACTTTCCATCCGTATCACAATCTACCGTCCATTGAAATGAGCCTGTGAGTTCTACTTTTTCAGGTCCCAATGAAAATAGATTGACTAATGAGCGAAATAAATCAATCGCTATTTCCGCTCCTTCATTCTCAATTTTTGTAATGCCATAATAATGAAGGCCAAATCCTTTTTCTTTCCGAAAAGGATTGCAAGTCGGAATCCACTGCAAAAAATCTGACACATACAAAACTATTTCATCACTTAATATCACACAATCTTCAACAACCGATCCATCTTTATAAAAAAACCGCCTATCATGCCAAGAAAAATCTTCAGAATTCAACTCCCCTTTTTCACTTGAAACAAATACAAATTCATGCTGTAAAGTCATAAGATCCTCTCCCTTCCCCTACCATCATACGATAATTTAAAAAATATTTTCATTTTTCTTTATAATCCGAAACACTTTCTTTGGACAAACCATTATAACTAAGAATAATGCTTAAGAACCCTGATCTCTTCATTCATATTCCTTGTGAACATTAATGGAATCACTACTTATTGGTGTAATTCCAAGAACTTGTACAATTATATGATGGTGTAATATTTGCTCACTTATATTCCATTTCAAAGACCATCCATCTGTTCCATCGATATCATATCCAATTAGCTGTCGTTCTTTCCATGTAGCTGTACCAGTTGGAACGAGCCAAAATAACACAGTTTCTGTATGTCTCGCTTTTACATATATCGGAATTTCTTTCTTTTCCTTTCGAATAGTAACCCAATTATTTATTTCATCTATATTTGTGTACGTTTTAATAATTTCAGGGTCTGGTTCATATATTTTTGGAGGGTTCACTACAAAACAAGTTCTTATTACTATATAAGAACAAATTCTTATAAAAATGAAACACCCTACCACCTCATAGGGTATTAGCCCTCCCTGAAACTTTCCTCATATAAATATGAACAAAAATAAATCTAGATTATTTGTAATGATTTATCATAAGATAACAATAAAGAAGGTTGATAAGATTGAATAAGAACAACAGTGTTAATATAAACATTCTACTAACGAGCGATATACACGGTACGATTTATCCACTTCATTATCGAAATAACGAAACCGCAGAAATAGGATTAGCCAAACTCGCAACCCGGATCACACAAGAGCGTAACCAACATGAACATGTAATTGTGATTGATAACGGTGATTTTATACAAGGAACACCATTCACCTATTACTACGTTAAATATATACAGCATAAAAACAACCCCATGTCACTTATCGCTAATTACATTGGCTATGATGCGGCCGTTATCGGAAATCACGAGTTCAACTATGGAATGGATGTATTAAACAAAGCTGTTTTAAACGCGAATATGCCTTATCTATCCGCAAATATTTTAAATAAACATACAAAGTATCCTTACTTTGGGAAACCCTATATCATTAAACACATACATCCTAATATAAAAATCGCTATCTTGGGAGTTACAACACATTACATCCCAAATTGGGAACAGCCACATCATATTAAAGATTTACTATTTGAAGATGCACTAGAAACAACAAAAAAATGGGTTTCCTACATTCGTGAACAGGAACAACCACATTTACTAATCGTAGCATATCATGGTGGTTTTGAACGTGACTTACAAACGGGGGTACCAACTGAAATTTTAACAGGAGAAAATCAAGGATATGCAATGTGCCAAGAAATAGAAGGAATCGATATCCTATTAACTGGACACCAACATCGCTATATTTCAAATACAAAAGTAAATGGTGTGACAGTTTTGCAAACCGGCAGTAACGGTCATTCATTAGGGAAAGTCCATGTAAAACTAGAACAAAATAAAGATCGATGGATTTTGATGGAATGCCATTCAGAACTGTTATCTGCGCAAGACATCCCAGTAGATGAAACAGCTCTGTCACTCGTATCGACTTATGAAAAACAAACCCAAAAATGGTTAGACCAACCTATCGGTACCATTATAGGAGATATGTTGATTTATGATGCAATGCAAACACGTTTACAGGATCATCCTTTTATCGAATTTATAAATAAAGTACAGATGGAAGTAGCTGGAGTCAATATCTCTTGTACAAGCCTATTTCATAATGAATCTTCTGGCTTTCCAAAACATATTACAATGAGAGATATTGTTTCAAATTATATTTATCCAAACACATTGAAGGTCATAAGGATTACAGGAAAAGATATAAAAGAGGCCCTTGAGCTATCAGCTGAATATTTCACATTAAATACCGAGGGAGATATTATTGTAAATCCCGCTTACACTACACCAAAACCACAGCATTATAATTACGATATGTGGGAAGGAATTTCATACATATTAAACATTTCAAAACCTGTTGGTCAAAGAGTCGTTTCCTTACAATATAACAGATCTCCCATTCAACTTGATCAAGAATATGATGTAGTCATGAACAATTATCGCGCTAGTGGTGGTGGGAATTACTTTATGTATCAAAACAAGCCCATCATAAAAGATATACCAACCGATATGTCTGAAATCATTGCGAATTACATATTAGATCGAGGGACAATTGAAGCGACAACCAACCGTAATTGGAAAGTTATCAAATAAACAATTTTATTAAAATCAAAAAAGATGGGCTTCGCCCATCTTTTAATTTAACTTTGCGTTATCTTGTTTTTTCAATGCTTTTAATTTCGTCGGTGTAACATCTTTACCTTCTTCGTTAACGACTTTAATGCCTTTTAATTCGTTTAACATATTTTGACGAAATCCTTTTAAATATTGTTCACGGAGCGATTGGCGCTCACGTTGCTCTTCTTCAGTTAATCCTTCAGCTTTTGCTTTTTTCGCTAAGAAATTAATGCGTTCAATGAGTTCGTGACTTAGCATCTCGAATCCCCTTTCTACTTAAAACTGATTATTATCATACAATAGTTAGTCTTGTTTATCAAGCAATTGCTTCGTATATTCCACGTATCTGCGATGTACTGTTGCTTTTGATACCTCATGTCCGAAACCACGAAGCGTTGCAGCAATCTCCTCAAATGTCAATTCATTACGACGCAGACGTACAATTTCTTCAATCGGCACTTCTTTCTTTTCACGTCCTGTACTCAAATGACGATTTTTTAAGTTTTTTTCTGGACGAAACCCTCTTTCTACCGCTCTCTGCATTCCACGTTTAATCTTCAAATTATGAATTTTTCTCTGGTACTCTTCAACTATACCAATAATATCCAGAACCATGGAATCCGAATCAGAAAGCTGTAATTCCCCATTATGCGTATGTGTATACACTTTGATCTCTTCTTTATGTAAACAGTGCATTAAAGCAATCTTTGCATTCCCTCTTCCAAGCCGCGTTTCATCTTGAATGAGAAGCACATCAATTTCTTCGTCTCGAATCATGTCCAGCACTTCTAATATACCATCTCGTTCAATTGTATAACCGCTTGCCTTCTCCTCAATCACCTTTATAACATTCATTTGATATCGCTCAGCTAAATACAATAATTCATCTTTTTGGCGTGATAATGATGTTTCCTGCGCTTCTTTCGTTGTGCTTACACGGGCATAAATGATTGCATTCATTTTAAAACCCTCTTTCTCATTTCGATTTTTTCTTTAGTGTATCACAAATCGTCTTTTTGTTCGAACTTATGTTTGTAGAATGTTTTTTCGCATGTTATACTTATAAGTAAGAAAATTGAAAGAAAACGAGGTGTTAAAAAACATGGAAAAGTTAACAAAACGCCAGCAAGACATTCTCGACTTCATCAAACTAAAAGTACAAGAAAAAGGTTATCCACCTTCCGTACGTGAAATTGGTCAAGCGGTTGGCCTTGCTTCTAGTTCTACTGTGCACGGACATTTATCACGTCTAGAAGAAAAAGGTTATATTCGACGTGATCCAACAAAACCGAGAGCCATTGAAATTTTAGGAGAAGTAAGAATCGAAACAGAAACACAATCAGTTGTTCAAGTCCCAATTGTAGGAAAAGTTACAGCCGGTTTACCAATTACAGCAGTTGAAAGTGTCGAGGAACACTTCCCACTTCCTGCAAGCGTTGTTGCTGGAGCTGATCAAGTATTTATGTTACGTATCTCTGGAGATAGTATGATTGAAGCTGGTATTCTGGATGGAGATTTAGTTGTTGTTCGTCAACAACATTCTGCATACAATGGGGAAATCGTCGTTGCTTTAACAGAAGATAACGAAGCAACTGTAAAACGTTTTTACAAAGAAAAAGATCATTTCCGCTTACAACCAGAAAACTCTTCTTTAGAACCGATCCTTTTAGATAAGGTTTCTGTTATCGGAAAAGTAATCGGTGTATACCGCGATTTACATTAAAGAATAGACCAGTTAAACTGGTCTATTCTTTAATTCGATTCAATTGTAACGTCTCCAGCAGATGTTTTTCCGCTAATTTTTACACTACCATTTCCTAATGTTACATTTTTCGTTTCTTCTTTGAAAATCTCCACTTCTCCTGCAAATGTTTTCCCACTTATAGTCGCATCTTGAGGCTTCTGAAGTAATCGAATATCAACTTCTCCTGCAGTTGAACTTGCCTCTAAATCATATTTAGGATCATGATCTACAATATCTACATCTCCACTTGTTGTTTTCGCTACAACTTTTCCACTTACTTTTTTCATTTTAACTTCACCTGCTTTTGAAGACCCTTCTACTTTCTTCGCTGTCACACGCTCCATTTCTACATCTCCACCAAGTGTTGTTGCTTCTACACGTTCACTTTTTATATCATTTACTGTTATCTCACCCGCAGAAGAACTTACTTTTATATCTTGGTAAGAACGTTCCGGAACAACGATTATTATCCCTGGTGCTTTAAACCCGAAAGATAAAAATGAAAAATCGAATGAAGGGCCTTTTTTTACCTTACCTTGAATCTTTAGCGTATCCCCTTGTTCATCAATACTCACTTTTTGTTTTGCAATATTCCCTGATTTTTTTATATAAAAAGAAGAATCATTTCCTTTTTGAACCGTAACATCTCCAGCATCCAAATCAATTTCCAAACTTTTGATTGCTTCATTTTTAATAACCTTTTCTTTATCCCCTCGTTCTGCCGTCTCAACTGCTTTTGTATATGTCTGTGATATACCAATAACTCCAATGATGATACAAGCGACAGCTACTAACAATATCTTTTTCATCTCATCTATTCCCCTTTAATCATTTTGAGATTCCAATTGACATAGCCTACACAAAAGTTTTTAAACCATTTTGTACAGTAGTAAGCAACTATACATAACAATAGTCCAACTCCAACAAATGTAATAGAAACAAATATATCAAGCCATAAGAATGTACCCGTTAATATCTTAATCACTACTAGCAGCGGCGCCACAACTGAGACCACGCCTCCAACCCAAAGGGAAAATATAAAACTCACGATTGCAACTAGAGGACCTAACACAATAATAAAGTTTAATAAACTAAGACCAATCGCTGCCATCACTGCTCTTGTTATATTCGAAGCAGACGGATCTTTTTTCATCTCATCAAAACGATATAGTGCCAACATCTCCTTTGCAATAGCTTTTGGTGACCCAAGCCCCTGTATAATTTCTGCTTCTGTCTTCCCTTCCTCTAATCCAAACTGGAAATGTTCCCCATAATCGTATAAAATATCTTTTCTCTCTTCTTCTGGTAGCTTTCTAAGATGTCCCGATAATTCTCGAAGAAACTGTTCTTTATTCATCTCATTACACCTCTTCAATAATTTCTTGTACTCCTTTAGCAAAATCACGCCACTCCGTTACAAGTAAATGGAGTTGCTCTTCTCCTTGATTTGTTAATTGATAATATTTACGCGGTGGTCCTTCTGTTGATTCTTTTAAATATGTTTGAAAGTAACCCTCTTTTGTTAAACGACGTAACAACGGGTATACTGACCCTTCTGAGATTAAAAATTTATTGGAGATTTGCTGAACAAGCTCATAACCGTAGCAATCTTTTCGTTTGACAAGTGCCAGTACACATAGTTCTAGCACACCTTTTTTAAACTGGACGTTCAAAGATAATCCTCCTTTCCAATTAGTACTATTCAATGCAAGGTACTAACACCATCCATAATATACCATTTACTATTATTTATTGCAAGGTACTGTTGGATATTTTATGGGAATTTTGTATGACCACCATCATTATTTGCGTTAATAATAAAAAACACGATCTCCTCTTATTTTTACATAAGGAAAATCGTGTAAAATGAATTATTTTATGGATTATTATGCCCTAACGCTACAACAGCAGATGTATAACTGCCATCCATACCTTTTCGAATAATCGCCATGCACGTTCCTAGTTCTTCACCCAGATATGCAGATTCTGGAACATTATTTTTTAATGTTTCACTTGTAAATTGAATAATTTGTCGATCAGGATCTACAGTGTCCGTATAACAATTTATTTCCACATCAAATATAAAGCTCTGTTTATTAATTCTGTCAAATCATCTTTATTGTTACTAGCTGGTCCAATTGTACAAATGCGATCAATTGCCATATATTTCACCATCCTTTTTATCCTATCATTCCCATATAGAAAAGAAAGATAATAGTTTCTCATAATTTAAAATGGATGAAATTTGACTACCAAGACAAAGAAAAATTTAACAAAAAAAACGATACGTCCCACATTAGGGATTTACCGTTTTTTTGCTAAAATATTAGTATTCTCATAACAAAAATTTAATGTTATTAAGAGGAAGTCTCTGATCAATACATTTTCCACCCTATATTGTTCATAGCAATAAAGCACTTATCCCATCGACTGTTGCACCTGTTTTTGCTTCAACCTTTCTTCCAACACATGAATCATAAATAAGAAATGCTCAGCTTCTCTTACAACATGGTCAGCTAATAACGGATTAATTACACTTTTAATTTGACATGTTTGGATAAGCTCTAATCCAGCTTTTTTGAAATTCCTCAATTCAACTGTAGCATTTTCACTATCTTTATTCATTTTTCCAATAATCGGATATGTTGGTTGTTTCTGATATAGCATAGATTCAACATCTCTCGCTTGACCAAGAAGAACTTCAAAATCATCACCAAATTTTGAAGCAGTATGAACTAAATTTCTTTCAGATTGGTCAAGCAACGAGGCAATAAAACGAGAGTGCTCCATCATAATTCTGAGCCAAAATACATTTTCACTAATTATCGCATCTTGAATTGGATCCATTTTTCCTTCATTAAATTTCTGAAGTGTTCTTATAAAATATTCCGCTTCTCGTGCAATATGATCTACTAATAACGGAAAATTGAAACCACTTACCTTACAATTAATAATTAAAATTAAAAGGTTTCTTTTATAATTACGAAATGCATAAACTAGCTGAATACTTTCTTCATTTAATTGCCTAACTGCTTGAACAGTTTGAGGAATAGAGAATGCTTTTTGTAAATGTCGATCAAAAAGTTGAAAAAACTGATCTGCTTGCTGAATTAGATTTTTATCTTTCCGATTAAACCCGTCAGCAAGAAAAAGCGCATGCTCCTTCATAATTCGTAACCAAAATCGATTTTCTGTTAAGGACCTTTCAATAAATAATTGTTCTGTTAACGATTCAGAAGGTGCAGCTTTCAATTCCGGCGGAAGCAACATAGCCCGCTGTGTATCCATGACAAAGTGACCAGGAATAGGTTGTTGTTGCCCGTTAGTCATTAAAATCCCCCCTAATGCCCTTAAAAGCATTCATACTATATTATGTATATGAATTAATAATATTTACTATAACAAAAAATAACATCTCGAATTCTGTATATAATGTTTTTAAAAATAGTATATAGAATGAAAAAGCTTACATTCTGCTGACACGTTAACTTTCCTTTATCTATTTATTACCTGGAGCAGGCTGATCTACTCCTCTTATACAATGCTTATGTCCATTATCTTCTGTTGTATAAAAATCGTAATAATGAACATGCATTCCATCTCCAACCGGAATAGCTGGTCCTGAGTATGCCTTATAATAATGAGTATGTCCATCTTCAAATACTACATATCCTTCTGTATAGTGTATATGCCCATCCTGCGTTTGAATTGGTGGAGAGGTTACGTCTAAGCATTGATGTACATGGCCCGCATCGACAGATGTATAATCAACTGATCCATGATTATGATTAGGTACAAACCCTGAAACAAAATCAGCTTTCCCTACCCTGTTCATTCTACTCACTCCTTGTCCCTAAATATAGGATTTATAAACTTATATGTTGAAATCAAAATTAATACCTATTTGCTTACTATTGAGTATTAAGAATAATTAAGTAGTTTAAAGTAAACATTATTACTGCTATAAGTCAAAAGGAGGTCATCGTAATGAACAAACAACGGGCACAAGAGATTGCAGCTTCACCGATTATGGCTAATGTAACCTATAATGGAGTTCCAATTTATATTCAAAATGTGGATGAAAATAATGAAACAGCTAGAATTTATCCCCTTAGCGAGCCGCAAAATGAACAGGAAATTCCTTTATCCAATTTAATAGAACATTAAATAATAAATTCTAATACAAACACTACTCACAACGATTTTTCTTAGGGACAGCTTATACAATTGCTTGTCCCTATTTTACAAATGAAACATTCAACCCCAAAACCTAAAATACTTCTGAATAATACGTTGGAATAAGTATAATTTTATTAAACTTGTCAATTAGTTGTTAAATTCCAAAGTCACTAGAATATTATTAATCTATGTTTCTAGTAAAATATTTGCACACTGGAAACAAATTTCATGCACATACGACTAGAGCCAAAACAAAATATAAAAAAACGTCGAGTAGGATTTCCTTAAATGAAATAGAAATTATATAAAATAATAATAGAAAGAAACTCCTTAACAATACCAACCGAGTCAAGCAAACTTTATTTTATACGAAACATAATTTTTACAATAGATTGAATGAACTAGAAAAATGAATTTGGGAGGAGTACGATGACACAACTCGATTCTTTACATCCAGTTGTAGAAAAAATAATTGATAATATTAAAAAAGTGATGGTCGGAAAACATAAGGAAATCACCCTTACCTTGGCAGCTCTCTTAACTGAAGGTCATGTACTATTAGAAGATGTTCCGGGTGTTGGGAAAACGATGATGGTACAAGCCCTCGCTAAATCCATCGATGCAGATTTCAAACGGATTCAATTCACTCCTGATTTACTGCCATCAGATGTAACAGGTGTTTCTATTTATAATCCAAAAGAATTACAATTTAAATTTATGGCAGGACCTATTATGGGAAATATCATACTAGCTGATGAAATTAACCGTACATCACCCAAAACGCAATCAGCCTTGCTTGAAAGTATGGAAGAAAGCAATATAACAGTAGATGGTATAACACGACCTTTACCGAAACCATTTTTTGTAATAGCTACACAGAATCCAATTGAGCATGAAGGAACTTATCCTTTACCTGAAGCTCAGCTTGACCGTTTCTTACTAAAACTAAAAATGGGCTACCCCACACCCGAAGAAGAGTTTGAAGTTTTAAATCGGACTGAAAAAACAAAACCTATTTCTCATTTACAAGCCGCTATTACAATAGAAGAATTACTACACTTACAACAAAACGTACGGGAAATATATACGTCCAAAGCCATCAAGCACTACATCGTAAAACTCGTTAATCAAACCCGCTCTTATAACTCTGTTCAGCTAGGTGCTAGTCCGCGTGGTTCCATTGCTTTGATGAAAACTTCGCAGGCATATGCGCTCATAAATGGCAGGGATTATGTCATTCCAGATGATGTTAAGTTTTTAGCTCCCTATGTTTTGTCCCATAGACTTATTTTAAAAATAGAAGCGAAATTTGAAGGGGTAACACCAGAAAGCGTCATTACAAAAATTCTCGCCCGGACTCCAGTTCCGGCTCAAAAGAAAAAAAACTTCTGATGAAACAGCTGTTACGAACAGTTCATAACGTCGGAAAGCTATCGTTGATTGTTTTATTCATTGCTTCAACATTTATATATACCATGTTACAAGGGGAATTCGTAAGTTGGTTTCTATTTTACAGCTTTATTCCTTTCGGTCTTTATTCATTATTGTTGCCCTTTTGTGCCCTTTGGAACGCTGAGGTAAGACGCATAACAAATCAAAAGGAGTACACGGCCGGACAGCAATTCTTAGGCACTATTACAATAAAGCGGAAAATCCCCTTTCCCTTACTGTATTTAATTATAGAAGAGGTACTCCCCATGGAATTCAATAATCGTAAACAATCAAAAAATGCAAAAGTGATATTATTTCCAGGGTTCAAACGAAATATTTCATACGAATATATAATCGACGCAATTCCTAGAGGAGAACACACCTTTTCGAGCGTGCGTGTAAAAACTGGTGATGTATTCGGAATAATCGAAAAAGAGATAACCTTTTCAGTTCCCGAGAGTTTTTTAGTCTATCCTCAATATGTAGATATAGCCTATAGACAAGTGGAAAACTATTTCGAACAAGGAGCACTCTCCTCAAATGTGAATGTAACAAGAGATGCAACAGTCTCCGCTAGTGTCAGAGACTACAAACCCGGTGACCGCTTTTCATGGATCAATTGGAAGGCAACTGCTCGAAAAAATAATATTATGACGAAAGAGTTTGAACAACAACGAGGTCATGATACTGTAATTTTTATGGACAGAACTCAATCTCCCCTATTCGAATTAGTCGTTACATTTACAGCTTCTCTCGTGAGGTCTATTTTAAAACAGGATTCACAAGCATCATTCGTATCCACTGAAAAAGAACAAACCGTTCTCCCTTTATCTCATGGAGAGACACAAGTACAACAAATTTTCTGTCACTTAGCAAAAGTAAAAGCAGACAGTACGTTCTCGCTCTCTCAAACTGTAGAAGTAGAATTAAAGAAAATCTATCAACCAGTAACATTCATACTTATAACAAGTAATCTTTCTCCCGATATTCAAGAAATTGCTGAAAGTATAGCAATAAAAAACAGCAGGCTGATGATATTTGTCATCAAAGAAAAAGCACATCAATTCTCAAATCGAGAACTACACATAATCGAAACACTAAGAAAACGAAAAATATTTGTGAAAGCGGTTTATGAAAATCATTACGCAAATGTATTTTTGAGGTGAACGAATGACAACATTACCTTCAAATAATAAACGCAATATTAGCAGTTTCCTAATGCACGTATTTGGTTTTCTCATTTTATTAGAATGGTTACAACCACTTGTAAAGGTTACAGACATGGTAAGACTAAATTTCTTTATAGGATTTATAGGAATTTGCTTCGCTCTCTCTTTTTTTCAAGTACGATTCCAAATTTCTATAAAGATTGTAGTCATCTTATTTATGCTTCATTGGGTGGATTATAAAGGAGCTTTTATTAACCCTACCTGGTTGATAGAATTCTCGTCTGATTTTATTCATAATATCACTCTACTCTTTCAAGCGAACTGGTGGAATCTTTCTAAGGCTTTTCAGACCTTCTTATTCTTTCTCGTGCTTTGGTTTTTTTGCTTTCTCATCCTGTATTGGATTATTCGTCAACAACGCGGACTCTTATTCCTTATATTAACCATTATTTATATCACGATTTTTGATATATCTGACTTATATGACATGAGTAGCGCAATCATTCGTACAATTATAACTGGCTTTTTCATGCTCAGCCTTCTCCATGCCGAACACATAAAAAAATCTGAGAACTTGCAAAAGCAGACTAAATTTGTCCCAAAGTTACTCGTACCGATTGCTTTATCTATTATGCTTACGATAACCGTTGGATATTTCGCTCCTAAACTGGGACCTCAATGGTCTAATATTGATACTTTCTTAAAATTGGATTCACCTTCAGCGAATAGAGTGACAGAAATCAGCACATCCGGTTACGATATGGACGACTCTCATTTAGGCGGCTCTTTTAAGTGGGACGACACAATCATTTTCACTGCACAAGTGCAAAACAGTCAATATTGGAGAGTGGAAACAAAGGACTTTTATACCGGAAAGGGTTGGGAAATTTCCGAAACTCCCCCAAAAGTTTCTTTTAAGTATAAAAACAACGTAGTGAATTGGTATGAGAGGTATACAAAAACAGAAACTGCCGAAGCGATTATTACTACGCAAAAAGATTTCCCTTATCTTATTTATCCCGCAGGGTTAGTATCGGTAGCGGCTACTTCCAATGTATCCTTCAACGCAGACCCCTTTTCGGAAAAAATCGATTTGATAAAAGATAGTTCTTCCACTACCTTAAATAAATATAAGGTGACTTATGAAACTCCTCATTTTTCTATTGAAAACTTAAAAGCTGTAAAAGCAGCTAAGGCTTTAGAAGCAAACCCTTATTTCATAGCAAAATATACACAGCTACCTAGCTCATTACCAAAAAGGATAAAAGACTTAGCGATACATCTTACGAAAGATAAAACCAATCAATATGATCAAGTATTGGCAATCGAAAATTATTTCGCGGATACCTCTTTTATATACGAAACAGAACATGTTAAAACTCCTGAAAAAAATCAAGATTATGTCGATCAGTTTATTTTTGAGACAAAAAGTGGATACTGTAATAATTTTTCAACGTCTATGATTGTTTTACTTCGCTCTATCGGGATTCCTGCACGCTGGATAAAAGGTTATACAGGAGGCACTCTCGAAAACAAATCAACAAATTCAGGATATGAAAACATTTACACAATTACGAATAAGAATGCACATTCTTGGTTGGAAGTATACTTCCCGGGATACGGATGGGTTCCATTCGAACCAACAAAGGGATTCAGCAACCCGTATAACTTTACACACGATACTTCTACTTCAGCTTCGACTTCACAAAATAATGCAACGATACCTAACAATGAACAAATTCCACAACGAAACGAAGAAACAAAACAAAAAAATTTAATAGAGGATACAGAAGTTTCATCTAACAAAAAGATTATCGATTCCAAACGAGGTGTTTCATGGGGATACCTATTCCTCTGTATCATATCAATGAGCATAATTGGTTATATCCTCTTTACTACTAGAATAAAGTGGTTCGCGTTTTTTATCATCCCCTTCTATAAATACCGAAAAGGAGATGTTATTTATTTTAAAGCCTACGATGCACTTTTAAAACAACTGGAAAGAACCGGAATCCCTCGTAATGAGAGTCAAACATTGAGGGAATATGCAATTCATGTAGATAACCTTTACAATTCGACTGATATGCAAAAACTCACTCTTAGTTATGAAAATGTTATTTATCAAAAAAATCCTTCTACATCGGAATGGAGAAAGTCCGTACAATTATGGGAAAAACTCATGAAAAAAGCATCCTCTCCGCCCAAATCTAATGAATTTGATACGTTCATTTAATTGAGTAAGGTGATTTCTATAATCGGGCATCTTTCGGGTAATTACCGGGCAGTTTATAAAATAAACACCCTTTAACAAAGTGCCCACATAAAAAAAAGACCCGATACCGTAGTATCCAGGCCTCAAATTCTTAATAAAGACTCATATATTGATCGCGTTCCCATTGGTGAACTTGCGTGCGGAACATATCCCACTCAATTTCTTTCGCTTCAATGAAGTGCTCAAGTAAATGTTCGCCTAATGCGCCACATACAACTTCATCAGATTGTAGTGTAACTAATGCTTGCGCCAATGTTGCTGGTAAGTCAACAATACCTGCTTCTTCACGCTCTTCTTTAGTCATTACATAGATGTTACGATCCACTGCAGCTGGCGGAGTTAATTTATTTTTAATTCCGTCAAGACCTGCTGCTAATAATGTTGCCATTACTAAATATGGGTTCGCAGCCGGGTCAACACTACGTACTTCTACACGTGTACTGATACCGCGAGATGCTGGAATACGCACTAACGGACTACGGTTTTGTGCAGACCATGCTACGTAACAAGGCGCTTCGTATCCAGGTACTAAACGTTTATAAGAGTTTACAGTTGGGTTAGCTACAGCTGTAAATGCCGGCGCATGTTTTAGGATACCCGCGATGAAGTGGCGAGCATCGTCACTTAGTTGTAACTCACCATTTTGATCGTAGAATACGTTTTCTCCATTTTTAAATAATGATAAGTTACAGTGCATACCAGAACCGTTCACTCCAAATAATGGTTTTGGCATAAACGTTGCATGTAAGCCGTGTTTACGAGCAATTGTTTTAACAACAAGCTTAAATGTTTGAATATCATCACATGAACGAAGTGCATTTGCATATTTGAAATCAATTTCGTGCTGTCCTGGTGCAACTTCATGGTGAGATGCTTCAATTTCAAAGCCCATCTCTTCAAGTTCAAGAACGATATCACGACGACAGTTTTCCCCTAGATCCATCGGCGCAAGGTCGAAGTATCCACCGTTATCGTTTAGTTCTAATGTTGGATTTCCTTTTTCATCAACTTTGAATAAGAAGAACTCTGGCTCTGGTCCAAGGTTGAATTCATTAAATCCTAGCGCTTCCATTTCTTTTAACATACGTTTTAAGTTATTACGTGGGTCACCTTCAAACGGAGTGCCATCAGCATTGTAGATATCGCAAATTAAACGAGCTACTTTACCTTTTTCAGCAGTCCAAGGGAATACTACCCAAGTATCTAAGTCTGGATATAGGTACATATCAGACTCTTCAATACGAACAAACCCTTCAATTGAAGATCCATCAAACATCATTTTGTTATCTAGAGCTTTTGTTAATTGACTAACTGGAATCTCTACATTTTTAATAATCCCTAAAAGATCCGTAAATTGTAAACGGATATACTTTACATTCTCTTCTTTCGCTAAACGGAAAATATCTTCTTTTGTGTACTTTGCCATTATAATTTCCTCCTTAGTCCCTCTAAACACCTTCAGAATCAGTTATCCCTAGTGAAAAAACCTTGAAATATCACCTTGTCGTAATGAAGTTCGATTAAATCTGCCTGTATGTTGCAGTTCATCACGAAGAATTTTACGAAGCTCGGATTTTGAAATTTCTTTTGTTTCTTCTTTTACTTTCACTGCTTCTGTTTGATTTTCTTTCATTTGCAATACTTGTTTAATGCCAGCCATATTTAAGCCTTGATCTAACAAATCTTTAATTTCTAACAACTTATCTACATCATTAAATGAAAACAATCTACGATTTCCCTTTGTACGGGTTGGGAAGATTAAATTGTGCTCTTCATAATAGCGAATTTGACGAGCAGATAGCTGTGTTAAATCCATTACAATACCAATTGGAAACAGCGGGGCAGAACGTCTATCTTCTTTCATTGTTTCAGTTCCTCCTTCGCCTTAACTGTTTCTCATTTTATACCATGTTATGTTTGATGTCAACAGATGTCAGCTTTTCTTACATGATTTTTTTATAAATTTTTTCATTCTTTTTTAAAATGGCACAAATACATTCTTCTATGCAAAAAAAGCTGTCGAAATCGACAGCTTTCCCTTACGAAATTGTTAATAGATTTTTTTCAATTAATGCATCAATTGCGGAACAAATCGCAATCTTCACATGAGAATACGTTAATCCACCTTGTACATAAGCAACATATGGCGGACGAATCGGACCATCTGCTGTTAGCTCAATACTTGCACCTTGAATAAAAGTACCCGCAGCCATGATGACATCATCTTCATAACCCGGCATATAGTTTGGATACGGTGTAAAGTGTGAATTGATCGGAGACGCATATTGAATCGCTTGACAAAACGCAACCATACGCTCTTTGTCATCAAATTGAACAGACTGAATTAAATCTGTTCGTGCAGCATCCCAAGTTGGTGATGTATTCATGCCTAATTTCTCTAAAAATGCAGCTGTAAAAACGGCTCCTTTTAACGCTTGACCAGCAACATGAGGCGCCAAGAAGAAACCTTGATACATTTCTTGCAAGCTGTACAATGATGCCCCAGCTTCCGCTCCAATCCCGGGAGAAGTTAAACGATACGCACAAGCTTCTACATATTGTTCTTTCCCAACAATATAACCACCTGTTTTTACAATTCCACCACCCGGGTTTTTAATGAGAGATCCCGCCATTAAATCCGCTCCAACATGACACGGTTCTAACTCTTCCACAAATTCACCATAACAGTTGTCTACAAATACAACAACATCCGGTTTGATTTCTTTAACAAACGAGATCATCTCTTTAATCTCTGAAATGGTAAATGACGGACGTGTTGCATACCCTTTCGAACGCTGAATGCCAATCATTTTCGTATTTTCATGAATTGCCGCTTCTACAGCTTTAAAGTCAACTCGCCCTTCTGCTGTTAACGGTACAGCGTTATAACCAATGTTATATTCTTTAAAAGAACCAACACCTTTACCACGCACACCGACAATCTCTTCTAACGTGTCATACGGTTTCCCTGTTATATATAACAACTCGTCATCAGGTCGTAAAATACCAAATAAAGCTGTTGAAATCGCATGTGTACCCGAAATAATTTGCGGACGAACAAGTCCTGCCTCTGCTCCAAATACATCAGCATACACCTTTTCTAATGTGTCACGACCGATATCATCATAACCATACCCTGTCGTTGGGATAAAGTGTGAATCACTAATTTTATGCTCACGAAAACTTTCTAATACGCGAAATTGATTACTTTCAATTACTGCATCAATGCGTTTATGTACACCTGTAATTTGTTCTTCTACTTCTTTTACAATAGGAGCGATTCTATCTCCATTTTTCAAACGATCAAACATTTTTATTCTCTTCTCCTTTTTACACTAAAAATCTCTTTAATTGTCCATTTAATGGTGAGTGAGCAAATATATAACCTGTACATTCATACAAAAACTCATTTTCTTTGAATTCCATCCCGGTTAACACCGTTTCTGTTTTTAAAAGCGTTAGTAATCTACCTTCGTTTGGAGGAATCATAACCCTATACGATTCCATCTCTTCCATCATCTTCATTTCTACTGATTCTTTCAAGTGTAATAAATCTACTTCCTCAAAAGCACTTGTCATAAGAAAATCACTATTTGGAAACGGAATAAAATTCTGATGTAATTGATCTTTTTTATTGTAAACCGTAATAATTGGAATATGATCGATTTTAAGGTCTTGTAGTAATTGTTTCACAGTCTGTTCATGCCCTACATAATTCGGATCTGCAGAATCAACGACGTGCAAAATCACATCCGCTTCCCCCGCTTCTTCTAGCGTAGAACGAAACGCTGCAACCAATGATGTTGGCAAATCTTGAATAAACCCTACCGTATCAGTTAGCAATACAGTATATCCGCATGGCAATTGCATCTTTCTTGTCGTTGGGTCTAACGTTGCAAACAGTAAATTTTCTTCAAACGTATCCGCTTCTGTTAGTCTGTTAAACAACGTCGATTTCCCAGCATTTGTATAACCAATTAATGCAACTTGAAATACTTGATTACCCTTACGGCGCTGACGATACCTTTTCCGGTGCTCCACAACACCCGCTAGCTGTTTCTTAATTTCATCAATACGAGAACGAATATGACGACGATCCGTTTCTAACTTTGTTTCACCAGGACCTCTCGTACCAATCCCACCTCCAAGACGTGATAGCGCTAGTCCCTGTCCCATAAGACGCGGCATTGTGTATTGCAGTTGAGCTAATTCCACCTGAAGCTTACCTTCTCTTGATTTTGCACGCTGAGCAAAAATATCCAATATCAGTTGTGTTCGATCAATCACCCTTGCATCTAATACAGAAGATAAATTACGAATTTGACTAGGCGTTAACTCATTATTAAATATAATAACGGCCGGTTCTAGTTCTTCCGTCAGCGCTGCAAGTTCTTCTAATTTCCCCTTACCTATGTATGTAGCAGGATGAAATTTCGGTCGTTTTTGCGTTGTAGATACCAAAACTTCCGCACGAGCTGTCTTCGCAAGCGACGCAAGCTCTTTCATGGAATGCATAAACCGTTCATCATCATCTTGCGGCAATTGACAGCCAACTAATATGACTTTTTCTTTTTCTTCCATCAAATATGTTCACTCATCCTTTTCGAAATTTAAACCTTCTAATATAATAACAGAGGAAGCATATTTCATCTAGTTAGCGGGGGAGAAAATTCATGGCATGGGAGATTTTTAGCATCATTGGTACAATTGCCTTCGCACTCAGCGGAGCTATTGTCGCAATGGAAGAAGATTACGATATTTTCGGGGTATATATTTTAGGAATGGCAACTGCATTTGGGGGAGGTGCCCTTCGTAACTTATTAATCGGTTATCCAATCGTCGCGTTTTGGCAACAGGACATGTTATTTCAAATCGCACTCTTATCAATGACGATTATCTTTCTATTTCCAAATAAACTCATTACACATTGGAAACGGTGGGAAAACATCACGGATGCTATCGGCTTATCAGCATTCGCGATACAAGGAGCTCTTTACGCACAAAAACTCAATTTACCTATTAGCGCTACAATTGTCGCATCCGTTTTAACAGGGATTGGCGGCGGTATCATTCGCGATTTATTAGCACGTCGAAAACCTCTCGTCCTTCGTGCAGAAGTATATGCATTTTGGACGATTTTAGCAGGATTTTTAATCGGTGCCAAAATCGTTGTTAGCGATTGGGCTTTATATACTTTATTCATTTTGATTGTTTGCTTCCGTATGATTTCTATTCATTACAGATGGCATTTGCCACACAGACGCTTAGATAGTAAAGAGCGTTCCATTCATAAATAGTAACTTCATCCCTTTACAGATCGTAAAGGGTTTTTTCTTTTCTAACGTGTTTTTCCGCCCATAGTGTCCATACTAAATTTTAAAGAGAGGTGAACATAATGACCAACCACGTAAACAAAGGAGCTCAAAAAAGCTCAGTCAATCAAATTCATTTCGACCCAAAATCTGCCCATGAAAAAAGTAAAAAGATGGAGCGATATCATAGGGCATATCAACAAAAAGCTAAAGAAGAATAGAGGTGATAAGAAATGGCAAAAGGAAATAATAACCGCAATCGCGGACAAAGTAGTAGCGTTAATCCACAAGGACTTGCATCAGATGTAGCTGATACAAGTCCAAAAAGCAAATTAGAGCAACGAGCAAAAACAAAAAATACAAAATAAAGCATGATGCATTTTTCCACACAAATTAAACGCACAGTTTATGAACTGTGCGTCTCTTCTTCTAGCGTTAAATCACCACTTGATATCCCAATTAAATCATACTTATCGTATGCATCCTCTTGCAATAAGCGCATCGCTTGTGTTCGAATGGATTTCTCAACAATATTCCGGACATAACGCCCATTACTAAACGATGCAATTTGTGACGAATACTTCACCGCATGTAAATGATCCCGGAATTTCCACTCCGCCTCTTTTGATAACTGATATTCTCGCTCGTCATACATTCTCTTTCCAATTTCGAGCAACTGATTCACTGTATAATCCGCAAACTCAATAATAAACGGGAAGCGCGATTGTAAACCTGGATTTAAAGAAAGGAAATGATTCATCTCTCTTGAATATCCAGCTAAAATCAAAACAAACCCATGTTGCTTATCTTCCATATGTTTGACAAGCGTATCAATCGCTTCTTTTCCAAAGTCTTTCTCTCCACCACGCGCTAGGGAATATGCCTCATCAATAAACAATATTCCACCCATAGCTTTTTTTATTAAATCTCTTGTTTTTTGTGCTGTATGCCCAATATATTCTCCCACGAGATCCGCGCGTTCCGCCTCGACCAAATGCCCTTTTGATAAAATGTTCATTTCAAATAATAATTTCCCGATCATTCTTGCAACAGTTGTTTTTCCTGTTCCCGGATTTCCCTTAAATAACATATGAAGCACTTGCTTTTCTGATTTCAAACCAATTTCTTGTCTTTTCTTATTCACATAAATCCATGCATAAATTTCTTTTATTATTTTTTTTATATCTTCCATTCCAACAAGTTTACCCATTTCCTCTTCGATTCGCTGTAGCATCTCATGCTTCGTAGACGTTTCCTGTGAAATTACGGATTTGTTTTCTGAAGCAGGTACTGAAACTTTTTTTCGGTGATTTAACACGATATTAATTTGATTATTATTTTTCTTTCGCATCGATTGTTCCATCCAATCACCTCTTTTTATCAACTAACCAAATAATATTATTAATATTTCCACTTCCCCTACAAATAACTATTTTCAGAAAAATTTGCTATAATATAAGAAAAAACAGGGTGGTGGGAATATGGAAACACGGGAACTTCATGATACAATACAAGCTTTTTCTTCTTTTTTATTAAATCAAGGCCGAAAACCTTCAACAATCAAACGTTATGTCTATGACATTGAAGATTTCGGGCATTGGTTAGAAAAAAACAAAAAACTTTCCTCTAGTAATATATGGGATACACTTTGTACAAAAGACTACGAAGATTATTTTTCCGACTTAAAAAAGAAACGACATTACTCTGAAAAAACAATGCACCGTGTATTTATTGTCTTAAATAGACTATACCAGTTTTTAAATCTCCCAAACCCATTAAAAGACATGGAACTCATCATCCAGCCTAATCGTGCGTTACGTGATGAGGACTTCATTTCAAAAGATGATGAAAAACGCTTAAAACATACTCTAACCTCATTAGAGGGATTATCAGAGAAACAACGCCCTGTCCGTCCATTACTAATGGATCGTAATATCTCTATTGTTAATTTACTCATCGATTACGGCTTATCCCTACAAGAACTTGTATCATTAAATATGCATCACGTTCATTTTGAAACGAATACAATTTCCATTCCAGCAGTAGCAGGGGTTGAAAGAACCATTCAATTAACTGACGAAGACAAAAAACAACTATATAATTATTATAAAACAATTCCTGAGCCAGTTCGCCCCAAATACCATAGTGATGACCCATTGTTTGTAGCATTCGATTTCAATCGTAATACATATCGGTGGGTGTACGAAAATGATGCTCCAAAAGCACTAACAGAAATAGCAGTCCAAAAAATGATTCGCCTTGAGGTAGCTAGAGCAAATTTACGAAAAGGAATTTCCAGTCAACATTTTCGAAATACCTTTATTTTACGATTAATTGAACAACACATCCCAGAACAAGAAATTATAAAACGTGTTGGTTTTAAATCAAAAATTTCCTTGAAAAGGTATTATCAATATGCAAAACAAAAAGAAAACGCCTCCTAAATAGGCGTTTTTACTATTTTTATATAAACAGCCCGTTTCCCTATTCCTTTTTACATTTAACTTGCATCTACTATGGTAGGTTTTTAACTATCTCCATTAGAAAGGAGCATTTTAATGTCTCACTCTAACGATAATTCGAAAAAGACTTCAAAACCTTATTTCCCAACACAACCTCGCCGTATTCCAGCTGTTCATTATACCCCTATCCCTGAATTATACGTGAATCTTTTTTCTGATACCTTAAGCGATCTAACCGATATTATTCCGACTGTATTTTCTAATCCAACACATTCTAATAAAAAAGAACTCACTAACCTATTAGAAATAATAAAAGGATTACTGGAACGTTTAAACTTATCACTTACACAACGAGAAACTGGCATTGCAATTGTCGAAAATTCAATTACGATTTTAGATAATGAACCTTTTGTAGCAAATGCAACTTATATTGAATTACAAAACTTACTCAACTTTTCACTGTACATCACTAAGTTATTTAGACTTAATCATCAGGTGTCCCAAAAAATCATCGAACAAATAAAGAAATTACAAATTACCTTACTACAAATTGCACCAGTTGGAATGATTGGGCCTCAAGGCGAGCGTGGACCTCTGGGAGAGCGTGGACCTCAAGGCGAACGTGGCTCTCAGGGGGAGCAAGGGCCTCAAGGCGAACAAGGACCTCAAGGCGAACAAGGACCCCAAGGCGAACAAGGACCTCAAGGCGAACAAGGACCTCAAGGCGAACAAGGACCTCAAGGCGAACAAGGACCTCAAGGCGAAACTGGACCTCAGGGGGAGCAAGGACCTCAAGGCGAACAAGGACCTCAAGGCGAACAAGGACCTCAAGGCGAAACTGGACCTCAGGGGGAGCAAGGACCCCAAGGCGAACGTGGCTCTCAGGGGGAGCAAGGACCTCAAGGCGAACAAGGACCTCAGGGGGAGCAAGGACCTCAAGGCGAACAAGGACCTCAAGGCGAACAAGGACCTCAGGGTGGGCAAGGGCCTCAAGGTGAACAAGGACCTCAAGGCGAACAAGGACCTCAAGGCGAACAAGGACCTCAAGGCGAACAAGGACCTCAAGGCGAACGTGGCTCTCAGGGGGAGCAAGGACCCCAGGGTGAACAAGGACCTCAAGGCGAACGTGGACCTCAGGGCGAACAAGGACCTCAGGGCGAACAAGGGCTTCAAGGTGAACAAGGACCTCGAGGCGAGCAAGGACCCCAAGGCAAACGTGGACCTCAGGGCGAACAAGGACCTCAGGGGGAGCAAGGACCTCAAGGCGAACAAGGGCTTCAAGGCGAACAAGGACCTCAAGGCGAACAAGGACCTCAGGGAGAACAAGGGCTTCAAGGTGAACAAGGACCTCGAGGCGAGCAAGGGCTTCAAGGCGAACAAGGGCTTCAAGGTGAACGTGGACCTCAAGGTGAGCAAGGACCTCAGGGAGAACAAGGGCTTCAAGGTGAACAAGGACCTCAAGGTGAGCAAGGACCTCAAGGTGAGCAAGGACCTCAGGGAGAACAAGGGCTTCAAGGCGAACGTGGACCTCAAGGCGAACAAGGACCTCAAGGCGAGCGTGGACCTCAAGGCGAACAAGGACCTCAGGGCGAGCGTGGACCTCAAGGCGAACAAGGACCTCAGGGCGAGCGTGGACCTCAAGGCGAACAAGGACCTCGAGGCGAGCAAGGGCTTCAAGGCGAACAAGGGCTTCAAGGTGAACAAGGACCTCAAGGTGAACGTGGACCTCAGGGAGAACAAGGGCTTCAAGGTGAACAAGGACCTCAAGGCGAACGTGGACCTCAGGGAGAACAAGGGCTTCAAGGTGAACAAGGACCTCAAGGCGAACAAGGACCTCAGGGAGAACAAGGGCTTCAAGGTGAACAAGGACCTCAAGGCGAACAAGGACCTCAAGGCGAACAAGGACCTCAAGGTGAACAAGGACCTCAGGGCGAGCGAGGACCTCAAGGCGAACGTGGACCTCAAGGCGAACAAGGACCTCAAGGCGAACAAGGACCTCAAGGCGAACAAGGACCTCAAGGTGAACAAGGACCTCAGGGCGAGCGAGGACCTCAAGGCGAGCGAGGACTTCAGGGGTTTAGCTTTCCGGTAACTACAGCTGTACTAAAAAGTACACTTCCACAAGTTATAGAACCTAATCAAAACATACAGTTTAACCTTACATCAAGCATAAATAACATGCATTTCAATGCAACAGATACAATCACAATCCTTGAAGATGGTGTTTATATCATTGACTTTTCAGCTTCAACAATATTTTCAGGATCAGCTCCCTTTGGCTTTGGTATTTCCATTAATGGCAATATACCTTCAGATAACTTTTCAGCAAACGCAATTGGGAGCTCAATTACATTTTCAAGCATCGAAACTTTAAAAGCACGAACTACAATTGCTATTCAATCTACTACTAATACAATCACTATTCCCGCTACAGGTGATACCACTGTTAGACTCACTATATTCCGTATTCATTAGAGGATGTTTAAAAGCACATAAATAAAAAAGAGCGAATCCCTCGCTCTTTTTTATTGTGTACATTTCCTTGTTACTCTAGTTCAATTGAAACATTTTTTTGTGGAACAAATGTAGAAATAGCATGTTTATAAATAAGCTGTTGCTTACCTTCTGTTTCCAATAAAACTGTAAAGTTATCAAAACCTTTAATCAATCCACGAAGCTGGAAACCATTTAATAAGTACAGCGTCACAAACGTATTTTCTTTACGGAGTTGATTTAAAAACTGATCTTGAATATTGATTGATTGCTTCATGTCGAATCCTCCTCTTTTTCTCTACTTACTTATTATTCGACTTTAATTATAGCTTTCCTTCTATGTACCGCAAAATTTCTGCTGTTTTTTCACCTTCGGTCACATCAAACCACGCGACATCCATTTTATTACGGAACCATGTTAATTGACGTTTTGCATAGCGTCGTGAATTTGTTTTCAATTGAGCTATCGCTTCTTCCAGCGAAACACGACCTTCAAAATAACTATATAATTCTTTATAACCAATTGCTTGGATCGATTGACAGTCCCGAACACCACTTTCATACAAGGCCTTTACCTCTTGCAACAAACCTTGTTCGACCATAAGATCGACACGCAAGTTGATGCGATCATATAACATTTCACGATCCATCGTCAAGCCAATTAATGAAACATCATATAGCAACTCATTTTCCTGTCCTTCAAGTTGATCACTCATTTTCTGACCTGTCGTATGAAAAATTTCCAAAGCACGGATAACACGTCTTACATTATTTGCATGTATTCGATTCGCACTTTCTGGATCAACCCCTTGCAGTTTCTTATGTACACATTCTACACCATGTTCTGTCGCTAGTTTTTCCAATTTCTCTCGATATACAGAGTCTCCAGCTTTATCTGTAAACTGATAGTCATATAAAACTGCTTGTATATAAAGGCCGGTACCCCCAACAATAATCGGTAATTTTCCACGTTCTGTAATCTCTCGAATATGTCCTCGAACAAGCTCTTGAAATTCCGCCACAGAAAATGAATCTTCCGGATTTTTAATATCGATCATGTAATGCGGAATCCCTTCCGTTTCTTCTTTTGTTACCTTAGCTGTCCCGATATCCATCGTACGATAAATTTGCATCGAGTCTCCGCTAATGATTTCACCATTTAAAGCTTTCGCAAGATCAATGCTTAATTTCGTCTTTCCTACCGCAGTCGGCCCGATGATGACAGCAACTTTTTCACGTTGCAGTTCTCCCATATACTTCAACTCTCTTTATGTAATCTTATCCATCTGATCATTATATCCAATCTTACCAATTTTGATAGTCATAATGCAAGTTCTTTCAATACGGTAAATGAAATTCAAAAATAAAAACGACAATCCCATAATCAATAGGAACATCTTCCTTCCCTCACCGATTATCATTCCTAACTATAATCAACATTTTATAGAGTTTTATATTTCACGCCTCTCTCTGAATCTTGAGGTGCGTTCCTTGCCACCCACAAACAGTAAAATAAAATTGACATAGTTTGTCCAACGAGACATATATATGATAAAAAATAAGATCGGAGAGGATATAATGAAAATCGGACAAGCCGCTATTAATTTTTCAACATTAACAGAAGAACTCATTTTAGCAACAGCAGTAAAAGAAAAGAACTGCTCACAAGAAGAATTATATTTCGCTTTAAACTGCTTACTACGTTCCTTTCATACATTATTAAATTACCAAACTTTAGACGAATCAACTAAACAATATGCACAAACTCAATTCTGTAGTGCTTATAAGATTATTACAGGACGAACTGTATATCCATTTTAAAATCACAAAAACGGCTGTTAGGAAATTCCTAACAGCCTGAAAAACCAGCACTCAACGTTTGTAAACTGGATTTATTTTTTTAGCAACAATAACATTATTTTAAAACTTTCACTTTAACAGTTTTACGCCCCCATTTGTTAGCAACTGCGTCAGTGCCAACTAGAACGTCGATACGGTTACCTTTAATTGCACCGCCAGTGTCACCAGCGATTGCTTCTCCATATCCTTCTACCCATACTTTTGATCCTAATGGAATCACTTTCGGGTCAACAGCAATCATCTTCATGTTTGGATTTGCTGTTAGGTCGTGACCCATTGCAGTTAATACTCGACCGCCATATGTACCATTTTCGCTCGGATGAGCTGTATATGCTGTCGCTACAACTGTTAGTTCACGACCACCAGAAGGAGCATTTGTTTCTGCCGCTTTTACTTGAGTAGCTGGCTTAGCAGCTGGTTTTTCTTGTGCCGCTGGAGCTTTTGCCTCTGCTTTGGCAGGTGCTTCAGCTTTGGCAGGTGCAGGCGTTTCTTGTTTTTCAATAATAGGTGCTGTACCTGTTAAATAAGGAAGATGAACGTAAGCCGTTTTCCCGTTATATTCGAATTGCAACCACTCATTTTGTACTTGGCTTGTTGTTTCAATCATATCGTCTTTCTTAAGCGTACCAAGAATTTCTGAGTTTGTGTTCGCTTCAGCACGTACGTTTAATACGTTTGCTGTTACATAATAGATGTTTTTTGTAAATTCTGCACTTACGAATACGTCTTTACCATTTAATTTGATTTGTGACCATCCGTTTTCTGTATTTGTAACCTCTAATTTATGACCATTTAATAATTTCCCTACAATTTTTGATTCAGTAGTTGGGTTCTCGCGTACATTTAATACCTCTGTTGTTACAACAGTTTCTGCTTGTGCAGAAGTAGTGAAAATCCCAAGACCAAAAACCGCTGCTGCTGCTATACCAATTAATTTTTTCATGAATAGCCTCCATTCGCTTTGTTTTCGTGTCCTCATTATAGCAACAGTTTTTTTCGAAATTAGGAAAAACACACAATTACAAACGATTCGTAATCAACCATTAATGCTTTGTAATATAAAGTAGAATAAAAGAAAATAGTGTTCTATACGTATTTTTAAGAGCTTTTATCATTTTCCCCTTTCAAATACATATGTTTTTTTTGCAATAAAAGTAACAGTATTACCATCTTGTTACAAAAAAACAGCAAAACATTACAATTCTTCATTACGTTATGTTATTTTATGTAATAAACCACATACATAACGTATGCTAAAAACCAAAAATGACATCTACCTAGTATGGCAGCTGTCATTTTTAGTTTTTATGAATTTTTCTTTTTCCATACACCTAACATAAGAGCTGATACTACAGAACCTATTAATATAGAAAGAATATATAAAATTGGTTTATTCACTAATAATATAACAAATATTCCACCGTGCGGGGCTGGCAATGTAATTCCAAACAACATTGATAACGCACCAGCAAGACTCGAACCGATAACACAACTTACAATTACACGGATTGGATCAGCTGCTGCAAATGGGATTGCTCCTTCTGTAATAAATGACGCTCCCATAATATAGTTTGTAATACCTGATTTACGCTCTGCTTCTGTAAATTTTGATTTGAAAAATGTAGTTGCAAAAGCAATCGCAAGTGGTGGTACCATTCCACCAGCCATAACAGCTGAATGCACACCAAAGTTTCCAGCCTCAATTGCAGCAATCCCAAATGTAAATGCTGCTTTATTAATAGGGCCACCCATATCAACTGCCATCATGCCACCTAAAATAAGCCCTAATAATATAGCATTTGCACCGCCTAAACCATTTAACCAACTCGTTAACGCCTCATTTAAAGCGACAACAGGAGGGTTTACAACTTTCAACATTAATACACCTGTAAGTAACAAACCTAGTACTGGATATAATAAAACGGGTTTAATCCCTTCTAATTGCGCTGGTAAACTTGCCAACACTTTCTTTAAACCAAGTACAATATAACCAGCTAAGAAACCAGCAATTAATCCACCTAAAAATCCAGCATTTGCTTGCGCCGCTAAAAATCCACCGACAATACCAGGCATAAATCCTGGTCGATCCGCAATAGAACTTGCAATAAATCCAGCTAATATCGGAACAAGGAATTGAAATGCTCCTTTACCTCCAATTGACATTAACGTTTCTGCAATCGGACCTTTCGTATCAATTCCACCGAAGAAAAAGGCCAGCGCAATTAAAATACCTCCACCGACAACGAAAGGTAGCATGTTACTAACACCATTCATTAAATGCTTATATATACCAAATCCTTTTTCTTTCTCTGCTCCCTCTGCTTTTTCACTTTCTTTTACACCTTTAAAAATGGGAGCATCTCGATCTACAGCACGCTGAATAAGTTGTTCTGACTTTCGGATACCATCTGCAACAGGTACTTGAATCACGTGTTTTCCAGAGAAACGATTCATTTCTACTTGCTTATCTGCCGCAACGATAATAGCTGTTGCACGCTCGATATCCTCTTTCGTTAAACCATTTTTCACACCAGTAGATCCGTTTGTTTCCACCTTAATCGTAATTCCTAACTCTGCGGCTTTAGCCTTCAAACTATCCGCCGCCATATATGTGTGAGCGATACCAGTCGGACAAGCCGTTACTGCTAATACATATGGTTCATTTCCTTCAGGTTTTGTTACTTCACTAAGTTCATCTGTTTGCTCGTTTTCATTTTCTTTTTCATCAAACAAACGAAGAAGCTCCTCTTCATTTGTTGCTTCTAACAGTTGTTTACGAAACCCTTCCTCCATTAATAGAGTAGATAAGCGAGATAGCGTTTCTAAGTGCGTATTGTTCGCCCCTTCACTCGCCGCAATCATAAAGAATAAATGAGCTGGTTGCCCATCAAGCGATTCATAGTTGACACCGCTTACACTACGACCAAAACAAATAGCTGGTTGTTTAACCGCTTTTGTTTTTGCATGTGGAATAGCAATTCCTTCGCCAATTCCAGTTGTACTCTGCATTTCACGCTTTAAAATAGCCTCTTTAAATTCCGCTTGGTTATTTAACCTTCCTGCCTTTTCTAATTTCTCTACTAATTCATCGATGACAGCTTCTTTTGCTGAAGCTGTCAAATCCATGATAACTGTATCTCTTTTTAAAAGCTCTGTAATTTTCATATTCTGTTCCCCCTACCGCTTTGTAATCATTACTTGCGATAATAATTCCTCTACTTTATCTTTCGTACATAAATCAGCCGAAAAAGCTGTCGCGCTTCCTGTTGCTACCCCATAACGAAATGCTTCTTCAACATCTTTTGTTTTTTCATATATCCCTACAAAACCTGCAACAAGAGAATCTCCCGCTCCAACAGAGTTGATAACCGTTCCGTTTGGCACAGTTGCCTCGTATACTCCTTCATTAGTAAATAGCAAAGCTCCATCTCCTGCCATAGAAACAATTACATTCTGCACACCTTGTTCAATTAACTTTCTGCCATATGGAACCATTTCTTCTACTGTAGAAAGCTTTTCTGCAAATAATTCTCCAAATTCATGATGATTCGGTTTTATTAAAAATGGTTTATTTTGAATTACATGCTGAAGTGCACTTCCACTCGCATCAACAATGACCTGAATATGACGTTCTGCTCCAAAATTAGCCATTGTTTCATAAAATGTTTTTGGAATCGATGCAGGAATACTACCGGCTAATACAAGATAATCACCAGCTTGCATCTTCTCCATTTTTTTCAGCAACTGCCTCATTTGTTCATCTGTAATAACCGGTCCTTTCCCGTTCAGTTCTGTTTCTTCATGTCCTTTTATTTTTACGTTAATACGCGAGTCTCCATCTACATGAACAAAATCGGTCTTAACACCTTCACCCTTCAAAATATCTTCAATAAATCCACCTGTAAATCCACCTATAAAACCAAGTGCTGTATTCTCTCTTCCAAGTCGATGAAGCACACGGGATACATTAATCCCTTTCCCACCTGGAAATTTCATATCTTCTTTCGCTCGATTGACAGTTCCAATCGTAAAATTCTCTGCTTGAACCACATAATCAATCGATGGATTTAAAGTAACTGTATAAATCATCGTTTATCAACCTCAATTACATTTGTTTTTCGTTTATATTCTTCTTGCTCTTCTTCTAATACATTTGTAATAATTGTCGCTTCTTCAATACCTGCAATTTTCGCAAATGCAACTTCAGAAAATTTGCTTTCATCTATTAAAAAATAGCCTTCATTTGCTAGTGTTAACGCCATTTTTTTCAGCAACGCTTCTTCCGGGTCAGGTGTTGTATATCCTAGCTGTTCATGCACACCATTCGCCCCTAAGAAACACTTATCAAATCGGTACTGCTGCATGCTTTCTTGTGCCATTGCACCAATTAATGCTTTTGTTCGACTCTTCATCATCCCGCCAAGTAAATAAGCACGAATATTATTTTCGACTAGCGATTCAATATGCATAAGCCCATTTGTCACAACGGTAACTTCTCTCTCTATTAAATACGGAATCATTTCAAATGTTGTACTTCCTGCATCTAAATAAACGCAATCACCTTTTTCCACAAAAGACGCAGCATGTTTAGCGATTTTCTTTTTCACTTGAATGTTTTTGGCTGATTTTTCAACCATTGTAGGCTCTTCACCTTTTCCAGTTAATATAGCAGCACCGCCATGTACTCTTTTTAATAAACGCTCTTTTTCTAATTGCGCTAAATCACGACGGATCGTTGATTCTGAACTTCCAGTTTCTTCTGTTAATTGTTGTAATTTTACTACTTTTCTCTCTTTCACAAGCTGTAAAATTAGCTGATGACGTTCAGGAGTTAACATATCACTCACCTCTTCTTTGATTACAGTATAATGAAACAGAATCCAAAAATCAATCAAAAACATCCAAATTCATTCAAATATAACCACAAAACATTCAATAACACTCAAAAAGCCTTCTTGATACATATCAAGAAGGCTTTTTAAATTACTTTTATTCTTTATAATGAGGCTCTATAAATCGCTATTACATCTTCTTTATTTAATTTCTTAAAATGACCGAATTCACCATATACCATCGCTTTTTCAGCCATTACACCAATTTTCTCTTCTCCAATTTCATAGTCAGCTAAACGGGATGGCGCTTCAATAGATGTCCAAAAGTCTCTCAAAGCTTTAATACCTTCTAAGGCAATTTCCTTATCCGTTTTTCCATCTGTTTCTACATGAAATACACGCACCGCAAATTGTTTAAAGCGGTCTACACGTTCATCTAAAACATGCTTCATCCAATTCGGGAATAAAATCGCTAAGCCACCACCGTGCGGAATATCATACACAGCTGAAACAGCGTGCTCAATATTATGCGTTGCCCAATCACCGCGGACGCCCATTGCTAAAATACCATTTAGCGCCATTGTCCCGCAATATAAAATCGTTTCTCGATGCTCATAGCTTTCTAAATCATTTAAAAGTTTTGGAGCTGTTTCAATTACCGTTTTTAAAATAGATTCACAGTAACGGTCTTGTAGTTCTGTATTTATACCTTGATGAAAGTATTGTTCTAACACATGCGACATAATATCAACCATACCGTAGATCGTTTGGTTTCGCGGAACAGAAGCTGTATGAGTCGGATCTAAAATAGAAAACTGTGGGAAAGTAACAGGACTACCCCATCCATACTTTTCATTCGTTTCCCAATTTGTAATAACAGAACCTGCATTCATCTCAGAACCTGTTGCTGCAAGAGTTAGTACTGTACCAAATGGTAAAGCTTCATTTGCAAATGCTTTCTTTGTCACAATATCCCATACATCACCATCGTATTTACTACCGGCAGCAATTGCTTTCGTACAATCGATAACACTTCCACCACCGACAGCTAAAATAAATTGAATATCGTTTTCTTTGCAGATTTGAATCCCCTTGTTTACAGTAGATAAACGCGGGTTTGGCTCAACACCTGTTAACTCAAAAATTTCTGCATCAATTTCTTTTAAGATAGCGATTACATTATCATATATACCATTTCGTTTAATACTCCCCCCACCATATACGAGAAGAACCTTTTTACCATACTGGGGGATCTCCGTCTTTAATTGCTCTAATTGTCCTTGGCCAAAAATAAGCTTTGTCGGATTACGAAACACAAAATTTTGCATAATTCCCTATCCATCCTTCCACTATAAAAGTTACTATACTTTTGTATAACATATTTTTTTCATTTCACAAAAATATTTGCCTTAACAAAAAAATCCTAGCCAAAAAGGCTAGGATCATTTTATTGATAATACGGCGAAATCATTAAATAAACGATAACACCTGAAAGGCTTACATATAACCAAATTGGCATCGTCCAACGTACAATCTTACGGTGACGAGTCAATTGATTTGTAAAACCATATACAAGTGCGAATAATGCAAGTGGTACAATAATTGCTGCAAGGAAAATATGCGTAATTAAAATAATGAAGTACACATATTTAATTACCCCTTCTCCACCGAAATGCGTCGCTGGTGCCAAGTAATGATACGTTAAATAGGAAACACAAAATAGCAATGTTGTTGTAAATGCCGCAAGGATAAAACCTCGGTGCATCTTTACATTCTTTTTAATAATAGAAAATAATGCTGCCAATAAAAAAACAAATGTAAAACTGTTAAAAATTGCATTTAACATCGGCAATATTGTTACATCAAAATGTACTTCTCCCTTGTACCCAACAGGTCCAAAAAACAAAAATAAAATAATCGCATTGACGATCACAGAAAGCGTTATCACAATAGGAGCATAGCTCTTCTGATTATTTAATCGATCCGTCAAATTGTTCACTCCCTTTTCCTCTTCTACATATGTATAGTTAACCTCACTATTTTAACATATTATTCACAGTGCAAATGTGACAATACTTTGACACCGTCAAGTTAAACAAAGAAAAAATCCTTCTTAATCGTACTTCTTAAGAAGGATTTTATCGCTTTATTATTTAAATAGCAATTCGTTTAATTTTTGTTAAAAAACATGTCACTATACGCTTGATAAATCTCTGATACTTGATAGCCCATTAATGAGATTGCTGTTAGTGAAAAGAAACCGATCATAAGAAATCGAAACCACATATTATTCTCCTCCTTGTATTTAGCTTATAAACAATACGCTGCATTACAAGTCAGATCGCAATCTCCTTCTTCCGCTTCCTTTCTCTTCACAATTGCTGTTATAAACCGAATCATAAAGAATGTAATAAACGGAAGTTCCATCCGTTTATTATTGGCATAGCTGAGCAACGGTTCCCGCTCTAAATCGGACAGAGATGAGAAGGAATAGAACATACCTTGCTCTTCCATGTATACAATTACAATTTTTAAACAAAATAAAATCCCAAGAAATGAAACAATATCTTGCCACCCTGTTGTATATAATACATTATAAAGATCCAATACGTACTCTTCCATTATCACCCCTCCTTCCTTTTTCATCATTTTCCTTGCCTGTATATAAAAAGTCAAGAAAAATGTTTCATATCCACTATGGCAATAGTGACTATATAATTTCTATTTGTACTTCTTGTTCTTGTAATATTTGAACGACTAACTCTAAGATCATGTTTTGCATTAACTGATACACTTTTTTTTGAGACATACTTTTCTCATTTGAGCATGCTACGATATACTCAATACGCTGCAAAATATAACCATCCACAAGTAAAATGCCTTTTTCAACTGTTACAGGATTCTGCTTTACATTTTTAGCTTCTGGTGAAAAAAGTTTACTATCCGTCAAAATAACCTCCTGCGAAATCCCTTTAATTCCTGTGACTTTTTCTTGAAATATCACTTTTTCTTTCAAACCAATCTCAGTTTTATACTTTCCTATTTCTATCGGCAGTCTCGTCGTTATATAATTATTAGATATGCTATCTTTTTTCTCTTTTGATACCATGTTGTGCATAGGAGTCCAAAATGATTGTTTTATATAACTATCCCCAAAATCGCTTATATCTTCCAAGTTTATAACTTCTAAAAGCACCCTATTTTCAAAAAGCTTTGAAGAAATGAAATAACAATATGGCTCTTCATGATAATGATGTACTGTAGCTAACATCTTTGCCTCTAATTCATTAAGCATTTTCTCCGTTTCATTTTGAAATATAAATACTTCTTCATCTTTACTACTTAAAATAGGTAGGTTTAAAAAATCAGATACTTCAGCAACAGTAGAAAATGGGGTTTTTACAATTATAGAACGTGCTGCACTTCCATTTTTCAATTCAGAGGCAGAGTTATCCGCTTCCTTTTTCTCTTCCGCCGATTTCTCCTCTTCTACGCTCTGTTCAATCGGTTCATCTGCTTCCTTGTCTCCTTCCGCTGATTTCTCCCCTTCTACGCTCTCTTCAATCGATTTATCTGCTTCCTTACCCCTTTCCGCTGATTTCTCCTCTTCTACGCTCTCTTCAATCGATTTATCTGCTTCCTTACCCCTTTCCGCTGATTTCTCCTCTTCTACGCTCTCTTCAATCGATTTATCTGCTTCCTTTTTCTTTAGAGTTTTTTTGTGTTTAGTAAAAAGTTTATCCTCCATTTTATTACTAATCCACGGATTGGTAGTAATAGTAGGTAGATTTAAAAAATTAGATACTTCAGCATCAGTAGAAAACGTTTTTTTCACGGTTATGGAACGTCCTGCACTTCCTATTTTTAATTCATTTGGAGATTTATTTACTTCCTTATGCTCTTCAGATAATTTTTCCTCTTTCATCCCCTCTTCAATTAATTTGTCTGCTTCCATATGCTCTTTTATCGTTAGATCCTCTTTCACATTTTCTTCAATCAATTTATGTTTTTTCTTGCTCTTTAAAGTTTTTTTATGTTTAGAAAAAAGTTCATCCGCCACTTTAATACTAATCCACGGATTGCTCATCACCAATCACTTCCTAACTGATGAATTGAAAAGTGTATGTATTTTTAAAATATACATAACCGTTTCAACATTATATATGTTTTATAACAATAAAAAAGACATCATCTTTCATATTGAAAGATGATGTCTTTTTTT
>NZ_JABUAE010000027.1 GCF_013314535.1 Bacillus sp. Xin1 | reverse complement strand
CATATATTTCAATTTGCGCCGATATATGGTGAGAAACGGTCGATATATTCGAAACATCGCCGATAAAATTTCATTTACCATTTTGCGCGCCACGCCTCATCTACAATATTTCATAAAGTTTCCTTATAGTGAGCCCTTTTCTTTTACACATGATGGCAAGCAACAAAATGTCCTTCCCCAACATCACGAAATTCCGGTATAGTCTGCTTACAAATATCTGTTGCAAACGGGCAACGTGTATGAAAACGGCAACCTGACGGCGGATTCGCTGGGCTTGGAATATCCCCTTGCAAAATAATTCGCTCTCGCTTAACAGTTGGATCAGGAATTGGTACCGCAGATAACAACGCCTTCGTATATGGATGAAGCGGATTTGCGAATAGTTCATCACGAGGTGCCGTTTCTACGATTGTCCCTAAATACATAATACCTATCTTTGTACATAAGTGTTCGACCACACTTAAATCATGTGAAATAAATAAATAGGATAAACCTTTTTTTTCTTGTAATTCACTAAACAAGTTTATAATTTGCGCTTGAATCGATACATCTAATGCCGCAACAGGTTCATCAGCAACAATAAACTCCGGGTTTAATACCATTGCCCTCGCAATGACAATACGTTGGCGTTGTCCCCCAGAAAATTCATGTGGATAACGATCGATGTGATATGGTGCTAACCCACATAACTCTAGTACTTCTAATACTTTTTCACGAACGTTTTCTTTTGTCGCTAGTCCATGCGCTAACATCGGTTCACCGAGTGCTTCACCAATACGCATCCGTGGATTCAATGAACTAAATGGATCTTGGAATACAAGCTGCATATTCGGACGATATTTTCGCAGTTCTCCTTTTGATAGCGTATGAACATCTTGCCCTTTAAATTTCACTTCACCTTCTGTTTTTTGGACGAGGCGAAGAATCGTTTTCCCAATTGTCGTTTTTCCGCTTCCGGATTCCCCGACAAGGCCAAATACTTCGCCTTTATTAATTGTAAAACTAACTCCATCTACAGCCTTTACATGCCCAATTGTTCTACTAAATACGCCGCCTTTAATCGGAAAATACGTTTTTAAATTCTTTACTTCTAATAACGGTTCACTCATTGTTCAGCACGCTCCTCATATAACCAGCAAGCTACTTTATGATTCTCTTCATGCATATTCAGATTTGGCACTTCATTTTTGCATATATCCATGCAATGTTCGCAGCGACCACTAAAGTAGCAAAACTCACCTAAGCCAACTAAGTTTGGAACTTGCCCCGGAATTGAATATAGTTTATCTGTTCGTTTTCCCATTACCGGTTTTGACTTTAGTAAACCTTTTGTATATGGGTGTTTCGGATTTTGGAATAGCTCCAGTACAGGTGCTTCTTCAATGACTTTGCCGCCATACATTACAACAACATAATCTGCCATTTCAGCAACAACACCTAAATCATGTGTAATTAATAAAATGGATGTTTTAAACTCTTCTTTTACTTGTCTTAATAAATCTAATATTTGTGCTTGAATCGTAACATCAAGTGCCGTTGTTGGTTCGTCAGCAATTAACAGCTTTGGATTACAACTAAGTGCAACTGCAATCATAATTCGTTGTAACATTCCACCACTCAGTTCATGTGGATAAGAATGAACAATCTCATCTGCACGCGCTATACCGACTTTGCGAATTAACTCGATTGCCTTTTTATATGCTTCATTTTTACTAAGTAGCTCATGCTCCCTTAACGTCTCAACAATTTGTTCTCCCACAGTAAAAACTGGATTAAGGGATGTCATTGGCTCTTGGAAAATCATCGCAATGTCATTTCCTCTTAAACTACGAAGTTCTTTATCTTTCATGCCCAAAAGACTTTGCCCTTCATACAGGATATCACCGCCAACAATGCCGCCAGATTCAGCAATAAGCCCCATAATAGATAAAGCTGTTACACTTTTCCCGCAACCTGATTCTCCTACTACACAAACTGTTTCACCTTCTCGAACCGAAAAACTAACATGATTAACGGCCTTTACCGTGCCTTCTTCTGTCTGAAAGTGTGTTTGTAAATCCTTTAGCTCTACTACTGCTTTACTCATGCTTCCTCACCTACCGCTTCATCTTTGGATCCAATGCATCTCGAAGTGCATCACCAAGTAAGTTAATTGATACAACTGTTATAAAAATCGCAAAACCAGGCGGAATCCATAACCATGGGCGTTTTTGGAAATCGATTAATGAGTTCGCTGCGCTAATCATATTCCCCCATGATGGTGTAGGTGGTACAACTCCAAGTCCTAAATAACTTAATGCCGATTCGCTTAAAATAGCTCCTGCCACACCTAACGTCGCTACAACAATTAGCAAAGGAAATACATTCGGAATTAAGTGGTACAAAATTTTCCGGTAATCCTTTAATCCTAGTACATCAGCAGCCTGCATAAATGATTGCTCTCGAAGTGTTAAAATTTGGCCTCGTACTAAGCGTGCCAATCCCGGCCATCCAATCAAACTTAACATAACCATAACGACATACAGCCGATATTCAGATGGTAGTTTCCATTCTGATAAAATAGCACCCATAATGATAAGTAATGGTAATCCTGGAATAGACATTAATACGTCCGCAATACGCATAATAATATGATCCACAACACCACGATAAAAACCAGAAATAGCCCCTAATACTGCCCCAAGGATGACAGATAATAGCATAGATGCTAAACCGATTGTTAAAGAAATCCTTCCTGCTAACATTAATCTCGTTAAAATATCTCGCCCTAATTGGTCCGTACCAAGCCAATGCGAAAAGTTAGGTGGCTTATTAATTTGCGTTACTTGAATCGCACCAGAAACGTACGGTGAAAAAAATGGTCCAATGAAACAAAAGAAAAACATAAAAATTAAAGTATAAAGACCAAACAATGCTAATTTATTTTTCTTAATTCTTGCAAATGCTTGCCGCCATGGCGAAGTTACATTTCCTTTTTTCTTCTTTACTGTTACAACAGTCTCCATCTTTCTCCCTCCCTTACTTTAATCGAATACGCGGATCGACCATCGCATATACGATGTCTGCTAAAAAATTTGCGATAACTGTCAGGCAAGAGAGAAACATTGTGAATGCCATTAACACCGTATAATCTCGAAAACTTAACGCTTCTAATTGGATACTTCCAATTCCGGGCCAGTTAAAAATTTGCTCAATAATAATAGCACCAGAGAACAATCCTGGTAGTTCAAATGCCAGTAATGTAATCGCTGGTAAAATTGCATTTTTTAACGCATGTTTATAAATGACTACTCTCTCTTTCAATCCTTTTGCACGAGCAGTCCGGATATAATCTTGTCTAATAACTTCTAGCATCCCCGTTCTAAAATAACGAGTCAATGAGCCAACGCCAAGGAGCGTTAAAATGCATACCGGTAAAATCATATGTCTTAAAACTTCCATTATGTAAGCAAAGCCAGTCGAGTTACTTCCTATATCAATCATGCCACCGATAGGTAATATGTTCAGATCGACAGCAAATACTTTAATTAAAAATAGACCAATAAAGAACGATGGAAATGACATCGCAGCAAAAACACCAATTGTTACTAATGCATCAAACCATGAGTGTTGCTTTGTTGCTGAAATAACACCAACTATAAGTGCAATAATCCAAGTGAAAACTAAAGCCGCCACAGCAACAATAAAAGTATTCCAAATAAATTTATTAAGCAGTGCTGTTACAGGCTCCTGATATTGCAACGAGAAACCAAAATCTCCATGTAACGCATTACCTAACCAATGAAAGTACCTTTCAATAATAGGCTTATTTAATCCATACAGTTCTCTTAACTCTTGCGCTCTTTCTGGCGTCAACTTTGGATTTGAATCCACATAATCCCCCGGCAAAAGAGCGAATAAGAAAAAGATAATAATAGATGTACCAAAAAGTGTAGGAATCATTTGCAGAAACCTACGAATGATATATGTTTTCACCTTTTTGTCTCCCCAATCATAGTGGCTTAAAAATAGAAGAACATTTTTTCAAAACAGCATACTCTTAAAGCTGTATGAAAAAATGTCTTCTATTTATCATTACCTATCCTTATTGTTCAATAGATAAAACAGGCAAGTTTGCACTAATGCTATCGTATTTCTCTGGTTCAATACCTTTCACACGTGCATTGTATGCTGAAATACTTTTACGATAATTTAATAGAATTACAGGTGGATCATCGCTTAGTTCTTTATATAACTCTTTATAAATCGGTTTTCTTTTTTCAATATCAACTGTCTCGATACCTTTTTGAATTAATTCATCCACTTTTGGATTACTATAACCCGCTGAGTTATCCGGATGTGTAGATGCAAGTTCAGCTACTGCGTCATTTGGATCAGAAAGAATCGGCGTTGCAACAGCCGCTAAATCATAATCAAATTTTCCAACTTTCGATACAAGTGTATTAAAGTCCATAATTTCCGGATTGAATTCTACACCTAACGCTTTATAGTTTTCTTTTGCGATTGGAATAAATACTTCTTCTTGCTTTCTACCACTTGCTGCATAATAGCTTAACTTTAACTTCTGGCCATCTTTTTCACGAATACCATCAGAACCCACTTTCCAACCAGCTTCATCTAACAATTTTTTCGCTTTCTCTAAATTGTATTCGTATGGGTTGATATCCTTATCGTCATAAGCCCATGAAGTTGGTGAAATCGGTATGTTAGCAACAGATGCGTTTCCTTGGAAGTTTGTATCAATCACTTTTTGGCGCTCTAATCCGTAAATGAATGCTTGGCGGACACACTTATCTTTAAAGTACGGTTGCTTATATTCCTTTCTCTTTTCCATGTCAATAGTTCTACCTGATCCGAAAGAAACGATGTAAAAATTATTCTATTATGTAACAGACGAGCATAGACTACTAACAAACTACCAAAAAGGGGGCGAAAATATGGACAAACTATTCCAATATGTCTTGCACTATGTTGCATTGACGCTCATGATAGTTGGGGCATTGCTACTATTCCCGTTCTTCCCGAAGTTCGTCCTCTTTTTAGCATTTTTCTTTATGCTCGGAATTGCGATCACCATTTCTATAGGGGAAGACGATACACAAAAAGAAAGCAGGGTTCAGCGGGCGAAGCTGTAGACTCTGCTTTCTTTTTTTCAATCATAACGGATTCTTTTTAAACCAATTACAAAGAATACACCGCCAAATAAAATGAGTACACCAACATACCCTGCTATATCTACCAATGTGCCTCCCCTTGCAATTAATTCTGTAAATCCACGCATTGCCCAAGTTTGTGGAACAAAATTTGCTACCTGTTGCATCCATTCCGGTTCTATTTCAATCGGCCAATACAGCCCACTAATCATGCACGTTGAAATCACAACGATATTACCTAAAGCTGATTGTTGCTCAGTTGTTTTCACAATACTTGCTAATAATAATGCTAAACCAATTACCGCTAACAACAACGCTGAAACAAGTATGATAATTCCTAATAAATTTCCCCACTGAACACCGAACATAACATTCGTTAACAACATTAAAATCCCAAACTGAATCCACCCAATTAAAAAGAAGGAAAGTATATATCCTCCAAGTATTTGAGCCTTTGAAGCAGGTGTCCCTAATAACCGATACCAAACGCCAAGCTGTCTTGATTTTAAAATCGTGCCCGTTGCACTTAGCATCACAATCATTACAAACAGAATAGAAAATCCTGCAGATCGCCCTGATACGTTATTCAACTTTACCTCCCCAGGGACAATTGATTCCTTTTGAAGCGAAACTGGTTCTGCCTTTGTATCGATCGTTTCATACAGCTTCTCCCAAGACGTTCCTCCTCTTTTCTCCGCATCCCTTGCTGCTGCTACCTCTATTTTCATCTTTTTCATTGCGCTTTGTAACACTTGTTCTACAGATGCTCCTCCTGTAAAATCAGCGCTTGATTGGAATTTAACCTTCTCTACCTTCTCGTCTGCCATACTCTTTTGAAATTCTTTTGGGATTATCACAATACCCGAGGACTTTTTATTTTCGATTTTCTGTTTTGCTTCTTCATATGTTACCTTTTCTATAGAAACCAAATCACTTTTCTCTATTTCTTTATAGTAGGAGTTAGATAATATAGACCCATCTTGGTCAACTAAACTAATATTTACTTTTTCGTTTCCACTTCCACCTAAAAGCCCACCAAAAATAAGTGTAAAAATAATCGGCATTCCAAACATGAGTATATAGCTCTGTGGCTTAATTAAAATCTGTTTTAATTCGAGCCAGCAAAGCGCCCAAACTTTCTTCATTGATTCTCCTCCTATCTCGCTTGTAAACGAAATGTTCCGATAATAACAGAAACAACACCTACAATAGATAAACTTAAGATAACTGGAAGTAACGCATACCAAGATGTACCTGACATAATGTTTAAGAAACTTGTAAGTGCCCATTTATTCGGAGCAATGCCAGCAATCGTTTGAAGAGTATCCGGAAATACATAGATTGGTAACATTGATCCTCCTAATATAGCTAACAACTGAATTCCAATGCCACCCATTAAATCAGCTGTTTTTTCTTCATGAATCAATGCCGCGATAAGCATAGATAAACCAGAAACACAAATCGCATACGCAATTCCTACTACCGCAATTTGTGAAACATCTTCACCCCAATTCACATGAAATGCGTAATGGGTAGCAACTACAAACACACCAAATTGAAGATATGCGAACAATAAAGTTCCAAAAAACTTTCCTATTAAAATAGCCAGTGAACTAGTCGGTGTACTTAATAGCCTTGCTAATGTTTCTGTTCGTTGCTCCGTTATAATGGATTTTGCTCCTACTGTTATGTTGAATAATAAAAACATCACTAACATTGCAGCGGCATAATATTGCATCGCAGTCACTGTTTTTTTACCGATTGTTCCTTTTTCAACTCCGTCGGTATTGGACGTCGCCACTGTTTGCAAATTCGTACTTATCTCTTTTGCAACCTGTTCCATACTGCCAGACTGTAATTTTGCTACATCTGTTACGACAGTCTTGGTAGAAACAGCAATTGTTTGTGCACGATCTGTAAAAGAACGAATGAGTGATTCAGCAATTTTTGTTTGTATATCTTTTGATGGATCAGTAATCAATTTCGGTTCTTTTAATCTTCCATCCTTTATATGTTCGCTCCAACCGCTTGGAATGATGATTCCTACATCAACCTTCTGTTTCTTTAGCAGATTCTCTAACTCTTTTTGCGAGGTTACAATTTCGACTTTCACATCGTCTTTTATTTCTTTTGAATGTAATACATCCTTTTGAAATACATCAGCAAAATCATCTGCACCTTCTTGATAGTAACCAATTACCGTTTTCGGTAACCCTCCGTTATCAAATATGTTACTTAGTGCTAATCCTAAAATAGCTGTTAATAGAAGTGGCATAATTAACATCATCATAAATCCACGCCGATCTATGAAACGAATTTTTAAATCTTTCCATGCAATAATAAAACTTTTCATAAGCTTCTAACCTCCTCAATCACGAAGTGAACGTCCTGTTAACTGTAAAAAAAGAGCTTCTAAATTTGGTTCTTGTACTTCAAGCTTTAAAATTTGTGCCTGATTCTCTACAACTACCGAAACAACAGTACCAACAGCTCCCCCGTTCTTCAGTCCAATATCAAGAGTATTTGTTTTCTCATCGACGACAACCCGTTCTACAGTGGGGATTGCCTTTACATTCTTCAATAGCTCCTGGGTAAAGCAATTCAATTGCACCTTCACCATAAAGCCATCTGCTAGACGGTTGCATAATTCCCTTTTCGTTCCTAATGCAATTACTTTTCCGTGATCTACAATCGCAATCCGTTCACATAAATACTCCACTTCTTCCATGTAATGACTTGTATAAATGACGGTCATACCTTTTTCATTTAATCCCTTTACCGTTTCTAAAATATGATTTCGCGATTGCGGGTCAATCCCAACTGTCGGCTCATCCATAATTAATAGCTCTGGTTCATGCATTAATGCTGCACCAATATTAATTCGGCGTTTCATGCCCCCTGAAAATGTTTCAATTTTATCTTTTGCACGATCTTGTAGCCCTACATATGCTAATACTTCATCGGCTCGTTTCTTTGCAACAGCCCCGCTTAACCCATACATTTTCCCCCAAAAGATTAAATTTTCTTTCGCTGAAAGTGTAGGATATAAAGCAATATCTTGAGGAACGATTCCGATTTTCCTTTTTGCATCTAACGGATATTCTTTTACAGATTTCCCTCCAACTTTAATATCACCACCATCATATGGAATCAGCCCACAAATCATTGATATCGTCGTCGACTTTCCTGCGCCATTTGGACCAAGCAAGCCAAATGTTTCTCCTTTCTTCACTTCAAAGGATACATTCTTTACAACTTCTTTCTTCCCAAACGATTTTGTAATATGATCTACGACTAACATGTCGATTCAGCCCCTTTGCATTCACCTTCGATCTCATTGTAAAAAAATATCCTCTTTCTTCCATCACCCTTAGGATAGAAATATAAAATAAAAAAAGCAGCATCATTTGCTACTTTTTCGTTCTTCTCTATGCTAAAAGTCATGTGTATGTTGTAATACCATATCTCACCGCGTATATAGCTGCTTGTGTCCGATCTCTCAGCTCAAGCTTACTAATTACATTAGACACATGATTTTTTACAGTTCCCTCTGTAATAAACAACTTTTCTGCAATTTCTTTATTGTTTAATCCAAATCCAAGCTCCCTTAATACATCTACCTCACGCTCTGTTAATTGTTCCATTTGCTTTGGCTGATTCTGCTCTGATATATCCATTACTTTTGTTCTTTTTAATTCCTTCACAATTTGAGCGGTTATATCTTGCGGAAGAACAGCTCCGCCTCCATGGACTGTTAATATTGCCTGAACAATTACATCTGTCTCCATATCCTTTAATAAATAACCACTTGCTCCTTGTTCCAAAGCTTCAAAAATAAGTTCGCTATCATTAAATGTCGTCAGCATAAGAACTTTCATATTAGGAAACCTTTCCCTTATGAGACGAGTTCCTTCAACTCCATTGATACCAGGCATACGAATATCCATTAAAATAATTTCAGGTTGTAATTGTTCTGCCCTTTGTACTACTTCGGCTCCATCATTCGCTGTTCCCACCACTTCAAGTTCTGAATGTAAATTTAATAGCATTGCTAAACCATCTCGAATCAGTGACTGATCATCAACGATCATAATACGAATCATATCGTTCCCCCTATTACCCACATTTTTTCCTTAAGTGGGAATTCAACCTTTAATCGAAATCCCTTTTCATTTTCACTCTCAAATCGAATCATTCCACCATGTTCTTCTACGCGCTCTTTCATATTCATTAATCCAAAACCAGGACTTACTTCATTTACACCGATACCATTATCAGAGATCGATAATATCACTTTTTCATCCAGACAAGATAACTTCACTTCACATAAACTAGCTTTCCCATGGCGTTTTGCATTCGTTAATGACTCCTGCATAGTACGCAACAATGTAGGTTGTAATGACAGCGGAATGATAATTGGGTCCCCTTGTAAATAAAAGTTTACTTGTACTTTTGTTATCTTTGAAAATTCATTTAGCATTTCCTTCATGCTTTCTATTATGTTTCCTAGACTTTTCTCTTCCTTCAATGCACGTACTGAGGCTCTTACTTCTTGAAGAGATTTTCTAGCTAACTCATGACATGTATGTAAAACATCCTCCGTAACATCCGACTTTTGCTTCCATAGGGCCTCCGCTAGCTGTAACTGAACAAGTAATGCCGTCATATTGTGACCGACTGTATCATGAATTTCTCGGGCAATATCGTTCCTCTCCCGAACTGTAGTTAATTCCTCTACTTCTTTTGCATAGAGCTGCAACTGTTCATGCGCTTCTTTTAGAGCTGTATGTGATAATGCCAATTTTTCATATTGATCATCAACAGTTTGGTGAGCTACTGTAAGTTTTTTAATTAAGTTTCCCGCTAAAGCACTGAAGACAATGAACATAAAATTAATGGCATTTTCCCAAACCCTTATCTCTCCAACATACCAATATGTATATAGTAAAATAGCAAACCAACATACAAAGAAAAAACTCACAAAAAAATATACAACTATTTTCCGCTGTGCATTTATAAATAATCCTACTGCATCAATTCCAAATATAATTAAATATAAAGTTGTCTCTGGAAATAAAAATCCTAACAGAGCTGTAATTACTCCATTTGAAAGTAATATATATATATCACGCCGCTTTCCTTGATGTGGTTGCATAAGTAAAATGTGATTTACAATGTAAACAAATAATGAAAAACCAACAAAGATTTTCAAATCTACTGTTTCACGTGAAACATAAATCATATATACAATGCAAATAATAACAATCGTAATGATACGCGCATACCCTAACATAAAATTCTCCTCGCATTTTGAAATATTATTTTCAATCACACTAACTTTTTTATAAAGTGAGACTTTAATCAGTGGGGTTTTTTTTCATCCCCCACTGATTCTCAGCCCTTACCAATCGGGCTGTTACGGGCAGTTTATCTCCCACCTACCTTCTTTAGAAAAGCGGAAGCGGCTCGCTCAGAATCGTAGGACGCCCGCGCCCCTGGCAGAGAGGCGCTTTTTGCCTCGTCCGAGGGGGCGAAACGACCGGAGATTCTAGCCGCTAGAGTTGGACAATGCTTTCGCCGAATTTTGAAGTGGGAGTATTACTGCCCTTTAATGCAGGATAAACTGTCCTCATAATATAACAACAAGAAAATTATACCATTACCACCTCGGTTTAATGGACATTAGAAAAACAAGTCACCCCCACATATGTTGAGAGGATGACTCGTTTTTTCATCTATTCCATCATACTATCTAATCGATTATATAATTCCGCCCGTAATCGTTCTTTCTCTGCTTTTTCTTTATATAACCGCTCCAATACTTCAACCTCACTTGTTTCTCCCATTGCACACTCCAGTCTATATATCCCTTCTTCTATATGCATAAGCTTATTTTCAAGTTCGTCTATACCACTAAATTCTTTCTCTTTTACTCTTATATTCATTCCTTTAATTTTTGGAGTCTCTTGTTGTTTCACTTCTTCTTTCTCTATTCTTTCTGCCCATTTCTGACGTGCCCAAGCATAATTCCCCGCAAATTCAAATAATCTATGTTCATCAATCCAATACGTTTTCTCGAATAATTTATTTAAAAAGTAGTGGTCATGTGAAACAGCGAGAATCGTTCCTTTATATTGTTCAAGCGCCTCCTCCAACACCTCTCTTGATTCAATATCTAGGTGATTCGTTGGCTCATCTAGCACGAGAAAGTTTACATCTTGGTACATTAGCTGTGATAATCTTAGCCTCATCCGTTCTCCTCCGCTAAGTTGATTCACCTTCTTAAAAACAGCCGGTCCGTAAAATAAGAAGCGTGCTAATATATGTCTTGCCTCTCCCTCTGTTACAGGTACACACTCACGAAAAGCTTCCAATACATTAGCCTTTATGTTTACATAAGTATGCTGCGATAAATATCCAACTTTCACAGCACTACCAATTCGAATTTCACCAGCATCCGGTTTTATTTCCTCTAATAACAATTTTAATAATGTTGTTTTTCCTGTACCGTTCCGCCCAACAATAGCGGCACGCTCTTGAAAACGAACGTGTAAATTAGCTTCTTGAAATAAAGTATGATTAGCAAACCCTTTGCTAACTTCCTTCATTAAAACAACATCTTTCCCACTTCTCTCTTTCCCTTCAAACTGAAGTCCCATCTGTTTTCTTTCTATAATTGGTTTCTTTAACTTCTCCATCCGTTCTAGCGCACGTTCCATATTTCGAGCTCTTTTATGCAATCCTTCATTCGGAGGATTCGCTTGATTCGCCCATTCTCTTAAACGCTTAATTGCTTCCTTCATTTTCTTTATTTTCTTTTGCTGTTCTTGATAAGATTGAAACTCTTGCAGTAGTCTTTCTTCTTTTTCTTTCACAAACTGCGAATAACTCGCATGATAGACGTGAAGTTCTCCGTCTTCTAAATCAAAAATCTTCGTAACAACTTCATCAAGAAAATAACGATCATGCGAAATGACAACAACTGTCCCTGTATACTCTTTTAAAAATTGTTCAAGCCACTCCACTGCAAATAAATCTAAATGATTCGTTGGTTCATCTAACAGCAATAAATCTGGTTTCTGTAATAACATATAGGCCAGACTCACCTTTGTTTGTTCTCCACCACTTAACTGCGTAAAAATTCGTGGAAATAGCTCCTTCACTTGTAAACCATTTGCTACCTTCATGATATTTGCTTCTATTTCATAACCACCTAAAAATGCAAATTCCTCTTGCACCGCACCGTATTTTCCCATCAACCTCTCTAAGCCAATTGAATCTTGTTCCTCCGCCATACGTTTCTCTAAACTACGCATTTCTGTTTCCAATTCTTTCTCTTTTACAAAAGCAGCGCTTAACACATCATATACAGTCATTTCATCAGCAAACTTCGGAATTTGTGCTACGTGACCAATACGGGTTCCTTTCTTCATATGAATAGCACCCGCATCTACGTTCTCAGTTCCTGTTAACAATTGAAAAATCGTCGTCTTTCCGCTACCATTTCGCCCAACTAATCCAATGCGTTCACCAGTCTTAATTTCGAGCGATATATTTTCAAATATGATGTTTCCACCAAAAGATTTCTTTACATTGTTTACACTACAAATTGTCATTTTCCGTACTCCTTTCAACGTAAAAAAGCCATGGGGAAAGAAACTTTCCCCATGGCTTTTTGCATAGAAAAAGGAAGCCAAATAGCCTCCCTTTTCACACGTTTATAAAATGGGTGAAGAGATTTCTATCGTTCAATAGCTACTATGCAATTGCTAAAAAAGGGCATACGTATCCCGTTCGCAACCACATCATGAAAAATCGCACGACAAAAATAAATAAAATCTAAAAATTTTGCGCGCGCAGCTAAAGAACGTTTCACCTCATTCACTCCTTTCGTACAGAAATTAATACTTACCCTTTTATTATACTGCCCCATTTCATGTTTGAATAGTCATTTTTCTGAAAATAATGAAGATAGACTAAACATTTCAACAAATTACATCCACTCTTACAAAACTGTTATGTTCACGTAATGGAAAGCGATAGTACGAAACCGTGCCTCCTTATACAATAAAGATGTAAACAAGTGACAACTAAAAGGAGGAAAAAATCATGATGAAAGAAATCGTAAAAGCAATCTTTGAGGTACTAGTCAATGGACAAGCAGTTGTAAAAGAACTTAACCAACTATAAAAGGAGGAAGGAAAATGATGAACATGGTAAAAATGATTCTCCATGCTTTAATTGATGCAAAAGCAGTTAGCCAAGAATTAAATGAAAAGTAAAAGGGGTAAAGGAATATGAAGAAAGCTATGATTACAATCGCAAGCACAATCGTTGCTTTGTACACACTAAAAAATAGAAAAAAGAAACAAAACGAAAACACTTTATATTATCCATATACATTATTACAGAAAAAATAAAAGACAAGATACCCAGGTGCAACTCGGATATCTTGTCTTTTATTTTTTGTTTCTTTCGTCTATACAGGATTTCTTCTCCTTTTTCACGAATAGAGTAAACGGGAATTTTACATATATTTTCAAAGGGGCATATACGAATGGATAAACAACAACTTTATTTTTTAAATGATATTAGCAAACAAAAACCCGAGAGCATCCGTAATAAAAATACAGCTTGTCCTTTTTGTGATACGGAAAACCTCACTGATATTTTAGAAACAGACGGTTCTATTATTTGGCTGAAAAATAAATTTCCTACACTGAAAGATACATTTCAAACCGTTCTTATTGAAACAGATAATTGCGATGATCATATCGCAACCTATACAGAAGAACATATGCGAAAGTTAATTCGCTTCTCAATTAAACATTGGATTGCTTTAGAAAGTAGCGATGAATTTACTTCCGTTATTTTATATAAAAATCACGGTCCCTTTTCAGGTGGAAGTTTGCATCATGCGCATATGCAAATTATCGGAATGAAATATGTAGACTACTTAGAAAACGTAGCACCTGAAAATTTTCAAGGCGTCATTGTAAAAAAGAATGAACAAATCGAACTTAATATTTCTACACGACCAATTATTGGTTTTACCGAGTTTAACATCGTTATTGAAAACATAAAATTCATTGATATAATGGCACATTATATTCAGCAAACTGTGCGTTACATACTCACGGACTTTCATAAAGGATGCAGTAGCTATAACTTATTCTTCTATCACCTGAATGAAAAAATCATTTGTAAAGTCGTTCCACGTTTTGTTGTTTCACCTTTATATGTCGGATATAAAATCCCTCAAGTTTCTACAAAGTTAGAAGATGTGAAGCAACAACTCGCACAATATTTTATACAAAAGAGCTCTTTCTAATAGAAAAATAGAGTAGGTGCCTAGGCCCCTACTCTTTCACTATTCCTTTATTTCGATAGTACACGTCCTCTAGCCCAACGTTATACTTCATATTTTTATCAGTCCACTCAGGTCCTAAATTACCTGGCCATCCGGATGTATTGGCTATATATTTCAGTAATGCAAAGTCTGTCAGCCCTTTTTCTACACCTCTTTTATATCCCTTCATTAAGTAAGGCATAGCAATTTGAGCATTTGTCCGCGGATCTTTCAACTGCTCGTCCGTTAAGTGATCGGGAGCAAGCCCCCCACCTCGATGTAACTGAAACAATCCAAAAGAAGTACCATTGTCCCCAATACTTCGTGGATTCAAACGACTTTCATGCTCGGCAATTGTAAGAGGTATCCATTCTGGAAGATTTACTTTTTTTGCTTCTTCAATAATAATTTGTTTCATTTGTTTAGCTTCCTCTGAATCAACATAACTTACTTGATTCTTCGATCTTTCCATTCCTTCAGACTCTCCTTGGAAATACAAATACATCCCAAGAACAACTAAAAATCCTACAAAGAATTTTTTCACTACCTCTACCTCTTTCTCTGCTGAAATTTGTCCCCTTTCAGCCCTTCCTTACAATTTTACCTGCAATCTATCAACTTATTACCCTCTAATCATATCAAACAAGCATTTATCTTAACATCATGCTTAAGGCTGATTTTGTGAAAAATAAACGGTAAAACTGGAGGGAAAATGTAAGATCATTTCTCCAGTTTAATTACATGTATTTTTTACCAATATCTATTTCGAATGGATTCCATCTTTTCCTTTATATATAATTGTAAATTGAATTCTACATAAAGAATAGGAGACTGACTACATGAAAAGGAAGTTATTACTCTTTCTCACCATTTTACTACTCGTTCCTATCCATACTTCTGCTCAAATAACAAAAGAGCCAAAAGTACTAGTTTTATATAGCACAGAAGACGGACAAGTTACAAATAACATTCAAATTTTAAATATGCTACTTGGACACTTTACAGATAATGTGACACTGAAAAATGTAGATCAACCAATGGAACACATCGCACAATCCTCTTATACACATATCATTTACATAGGAGAGAAAAAAGAACCCTTGTCTGATGAAACAAAACAATTTTTAGAAAGTTTTTCAGGCCCTTTATTATTTCTCGGGAAAAATATAGAACAATTACCAAATCGTTTTTCCTTTATTACACTTAAGGAAGAGGAAGTACAGATCCGGAGCTTGCAATACCCTACACGTCATATCAAAAACAACTTGCATGAAGAGCGTTTAATTCAGCAGTTTGATACAACGGGAGAACCTCCAATTGCATATGCAATTGGTTCAAACGGTACATATCCCTTTATCGTCAAACAAAATCAATCATACTACGTAGCAACATCCCAGCTTTTTGATTGGACATCTCATTATGTTGGCGAAATGCTCTTTTCTTACTTTGGCCAACAGCCAGGAACTAGTAAACATCGTGCTTATTTACGCTTAGAGGATATACACCCAGCAACTGATACAAAGCAATTACAAGAAATCGCTGAATTATTAAAAGAAAAAAATATACCGTATATGATTGCTGTCATCCCAGTATATACGGATCCAAGTACCGGAAAGACAATACACTTGCAAGATAAGCCTGAGGTAATAGATGTATTACGTTTTATGCAGAGTAACGGCGGTTCTGTTGTTATGCATGGCTATACCCATCAATTTTATGATAGTGAAACAGGAGAAGGATTTGAATTTTGGGATGTAAAAACCGATCAACCTATCCGTTATCCTAAACATGAACAACCAAAAGAGAGACAGGATTTTAAGTCAGATACTGCTTATACGCAATATATAGAAAATGGTAAAAAATTCGAGGAATCGTATATAAAAGAGCATATTGAAAAAGGAATTGAGGAACTCGTATTAGCTAAATTATATCCACTTGCTTTTGAAGCACCACACTATGCAATTTCACAAAAAGGATATGAGATATTATCAAGTTACTTTTCAACTTATGTAGGGCAATTACAGTTAGGTGATGCAACATGGAAGGCCATGCACGCACCAGCCTTTCCAAGTAAGCCATCCTTTTTACACGGAATGAATCTACTCCCTGAAACTGTCGGATTCATAGAACCTAATCAGCCTCATGCAGCTTCTAAGATGAAAGAACATGCCCTATCGGTCACAAAACTATCAGATGGTATCATTGGTGCTTTTTATCATCCATACTTAGGAGTTAAACCTTTCAAGGAACTATTAAGTGAATTAGAGGACATTCCAAATATAGAATGGATTGATTTACAAAGAGAATCGAATGAAGTGAAAATGAAAGATATTCATATTACCTCTAATAATGATGGTATCCATATTGATAAACCTTTTTCCTTAAGTGACACGATTGAACCTCTGAAAAAGTATGGTTTTTTCCTCATACTTGGCATCATCATGATTGTATTTCTTTTATTAGTACGACGGGCAAAGCGACTTGAATCATAAAATGAGACTTGAATCAGCGGGAGAGCTTTTACGAGCAATTTATCTCCCGCCTAACTTCTTTGCTTCTGACAGAACTTGAGGTGGGAGTATTACTGCCCTAAAATAGCGGGATAAAAAATACCAAGCACAAATTTGTGCTTGGTATTTTTTATTCCAAATCAAAACGAGGCATTTTATCTACTACCCATTGCTTATTTTCATAGATAAACTCTATTTCTACTTCTTTTTTCGCATCTTCATAATCATTATACGTTTCTGCCGTTGCCAAGATTTTTCCTTCTTTTAGCTTAGCAGAAATAATTTTTGTATATTTAGTACCTGCTCCAGATCCTAAATCTCCAACAACATAATGCATTTTTCCGCCTATTTCTTTCACATATTCACTTTTCATATACTTCGTAATAAAATCTGTTGAGAAATAAGTAGCTAATGATGTCTCTAATGCTGTCTTCGTATTATATGCAGGAGGTGTTAATTCTCCATATGAAAAACGGTCTATTGGTTTCGTATTCTCTGGTGATGCTGAAACTGAAATTTTAATAATTTCTTGTTGAGCGTTAACTACCTTTTGTAGTATTACATCATCAGATGGTTTTTTCTCTTGCTTCTCATTTGATCTTTTTGTATCAAGATTTAGAATTAGACCATTATCTGTATACAAATACATATCACCGGCTATAAAGTATAAATAAGATTTAGATGGTTCAACAACGCCATCATAAATTTTCTTTTCATTGCCACCAGTAATATTTCGCTTATAGACACCGTCTTTTTTTAAGTAATAGAAGAAATCTCCTTTTATATTCATCTTTAAAGCATCTTTTATTTCTAATGTCTCTTTATTTTGTTGAATATCCAACTCATATATACCATTATCTCGTTTTTGATTATCTAAACTTAGCGAAAAATCTACAATTGCATATAGTTTTTCTTTATGGTATGTACTACTAGATATTTCTGCAAAACTTTCCTTTGACCAAGTTTGGTCACCTTTACTTACTTGTGTGCCACGAAATTTATTCCAATACACAATATTATCATCGATTGTTTCAGCCCAACCAGATGTTTTAATCGGTGACTCCTCTTCTTGTCCTGTTTTCAAATCCATTTTCACAATTCCTACAATATCAAATCCACCATGTTCAGAATACTTTTTCTGATAGAACAACGATTGATCCTTTACGTAAACATAATTTGTATTTGTTTTCAGCGTATCTAGTTTTTTTGTAGAAATATCATATTTCATTAAAGAAGGCATTACATTTGTATTTGTATTTTTGTCCTGATCCCAATGGATAAAATATAAAGTCTTATCTTTTATATTTATATAAGAAGCATTTATTCCCTTTACGACAAGCTCCGATGTTTGAAACTTATCTTTCGTACGATAAATGCCCCCCGTGTTTTTATCACCATTTACCGCATAATAGACCCAGCCATCACTATCTGCCATTTTTCCCTTATTAGAGATATTGCCAACTGCATTTCCCCTTTTCTCATTTTCTTTCATTTGTTCTTTTACTACTGAATCAATTTGTTCTTCTTTTGTTTCTTGCCCCATACTTGTAGTCGAAGTTTTCTTCTCTGTTTCACATCCCAATACAGAAATTGACATGGCTGCCGTCATAATAGCAACAGCCATTTTTTATATGCTCTCCCCACTCTTTTTCCCCATTTCCTTTTATTAAGTTTTCTATATAATACAAATTATAGAAAATAATAGAAGCGATATCCATATACCATAGAAAGAAAAGATAGAGATTTATCCTCATCCTGCCCCCTACCTTTTCCCATAGAAGCAGGCCGTATTTTCATAAATTTGTTCTGTGGTCTTATCTATAGAAATATTTTTGATCAAACTTATTTCTTTCAATACATCTTGAATCATGTTTGGATGCGTCATCATATTTTCTTGAAATTCCCAAGGTCCATCAGTTTCTACCATCATATATTCTAGTGGATAGAACGATACGATTTTTCTAATTTTCTCCTTCTGTAAAACATCCGGTGTAATTGAAATGTAGTATCCGTTTTGAATCATTCGTTCCATCGTTTCTTTACGTCCCTTAAACCAATGAAAATGTGCACGTGAAATCTTATACTGCTTAAGTAAATCACATACAATGTCAGCATCTTCATAAACTGCATGTAGCACAATTGGTAAGCCATACCTTTTCGCTAAAGCCATAAATTTCTCCAATATTTCTATATAAGGCCCTATTACAATATCTTTCTTTTCTTGACGTAAATAATACGGTAAGCCCACCTCACCTATCGCAACAAGCCGTTCTACATTTTCTTCAATTAACTTATAAATTTTTCCGCATTCTTTTTTGTTAATTTCCTGCTCTGGATGAAATCCTAGTGCCGGGTATACGAATGGATGTTGCCCCGCTAAAGACAGTGTTTGTTGACAAGAACGATAGTTCATGGACACCGCAATCAATCCAGCAATCTCAGTACTCCTTTTCACATCATCAATTAGTTTCATTTGCTCTTTATGCTTATATTGATCCAAATGGATATGACTATCAATCCACTTCATTTCTATCACCTCTCTTATCTATATAAATCCAATTTGATTTTCCAACATATAAATTACGGCTATGAAAGATAAAAAGAGACTTCTACTCATTTCCTCCTTCTGTTTTCACATGGCATGGGGCTAAAAAAGGCACTGACCGCTTCTATCCACCGGCGGATCCTCTCTACCATTTAAAGAGAATGGTTTTATGTCGTTTCCCCAATCCTTATTTATATATTTTAATACACCGTTCCAAATTAAGGACAATAAAAAAACAAGAAGGGCTCTTCTTCTTGTTTTTAACATATATATATCCATTTTCATTTTCAAGCACCTAAGTCGCGTCCATGAAAACAAAAGAAGCTTTTCACTCGCTTTCTCCTTTTGCTCTCACGTGGCATGGGGGCAAAAAAGGCACTGACCGCTTCTATCCACCGCCGGACGCTCTCTTCCACCTATAAAGAATGGTTTTATGTCAGGTTTTCAATTTGTATTTATCTATATTATTTAATAATTAAATTTGTAATTATATCAAAAAGTCCAATACATATGGCAGCAACAGTAAAGTAGCTACAGAAATCTTTTATCGGAAACTTAACTACTTCTTCTTTTCGCATCCCATTCTTCCCCCTTCTCAGTATCTCCCTAATTTCTTATCTTTTTTATTATGCAAAAAATATGACAAACAAGCCATCGAATTAACTTACGTAAATCTTACAATGTTGTAAGGTTTAAAAAAATGGCCTCCTCTCATAAAGAGAAAAGACCTATTCAATCATTAGTTGGTTTTCAAACGTTCATCATCATTTCAGACAGAAAGTTTTTTATGTTCAAACTTTCTAATTGTATTGTAATAGAATTCGTAAATGCGAACTATCGAATTACCTTACACGTACCTTACAGTATTGTCATGAACAATATCACTTTTAACAAATTAACTATAATCGTAAATTTCTGTTTTTTAAATTTATATATAATAAAAAACACTGTAACATACTCAATGTAACAGTGCTTTACAATAACTTTACCTCATCGACAAAAGCTTACTTCTCGCCTGCACAGGAATACTTTGAGCATCTATCTCTACAAATGATTCACCATAACGTCCTTTTGCGAAAATCTTCAAAGGTTCATCTCTCTTTAACATATGTTTTACAGTTTTCTTTATCGTTTGTTTTCTTCCTTTTTCATCGTAAGCAACAAATTCATATTCATACCAATCATTTCCAATGTGCTGACCAATACCATTTACAATCGTATAATATTCTTTCGTTTTATAAAATGGATTATATTTATCAATTACTGGTCCAAGCTTTGTTGGTAGTAGTAGTATAATTGCTACTATCGCCGTAATTACAGTAGCTATTACTCTCTTTTTTATTTTTCCCCGCCTCAAGGTAGCTTCCTCCTCCACACAATTATGTGTAGTTTTCTATAAACTTATTTTAAAGAGAATCATTTCATTCTACTATTGATTCCTATTACATTTCCCTTACATTTTTGTAAGAATCCAAGTGGAATTTTATATTATTTTTAACAATTTGTGAACCCTCCAAAACTGTGATAAACATCACACTCTCTATTTTCTAAAGGTTCTATAATAAAAATATAAAAGTTTGTTAAACATTTCACATTTAAGAGGGGAAATGAATATGAAAAAACGTTTAGTCATGATCGGGAATGGTATGGCTGGTATACGCTGTATCGAAGAAATTTTAAAGCAAGATCCAGAGCTTTATAATATTACTATTTTTGGTGATGAACCTCATCCAAACTACAACCGCATTATGTTATCTCACGTCTTACAAGGAAAAACAAACATCCAAGATATTATTATGAACGAATACAATTGGTACGAAGAAAATAACATTACCCTGTATACAAATGAAAAAGTAATGAATATTGATCGTGAGGAACAAGTCATTGTTACAGAAAAGAACCGTATTGTTATGTACGACAAACTTATTATTGCAACAGGTTCTAGTGCTTTTATCTTACCTGTTGCAGGTTCAGAACTTCCAGGTGTAACTGGCTTTCGTACAATTGAAGATACACAATTTATGATAGATGCTGCTAAACGATATAAAAAAGCCGTTGTAATAGGCGGTGGATTACTTGGTTTAGAAGCTGCACGAGGACTTATTAATCTCGGCATGGACGTACATGTTGTTCATTTAATGCCACACTTAATGGAACAACAACTTGATGCAAAAGCTGCTTCACTACTGCGCCAAGATTTAGAAGCACAGGGTATGAAATTTCTTATGGAAAAGAAAACTGTAAAAATTATTGGTACGGATCACGTTGAAGGAATTCAATTTGAAGATGGCAGTGTTGCAGAATGCGATTTAATTGTAATGGCTGTTGGGATACGTCCAAATACACAGTTAGCTAAAGATGCTAGTTTACTTGTAAATCGCGGTATCGTTACAAATGACTATATGCAAACAGATGATGAATCCATCTATGCAGTTGGCGAATGTGCCGAGCATGACGGTATTGCCTATGGTCTTGTCGCTCCTTTATACGAACAAGGTGCCATACTGGCAAAACATATAACGAACTCACAAACAGATGGGTATACAGGTAGTATTGTTGGTACACAGCTTAAAGTTGCAGGATGCGATTTATTCTCTGCCGGACAAATTTATGAAGATGGTAAAACAAAAGCGATTTCAATTTTTAATGAGTGTACACGTTCCTATAAAAAAGTATTCATTCGTGATAATAAAGTCGTTGGTATTGTTTTATATGGTGACACTGCTGATGGTACACGTCTCTTTAGCATGTTGAAAAAAGAAGAAGATATACAAGAATACACACCAGCCTCTCTACTTCACAAAGCGGGTGAAGAAAGCGGACTTGATGTTGCAAGCATGAGTGCTGATGACACTGTTTGTGGGTGTAACGGTGTGACAAAAGGCGCTATTGTTCATGCCATTTTAGAGCAAGATTTAACAACTTTCGAAGAAGTAAAAGGATGCACAAAAGCTGCTGGATCATGCGGTAAATGTCGTCCACTTGTTGAACAAATTTTATCTCATACACTCGGGGATAGCTTCGATGCATCTGCGCAATCTGTTGGTATGTGCGCATGTACAACTTTATCGCGCGACGAAGTTGTCACAGCAATTCATGAGAAAGGTTTAAAATCACCAAAAGAAGTACGAAATGTCCTTGATTTCGCACATGAAGATGGCTGTTCAAAATGCCGTCCTGCATTAAACTACTATTTACGTATGGCACGCCCAGAAGCATATGCAGATGATAAATCATCCCGCTTCGTGAATGAAAGAATGAACGGTAATATTCAGCATGATGGTACATTTTCTGTTATTCCTCGTATGTACGGTGGCGTTACTACTGCAGATGATTTAATGAAAATTGCCGAAGTTGCGAAAAAATACGATGTACCGCTCGTAAAAATAACAGGTGCAAGTCGAATCGGCTTATATGGTGTTAAGAAAGAAGATTTACCAAAAGTTTGGGCTGACCTTGATATGACTTCAGGTTATGCTTATTCGAAATCCCTTCGCAATGTAAAATCATGCGTCGGCTCTCGCTTCTGCCGCTTTGGTACAAAAGATTCATTAGGGCTTGGTATGTTACTTGAACAATCACTAGAAATGGTAGATACACCTCATAAAATGAAAATGGGTGTAACCGGTTGTCCACGTAACTGCGCGGAAGCATTAACAAAAGACTTCGGCGTCGTTTGTGTTGAAAATGGATTCCAACTTTATATTGGTGGTAACGGTGGTACAGAAGTACGTGAAGCTGATTTTGTCATGATTGTCCCTACGGAAGAAGATGTACTTCGTATTGCTACAGCTTATGTACAACATTATCGTGAAACTGGTATTTATGGCGAACGAACTGCTCCTTGGGTAGAACGAATAGGCTTAGATCACATAAAAGAAATACTGCAAGATAAGCAAATGGTCGCTATGCTAAATGAACGTTTCCAAAAAGCTCGTAACACATATGAAGAAGCTTGGGGACAAGCACTAGAAACTCAGTCACTAAAAGCCATGTATGAAGTAGAAACTGTAAAGTAAGGAGCGATCTACATGTTACAAACGAAAGAGAAAATAAAAATAATGCGTGCCGAAGATCTTCCCGTGCAAATCGGTAAGGAAGTGCGAATAAAGGACTTGTCCATCGCCTTATTCCGCCTTTCAAATGGTGACATTCGCGCTGTAGAAAATCGGTGTCCTCATAAAAATGGGCCTTTAGCAGAAGGAATTGTTTCTGGAGAATTTGTTTTCTGTCCGTTACATGACTGGAAAATTTCCTTAATAACGGGTGAAGTTCAAAAACCTGATGATGGTTGTATTCAAACATATGAAGTAGAAGTTATTGACGGGGATATTTATATATACATGTAACTTGTACAGGAAATCCCTCTTTTGGATTTCCTCTCAAGTAAAAATAGATGAGGTGTAGAGATGAACGGATACGTATATTTAGTTGGTGCAGGGCCTGGTGATGAAGGACTTATTACAAAAAAAGCAATAGATTGCCTAAAAAAAGCAGATGTTGTTTTATATGACCGCTTATTGAATCAAAGTTTACTTCGCTATACAAAACCAACATGCGAACTCGTTTACTGCGGGAAAATGCCAAAAAATCATATTATGCGACAAGAAATGATTAACACGCATTTAATTCAATCTGCCAAAGAAGGTAAGACAGTCGTTCGGTTAAAAGGCGGAGATCCTTCTATTTTTGGCCGCGTTGGCGAAGAAGCAGCAGCTTTAGCAGCTGAAAATATTCCATATGAAATTGTTCCAGGTATTACATCTAGTATTGCAGCTAGTGCGTATGCCGGCATCCCTCTTACCCATCGCAACTATAGTAATAGTGTAACGTTGTTAACTGGTCATACAAAAGGCGCAATTAGCGACCAAGTCAATTACAGTGCCCTCTTAAACAGTGATACAATTGCCTTTTACATGGGTGTTAAAAACCTACCTGTAATTTGTGAAAACTTACTGCAAACAGGAAGAAAAAAAGATACTCCCGTAGCAGTCATTGAATGGGGTACAACCGGAAAACAAAGAGTTGTTACAGGTACACTCTCTACAATCGTCGATTCCGTAAAGAAAGAACATATTTCAAATCCTTCGATGACAATTGTTGGCGAAGTTGTATCTTTACGTAAACAAATTGCCTGGCAAGGAAGAAAATTACTACACGGGAAAAAAGTTTTATTTGCTTCTGCAACAAACAAAACAAGTATACTATTACAGGAGTTACAAGCAGCTGGGGCAGAAATATATCAAATACCCACTTTCAAAAAGCAAGAACATCTATTAACATCCGATCAACTTTGTGAAATATTTAAAGCCGAGCGCCTTGTTTTCTGTTCACCCGAAAGTGTAGCAATCTTATTACAATCCTGTGCGCAGCATCAAAAAGATATTCGCTTCTTACAAGCAACACTACAACATATGAATAGCACTATCCAAAAAGCATTGATGGACTATGGATTATTAAGTGAATCAGCAAGATTTTCTAACGAAACAACGGTTTACTTAGGGCGAAATATCAATCGCATTACCATCATTCAAGAAAAAATAGGTGCGGGTTCTCATATTATGACGCATGAATATCAAATTGATCATCGTTTTGATGAAATTCATACACGTACGCTAACGGAATTCGCATGGGATAGTATCGTATTTGAAGGTCGTACTGCCATTGATACGTTTATATCTGAGGTAAAACGCCTTGGTTTCATAAATATTCTTCATTTGCCATTCTCATATGCCGATGAACTCACTCTGCAATATGCAAATAAGGTCGGATTCCATACTATCGATCGACAGCTACAAGCTATCATCGATGAGAAAGAAGTGGTGGCAAGATGAAAGGCATTGTTTATATTGGACATGGTAGCCGATTACAAGCAGGCAACGAGCAGTTCATTCACTTTGTTCGGTCCGTTATAAAAGAACGAAGCGAAAGCATCCAAAAAATTGGATTTCTTGAACTAACCACACCGACTGCACAAAACGCAATTGCGGAAGCCATCCAAGACGGTGCGACCGAGGTTTTAATTGTCCCTGTTTTATTATTTGCAGCAGCCCATTATAAACGTGATGTCCCTTTTGAAATTGAAAAAATAAAAAAGCTCTATCCACACATTACATTTTCAGTTGTACCACCTTTTAGTACGCATCCGCTTATGATTGAACTTGTCGTAAAACGAATACGTGAAGCTATGCCAATAGAAAATAGTGAAATCTTACTTGTCGGTCGTGGTAGCAGTGATTCTCAACCTATACATGAATTAAAACAAATTGGAGCAGCTGTCGAGCAAAGGATTTCCTTGCCAGTTTCCTGCTCCTTCTTAACAAAGGGAACACCTTCTTTTCCTGATGAACTCAATGAAAAGTCAGCACATGCAAAGCATGTATATGTCATACCTTATCTGCTCTTCACCGGGTTATTACTTCAAAAAATAAATCGGTATGCAAAAAAATACGCGAACGCTACAACTTGTAACTGTCTTCAATTTGATTCCTATATGAAGTCCGCTTTATTAGAGCGAATGGAGGAACATGTACATGCATAACTTCTATCCTATTATGTGTAATCTTGAGGGCAAAACGGTTGTAATTATAGGTGGTGGGAAAATTGCATACCGAAAGGCGGCTGGATTAAAGCGTACAGGAGCTTCTGTTACTGTAGTGAGTCCAAATATTTGTGAAGAAATGAAGTCTCTTTCCTATATTACTTGGAAACAAAAAACATTTTCAGAAGAAGATATTAAAGGTGCACACCTCATCTATGCGGCAACAAATCATCATGATGTAAATATGATGGTCAAACAAGCTGCACACGATTTCCAATGGGTGAATGTTGTAAGTGATGGAAAAAAATCATCCTTTCATACTCCCGCAGTTATTCGCAGTGATGAATATGTTATAAGCATATCCACTTCGGGTAAAAGCCCACCCTTTGCAAAACGAATAAAAGAAAAACTAATGAAGATTCTTCCTCAAATTATAAAATAAAAAAGATGAACGAATCCCTCGTTCATCTTTTTAGCTTGCTTTAAAACCACCGCCAAGTACATCTCGTACGTCATGAATAACAACAAACGCATCTTCATCCACGTTACTGATTACTTGTTTTAATTTTACAAGCTCTTGTTTATTAATTACGACATATAGTACTTCTTTATTTTTCCCAGTATAGCCACCGCGTCCTTCTAAGACAGTCACACCGCGTGTCATATGTTTCGTAATCGTTTCACGAATTAAATCTGGTTGACTTGATATAATTGTAACTGCTGTTTTCGTATTAATTCCTTCTACAATGAAGTCGATTACTTTTGCTCCAACAAATACTGCAACGAGCGTATACATTGCTTTTTCTTGTCCAATGATAAATACCGATCCTACAATTACAACAATATCAATAATAAGAACACCTTTTCCAACGCTCCACCCTAAATATTGATTTGCTAATTGCGCTAAAATTGCTGATCCTCCAGACGTACCTCCTGCGCGGAACATACAGCCTAATCCTATACCAACAAACACCCCAGCAAATAAAGCTGCTAATAACGTATCGCTATTTACCTGGTGTCCAATGTGTTCTGTTGCATATAAAAACAAGGAAGTTTCTATAATACCGAGAATTGTGTAAACCATCGTTTTTTTATCAAAAAATTTATAACCTATAGCTAATAGAACCGCATTGAATACAAAGTTCATAATTCCTGGTGACCACCCAAATAAATAATAGGTGACGACCGTTAAACCGATGATTCCCCCTTCCGATAAACGGTTTGGAATCGCAAAATAGTTAATGCCAATCGCAAATAATAATGAACCAATTGTAATTAATGCAATTTCTTTCATTCGTTGATTAAACATAAGTTGTAACCTCCTCCATTTGACATTGTACCACTATCTTACAGAGGCATAGAAATAGTTTTTACCACACTCTTTTTTCTTATAACATCTATATAATTATGTTTACATAAACGTCTGTTTAGTTATTCAAGTTCGCTCTAACAGCATTAACAAACTTCTTCACGTTCCCCGCCTGAATATACTTAGCCATCAAAACTTCACTATTATAGATAAACACTAACCGCGGAAACATTTCTATGTCATCTATGCAACAATATGAATATTCTTCATATGTTATAGGAGAATACAGGCATTTCCCATAAAAAAGAATTCGCTTATTAGTAGCAACAAATATACCTTGTTGATATGAAAAGGTGAAGTTATCTTTCTCAAATATTCCTACCACAAAAGATAAAATTTGTTCATCAGATTCTAAATACTCTTTTACATTCAATAATAGTTTTTTCATGAATATTCCCCCAAATTCAATTCATTGTCGTAACACTTGAAAAGAATCCATGGATTACTACATAACCGGTGTAAATCAGTTATAAAGTATGAAACGCGTTTCCAGTCAAAACATTTTTCAAAAAAATAATCCGTTATGTGTCATTACACATAACGGATTTCAACTACACCGTAGAGCGTTCTACCAACTTATAGGGAATTTCCACTTTTTCTTGTTTCCGATCATCATTGCTTATTTGTTTATAAAATAGTTCAAAGGCACTTTTACCAATCTCTTTCACATGTTGATCAATTGTGGTGATTTGTAACACTTGGGAAATGGGTTGATTATCAAAACCAATAATCGCCAAATCCTGCGGAACATTTATGCCTAACCTTTTAGCTTCTGTCATAATTCCAATAGCAACTTCATCTCCAGCTACTAACAACGCTTCAGGAGAATTCTCCATCTCTTTTAACTTATGTGCGACCCTCACACCATCTTCTAATGTAAAGCATTCCGTAAAGATTCGCTTTTCGATAATTTCTTCATCTATCAGTTGTAAGGCTTGCTTATAGGCCTCAAATCGCTTTTTACTACTAGCTCCTTGCTTCCTCCCTGTGCAATATCCAATTTTTTTGTAGCCTTTCTTGATCAAATAATTCATCCCTAATTGAAAAGCCCCAAAATGATTTATATATACGCTGGATATGCCAAAAACATCAGTCTCTTCACAAGCAATAATCGTTCCATAAGAAGCATAGTGCTTAATTACATCCCAATCATTCGCACGTGAACAAATTATAATACCGTCTAGTTGTTTTGTTTTCAACATATGTAAACTTTCTCTTTCTTCTCGCTTGTTATAATTTGTTTGACAAAGAAGAACTCGGTAATTATGAGCTAATGCCCCTTCCATAACTCCTCCAACAATCCTATCGAAATGCGGATGGTCAATATAGGGCAAAATCACACCAACAATATTCGTTTTTCCTTTTGATAAATGAACCGCATTTGCATTTTGTGAGTAATTCAATTTCTCCACTACTTCTAGAACTGCTTGCCGTTTTTTCTCACTTACGTATGGATGGTCATTCAACACTCGTGAAACAGTCGTAACGGAAACACCAGCTAGCTTTGCAATATCTTTAATATTGGCCATATGTTCACCTCTCCCTTTAACTTAATGAATTCCATGAGTCTGTGTCCAATATACCTAACATTACAGCTCCGTATCGTTTTCTTACAAAAGTGTAATCCTTCTGTAAGCTAATTCGATAGTGACTTCTCTCTACATTTCGTACAATTAAGTCAGAAAGTAACAAGCAATCATTCGAAAAGGAGCGGATACACATGATGAACAAAATGAAATCAAACAAATTCGTAAATACAATGAGCATGGTGTTGTCTGCTCTTATCGATGCGAAATCAGTTGCTACTACATTAAACAAGTAAGGAGAGATTATGATGAACAACATTACTTTTAACAAATTTGACTTTATTGGACTAGCTAGCGGCTCTGCTCTTCTTACAGCTTTCATTTATGCTGCTACGCTCCTATAATTTTGTGTCCCCTTTCCCCTTTATATAGATAGTAATGAAAAGACGACCGTCTATGCCCGGTCGTCTTTTCCTAATTGCTATTTTTTTTTAATGTTTCTGTTAGTTCTTCAAATGTTTCGTTCAATTGATCCGTCATCATTTTCATCGCTGTTTTTCTATCTAATGTTTCTCCTACTCCTACTTGAATCGGATCACCGAAAATCAACTGTGCTCTTTTTCCTTTTATTAATTCTTTTACACTTGATGGCCCGACATAAGCTGCCGGTACTAAAGGAACATTAGAGCGCATTGCAATTGTAACAGCTCCTGCTTTTAAAGAAACATCTTCTGTCGATCTCGTTCCACTTGGAAAAATCCCTACTACTTTACCTTGTTTTAATAAACGGGATGGAATTTTTAGCGTACTTGGCCCTGGATTCGCACGGTCTACTGGAAAAGCATTCACATTCTTAAAAAACCAATTTGTAAACTTACCTTCAAACAATTCTTTTTTCGCCATATAATGAATTTCTGTTGGATACATCCCCGCCGCCAACATTAATACATCCATAAAGCTTGTGTGTGTGCACGCAACAACATATGGTCCACCTTCAGGTAATTTTTCTCTTCCTTGAACCTCTACTTTCCCAAGCGTTTTAAATATATATTTCAACAAAAATGTAATTAGTTTATACATTCGTTTCGTCCCTTTCTAAAAATCCAAAGTTTAATCCTATCTTTAAAACAATTATAACACTAACCTTTAGTAGTTGGTAATAAAATTAAGTATTAATTTTCAAAATTTAATTCTTACAAAAGTGTAATCTTTCTGTAAGCTAATTCGATAGTGACTTTCCTCTATATCTCGTAAAATTAAGTCAGAAAGTAACAAACAACCATTCGAAAAGGAGCGGATATACATGATGAACCAAATGAAAAAGAACAAATTTGTAAATACAATGAGCATGGTGTTATCCGCTCTTGTCGATGCTAAGGCAGTTGCTACTTCATTAAACAAGTAAGGAGAGATAATAATGAACAATATTACTTTTAACAAATTAGATTTTATTGGACTTGCTAGCGGCGCAACTCTTCTTACAGCTTTCATTTATGCTGCTACGCTCATTTAAATTTGTGTCCCCTTTCCCCTTTATATAGATAGTAATAAAGAAGACGACCGACTATGCCCAGTCGTCTTTCTTATGATGCTTTTCTTTCATATAATTCTTTTAAAAGCTGTATCATTTCTGCTTGTTGTTTTATCTTCTTACGACCATTTCGATTAATCGCTGCCAGCTCACAGGCAATTCCAATCGCAAAGAAAAACAATAGACTCTCTAACATATAAAAAATCCTCCAAATGCGTTGCCTATTAGACAGCCCGGCGCAACGGCTCCTCTTGTAAAATGTTCTTATTCTTGCTTTCTTCTTTACGCTGACATACGTTATTTCGAATAAGAGCTGTAATAACAAGCAATGTTCCTACTATATCAAAAGTTGTTATTTTATACCCTTGCATCATCATAATGACCAATGTAGTAATGGGCACAAAGTTAATAAATAAAATCCCATTAATAGATGATAAAATTTTCACACCGTAGTTCCAAGCAAGTAGCGCTACAATACCTGGTAATGTCATCATAAATAATAAATCGTACTTGACGATAGAAATCGTTTCCGTGCTCGGTACTGGCACATACCCTAACAGTGTAATGATTATCGTTATAACACCTGTTACACTGGTACCAAATACACATGTCAATGTAGAATAGCGAAGTGTCGACCAGCCACTAAATGATTGGCCACCCATCGTGTAGATTACCCAACCCACAACACCAATAAAAATAAATACTAACGAAAATAGATTATCTTTCAATGTAAGGAAGAAACTCATATCACCTTTTGTAATCACAAAAACAGCTCCAATAAAAGCAATAACCATACTTGTCATCATGTACTTCTTCGGCTTTATCTGCTTATATCCCCATAGAATACCAATTGAAATCATCGGCATAAGCGCCTCCATAATAGACGCTACCATAACGCCAGGCTTCTCCATCAACATTTGTCCTAAAAAAACAAGTACATTATATACAGTAAACGCCATTGTTCCAAAGAAAACGAGTAACTTTCCTTTTCCTTCTAAACGAAATGCCTTCTTGCCTTCTTTCATTAACAATAATGCAATTAATACAATTGCTACTGCTCCATAACGAATGAACGAAAAATAAAATGGATCTATATATTCTAGCGCATGATCTGCAACTGGAAACATTGCTCCCCATGACATGCTTGCAATTAAACATGCCAGTGCACCTATTATCATTTGACCTTTTCTCACGTAATCCCCCGCTTCTATGTAATTCTCGATGCATTGCACAATGAGAATTGTAAAAGAAAAAATATATCACGTAAAATGATTCAAAATGATGCTATCTATCACTTATAATGATATTTGACAACAAGGGGGAATGCGGAATGGAACTACGAGATTTACAAATTTTCCAAAGTGTTGCCGATCATGGAAGTGTTAGCAATGCCGCAAAGGAATTAAATTATGTGCAGTCTAACGTGACAGCTCGTATTAAACAACTAGAAAATGAATTGAAAACACCGCTCTTTTATCGACATAAACGAGGAATGACATTAACTGCAGAAGGAAGAAAGATGCTCACTTACGTCAATAAAATTTTGCAAGATGTCGATGAACTGAAGCAGGTATTTTTAGATAGTAGTATACCATCTGGTATTTTAAAAATCGGCACAGTCGAAACAGTAAGCACATTACCTACCATCCTATCTTCTTACTACAAAAAGTACCCAAACGTCGATTTATCGCTGCAAGCTGGTTTAACAGAGAAACTTATGAGAAAAGTAATTGATCATCAATTAGATGGTGCTTTCATATCAGGACCCATTAAACACCCACTATTAGAACAATACGATGTTTGTACTGAAAAGCTTGTTCTTGTCACAAAAAATAAAGCTTTTCATATAGAGGAATTTATTACAACGCCACTTCTTGTCTTTAATCAAGGATGCGGATATCGTTCCAAACTAGAACGCTGGCTCAAAGATGAAGGCTTGCTTCCAAAAAGAATTATGGAATTCAACATACTAGAAACGATTTTAAATAGCGTTGCACTTGGTCTTGGAATTACACTCGTGCCACAATCCGCTGTTAGGCATCTTTCTACTACAGGAAAAGTTCACTGCCATCCGATTCCTGAAAAATACGGGAGTATTTCAACGGTCTTTATACGCCGTAAAGATACCTATCTGACAAACTCAATGCGGAGCTTTTTAAAGACAATTGAAGAGCACCATCATATCAATATGCTTTAAAAGACATTCTTACACGAATGTCTTTTTTCTTACAAAATTGTAATCCTCCCGTAAGCTAATTCGATAGTTACTCCTGCTCATATCCCATATAATTAAGACAGAAACAAGGGTAACAACAATTCGAAAAGGAGCGGATATGCATGATGAACAAAATGAAAACAAACAAATTCGTAAATACAATGGGCATGGTGCTATCTGCCCTAATCGATGCAAAAGCAGTTGCTACAACTTTAAACAAATAAGGAGAGGTACCTATGAACAACATTACTTTTAACAAATTTGACTTTATCGGACTTGCAAGTGGCTCAGCTCTTCTTACAGCTTTTATTTATGCGCTTGCACAAGGTCTTGTGTTATAAAATTGTTTCCCCTAACCCCTTTATATAGAGAAAAATCTGTTCGTCTATAAGACAAGCAGATTTTTTCAATTTGTTTCATATATAATTTGACCTGTTTTACTTATATCGTACCCACCAATTGCTCGCAGTTCATTTTGAAATTCTGTCGATTGCAATATTTCTTTTACTGCTTCAATAAGTTGTTCGTTTTCTTTATTTTTTAAAATTACCAAGTCATATTGTTCTTTCATAAGCGGAATAAAATCTACATTCACAATTTGTGCTATCTTTTCTGCCCCTATGCCAACATCAGCTTTTCCGTTAGCAATCTGAGAGGCAACACCAAGATGATTAGACTCTTCCGAATCATAGCCTCGAATATTTTCTTTCGCTACATTTTGAATTCTCACCTGTTCATCTACTAGTACACGAATTCCTGATCCTTTTTCACGATTCACAAATTGAATCGATGAATGATTCAGGTCAGCCCACGTTTGTATTCCTTTTGGATTTCCTTTTTGTACATAAAACCCAACATTTCTCGCTAATAAGTTCATTACAATACATGGTTGTCCAACTAAAATTCGTTTTACATATGGAATGTTATATTCCCTCGTATCTCCATCAAACAAATGTAAACTAACGATACTTCCTTCTCCTTGAGACATTTTAATTAAACTCATTAAACTCCCCTGATAAGCCCGGAGCATACTAGAACCTGGTAAAAGCCTTTCAAGATGCTTCGCTAGCATATCTAATGTTAGCTCTTGTCCACTAATTACACAGGAAGATTCCCTATGCTTCACCTCTAGTTTCATAGAAGTAATCTGCACTTTCCCCGTTTTCATTTGCTTAATATACTGTTCTAAATCAACTGCATCAATGCGCATTTGTCTACCAACCCTGTAAGAAGGCAGTTCACCTTTTTTAATTAAATCATACACTGTTAACTTTGAGACTTTTAGTCGATTTGCTACCTCTTCCGTTGTGTAGGAATGATGATCCATAGACGATTCCTCACTTTCTCTTTTCATTGTAACAAAGAAAGAAAATTTCTCCTATTTTTTCAAAAAGTGATTTATTTCACATTATATTTAATTATATCTATTTATAATTAAATATAATTAGTTATAATTAAATAGGATATAAAGAAAGGGGATTATATGTATGAACAAATTTACATTACGGTACATCGGGGTACTTATGTTCTCTTTCCTTCTTGTTTTTAGCGTGGCATGTACGAACGAAACGAAGAAGGACCAAACAAACGCAAAAGAAGAAAAGACAGTTGAACTTACAATATCTGCAGCTGCCAGTTTACAAGACGCTTTCAAAGAAATCGAAAAACAATATAAACAAAAGGAACCAACCATAAAGCTTTCCTTTAATTTTGGCGGATCTGGTGCACTTCAGCAGCAAATTGAACAAGGTGCTCCTGCTGACCTATTCTTCTCTGCAGCAGAAGATAAATTTCAAACGCTCGTCAAAAAAGGATTTATTAATGAAAAAGAGGGGAAAAATCTTCTTGGAAATGAACTCGTTTTAGTCGTTCCAAAAGAAAGCTCCATTAAAACATTTCAAGAATTAAAGGAAGAAAAAGTGAAGAAACTAGCAATTGGTACACCTGAATCTGTCCCAGCTGGAAAATATGCAAAAGCTTCTCTTACACATGAAAGCCTATGGAACGACCTTCAAAACAAAATCGTATTAACAAAAGACGTCCGCCAAGTGTTAACATATGTAGAAACAGGTAATGTAGACGCTGGCATTGTATACAAAACAGATGCTCTTATTTCAGACAAAGTAAAAATTGTAAGTACAGCACCTGCTAATTCTCATGAACCGATTCATTATCCTGTAGGCGTTATAAAAGAATCAAAGCATAAGAAAGAGGCGACTTCATTTTATGAATATTTACAGTCAAAAGATGCACAATCTATCTTTAAAAAATATGGATTTACAATCCTATCGTAACTACTATGACATTTGATACACTTTGGTCGCCTGTTTTTCTTTCTTTACGAGTAGCTGCACTCGCCACCATTATTGTTATGATTTTTGGCACAGTTATTGGACGAGTATTAGCTCGCTCCTCATGGCGTTATAAAGTGTTATTAGAAACTATTTTTCTGTTACCGATGGTACTTCCACCAACTGTTATTGGGTTCTTTCTTATTATTATTTTTGGGAATAACAGCCCTGTTGGAAAGTGGATTGAATCATTATTTCAACACTCTATTATGTTTACATCATGGGCAGCTGTCATCGCTTCAACAGTCGTTTCATTCCCACTGATGTATCAATCAGCAAAGACAGGTTTTTCTATTGCAAACAAGCAAATTGAAGATGGTGCCCGCGACCTTGGAGCGAGTGAATATCAAGTTTTTTTACACGTCACACTACCACTTGCATTTCCTGCATTACTTAGCGGAATGATTTTAAGCTTTGTACGCGCACTTGGTGAGTTTGGAGCAACACTTATGTTTGCTGGTAACATTCCAGGAAAGACACAAACAATTCCTACAGCCATTTACATGGCAATTGACGCAAGTAATATGCAGCTTGCTTGGACACTCGTTATCATAACTGTTGGTATGTCACTCATTTTCTTACTATGCATCCAACTCATTAACAAAAAAATTACTACTTCTTAAGGTAGCTTTCGACAAAGGCTGCCTTTTTATTTCCCGAAAAATAAATTGTTTTGTAGAATGAAATACTTCATCTCGCTATTCGAGTATAGTAATCCTTCATTGATTAGAGTTTCGCTTTATCCCAACCTTACAAAACTGTAATCCTACTGTAAGCTAATTCGATAGTTACCACTTCCCGTATTACATATAATTAAGTCATAAAGTAAAGCCGATGGGAATTAGGTTGTCCCCCCTCTTCCCATTTGTTAAAAAGAGCTAAGTAACTTTATTTCCCCAACCCCCTTTATAAAAAAGACCTCAAAAATTGAGGTCTTTTTTTATTATAATAAAATAACAGAATTTTAATATTTATAGAAATATACATTCTATTTGAATTTACTTTCTAAATCGGGTACTTTCCTGTTATTATATGGAGGTGTTTGAAAAAATGAAGAAATGAAAACGCATTTATATCATAAATTCTTCATCCTGTTTTAACAATCGGTAATCTTCTACTTTCTCAGTGGGGAATTACCGATCGTTAGAACGAAATTAAATTATATTAATATAGAAAAATGAAGGGAGTCTTGTAATGGACATTTTATTAGCGCTTCTTCCTGCAATTGCATGGGGAAATATCTTATTAGTAAGCGTAAAAATGGGCGGTGGTGCATATAGCCAAACGGTAGGTATGACAATCGGTGCTCTATTCTTCGCAACAATTATGTATGTATTTACTCAACCTGCTTTAACAATGACAATCTTAATTGTTGGATTTATTTCAGGTTTATTCTGGGCTTTAGGACAAGTAAACCAATTAAAAACAGTTGAAAAACTAGGTGTTTCAACAACTGTAACGATTTCTACTGGTATGCAACTTGTTGCAACTTCTATCTTTGGTGTTATCGCTTTCCGTGAGTGGACTACTACTACTACGATCATTCTGGGAACGATTGCAATCCTTTTAATTGTAGTCGGCGTTGTCTTCACTTCATTAGATGATAAAGAAAATGCACAGCCACCAGGACAATTGAAAAAAGGACTTTTAACTTTAATTGTTTCTACATTCGGCTACCTTGTATATGTAATTATTATTCGTTGGTACAATATCGATGGTTGGTCTGCTATTTTACCGCAAGCAGTCGGTATGTTTGTTGGAGCAGTTGTATTGACATCTAAACATAAACCATTTAACAAATATGCAATTCGTAATGCTTTATCTGGCCTACTTTGGGGAACAGGTAACTTATTCTTACTTCTTTCTTTACCAAGAGTTGGAGTAGCAACAAGTTTCCCATTATCTCAAACTGGTATCGTTATCTCTACATTTGGAGCAATCGTCTTCTTAGGCGAAAAGAAAACAAAGCGTCAAATGATATTTATTGCACTTGGTAGTGTTCTAATTATCGGCGGTGCTGTTTTACTTGGTATGACAAAAGCATAATTGCACAAGCTATAAATCAAACCCCCGAAGCATATCTGCTTCGGGGGTTTCCTATTATTAATTATGAAACTCTATTTATAAGACTTTTCTTTTTACAAAAATCTCTTAAAGATGTTATCGTTTTTTATACCATATTCTAATCAGAAAGGAATAAAGGATATGTCAAAGAAAAATAGAATTTTATTTATTGGTGCCGGTCGTATGGCGGAAGCAATCTTCGCCGGACTGCTCAAAACAAGTAATGAACATATCGAAGAGATTATTGTATCCAATCGAAGTAACATAGAAAAGCTTAAGCAATTAGAAAAAAAATATAACATCTCAACTACGAGTGATTGGAAACAATACATCCAAACTGTAGATACCATTGTTTTAGCAATGCCACCTGCTGCACATGAGCAATTATTAGCAGAATTATCACCTCTTCTAACTCATCAATTTGTTGTAACCGTTGCTGCCGGGATTGGTCCATCTTATTTAGAAAAAAGACTTCCTCAAGGTACACCAGTTGCCTGGATCATGCCAAATACAGCTGCAACAATTGGGAAGTCTATTTCTCTATATACAATGGGACATTTCGTAAATAAAGAACATCAAGAAACACTGCAACTACTTTTAAAAGGAATTGGTACAGCACAGCTATGCACAGAAGAAGAGGTACATCAGCTTACCGCTGTAACTGGAAGTGCCCCAGCATTCCTTTACCACTTTGCTGAAGGATTAATTGAAGCAACGAAAAGCTATGGAATCGATGAAGCAACCGCAAAACACCTTGTCATTCAAATGATTACTGGTTCTGCCGCTATGCTAGAACAAGAACAAGATCCAGCTATGCTTCGTGAACAAGTGACTACACCAGGTGGCTCAACTGCAGAAGGTTTAAAAGTTTTATATGAATATAATTTTTCAAAGATGATTCACCAAGCAATTGAAGCAACAAATAAAAAAGCTAGGGGGAATTAATATGACAGTAACAAGCTTACAAGATTGCACAACATTACATAATGGTGTAAAAATGCCTTGGTTTGGTTTAGGCGTTTTTAAAGTTGAAGATGGTACACAGGTAATCGATTCTGTAAAAGTTGCTATTAAAAATGGATACCGCAGTATCGATACAGCTGCAGTGTATAAAAATGAAGATGGCGTTGGACAGGCAATTCGTGAATGCGGAGTTCCCCGCGAAGAATTATTTATCACTTCAAAAGTATGGAATAGTGATCAAGGCTATGAATCAACATTACAAGCTTTTGAAACATCACTAGAAAAACTAGGGCTAGAATATTTAGACCTATACCTAGTACACTGGCCTGTAAAAGGAAAATATACAGAAACGTGGAAGGCATTAGAGAAACTATATAAAGAAGGCCGTGTTCGGGCTATTGGTGTTAGCAATTTCCAAATCCATCACTTACAAGATGTACTAGAAATCGCTGAAATTAAACCGATGATTAATCAAGTTGAATATCATCCACGCTTAACACAAGAAGAACTTCACTCTTTCTGTAAAGAACATACTATTCAACTAGAAGCTTGGTCACCATTAATGCAAGGTCAATTACTCGACCATCCAGTATTGCAAGAAATTGCTACAAAATATAACAAATCAACAGCACAAATCATTTTACGCTGGGATTTACAAAATGAAGTTGTAACAATTCCTAAATCAATTAAAGAACACCGTATTATCGAAAATGCAAACATCTTTGATTTTAAATTGAGCGCAGATGACATGAAAGCAATTCAGTCGTTAAATGAAAATCATCGTGTTGGCCCAGACCCTGATAATTTTGATTTTTAAGAGAAAAGTCACTGTGTAATTGCACAGTGACTCTTATTTTTATATTACACTTATAAAAAACTGAAAATTTAAACTATATTTCGTTTTATTGACAGTTCATTTGTCCGGGTGTAATATTTCTAATAATCAAATAAACAAAAAATTAATACAAATCATTATGTTTACTCATTGTATCAAGAGAGGTGGAGGGACTGGCCCTTTGAAACCTCGGCAACAGGTTCACTTTGAATACTGTGCCACTTCCTGCAAGCATTATGCTTGAAAGATAGAATGAGGGACTTCGTTTATATACAGGTACATGCCTTGTAAACAAAATTCCCTCTTTCTCGATAAGAAAAGAGGGAATTTTTCTTTCCCTCACAAATTGTTCATCAACTAATAACCAAACAATTTAGGGAGGAATTTTACATGAAAAAGAGATTTGTACCTGCTGTCGCATCTGTTTTAGGAGCAAGTATTTTATTAACGGGATGCGGTAGCTATAAAGACGAAACAAGCGGAGCAAAAGCAAAGGATAAAGCTCCTGATAAACAAGTGTTGAACTTAGCCACTGGTACAGAAATTCGTACGATGGATACTGCACGTGCTACAGATACTGACTCTGGTCAAGTAATGAGAAACGTATTTGAAGGTTTATATAACCTCGGTGAAGGAAATAAGCCTGTTCCTGGTGTGGCAAAATCTCATGAGGTAAGTTCTGATAAAACAAAATATACGTTCCATTTACGAGATTCGAAATGGTCAAACGGTACTCCTGTGACAGCAAAAGATTTTGTCTTTGCTTGGCAACGTGCCGTTGATCCAGCGACAGCTTCTGAATATGCATTTCTATTTTTTGATATAAAAAATGCGAAAAAGATTAATAATAAAGAACTTACGGCCGATCAGCTTGGAGTAAAAGCAATCGATGATCACACTTTTGAAGTAGAATTAGAGCGCCCTGTTCCCTACTTTATTAGTTTAACGGCATTTCCAACATTCTTACCAATTAATGAAGCATTCTTCAAATCACAATGTGATAAATATGCTTTAGAAGATAACACGATTCTTTATAATGGTGCCTTTACATTAAGTGATTGGAAACATGAACAAAGCTTTAAGTTCAAGAAGAATAACAACTATTGGGATAAGGATAATGTGAAACTTGAAGAAATTAATTTTAATGTTGTCAAAGATCATTCAACAGCTGTTAATTTATATGAATCAAAACAAATTGATCGACTTACTTTAACATCTGATCTTGTTGATAAATATCGCAAAGATAGTAACTTTAAAGAACGACCAGATGTTGGGGTACAATTTGTACGTATGAACCAGAAAAATAAAACGTTACAAAATATAAATGTTCGTCAAGCAATCGATAAATCGATAGATAAGAAAGCATTTGTAAATGTGCTTTTAAATGATGGCTCTCTACCCTCCTATTCTCTAGTGCCAAAAAATTTCGCCAAAGAGCCAAATGGAAAAGACTTCCGCGAAGAGAATGGTAATTTAACAAAAGAAAACACAAAAGAAGCGCAACAGTTTTGGAAACAAGCAAAACAAGAATTAGGATCTGATAAAATTTCAATTGAATTATTAACAAGTGATGGCGATCTACCTAGAAAAACAGGTGAATATTTAAAAGAACAACTAGAGAAAAATTTAGAAGGATTAACAGTAAATGTTAAGCCTCAACCACGTAAACAACAAGTCACATTATTACTACAAGGAAATTATGAGATTGCTATTGACGGATGGAGCCCGGATTTTGCCGATCCAATTACATTCTTAGAGTTATTTACAACTGATAACTCATACAACTTAGATCACTATTCTAACAAAGAATTTGATGATCTAATCCAAAAAGTAAAAAATGACTTAGCCGGTGATGAAAAAGCTCGTTGGGAAGCTTTAAAACAAGCAGAAAAAATCTTATTTAAAGATGCCGTTATCTCTCCTCTTTATCAAAATGGAACAACATACTTAGAGCGTTCTTATGTCAAAGGCATAGTTGAAGTTGATTTTGCGGGGCCACTTAACTTCAAATGGGCAAAAGTTGAGAAGTAAACTACTCTTGTAACATTTCATTTTAGCAAAAGCTTCAATTTCAAGAAAAAAGGGCATCCTTCAAGAGGATGCCTTTTTTCGGCTTCTTTTTCCACATATCTCTTTCCTTTTGATACACATGATACCCCCCAACAATCAAAGCTACAATTTGTTTGATGACAATTATAAATAATAGAGAAATAATATTCTTATTTAAATTCCCACCATCAAATACTATCGTAAAATAACCAGTCGCCACATACGTCACGGGAAATAATTTATCTCAAATACATACATAATTACATAAAAATGGGAAAAACTTATATAGAAGGAAAGATACAATAAGGAGGAATATATAATGAGAATTCTACTTTCAATTCTTTTAACTCTTATGCTTGTACCCGTAATGACAGCGTGTAACGCAAATACTCAGGATAATGCAGCATCTGAGAACAAGAAAACAACTGAAGAAACAAAGCAGGAAGCAACGCAAGATTTAAAGCTTAATTTTAATGAATTCAGTTTAGATACTGACTATCAAGATACGAAAAAAGATTATGACGCAGACTACAAAAATAAAGCAAACGAAAAACAAATGGAAGCTAAAATTGAAGATCATAAAACAGATGCAAAATTAACAGGTGATGAAGCTGCAACAAAACTAGGCCCTCTTCTTCAAAAATTAAAATTCGATAAAGATACTCCAGATCAAGAAGTAATCGATCAAGTTGTCGACGTATTCCAACTTGATAAAGACTATCAAAAGTTCGAATTAGAAGTTGTTTTCTCAGATGGAACGAAGAAAGAGTATAAGAAGGAAATAAAATAAAGAAGTAGGCGATTTGCCTACTTCTTTATTTCTGTTTATTTTTTGGCATATCGTAAACTTGGTTCAGAGCCAATCATGTATTCTAAACCAGATATAAAAAGGAGATTTACCATGGATCCTTTACTTATGGCCGTTATAGGATTACCGTTAACAATTGTAATATTAGTTGTAATCGGCTTCTATAAACTATTTATAAAAAGGAAAAATATCACTTCCTTTTACACCCCTTTTGACAACATTACCAGTCAAACAATTTCAGAATTTCACGAAGAACAGAAAGTTTTAGTAGCTGAAGATGAAAACGGGGATGGGAAAAAGAAAAAATAGCAGAAGAAACATAGTGAAATCCCGAGAATCTTTTGGTTTAAAATGGTCAATGAAATTTTATCAGCGGTTTTTCAAATATATAGACCATTTCTCACAATATATAAATATATCGGAGATTCGACAAGGGATATCGACCAATCGATAAAAAACGACAAAAAACAAGAGTCTTCCAGTTCTGGTTTCCCAACATTCTAAAAATAACCTTGCGCATCGCAAGGTTATTTTTGAAATTCTTTCAGAAAACGTTTATAGTATGTTGAAGCTGTCGAGAAATGAACCTCTATATCATGAATTAATGATGAATCTTCTTCTTTCGCTAATTTCTCTAATTTTTTTATTGCTTGTTCTGTTTCATCTAAGAAGCCAATATATAGCTTATGTTCTTCTTCTTTTGATTCCGGAACACGAATTTCTTTACGAACATGATCAATATCTTCTAGCATACTTGCTGTTACTTTTTGTACATCTTCTTTAAACTTCGGATGAACTAAAGCTTTCCCACCTTTTTCTTTTGCTTCTTCCCATAACTTCAGGGATTCATTTAGTTCTTTGTTCATTTTTTCATCGTACTTCTTATGCACATCACGATATGCTTTCATCTCTTCTGACTGAGCAGTTGACTGCTCTACTTTTTCTTTTGATTCTTTTACATCCTTGTTTCCATTACATCCTGCTAGAAGAAGCATACTTCCAAGCAAGGCAATACCCCATACTTTCTTCATTTGTTACTCTCCTTTTATCTACGTTTACTACTTGTCTCCTCTTGCTATTATAACGAGAACCATTCAAACTTTGTACTTATGATCCTATTTTTATACACACACCACCATTTTTGTCACAGTATCGTCACTTTATACGACCAGGATCTCCATAACTCCTTCCTTACATCTTATATAAATGTAAGCACACATAAAAAGCTGATCCAAAACAAATTTTGAATCAGCTCTTTTTCAGCATTCTTTATGCATTTATATTTTGCTTTTCTTGAAGTACTAGCTGCTTTTCACTACGATTTGCCATAAAGATATAACATAAAACTGCGCCCACTTCGCAAAGAGCAATTACAATACCCATAGGAAGTGCAGTATTACTACCTCCAATCCCCACTAAAGGTGCAACAAGTGCTCCAGAAATAAACTGTAACAATCCAAGTAAAGCAGAAGCTGTACCAGCAGCTTGTTTTTGGTTTCTCATCGCGAGTGAAAAACCTGTTGTCGATACCACCCCAACACTTGACACAACAAGAAATAATGAGCATAAAACACCAATTAGTCCGATTTCTAATACAATCGTAAGAAGTAAGGAAATACCACCAAATGCAGCAATACCAATACCTGCTACAAACAATGTTTTCTCACTCAACTTCCCTGCTAAACGCCCGGTAATTTGGCTGGCAATAATAATACCAATACCATTAATGGCAAAGAATAAACTAAATGCTTGTGGTGTTGCTCCGTATATATTTTGCAACACAAACGGTGATCCCGAAATATAAGCAAACATCGCCGCTGACACTAAACCTTGGGACAAAGCATATCCCATAAATAAACGGTCTTTTAATAACTTTCCATATGTTGATAATGTTCCTGTTAAACCGCCTGTCTCCCTCTCTTCAAGAGGTAATGTCTCCCTTAATACAAAAGTAGCGGATATTAACATAAATACACTTATCGCTCCAAGAACGATAAAGACTCCACGCCATGATGTAAACTGCAATAACTGTCCTCCAATAATTGGAGCCAAAATCGGTGCTGCTCCATTTACTAGCATAAGTAGTGAGAAAAACTTCGTCATCTCAGAGCCTGAGTACATATCACGTACCATCGCACGAGATATAACAATCCCAGCTGAACCTGAAGCTCCTTGTAAGAAACGTAATAACACTAAACTCCAAATAGATGGTGCAACAGCACAAAGTAAAGAAGATGCAACATAAATAATAAGAGCAATAATAAGCGGTTTGCGCCGTCCATAAATATCACTAATTGACCCAACAAATAATTGTCCAACCGAAAGCCCTAGTAAACAAGCTGTTAAAGTAAGCTGAGCGAGAGAAGCATTCGTTTGTAAATCATCCGTTAGCTTTGGTAAAGACGGTAAATACATATCAATGGACAATGGTCCAATTGCTGTAAGTGTCCCTAATACAAGAATCGTCCATAACCTGTTTGCTTTTACAGGTTTATATACATCGTGATTAACTTCATTCACTTCCATCATTCACCCTTTCTAATATAAACTTCAAATCGTAACAATTATAGTTACAACATTAAATATACGTCAAGTATATCGTACTTTCCTATGCAACGAAAAGAGAAAAGCGATAGAATCTCTATCGCTTTACTTTTTCAAGTTGCCATTTGTAAATTTAGATACAGAAGACATTGTTTCTCCTGTGTCTAAATATGTGATTTGAATTAGATCTCCAACTTCTGTAAACATAGCATATGGGAAATCTTTTGCAGAAATCATAAATACTTTTTGCTCATTTTCTAGTAGTACAAAGACAATTGTATTTTCTCCAGATTTCTCTTTATAAACACGTTGTACAACGCCTTCTTTTTGTGCTTCTTTTCCACTAGAAGTTGGACGGAATGAATCACCACTTCCTGTTAGCACACTTTTATATTTTTCAAGCGCTTCTTTTTGCGTTGAACCTGTCGCAGATACTTTTGCGTTTGAAGCATAGATCACGGTATGAGCACGTACTAACCCTCCGTCATCAATAACAGGTACAATCCAAGACGGTTTACCATATACATTATAAATTACAGGCATTGTTCCATGCCATTTCTCCCTCTTGAAGGAATTATCCACCACTTCTGTAGCAGCTGAACCATCCATAATTCCTTTTATTTCTTTTCCATTATAGTAATAAAGCTTTCCTGTACGTGCATCCACTAAGGAGTAACCTAAAGCGGAATCGACACCCTCTTTTGGAGAAGTGAAATCTGTAAAGTAATACAATTTTCTATCCTTCCCGAATATTGGTGTAACCCCTTCCTTCGTTCCCCATTCAGTTGGAATCTTTACATCACTTTGAGAAAACTTCGTGTTCCAAAAACCATGTATGAACTTACCGAAATACGTATTTAGCATTGCTGCTGTTTCATGATTTAAGACACCATCAATAAACTTAGGTGCTTGCCCTTTATCATATCTTTTTACATCACCTGTTTGCGCGTCTACAACTACAACACCTTGTACTTCAAATCCAGATCGACCTGAAATAAATTCACCATATGTCATTGTATAGTATGGTTTGCCTTTATCATCTACTTCAAACTTCGGTTTTCCTTTAAAGATAAGGCTTGGTTCTGCTTTTCGAACAACACGTTCCAATTTATTACCGAAAAACATACTTGGTACGTATTTCATTTTATAACCAAGATGTAATTTTGCCTCCGCATCAGGGTTTGTACCTGACATCGTCACATAACCTGGAATTGCTTCTGCCTTACGAGCCTTAAAGAATCCAGAAACCTCGATTGGAGCTACATATAACGCTTCTCCATTCACCATTTGTGGTGTAAGTTCCCCTAATTCAAAATACGCGACTTTTGGAATATCCCCAAATACCTTTTTCATCTTATTTTCTGCCGTTTTCGGAGGAACAGTAAACGGTTGGTCATTTTCAGTAAATGGCTCTGAAATATCTTTTTCTACTTTTACAACTGAATCATATTTATTTTGCGAGATTACTATATCATGCAAGTAACCAAAATAGCCGTAAGATACAAGTAAAGCAAACATTACTGCCGCTTTCAACTTAACTTCTAATCTCCCTTTTCTCTCCTGAGAAACCAGGACTACTCCAATTAATACTGCAATTACAACAGAATAATGCGTAAGAATCGAATCCACGCGGTCATCAATTAACCAAAGATATTCATAGATTGCAATACCAATCCAAAGTAGAATCGGAATAACTAAAGTCGTTGCCGCCTTTTTCTTTACAACTTTCTCAGATCCTTCTTTATCCACTGTACGAAGTGGCTTACCGCTCCTTGTCCATGGAATCAAAAACAATGTGAGAATGGCTAAAACTATAAATTTAATCAAAGGTAATGTCTCCTTTTATTGTGTCTTTCCTTTTAGTATACCAAATAAGGGGTAATGAGGTAAAAATGGGAATATAAAATATCTTTATGATAAAATTGGAAATAAATTCATAAAGGGAGACAGCATACATATGGAAACAAATACAGCTTTTAAAAATGATTTAATGAAAAAACCATCTTTATTCAGCATGATTACATCACCCGCACTACAATTCCAAAGAATGCGTACTCACAAGCCAATTATAGTACCGTTATTCATAATCCTACTTTTAACAATTATTACAAGTGCTCTTTTCTCATATGTCACACTAAATAATCCTGCAATAAAACAAATGAATAGTAATTCTGCTTTTCAAATCCCTACTCATATTACTTTCTTAACCACTTTCGGCTTTACTGCAGTTAGCGGCATAATATCCGTGTTTTTCGCCCCTATCTTCTATAAAAACATCATGATCTTTTTTGGAGTCGACACGACTTATAAAGAATTACTTTGCGTTACGCTCTATTCCGTATTCATTATGAAACTTGGGATGTTATTGAACGGAACCATCGCTATTTTACTAGGAAATTATCAAATTTCCTATACGAGTTTAGCATCCTTATTAACCGATAACCTCATCTTACATGCTATGGCGCAAAGGATAGATGTATTCGCCATTTGGTACTATATCGTTTTAGGTATTGGGTTATATATTTTAACGGAATTACATAAGAAGAAAGTTATGGTACTTGTGATTGTGTTATTTATCATTACAACTGCTTTAATGAGTATAGGTGGGATTATGCAGGGGATTACACAGATGCATTAACCTAAAATATTAAAAATAAAGATCGTAAAATCCACTCTTTTTAAGGACAGGTTTTACGATCTTCTTTTTCATCCACATGTTTTATAATTTTTCTCGTGCCCAACCTACAATTCTTTTTATATCTTCAGGTTTCGTCCTGCAACATCCACCAATTAATTGCGCTCCACATTCATACCAAATTTGAGCACTAGTCCCATAGTCCTCTTGAACTGGTGCTCCATGCCAGGTCTTAGTTTTCGGATCATACTCTTCACCTAAATTGGGATACACAACAATTGGTTTGTTAGTTTGGTGACGTATTTCTTTTATAAGAGAAGGAATATATCGAGGTTGTGTGCAGTTTATTCCCACAGCTGCTACTTGTTCACTCTTATCCAACCATTTTGCACAATCTGTAATTAATTCTCCACTACAAATATGCAGTTCATCCTTTGCACTGAAACTAATCCACGCATAAGTTCCCGAAAACCCTTCTAATAATCTAGCAATTGCCTTAGCTTCTATTAAACACGGTATCGTTTCACAAGCAAGGACATCTGCCCCGGCATGAATAAGGATCTCCATACGCTCTCTATGAAAATCCATTAATTCATCTTCCGTTACATTATAATCCCCTCGATACTCCGAGCCGTCAGCTAGAAAGGCACCATATGGCCCAATTGATGCTGCAACCAAAGGTTTTGGGCGGTTAAAATGATTGCTACTGTCTGACCAAAATTCATCTCTAGCTTCTGTAGCTATCTGAACAGATTTTTTGATAAGCTGGAATGCTTCTGCCTCACTCAATCCCCTTTTGATAAAACCCTCGGCAGTCGTTTGATAACTGGCAGTAATCGCACAATCCGCACCTGCTCTAAAGTAATCCATATGTATTTGTTTTATACTCTCTGGATTTTCTATAAGAACTTTCGCGGACCAAAGATTATCATTCAAATCATAGCCATGACGCTCAAGCTCCGTAGCCATTGCACCATCTAGTATCATCAATGGAAATTCTCTTAAAATATTTTCTATCGGATTTACGTTACGATAATTATTCATAGGAATCACACGCCTTTTCATAATGATTTTAAAATCCAAAGAGCTTTAACCAAAAAGAGTCCATTATCTTGCATCATTCAATTTTTTTATTGCCCGTGGGCGATTTCTATTACTTTTTAAGTAATATGTAAAATAACATAAAGCTAAAAATAGAATACCACAATAAAGAGCTATCCTTTGATTAGGATCAAAAGCTATACCAATGCAAGATGCAAAACATAATAGAAAAGCCGCAATAGGAACGATTGGATAAAGAGGGGTTCTATATTTCAAATCCTCTACATAATTACCTTGTTCTAAGAAACGTCTCCGAAACATAAATTGTGAAGCTGCAATTCCCATCCAAACAACGACCACCGCAAAACCCGAAATAGATACAAGAACGATATACACAGTATCAGGTGCAACTATACTAGAAAGAAGAGATAAACATCCACCGATCATGCTAAAAATTAAAGCATGAAGAGGAATTCCTTTTGATGTTAATTTTGCAAAAGAAGGATTGATCATCTTCTCTTTTGAAAGGGACCATAGCATACGAGATGAGGCATACAACCCTGAGTTCGCAGCTGAAAGTAATGCCGTCAAAATAACAAAATTCATAATATCTGCGGCATACGGTACACCAATCCTATCAAAGACTACAACGAACGGACTTTCAATTACTCCAGCTTCTCTCCAAGGAATTAACCCTGAAAGAACAAAGATTGTACCAATAAAAAAGATAAAGAGTCTCCAAACAGTATTTTTGATTGCCCGCGGTACATTTTTCTCTGGGTCTATACTCTCTCCAGCCGCAATACCAATCAATTCTGTTCCTGAAAAAGCAAAACTTACTGAAAGCATAGTCATGAAAATTGGAAAGAAACCATTTGGAAAAGACCCATCTTCCCCAATAAAGTTTGATAGCATAGGTGCTGAAGATACATCTTTCATAGAAAGAATACCAAACATAGCTCCCACACCTAAAATAATAAATAATAATATGGTGACTACTTTAATACTGGAAAACCAAAACTCTGATTCTGCAAAGAATTTTGCTGAAAAAGCATTGGAAAGGAAAATGGTTGCAGCAAATATTGCACTCCACATCCAAACCGAAGTATCGGGAAACCACCTTTGCATAAGTAGACCTGAAGCCGTAAATTCCGAACCTAATGCAACAGTCCAAGTAAGCCAATACATCCAAGCAATCGTAAAGCCAGTCCCAGGTCCTATATATTTCGTTGCGTATGTATGAAAAGCTCCAGTAACTGGCATTGAAACCGCTAACTCTCCAAGGCATAACATCACCAAATACATAATCAAACCACCAATTAAATATGCAATCATTGTTCCGATTGGACCTGCTTGATTAATCGTGTATCCCGAACTTAGAAAGAGCCCTGTCCCAACTACTCCCCCTAATGAAAGCATAAATAAATGTCTACTCTTCATCGTTCTTTGCAGCTTTGTTTGACTATCTTCATTTGTATATTCCATAATAATCCAACCTCTTCTAATTATTTTTCCGTGCAATATAGCATTAAAAATGCTTGGAAACAGTTATATCCATTCAAAAAACTATTAAATTTTATACTCCCCCTCCTTTACAACATAAAAAAGCCTCTTTCATCTGAAAGAGGCATCGTCCATAAAAATTATATGATGGCTTATCTCTCAGAATGAATCCATTCTGCAGGAAGTGGCACCGTTCCGAATTTCGGAGGTTGCCGGACGTCATAGGGCCTGTCCCTCAGTCTCTCTTGATAAGTGAATTTATTTATTGAATTTTTAAATTAATAAAAATTATATTCCTGAATGATTTTTATGTCAACATGCAAGTTCTAAATCTATCACATCATATATCCACTAAAGTGAAATAAACTCTATAAAAGAACAATAGAAAAGAGCATTTTTTTAAAATAGAGAAAATATCATGGGATTAAAATGATTAAAGGAGGCTCGCTATGAAAGCAATTGTATGCACAAAATACGGACCACCTGATGTTCTTCAACTCAAAGAGGTCGAAAAACCTATCCCCAAGGATAATGAGGTACTAGTAAAAATTCATGCGACAACAGTAACATCTGGGGACTGTAGAATTCGAGGTTTCAATAGTCCTCTTTTGTACTGGATTCCCATGCGAATCATCCTAGGTCTTAGAAAGCCGAGAAAACCTATATTGGGGGTAGAATTGGCAGGAGAAATTGAAGAGATAGGAAAAAATGTAACACAATTCAAGAAAGGGGATCAAATTTTTGCATTAACGGGGATGAGTGTTGGGGCTTACGCTGAGTACACATGTATACCTGAAGATGGATTGTTAGCACCGAAACCGGAAAACATGAATTATGAGGAAGCCGCTGCTGTTCTTTTTGGTGGAACTTCAGCATTACATTTTCTTAGAAAAGCAACTATCCAAAGTAGGCAAAAAGTTCTTATCTATGGAGCTTCTGGAGCCGTAGGAACTTCCGCGGTACAGCTTGCCAAATACTTTGGGGCAGAAGTTACCGGGGTCTGTAGTACTACAAATTTAGAGTTAGTAAAATCTTTAGGGGCTGATAACGTAATTGATTACACGAAAGAAGATTTTACAGAAAGAGAAGAACGCTATGAGATTATCTTTGATGCAGTCGGGAAAAACACCAAATCTAATTGCAAGAAAGCACTCACTTCGAACGGGACATACGTGTCAGTCGAAGGAATGATAGCAAAAGTACGTACTGAAGATTTACTTTTCCTCAAAGAGCTTATCGAGGCAGAGAAAATAACATCCGTCATCGATAGACGTTATCCACTAGAACAAATTCCTGAAGCTCATAAATATGTAGAGAAAGGGCACAAAAAAGGAAATGTAGTAATAACTTTAGATAATCCTAACAAAACTTAAAAATGTTTCTGATTCTATGCACTTCATATACCAATAGCCTGTTCCTGTATCATAACCTCCTTTCATTCACCTTCAATTGTTTTTTCTTTTGAACATAACAAATCCTCCTTTAGATAATCATATCTAAAGGAGGACAACACCGTGACTTTATTTCAAAGCCACATTATTATGTAGGTTTCGAATAAAGTTTAATTATTTTTATTCAACTAAAGCTCCCCGATAGTTGATTTTTGAATATAGTTCACTATCTAAAGTGAAAATTGGAGGATTTAAAAGTATGTATTAAGTGGCATTGTATACTTCACCTGCTTACAACAACTTCTATTTTCCCTAGCCTTTAATGACTATAAGAGGAATGCAATTATATACTTAACATGCAATAGAGTCTCTTTAATAGGTTGTATGTATTTTCCCCTCACCTTCTATATGCTTCCGTAAATAATAATACCTATGAAGCTCCATAATGAAATGATACAAAATAAACGAAAGCATTGAGTATACACACATTAATACAATTGCTACCATCTGTTGTGTTGCAAAACCAAGACTGATATTAGCAATGAGTTGACCTAATCCTACAAAAGCCACTACCCTAAAACCGCTCTTTCCTTTCAGTGATTTTGATTCCTTTATTGGTGCCTGAAGTTTTTTAACATGACTTTTATAATAATGATACAAAGCAAAAATATACAAACCAACTGAAAAAATGAAATAGATTGGAGTTTGTAATTCTAACATTCCATATGCAAATTTTTGAGTTATCACCAATAATCCTACTGAAATACCAACCCCCGAATAGTGGACACTAAAAAAGTGGACCTATTCGGGGTTCAGTTCATCCTTAATAATCCGCTTTTTTATTTCCACCAAAAAGTTGAACAGTCTGCCTTATCCAAAATATTAAACTTGATCATTTTCTCAAGTAATGAGAAATCAACCGGACTATCCCATTTGATACGTACCAACTGCTTGGTGTAATCATAGCCAGCCTGCACAATTTCATCAGAAAAATGATCAATCCCTACCTTTTCAGGTGCAACTGCCAAATGATGTTTGGCAATGCTAAAACCAATAATAAATGTGCCATGATCGGTAAACATAGGCTGATTCCACGCAATTTTTAGCATTAGATTTGGAAATTTCCATATCTGATCCACATTTTTATCCTATTGCAGCTTTTACACGAATCGTTTCCGTACACCTATAAAGGTAAAGGGAGCTTAATACCATAACGTTGCTATACAATTGTAAGTCAATGTAGTTGCTAGAGTATTATACAGTGGAAATTCACATGGAAATCATAGAGCTACAATCACAGGCTAAATAAGAAAAAAAGCTTCCTTATGAAGACTGTTTCATCCTTATGTATCCTGTAAGGATATCCATTATAAAACCCTAAAATCTTTCATACTTTCTCCAAGAATATAGTGTGAAAACCACATCAAATTCTGCTTCATAATAGCCACATTAATTCCTGGCTGGTCAGAACTATATGCCATTCCTTTAAATATAATTAATTCTGTATCAACTTCCATATCCCTTAATCCTTGATATAGCTCATATGCATTTGGAGTTGGGACTCTTGCATCCTTTTCGCCATGCTGGATTAAAGTGGGGGTACGGGCTGATCCAATATATGTCATTGGTGATGTTTTAGTATATATCTCTGGATCATTCCATGGATTATTTCCTAAATACATCCTAATAAAGTAAGGTATATCTGTATTTACATAATGGGTACTCCAATTAGTAATTCCACCTCCAACTGAAATAGCTTTGAATCTACTACTAAATGTAGAACAGAAAGCTGATATATATCCTCCGTTGCTCCATCCCATAACCCCTACTCTATCTTTATCTGCAATCCCTTTGTCAACTAGTTTATCCACTCCAGATATAACATCATCGTAGTTAGCAATTCCCAGTTTTCTATAGTTTGCTTTTAAGAACTCATTACCATAACCAGAACTTCCCCTGTAGTTTGGTTCTAAAACTATAAAGCCTTTTTCGATAAACTGTTCAATAGGATATTTCTCATTAAAACAGTCTGAAAATATTGGAAATGATGCCCAAGCTGGACCACCATGGATTACCACTAATAAGGGATATTTTTTATTTGCGTCAAACTCTACTGGGGTTGATAAAACTCCCTCTATTTCAAGACCATCACTACTTTGCCATGAGATTATTTCCCTGTTACTTTTAAGCTTTCCTTTGAAAAAGCTATTTTCATTCGTTATTTTTTTATCGTCTAAATAGACTTCAAAGGTTTCATTTGTAATAGCCTTACTATAGGATATATGATTTCCATCCCTTGTTATAGAAGCATCCATTATAAAGCTATCTACTTTTTCGCTTAACATTTCCACAGTGCCATTCTCAGATAACAACCCAATAAGATAATTAGTTTTATTCTGCCATCTAATTAAAATTCCTTTAGCTGTCCACCGTAATGGAATAACCGTACTATCAAAATCTGTTAAAGGTTGAATTAGCTCCTCATTATTAATATCATATATCTCTAATGTACTGTCTTGTATATGGGTCTTATAGTAATCCTTCTCCCTTATGCTTGCTGAGTAACATATTTTGCTGCCTTCAGGAGAAAAGCAAACGCTCCCTCCCAACAACTTATCTATATTCATCTTTTGTAGTTCTCCAGCTTTAATATCTAGTATGTATAGATCTCCATTAATATAATCTCCCATATTTGGGCTTGGTGTAGCCATTAATACAACCTTTTTCCCATCATTTGAAATATCAAATTCATGGATATGAAAATCCTTACCATCAGTTAGTTGATAAACAACGCTATTTTCGTGCTCATCTTTATTCTTACCAGCACTATCAGAATTTTTCGGGTGTTCATATTTATCATTTTCTATCACTTTTTCTTTTTCAATGTAATATAAACAATTATTCTTGTATTCCTTACCTATATGATGGAAATCTCCATATAGTTCCTTACGTTTCTTTATCGCCTCAGATTCTTTTGACTGTGCAACATAATAAAAACCCTTGCCAGTAGGCTCCCACTTGAATTTACTGACCCCTTCTTTCTCATCAGTAATTTGAACCCCACTATAACCATCTATTGACTTAACAAAGATCTGATTTTTCTTATTATCCCTGTCACCAACTGGGCTAAGGTATGCGATATATCTAGAATCTGGAGACCATAATGGGTATGTACTATCTATATCCCTAGTTGTTAATGGGTAGCTCTGCCCCTTATCTTTTTCATATATCCATACATGATTCCTATATTTATTGTCTTTCCAGTTAGCTGTCTTCTTGACAAATGCTACGTTTTTGCCATCATCACTTATATTTGTACCTGATAAGGTTGGTAATGAAATAATCTCTTCTATACTTAGATATGTTTTTTCAATCATTTTTATTAATACCCCCCCTCGTAATGTCTAGTAATCTATCGTCTCTTCTTGTGGTAATAAAGGAAATTGTTCACGAATATCCAAAATAAAATCAGAAAATTCAGTCAGATAAAAGTAGTTCCGTTCCAAATCCGATAAAAACTCATGTTGTCTGCCGGTTTTTATACCTTTTAATCTTGTCGACCGACCTAATGAGGAAACATCTTGAATTTTAAGCCAAGGCTGATAATCTCCCCCACTGCCAGTTTCTCGCCCCTCTTTAATCCACTTATCGATTTTAGATGTTCTTTTTCTTTTCGACACAAAAACACCCCTTTAGATAACCATATCCAAAGGGGCGAAGCTTCGCAACTTTTTTATAAACATCGCGACTTTATTTTAAATCTACAAAAAGATTATAAATTGCTTAATTTCCTACTCAACCGTAACAGACTTAGCTAAGTTACGAGGCTTATCAACATCACACTCACGGTGAAGCGCTGCGTAGTATGAGATAAGTTGTAATGGAATAACTGCTACAAGCGGTGCTAATGCTTCATGTACAGCTGGTAGTACGAAGCTGTCACCTTCCATTTCTAAGCCCTTCATTGAGATGATACATGGGTTTGCTCCGCGTGCTACTACTTCTTTCACGTTACCGCGAATCCCAAGGTTTACGTGCTCTTGTGTAGCAAGTGCGATAACTGGTGTACCTTGTTCAATTAACGCGATTGTACCGTGTTTTAATTCTCCACCAGCAAATCCTTCTGCTTGGATGTAAGAGATTTCTTTTAATTTTAACGCCCCTTCTAATCCTACGAAGAAGTCTACGCTACGTCCGATGAAGAAGCAGTTGCGAGTTGTTGCCAAAAATCGTTTTGCTAGTGCATCCATTTCTTCCTTTTGATCACAAAGCACTTCCATTGCATTCGCTACAAGACCTAATTCGTGTGTTAAGTCGAAATCAAGAACTTCACCTTTAGCTTTTGCAATGTCAGCTGCTAAGATTGAAAGCACTGCAAGCTGAGCTGTGTAAGCTTTCGTAGAAGCAACTGCAATTTCTGGTCCTGCATATAAAGGTAATGTGTAATCTGCTTCACGAGAAAGCGTAGAACCTGGTACGTTTGTGATTGTTAATGCTTTATGACCCATTTCATTTGTTTGTACAAGTACTGCACGGCTATCTGCAGTTTCACCACTTTGTGAAATGTAAATGAAGAATGGTCTTTCTGTTAATAATGGCATATTGTAAGAGAATTCACTTGCTACATGTACTTCTACAGGTACTTTTGCAAATTTCTCAATGAATTGCTTTCCAACAAGCCCTGCATGATAACTTGTTCCGCATGCAATAATATAAATACGATCGCTATCTAAAATCGCATTACGAATGTCTTCATTTAATTCAATTTCGCCATTTTCATCTTGATATTTTTGAATGATATTACGGATTACAAGTGGTTGCTCATCAATTTCTTTTAGCATGAAATGAGGATATGTTCCTTTTTCAATATCACTTGCATCTAATTCCGCTGTAAACGGTGCACGCTCAATCGTTTCACCTTGTAAGTTTTTAATTGTAATACTTTCTTGTGTTACGATTACCATTTCTTTATCCATTAACTCGATAAATTGATCTGTAACCTGTAACATCGCCATTGCGTCGCTCGCAACAACATTAAAGTTGTCACCAACACCTACTAATAGCGGGCTTTTGTTTTTAGCAACATAAATCATGTTTGGATTTTCAGCATCAAGTAACCCTATCGCATAAGAACCATGTAAAATCGATAACGTTTGACGGAATGCGTCTTCTACACTTAATCCTGTGTTTACTTGCTGTTCCATAAGCTGCACGATAACTTCTGTATCTGTTTCACTTACAAACGTTACATCTTGAAGATATTCTTTTTTCACTAGTTCATAGTTTTCAATTACACCATTATGAACGAGCGTAAAGCGCTTTGATGTACTTTGATGCGGATGTGCGTTTACTGTACTTGGAACACCGTGTGTAGCCCAGCGTGTGTGACCGATTCCCACGCTTGCTGCTACGTCCCCATCTACGATTTCACGAAGTTTTGCAATACGGCCTTTTTCTTTGTATAAAACAACACCGTTCTCTGCTTGTACTGCAATACCCGCTGAATCATATCCGCGGTATTCTAGCTTTTCTAAACCTTTTAATAAAATTTCCTTTGCATCCTGCTCTCCAATAAATCCTACGATTCCACACATGTTTAGTCGCCGTTACAAATGCTTACATTGCTCTGCGAACATGTAACGACATAGTCCGATCCCATTATTTATATATAAAAAACGGATTACATATTGCTAGCCCTGTAAGTCTGTAACGGCTTTCACCTTCCTCTCGATTGGGTTTAAGTCCGTATACTTCTTATACAGCTAGTATTCATCCGTTCCTTTTCTCTCATCACACTTTTACCTTTGTCCACCAAGTCACCTTAGTGATTTAAGTAAAAGCCTTCGGTTGTGATGAACAACCGGGAGTCATCCGCCGAAACCTCGATAAAACTCCTCCTCGTCAACTACACAACTTGTAGTTCTGGCGCTTTTAAAATTCCTATATTTACTTTGAGAAAAAGAACAAGACAATCTTATAACAAACAACATAAACCGTCAATAAAAATTTTTCATTGTCTATAAAACATATGAAAAAGGAGCACTCTTTGTGCTCCTTTTTTGTATAGAATCAACGAATTATTCAGCGCCAACTTCAGCTTTCACAACTTCTACAATACGATGTACATATCCGTCACAAATCTCTTGTGTTGGTGCTTCTGCCATTACACGAATAAGTGGTTCTGTTCCAGAAGGACGAACAAGGATACGACCATCTCCGTTCATTTCTTCTTCTACCACACGGATAATTTCTTTAATTTTTTCATTTTCTAATGCTAATTTTTTGTCTGTTACACGAACGTTCACTAATAATTGTGGGAACTTTGTCATTTCACTTGCAAGCTCAGACAATGGTTTTTTCGTCATTTTCATAATGTTTACAAGCTGAAGTGCACTTAACATTCCATCTCCAGTTGTAATGTAATCAAGTAAGATAATATGACCAGATTGTTCACCACCAAGGTTATAACCACCGCGTTTCATTTCTTCCATTACGTAGCGATCACCAACTGCTGTTTTATTACTTGTAATACCGTTTGCTTCAAGCGCTTTATAGAAACCTAAGTTACTCATAACTGTTGAAACAACTGTGTTATGTTTTAGCTGACCAGTTTCTTTCATGTATTTTGCACAAATATACATAATTTGATCGCCATCAACGACGTTTCCTTTTTCATCTACTGCAATTAAACGGTCTCCATCGCCATCGAATGCAAGTCCAATATCTGCACCTTTTTCTTTTACTAGTTCTGCTAGGCCTTCTGGATGCGTAGAACCAACACCATCATTAATGTTCATGCCGTTTGGTGAAGTTCCCATTGTAGAAATATCAGCTTCTAAATCTGCAAATAAATATGGTGCTAAAGAAGACGTTGCCCCATGTGCACAATCTAAAGCAATATGTAAGCCTGAGAAATCTTCTTCTACAGTTTGTTTAATGTATTGTAAGTATTTTTGTCCACCTTCAAAGTAATCGTTCACTTGTCCAAGTTCTGTTCCTGTTGGACGTGGTAATTCATCTACTGCCTTATCTAATAAAGCCTCAATTTCTGCTTCTTGCTCATCAGTTAGTTTAAATCCATCTGAACCGAAGAATTTAATTCCGTTATCTTGTACTGGGTTATGAGATGCTGAAATCATAACACCTGCTTGTGCATCTAGTGCTTTTGTTAAATAAGCAACTCCAGGAGTTGAAATAACGCCAAGGCGCATAACTTCAGCTCCAGTTGATAATAGACCTGCTACTAACGCCCCTTCTAACATATGACCAGACACACGTGTGTCACGACCGATAATAACTTTTGGACGATCTGTATCTTTTGTTAATACATATCCTCCAAAACGTCCAATCTTAAACGCTAATTCAGGCGTCAATTCCTCATTCGCGACACCGCGCACACCATCTGTACCGAAATATTTACCCATTGCTATTCGCTCCTTTTTCTTGCTCTTTTTGTTTTTGAGTTTCCTCTTGTTTTTCTTCATTCTCTTTTTCAGGTTCTTTGTTTTGATCCTCTTCTTTTGGTTTTTCTGTTTCAGTCTCATTATCTTTTGGTGAATCTGGTTGCTCTGGCTTACCTTGTACTTCTTGATCTGGTTTTTCTTTCTTAACAAGAGTTACCTTCGCATTTTTTTGTTTCGCTTCTATTGAAATACCATTAGGACCACTAACCTGAATTGGAATATCATGCGTACCAGGAGATATATTTTGTAGATTAATTGCCGCTGTTATTTGTGCTGCTGTTATTTTATCTACTATACTTGCTTCCCCTGAAATATCAACGCTTATCTCTCCATTTTGCGGAGAAAGTAGTTGTAAAGTGAATTCATCTGATAGTCCATTTTTTTGTATAGAAATGCCGTCGATTGTCTTATGCTTTGTACTTTTTTGCTTTTGCACTTCGACAGAAACCTTGACTTGGCTGGGACTTACATTTGTTACACCTTTCGGTAATAAAACAGAGGCATCGAATGTTGTAGACTCCGTAATTTTACTAAGATCTACTTCGACGCCCTCCAAGGACTTTATATTATCCAAAACATCTTTGGGACCCGCTATTGTCACCTCATTTGGCTCGATACTGATATTTGTAACAGCTAGCCCTTCCGGTACATTTCCTTTTTTCACATAAGTTAATGGAACTGTTTTCTCAATATTATTTGTCGCAGTTGAATTTGAAACTGGGATTGTAACATTTACTTTAGACGGTGTTGCTTGTAAGTCTAACTTCCGTCCATCCTCATCATACAATACAATTTCAGCTGTCTTTGTGACTGTTTTTGTTATCCCCTTCAAATCAATATACGCCCTGACAAGCGCAACTTTTGCTAGTTCCTCTTCTGTACCGGTAACTTCAACAGTCCCTGGTTTAATAGTTGGATTAGCCCCCATACTACCACCCGGCATTTGATTCTCATTTGAATACTTCACTTCCACAGGAAATGATTTTTTCACCTTATTTTGAATCGTAACTTTAACTTTCTCTGGTTGAACGGTTGCTTTTAAATTGTTTTCCATCCCGGTATATTTTAAAGGAACATCATATGTTCCAGTAGAGTACCCACGTAAATCTAAAGATACACCAAACTCGCGTTGTGATCTTGCTGCAGTAATCACGTTTTTGGGTCCTTCCAATTTTACTTTTACATACTTCGGGATGCCGTTTACAATATATTTATCTTCATCGTAGTTTACTGCTACTACAATGTTAGACACTGTTTCAGTTATATCACCTGTTGGAAACGGTGATGTATTCTTATTCCCTGTTGTATTTTTGTCTGACAAATTCGTTGACATGTAAAGCATGAACGCCAATAGTAATGAAATTCCTTTTAAAAACCAGTGGTTCTCCATTAACTTATCCATGACGCTTTCTCCTCCAATTCCAATTCCATAAAGATGAAGAAGTTGTTTTCACATTTCCACTAAACTCTGCTAAAAGCATTTCTTTCAGCTGTTCGACTTTTAAATTACGATGTAATTCTCCATTTTTAGTTAAAGAAATTTGGCCTGTTTCTTCTGATACAACTACTGTAATGCTATCAGTGACTTCACTAACTCCCATCGCAGCCCGGTGGCGCGTTCCTAATTCTTTTGATATGAACGGGCTTTCCGATAATGGCAAGTAACAAGCTGCTGCTTTAATCGTATTTCCTTGCATAATAACTGCTCCATCATGAAGTGGCGTATTTGGAATAAAGATATTAATAAGAAGTTCTGATGAGACATTCGCATTTAAAGGAATTCCAGTTTCCACATAATCTCCCATTCCAGTTTCTCTAGATAACGTAATAAGCGCACCAATACGTCGTTTACCCATATATTCGGTTGCCTTTGCCACTGCATTCGCAACGATTTCATATTCTTCTTCTTCCTGACCAATTGCACGGGAGAATAAGCTTCCTCTTCCCAATTGTTCAAGCGCTCGTCTAAGCTCTGGTTGGAAAATAATAATTACGGCTAAAAATCCCCATGTCAAAGCTTGGTCTGTGAGCCACTGCAATGTATGCAACTCAAATAAATAACTTAATATACGAACGATAATAATGACTGTAATCCCTTTCAAAAGTTGAACAGCTTTTGTGCCTCGGATTACAAGAATTAGCTTATATATAACAAACCACACAACGGCGATGTCTAATATCGTACTGAGATATTTCAAAAGGTTCATATCTCCAAAAGGCATGCTAACCCTTCCTCCTACTTCTGAGCAATTTTATCCATATACTGAAATATTATTATTCTGCTCTATCTGTATGTATTTACAACAACTAGTTAATTATACCATACATGAAAGAAACGACAATTACAAACGACATTACCGCCTTGGTGGAAATTGGTAAGATGTCGAACTTTTTTTTGCAGAACGGTATAATATAACTCACTATTATACTCTCATTTTAAAATAAAAAAAGCAGCATCTCAGCTGCTTTTCTTACATTTACTTTAGTTTTTCACCGAATAAAGAACCCATTAAAGCTACCGCCGTTGTTGCCGTTCTATTTTTCTCATCTAGAATTGGATTTACTTCAACAAACTCAGCAGATGTAATAATATCAGCCTCTGCTAACATTTCCATCGCTAAATGGCTTTCACGATACGATAGCCCACCAGTTACAGGTGTGCCAACTCCTGGCGCATCATGTGGATCAAGTCCATCTAAATCTAATGATAAATGAACACCATCTGTATGAGATAAATAAGCAATTGTTTCTTCCATAACAGCAGTCATACCCATACGATCAATTTCATGCATTGTAAATACTTTAATTCCTTCATTACGAATGAAATCTTTTTCACCTTCATCCAATGCACGTGCACCGATAATAACAACGTTTTCCTTTTTAATCTTTGGATACTCTTCATATAAATTAACGAGTGAAGGATGTCCATATCCTAAGCTCGCTGCAAGTGACATGCCGTGAATGTTACCAGACGGCGATGTCTCTTCCGTATTTAAATCCCCATGTGCGTCGTACCAAATAACTCCTAAATTTTTATAGTGCTTTGCCACTCCTGCAAGTGTCCCAATAGCAATACTATGGTCTCCACCTAGTACCAGTGGAAAACGACCTTTTTCTATAATACGATCAACCTTACTTGCTAGTTCATCACAAACATTTGCAACTTGTGTAAGGTTTCTTAATTTTGTATTTTCATCTATCTCCTGTTCTCTTTCAATACATAGGTCTCCGATATCTTCTACGTCATACCCAATATTTTGAATTCTTTCAATTACTCCCGCATAACGAATTGCACTTGGTCCCATATCAACCCCGCGACGCATTTGTCCTAAGTCCATTGGAACTCCAACGATTGAAATTTCTTTCTTCATAGATAGTCTCCCCCTTTTATGCCTTCACTAAATATTTTAAATCTTTTATATAGTCTGACTCAACTCGACATTTTTTTGTATGTATATACACTCTATTCACCCATATCTACGTAGAAATCTATATCCTAAAGAAATTTCATGTATAAAATGAACCTTTTCTACAGAAACCTCATTGCACATGTATTCATAAATAATTGAAAATAAAAAAACGCCTCCTATATTAGAGACGTTTTTCTGATGCTAGTTTCCATACAGATGCGATATTTCGTGCGGTTATTTCAATATTTTCCTTTGCTACTATATAAGCTTCTTCTAGTGTCATTGGACTTGATGTGGCACTAAACACAGCATCTATTCCTTCTTTATACACTAAAATGTGGTTAGATAGTACAGAACCTCCAATAGCTATAACAGGTATATGAAATTGCTTCGCACGCCTAGCAACCCCAACTGGAGCTTTTCCATAAGCTGTTTGTACATCTATTCTTCCTTCACCGGTAAGGACAAGATCGGCTTCTTTTATATGTTCATCAAAATTTGTATAATCCAATACAATTTCAATTCCTTTTCTTAATTCCCCTTGTAGTACAGCAACAACTGCTGCACCTAATCCCCCCGCTGCTCCTGCACCTGAAATCTTTTCTACATCAATATGTAACTGCTGTTTTAATAAATGAGCATAATGCTTTAAGTTATAATCTAACTGTACAATCATTTCTCTACTAGCACCCTTTTGTTTTGCAAATACAAAAGATGCTCCTTTTTGTCCTGTTAAAGGATTATCTACATCACACGCTGCTTCTATTTTTACATGTGCTAAACGAGAATCCAAATTCACTAAATCTAAAGAATCAATTGAATGTAAATTTCCACCGACAGGTTCTATTACTTGTCCATCTTTCTTTAAAAACTTTACACCTAGGGCAGAAAGCATGCCAGTCCCCCCATCGTTCGTAGCACTTCCTCCAAGCCCTAAAATGATGTGCTGTGCGCCTTTATCCAGCGCATCTAATATAAGCTCTCCTGTTCCTTTTGTTGTTGTGATGAGAGGATTTCGCTTGTCAACTGGAACATGATGTAATCCAGATGCTGCTGCCATTTCAATAAAAGCCGTTCTTTCATCCTTCGAAATGCCGTAAAATCCCTCTACAAGCCCTCCAAGTGGACCTGTTACATAAAGTGAAATAATCTTTCCACCCGTAGCATCAACAAGGGACTGGACAGTACCTTCTCCTCCGTCTCCGATTGGGACTTTTACATACTCAGCTTCAGGAAAAATTTTAGTAAATCCCTTTTCAATAGCCTTACATACTTCTATCGCTCGTAAGCTTTCTTTATATGAATCAGATGCAATAACAATTTTCAACACTCATCCCCCCATTCCCCGTATCCAAACAAGCTTTAATTCGAAGCCTATTTTACTCTATCTTTCTATTGTAAACGAAATGAATGGAAACTTGTCCTTATTAAGCAGGATAAACAAAAAACCTTACATCTTTTGATGTAAGGTTTTTTCTAATTTATAATGGAGCCTAGCGGGATCGAACCGCTGACCTCCTGCGTGCAAGGCAGGCGCTCTCCCAGCTGAGCTAAGGCCCCGAAGTAAAAAAGCGGAAGACGGGATTCGAACCCGCGACCCCAACCTTGGCAAGGTTGTATTCTACCACTGAACTACTTCCGCAAAAATG
>NZ_JABUAE010000026.1 GCF_013314535.1 Bacillus sp. Xin1 | reverse complement strand
GTTCAAATCATACAGATGGCCTTTCATCTTCTACTCTATTGTTTCCACTTCACGTGGATTATTCATTTCTTCTACGTATACAACACGAAATCCATGATCTTCTAAATCCTTTAATAAAATCTCTAACTCTTCTGCTTTAAATTCTTCACCTAGTGTGAACATAATTCTACGCACTAATAAAGCATTATTGTCGAATGTCATTAAACTTTGAATACCGCTATATTTTTTTAGAACGGTGGATAACTTTTGAATGGCTCCATTATAATCCTGCGTTCCAACCATGACAGAGTATACACTAGAATGAACGCCCCATGCATCTTCTAATAGTTCAAACACCTTTTTATGAGTTAAAATCCCCAAGAATATCCCTTTTTCATCTACTACTGATAAGTATGGTAACTTCTTAATAGTAAAGAATACTTTGAAGAAAGAAGAATCTTCCCTCACATACCCTTCTTTATCATTTAACAATTCTGATAAATCATCTTCTAACGATCCTTTATATTCTAAAATATCTACTTTGTACACATTTCCTAGAAATTTCTCTTGTTTTGCATCTAAAACTGGAACACAACGATAACCCGTTTTATTTAAATGATCCAGCGCTTCTCCAACTGTAAATGAATTTGAACAAAATAGTACTTCTTTTTTAGGCACATAGTTCCCTTTAATCCTCATAAAAAGCCTCCTTATGTTAAAATACTTTCTGTGCCATAACTATATTATATTTTCAGAAAAAAATAAACGTTTTATTTTACTTTTCTGAAAACTTTCTGTATTGTTGTCATCATTTGTTCATGAATGATTCATTTTTTGAAAAAGTTAATAGCTTATCATTTTGTACCTAATTGCCGACTAGAAAAATTATCCTAAATTAATTAGAAGTAACATCCTCATTCATGAATCCTCCACTGATGGAAGTTTTCCTTTATAAATGGGGCTTCGCTTTTTATCATCATATTTAACTTCATAAATAATTTCGAGCTTCCTGCAAATGAATTACTTAAGTATCGCAATTTATACCCATATGTAAAGAAAAAGATATTGTAACTTGTCCAAAAAAACGTTAGAATAATAATAAGAATTTTCTGAATATTCAAAGAGTAGGTGAGCAATTATGTCTTCATTATTTCGTTCTTACACATATCGCTTTTTAATTGGATTCCTAATCATTCTTATCATAAGCCCTCTTCCCGCTATATTATTAACGCATGAATCTTCTTATTTAAAAGGTTTACTTGGGATTTTTTATAATTTCGCTCATTTCCCGTCCATTTCTATTCCCAGGATTGATTGGGTGCATGAATCCATTCTTTTTTCATCTCAACCTATTATAAATTCTACCACAACGCTACATGTTCCAGGACACTCTACCCTTCTATTCCCTTATATGTGGGAGGTATACTTTTTATCAATCATTCGCTTTACACTCACACTGGCAATTGGTTTTTTCATCGGCTTAGCGATTGGGCATTTATTCTTAAAGGCACCAAAGCAATTTAAAAAATACATTTCAATATTGCGCTGGATTCCATACTCATTCAGTACTGCTCTATTACAATGTTCTATCATTTTAATTTCTTTATACATTGCAAGGTACATAACCATTCCATTTTTTTCTTCCCTCATCATCATATGTAGTACATCAATGATTATCGTTATACAGGCAATCAAAAAATGGATTCCGTTTTTAAATAACACTGAAGAACATAATATACGTAATTCATCGTTTCTTATTAATACGCTATTTATGGCAATAGCTTCAGACCATAAATCTATTTTAAGCTCCATTATTCTGTCATTTTTTTATATGGAATGTATTTTTCATACGAAAGGATTACTACAATTTATGATTCAATTTGGAGGAAATTCACCAACTGTTATTACAATTGGACTGCTACTCATTTATATTCCGTATATCATTCTTTCCTTTCTTCAATCTGCATGGGCAACAAACCAGTCTAAACATCAAACTTATGCTATCTCAAAAACAATAATTAAATAAATTAACTTTAAACAATCTCCCTCCTTTTCAAAATGGAGGGTTATTCCCCTTTTATTCAGGGTAAAATACCAACAAATTCATGAATGTTTAGAAAAACATTCCAATATTTACTCATTTCCTTTGACTATTATTTTCATTTCGATTTATTATAAAAGTATAACATACTTGCAGGAGGTGACATCTTTATTCCCGCTTCGGGGTAGAGAACACACTTGGACATATTAAATATTTTTCTCATTTTTGTACTTATTCTCATTTCTGGCTTTTTCGTGGCATCTGAATTTGCGGTGGTAAAAGTACGAAAAAGCCGAATTGATCAGCTTGCAAATGAAGGGAATAAGCAAGCATTAGCTGCTAGAAGTGTTGTTTCTAACTTAGATGTGTACTTATCAGCATGTCAGCTTGGTATTACCATCACTTCTTTAGGACTCGGTTGGCTTGGCGAACCAACTGTAGAACACTTACTACGACCCTTATTTGAAAAAGTAAACATTACTGGCGCAATGGCTAATACACTATCATTCATCATTGCATTTAGTATCATTACTTTTTTCCATGTTGTATTAGGGGAACTTGTTCCAAAATCCTTCGCGATTCAAAAAGCTGAAGTAATTGCATTGAAATTTGCTAAGCCACTCATTTGGTTTGATCGAATCATGTATCCTTTCATTTGGTTGCTTAATAGTACAGCCGTATTCTTTACAAAACTATTTGGCTTAGAACCAGCAAAAGAAAATGAACTTGCTCACTCAGAAGAAGAATTACGATTGATTTTAGGTGAAAGCTTTAAAAGTGGTGAAATTAATCAAACTGAATATAAATATGTAAATAATATTTTCGAATTTGATGATCGTGTTGCCAAAGAGATTATGGTACCTCGTACAGAAATGGTTTGTCTATCTATCGAAAATACATTAGAAGAAAATATGGACATCGTGGCATCTGAAAAATATACACGTTATCCAATTATTGAAAAAGATAAAGATGATATTATCGGGATGCTAAATACAAAAGAAATTTTTCACGATCAAACGAAGGGGATTCATAAACCTTTAGAAGCTTATATACATCCAGTCTTAACTGTATTTGAAACAGTGCCCATCCGTAAAACATTAATTCATCTTCAAAAGAACCGTGTGCAAATGGCAATTGTAATGGATGAATACGGCGGAACAGCTGGACTATTAACAATGGAAGATATTATTGAAGAAATTATTGGTGAAATTCAAGATGAGTTTGATGCAGATGAATCACCAATGATTGAAAAGCGCACGCCAAAACTCACTGTACTAGATGGAAAAGTACTCATTTCAGAAGTAAATGATATGTTTGGTTTACATATTGATGATAGTGATTTAGATACAATTGGTGGCTGGTTACTCTCCCAAGCTGTTGATCTAAATATTGAACCTGGATATTCAATTGAATATGCTGGTTTCCAATTTAAAGCTTTAGAGCTTGACGGGCATCAAATTAAGAAAGTTGCTGTACATAAACTAGATAGTAAAAAGGAGATATAATGTGACTGTTTTATTAACACTTTGTATAATTGCTTGTTTTATCATATCGTTTATTGCGTTTATCTATCCAATTATCCCTGGCATACTTGCACTGTGGGCTGGATATCTTATTTATCATTTTGGTATAAATGGCGGAGAGCTAACAACAAGTTTTTGGGTCCTCCAAATCATTTTTACCATCATTATTTTCGTTGCTGATTTCATTGCAAATGGATACTTCTTAAAGAAATATGGAAGTACCAAATGGAGTGAACGTATAGGAATGATTTCTATTATTGTCGGTTCCTTTTTCTTCCCACCATTTGGTCTCATTATCATTCCATTTTTATCAGTTTTCGTGACAGAAATAATGCATAAAAAAACACCGCAAGAAGCGTTTATGGTTGGAATTGCTACAGTCGTCGGATTTTTAAGTAGTACAGTGGCAAAAGCGATTTTACAAATTATTATGATTATCATTTTTGTATGTTACATTCTTTTTTAACCATCCCTTTTCAGGGATGTTTTTTTAATACGCAATACCTACGCGGCTATTTTCATATACTTCTTCTTTGATTAAAGACCACGCAAAACGCGCCGTATCTCCTACCGTAATTTTCGATCCATCCAGTGGTAACATATTTATCTCTGTCCGGTATGTCCCTGTTTCTTCACCATCAACTAAATGTGTAGGACAAACAACTGTCCAGCATAGCCCACTATTTTTTAATGCTACATAAGCTGATAAATGATCCTCAGCAGCTATCGTACTTCTTCTTTTTGATTCATCCGATTGAAACCGATATATCTTCGGATTTGTTCGTGCTTGTAAAATGCCAGCAGTTCCTATTGTAATAATCCTTGTTATCTTATCTTCTTTCATATGTTTTATAATACTAGGCATGCTGTCCGATAAGGTTCCATTCCCATCAGTTCCAAGAGCACTTAAAACGATATCAGCCCCCTTTAACGCTTTCTTCACATCATTTTTCTGTAATACATCCCCTTCTACTATATGTAGATTGTTATGTTTTACTACAAGCTTATTTTGATTACGAACTAATACTGTGACATCATGTGAATCTTTTAATGCTAGTTTCATTAACTGTGACCCAACTCTTCCAGTTGCTCCAAATATGCATATTTTCATCTCTCTGCTCCTTATTCTCTATTTCTCTCTATTTTTTCTCAAAAAAGAAAAATATACAACTAAAAAAGCTTCCTCATCACCTAAGGAAGCTCCACTTTACAATACTATGCTATTATTTTTTTTCATTTGAATCTGAAGAATTGCTATCTTTACTCGTTTCCTGATCTGTCTTCTCATCTTGCTGCGTTGTTGTTTCTTCCTCTTTCTTCTCTTCCTCACCATTATTATTACAACCTACCAGAAATAAAGAGCTCGCAAGTGCCATTACAGTTAAAGATTTAACCCATTTATTCATTTGCTTATCCCCCTTTTGATAGAATATGTACAATCTCATATTACTTCTCTTTTTTGAAGGAAATATTAGAAAAGAGTAAAGATACGGTAAATGTTTGTAAATTTTCTGATAACATCAATCTTATCTTTTTAATTTCTCAGTGTTTTCACATATAATAAAAGTAATATAAAACAGAAAGGTTGATACATATGGAACTTGGATTAGCTGGAAAAACTGCTCTAGTTGTCGCTTCTAGTCAAGGGTTAGGAAAAGCAATTGCTACGGAGCTCATAAAAGAAGGAACAAACGTTATGCTGCTGAGTCGTAATGAAGAAAAGCTAGCATCTTTACAAACAGAATTGATTGCCCTTAATAAAGGTACTGCCATGTATACAGTTTGTGATGTTACAAATAAAGAGAGCATAAAACAGGCGGTAGAATATACTGTACAAACTTTTGGTGCAATTGATATTTTAGTAAATAATGCAGGTGGTCCTACACCCGGTACATTTGAACAATTAACAGACGAAGATTGGTACAGTTCCTTTGAACTCAATTTATTAAGTTACGTTCGTATGATTCGTGAAGTACTTCCATATATGAAACAGCAAGGCGGCAAAATTATTAACATTGCTTCGTCTTCTATTAAAGAGCCTATCCCTGGACTACTATTATCAAATACATTCCGCGTAGGCATTACAGGTTTAGCAAAAACGTTGGCATCTGAGTTGGCTCCATATAACATCTTAATTAATACGATTGCTCCAGGGCGTATTGCTACAGATCGTGTTGCTTCTTTAGATAAAACAGCTGCCGAAAAACGTGGAATTACGGCAGAAGAGATTCAAAAACAATATGAAGCGATTATACCTCTTGGAAGATACGGCCATCCTAGTGAATTCGCAGCATTTGCTACATTCCTTGCATCCGATGCAAATACATACATGACCGGACAATCATTCCTTGTTGATGGTGGAATGGTAAAAAGCTTATAAATAGCCAGCCCATATAGCGCACTGAAAAAATGATTACTAAAAAACAACTTTCATTTTATCGCTATGTGAAAATGAAAAAGAAGTTCATCATCTATCTATAGTAGATGATGAACTTCTTTTTCTCATTAAGCGAACCTTTTCAGTGACCTTCAACTCATATGCCTCCTTGTTTTTCTACGCAAATCTTTCGTCTTCATATATATTTTCTACTTTATATTCTTTTTTCACAACGTATTGCCACACACTATATGCATAACGATTCATTTTAACGAAACAACTTTCCAGAAAAGATCGAAACTCTGGATTCGCAACTTCTACTGCAACTTGGGCAAACCTGAGTGCTAATCTTTTTAAATTCGAAATATAGGCAATAGCAATTTCGGTATCACTTTTACTAGTGTTTCTCATAGATATATTACTTTGGATAGGGGGAGATTTTAGTTGTTCACAAATAATATGCTGTACATTTTCACCCTCTTGAAAATTCACCTGTTCATTGTATGCTTGTAAAATATAGGGCAAATGTTGTTTGAATATATCTCCTAACTCTTCATCTCTCACCTTATTCATACACTCACCGATCATATAAATCACTTCATAACTACACTTCATTAATTCTTCCATACATCTCATAGTATAGCTCCCCCTTTCGTCTAAATATATGCCTATAAATAGAAAGCCAGAACATTTGCCATCTTTGCTAAAAACCAATCCCAACTACTAATTTTGTCAAAATCTTTGTCTGTTAATCGTTTAGAATCATGAAAATCCTTCTGTAATTTCCCCCATACTTCCGCAACAACTGCTTTATCATAGATAAAACAGTCTGATTCTGTATTTATATAAAAACTACGCATATCAAAATTTGCTGTCCCTACATCAGCACTTATATCATCAATGATTGTCACCTTCCCATGAAAAAAGCCATCTCGGTATTGATAAATTTCCGCTCCTTCATCTAGCATCTTTTTTAAATGTGGATAAGCAGCTTGTTTTAACAACAGTGCATCACTTTTAAAAGGAACAAGAATCTTTACAGCAACTCCACGCTGTAATGCCTCTTGCAAAACACTTATCATTTCTTTTCCTGGTACAAAGTATGGCGTTGCAATAACAATTGACTTTTTAGCCTGCTTCAATAGTCCACTATACTCTTTCCAAAATCCTTTTCCATCAGAAAATATATACTGATATTTTGTACTTCCTTGTATAGAATCCCCTTTATATAAAGAAAGCTTTTCACCAGTATCCGCATGCCAATCTTCTGCAAATTTCCGCTCCATATCAACTGCTCCATCTCCTTCAATACGCAGTTGATAATCACGCCATCTCCCGAATTTAGGATCCTTTCCGAGATACTCCTCTCCGATGTTAAAACCACCAATATAAGAAACTTTCCCATCAATCACTGCAATACGACGATGATTACGTTGATGCAGTGAATAAAAAAGATTCTTTAATTTAGGTTTTTTACTAAAAGTAAACTTAACACCCTTTTCTTTTAAGCGTTGAATCACTTTTTTCTTAATTTTATAGCCACCAATACGGTCCACTGATAATTTCACATCTACACCACTCGATGCTTTTCTCTCTAATAGTTGTAAGAAATCACGACTTACTTTATCTTTACCTACAATATAAAAATGAAGATAAACAAATTTTTCAGCACGATTTATATCTTCAAACAAGTTTCGATTCAAATCTTCCCCGTTTGTATACAATTGAAAATTCCCATTTCGAATTTGTGATATTTCAAGTTGATTCGTCATTTTCTTCCCCATTTCTAGATCGATGTTCATCCATATGACTACACCTATGATACATAACAAGATGGTTATACATTTTTTCATGGATAAAACCCTTTCTTCAAAAGCCGTCATTTCTATATCTTTCCTTTTTCTTACGTTAACATACAAGAAAAATCCACAAATTCGTGATATATGTCCCTGTCAAACAAGAGTGAATTTGCATATTGTATGTTGTATCTTACAATAAAAGGAGGAAATAAAATGGGCTTCGCACATGGAAATGGATTTGCGTTACTTGTTGTATTATTTATCCTCTTAATTATCGTCGGCGCTGCTTGCTTTTGCTAATTAGCTCCTCTAAGGCGATATGTAGATGAAAAAACTATAAAAGCGGACACCTAAATTTAGGTGTCCGCTTTTCATTTCATATCACTTATAAAGTTAATAACGTTGCAATAATAAAGAACCGATTATACTCAATCGGCTCCTCTAAATACATATTGTTCTTTCGGCTGTTCAACTTTATTCCACTTTGTTACTTCTAAAACCGGAATGTTTGCGTGGAATGGTTGATAAAACTCAGTTGAAATTTCACCTTCTACTTCAATCCAATCATCGTTTTTCCATTCTACTCCCTCTGGTTTTTTCACCAGCATACCATATACACCTGAATCGGCTACGCAGTGAATAATACCAAAGCGGAATAAGAAATATTGCTCTTTCTTTGCAGAATCATCTCGGAAGACAAATCCTTTAAAAGTAAGTTTCTTTCCTGTAAATTCTCCAGGATAATTATAGATTGTTTCCATTCCTTTTAAGAAGTTCTCATCATTTAAAGCAACTTTATCTTTATTTACAAATTGCTTTTTCCCTTTCTCCATTACATCTCTGTATCCTTCTTTCGCATAATAAATACTCGTATCCGGTCTTAAAAATTGTCTTCTCATAAATGGATCTTGACTATCTGGTTGTGAAACTGGAAAATGAAACCCTTTTGCTTTCACAATATCCGAATCTAATGTCGCGATTGGAAAGAATAACCCTGTAATAATAGGAAAACAAAATAAGGTATACGAAAAAGTACGTTTCCACCATGTATTCTCATCTTTTGAATGATCATGTCCACAGTGACTATGATCACAACCACAATTATGCTGATCCTTTTCCTTTTGATGTTCTTTTTGGAAAACAACAATAATTTGAACAATTGTTAAAAATCCTAAAATAATTGCAGCAGTTGTTGATAAATACGCGTACTTCATATTAATATATTTCGTTATATTTCCAGAAATATGAAGTTGTGCAATTAAAATTGTAAAACCGAGTAAAATATACGCTCGAAACATAACCTACCACCCCATCGCATAAATGAGTAGTGAGCTTGCATAAACAACGAGTGTAACAGTAACAGTCACAACAATTACAAATTTCGTTTTAAATGTCGCAAGCATCATAAACATATTTTTAATATCCACCATCGGTCCATATACGAGGAACGCGACAAGTGACGCTGTTGAAAACGTACTTTGGAACGAGGAAGCAATAAAGGCATCCGCTTCTGAACATAGTGATAAAATAAAAGCAAGTCCCATCATAACAGCTGATGAAGAAAACGGCCCTTGACCTATATCAAGTAGTGTTGAAGTTTGTACAAACGTTTGAACAGCAGCAGCAATTAACGCTCCCATAACTAAGTATTTTCCCATTGAGAAAAACTCTTCAACCGCATGTGTACAAACATCCCACATTTTTTTACGCAGCGGACGCTTATGATCCACTTCCGGGAAATGGTCATCACGTAGTTGATGATCTTTAAACATAAATGATAATATCAGTCCAACAATAATTGCGACAATAATTGCCACAATTGAACGATACCATACCATATGCATACTACTTCCAAACGCAACATATGTTGCAAATAATACGACCGGGTTAATAATTGGCCCTGTTAACATAAATGCAATTCCAGCATATGGCGGGACACCTTTCCCAATTAAACGCCTTACAATCGGAACGATTCCACATTCACAACCTGGAAACATCATGCCAAGAAAAGTAGCCAATAAAACAGACAGAAATCGATTTTTTGGCATCCATTTTGCCACCATATCTTCTGTCACAAACATTTGAATGAATCCTGAAATAAATACACCAATTAGCACAAATGGTAGTGCTTCAATTAAAATTGAGATAAAAATCGTATTCATTTGCAGGAATGCTTTCGGTAACTGAAACAATTCCATGATGTATTTCCTCCATCTTTTCATTAACAATATGTAATTTTAACGTCAAATAACAATTTGAACAAGTCTTATAAAATTTCAAAACAATAATATCCCATTTATTTACAACAATATTCCACATACTAAAAAGCCATTACTATAAGCAAAAAAGCTGCTCTAGCGCAGTTTCATAACTATGCTAGAGCAGCTTTCTTGAACGTTAAAAATAACGTTTTTTCCAAAAAATAAATGCTAAAGTGCAAGATAATGTTGCACATATAATCATTACAATTATAAAACCATGCGGATTTTCTTGCAAAGGAATCGTCACGTTCATTCCGAAGAAGCTTGAAACCATTGTCGGCAATGATAAAATAATCGTAATAGAAGTCAATAACTTCATAACACTGTTTAAGTTATTCGAAATAACGGAACTAAACGTATTCATCATACCACTTAAAATATTACTATATATTTCAGCCATTTCAATAGCCTGTTTATTTTCAATTAACACATCTTCTAATAAATCTTGATCATCTTCATACATTTTAATAAACGTATTATTACGCATTAACTTTTGAATAACAATTTTGTTTGCTTTTAAAGATGTTGTAAAATACACTAAACTCTTTTCAAGACCGAGTAATGTAAAAATCTCTTTATTTTTCATCGACTTATTTAACTCGTGCTCTAAGTCGATTGTTTTTCGATTAATTTGTTTTAAATATCGTAAATAATAAGTAGAAATCGTATATAAGAGCTGCAGTGCAAAACGAGTCTTTTTAAAAGTATAAAATTCTTTAATACGCTGATTAATAAATCGTTCGAAAATTGGATTTTCTTCTAAACAGATTGTAACGAAGCATTCTGGCATTACAATCATACCAATTGGAATTGTATCGTATATTGAATTTCCTTCTTCATCATGCCTTACTGTTGGAATATCAACGATAATTAATGCATTATCGTCCTCTTTTTCAATCCTGGATCGTTCTTCATCATCCAAAGGGTCTTTAATAAAATCCAATTCTACATTCAATGTTTGCACGAGAAATTGAATTTCTTCTTCTGTTGGATGGAGTACATTAATCCAACAACCTTTTTGAATTTCTTCTATTTCTTGTAGTTTTCCGTTTCGGTCTGTTAAATAAATATTTAACATACTATCACCCCGATTCTTTTTACATGTGGGAATCTACCTCACTTAAACAACAGTTTTTGAACCGCTATTTTCAGCATATGAAACAAACGTTCAAATTTCAATAGAAAATTATTTTGAAAACGCTTTTCTTCACAATTTCTTTCAAAATAGAAAAAGACAGAGATTGCTCTGCCTTTTCGAAAGCTCATGTTGCCTTTATAACATATTTAGAAAGCATCCACAAGTTAAACGTCACTGAAACAGTGTAGCCTGCATATGTTGAGATGATAAAACTGGTATAGTCAAAGTGCGGCAATAATACAATATTTAGTACGACCTTTACTATAATTCCTAAGCTTAAACCTAGAACTGTTTTTTGTTGTTGATCAACCCCCTGCAACATCGCAGCAGTAACTGTAAATAACGAAAACAATATACATGCTGGTGCGTAGTACTGTAAAACAACACTTCCTACACTTGGATCATTTCCTATTCCAAATAAAAGAGTGTAGATAGGTTTTGCTAATACCATCATTCCGATTGCTGCCGGAATAGTAATCCCTACAACAAGTATATTTGTTTTCGTGAAATGTTTATATAGTAATTGTTCATTTCCAGCTGTATAAGCTTTCGTCATCTCAGGAACAAGGGACATACTAAAAGCTGTTGCAACGGATACAGGAATCAGTACAACCATTTGTACAAGCCCAATTATCGCATTTATTTTTTCGGCCTCGCTTTGTACATAACCTATCTCTATTAACAGTTTATTGATTGTAAACGTATCAATTGTTTGATACAACGGAATCGCGAGTCCAACAGCAACAAATGGGATTGAATACGTAAATAGCTCTTTATATAAAGCAAAAAAAGACTTCGTTGTTTGCGGAATACTTGCAATCTCTTTTTGCTTTAAGTATTTCCTTCTTCTCATATAAAACCCAATCAAAACGGTTAATCCCGCTACTGCTCCCATGAATGCTCCAAAAGTTGAGACTCCAACAGCTAACGAAACAGACGCTTTCAAAACATGCAACACAACAAAGCTTCCTATTAAAATTGTTAACACACGAAAAAACTGTTCCACAACTACACTAGATGCTGATGGCCCCATAGATTGAAACCCTTGAAAAAAACCACGTAATAAACTCATCACTGGTACAATCAATAAAGCAAAACTAACAATTTGAATATTATACGTAACAGCAGTCATACTATTACCAGTTTGATCACTTCCATCAATCACTAGCTTCGCAAGATACGGTGCTAACATATAAAGAACTAGAAATGAAACAGTCCCCATAAAAATCATGAAAAACATTCCACTTTTCAACACCCGTTTTACCGTATGATAATCATTTAGCTCATCATATTTTGAAACCATTTTAGAAACAGCAAGTGGCAATCCCATCGTTGCAATACTTAACATAATCGTATACGGCCGATATGCATACGTATATAATACATATCCGCTCGTACCAACCATTGCCGTAAACGGAATAACATATATAAATCCGAGCATTTTAGATATCATCGTTGCCATCGTTAAAAATAATGTTCCACGTAAAAACGGTGATCCTTTCATTTCATTCCTCCGCTACGCTTTATTATTACACATTATGGACAACTTCTTTATTTTAGAACTAAAACACATGAAAAAAAGCCAATGAAATCATTGACTTTAACGAACAGTTTTTCTCTTTTTCAAAACTTTCAAACCGAAATAAAGTGCTATAAAGAGGACTGCTCCAATAATTATGTAATGCGTATAATCAGCTGCATATTCTTTAATATGACGCCAGTTTCCACCTAGTTTTTCTCCTAAATAAATAAAGAGAATTGACCATGGGATAATCGCAACTACCGTATATACTGTGAAAAGTTTTAATGGCATTTTCGCTAATCCGGCTGGTATTGAAATGGCATGTCGTACAATTGGGATAAAGCGAGCAGAGAAGATTACTCCCGCGCCATAACGTTTAAACCAACTTTCAGCTACATCTAAGTGATGCTTGTTAATCAATAAATATTTACCATACTTTTCAACTACTGGACGTCCTCCGTAATACCCTAACCAGTATAAAAAGATTTGTGCTAAAGTACCACCAATTGTACCGGCGATTACTGCACCAATGAAACTTATTTTACCTTGCGCGACTAAAAAGCCAGCATAAGAAAGGACAATCTCACTTGGAATAACTTCAATCATTAAACCTAAGGCAACACCAAAGTACCCTAAACTTGCAAAAAATTGCAACAACTGTTCTATTAAATTCGCTAACATTTACTTTCCTATCTCCTTTTCTGTTCACATACCTTCCTATTATCTCACAAAGATTTATGTATGCCAATATATTCCTCATTCTCTACCAAAATATGTACACTTCTTTACAAATATACCAGGCACAAGTAGAGGAAAAAAGAGATTTATACACGGTGAAAGATACTAAATATTACCTGTACACCTTTTTCTTAATCAAGTATGGCATTTTTATTTCTATCTTTCATACAAGCAAACATTTCTTTAATTTGCCACTCTGTATTTCTAGCGGTTGATAACTCTGGGATTTCGTTTTCACCAAAAAAGTTTATTTCCTCTGTTTCAATACCTGTTTGTTTTTCTCCTCCAACGATTTCACAACCAATGAATATTTTATATACATGTGTTGCTGCTGGCGATGGAAAATGCTTTTCTTTGTCAAATACTGCTAATAATCGAAAATGGTCAACTTTATAGCCCGTTTCTTCCCAAACCTCTTTTGCTGCCACTTCTGTTGGCGTATAACCAACATCCGCCCATCCACCTGGAAGAGCCCATTTCCCATCACTTGTTTCTTTCACAAATAATAATTTGTCATCCTTATATACGACAGCCCGAATATCTACTTTCGGTGTTTGATAACCTGTTTCATTAGCAAATAATTTTTCTACCACTTCCCAATCAGTCTTCGTATAATGAGACATCATCGTAACTGAAAGATCACGTAATTGCCCGAAACGTTCAATATCATACACATCTTTTGAATACGTTAAACCCGCCTGAGCAATGGCTTGTATTTGTTTTACCCAATCGATCCATTTCGCTTCCATATTCTCACCATCCTATAAATAATATAATATTTGCATTTATTTACCTCACCTACACAAATAGTATCCTATTCACGCAAAATTTAAAAGAAATCAAATAATTTTATAAAAGTCTAGTCTTTTTTTATGAAATATATTAATCTATTTTGATTTTCCGACATACAGGTTGCTGCTACGAAGAAGAAAAGGTTACTTGCACTCATGTTCTCTCCCTATTTTGACTTGACATGGGACGGAAGAGGATACGATTGTTTCTATGCATAACCGGATGCTCTTCGCCTAAAAAGAAAGAGTTTAATATCGATTTTTTAATTTGAATTTCTATAAAACAAGAAAGAGATTGACAATATATCAACCTCTTTCTTGTTTTATCTTGCTATATATATCCATTTTAATTTTCCGACATATAAGCCACGGTTATGAAAAGAAAAGAAGGTCTTCACTCGTTTTCTCCTTCTGTTTTCACATGACATGGGCGACTACCCATGAGCGGATCCTCTCTCCTACATAAAAGGAAGGGGTTTATGTAGGTCTTTCAATCCACATTTATATATTTGCGAGCAGTAAGCCCCCACTGATTAAACTTTCACTTTATGACAACTCATCTAAATGTTCATGTATATATTCACGCCGCTTATTTATATATTGAAAAATAAACTCTGCTTCTTGATCAAAAATATCTATTTTATCTTTCATATAGGGATCTTGTATAAGGTATGGACGAATCGCTTCACACATCTCATCTACTTTCGGCTTTATAAAAGAAATTGTGAATTTTTCTTCCAAAATTTCTTCAAGAATATTGCGGTATTGTTTTCGAAATACCGGTATATCAAGAATTCTGGCACTCAACGTATTATATCCTTGGATTCGAATGTATTCATGGTTAAGTGGCCTTCCCTCTACATCACGTCCCCATGTAGCGTCATAGTCCCATGGGATTATTTCAAATAAACTCGTTTCATCATTATGATACAATGCATAGTTATGAACAAAACCATCAAAGTTTTGAGTCAAAATAACACCTGCTAACCACCGCAAATACTTTTCAACATCAAGATAATTTACAATTCCTTTTTCATATTTTTCTCGTGATAGTACATTTGCCTGATAAACAAATTCACTAAGCTGCTCTTCACTATGTTCATTTACACATTTAAACTCGTAACCTGCAGATAGATTTGTTTTAACATCCTTTTCACGCTCACTTATTAATGAAAAATTCGCATCATCATCAATTGCATAATAAATTGATCCACTCGGTAATTTACGGCTTTTCAAAAAGTTTTCATCTACAGATTCTAATTGTAAATATACCCCTTGAATTTGACCATTGATTTTAATAAAAACATGCTGTGATTTTGGCGATAATACACCAATATCACTAAAGAAGTCAAGTGATAATTTATTTCTTATAAGTGACGGATCCTTGAACTCTGAATTCAAATGAAACTCTTTTACCCCTTGAAATTGTTTCGGTTTATAGAACATAACTTGATATGATTTTTTATCAAATTCTCGAATATGCGCTCCCCGGTATACAATGTCAATATCATACTTTCTTTTTCCGTACGTTAACTTAGCAGGCACTGGATTATCAGACCAAATGTCCTTTTTTAGTTCAACAAGATACATTGGATGAATAAAAAAGTCATAAGAAGGCAACATGTTCTCCCATCCCTTCTTCTTCTCTTTCTCTTCATTCAATATATGCTCATGATTTTGTCCATACATCCGCTATCTACCTATTTTCTATAACAATTAAACTCTTGTCACATACAGGGTGATAAACACTTTCATATCATGATTAATGTAAAAGGCCACAAAAGGCCACTTTTTCATTTTATAAGCGATAAGGAGGATTTCTATGAAACGTGATATTCAAAAAGCCGTCGAGGAAATCAAAAGTGCAGGGATGGAGGAGTTTTTACATCAGGATCCAAGTACTTTTGATTGTGACGATGATTGTCATTCAAAAGAAGATTGCGGATGTCCAAGAACAAAATGTACTCATATAAAAAAATGGACATTTGTTACAAAAGTTACACGTGTAAAAAAATGTACATTTGTTACAAAAATTACACGTGTGAAAAAATGTAAACTCATTACGAAATGTGTTCGTTTTGAAAAGAAATTTTTCTGGACTAAACGATCATTCTGTAAAAAAACTGTATTTTATCGTGATCATGATTGTGATCATCGTAAACATTCATCTTGTGATGACGACTGTCATACAAGATGCCATGAATGCGATGACAGTAAACATTCATCCCGCAAAAGAAAAAAATTCGATCACTTCTGGTATAAAAAGCGTAATTGCTAATCCTTTATGCCTTCCTGTTAAAAATAAATGTAAAAAGACCGCTCTCGCGGTCTTTTTATACTTGCTGGAAATGACTGATATCGGCAAACTGTTTCACACTAGACTTTTTCTCTTCAAATTCAATAATACTTAGGCTTGCACTATGCATAAATGGATCATCCCACACTTTTTCAACAGAAAGACCAGCGAAGTGCCCTACCAGCAATTTTGCCGCTGCTGCATGTGATACAATTAAAATATTTTGCCCTTTATGTTTTTCTAAAAGAAAGTTTACTCCTTCTATCACTCGATTATACACATCATAAAAATTCTCACCGGATGTCGAACAAAAACGATGTGGTTCATTCCAAAATGTATGTACTTCCTCCGGATACTGCGCTTCCAAATCCGCTAACATTTGTCCTTCCCAGCTCCCCATATTAATCTCGTAAAAATGTTCATCAGCTATAATCGGGATACTTCGCTCACCCTTGATTAACTCTGCGGTATGCATGGTTCTTCCACTTGGACTGCTATATATCGCATGAAGTGGTATATCCTTTATACGTTCCCCCAACTGTTTTGCTTGTAGCATTCCTTTCTCAGTTAAATTCGAGTTCTTTCTTCCTTGCATACGCTTTGCTATATTCCATTCTGTCTCTCCATGACGTGTTACATATAAAGTCGTTTTCATTCGTTTCCTTCCTCCTCATTAAATTGGTCGTAATCCCCATGGCTCTATTGTCCCTACAATACACTCATCTTCTTTACTCTGAATTCCTGCTATAACCCCTTCAGCAATTTCTTCATGAGTCAACCATCTTGAATATTCACCTTGTAAAATAAATCCTAATATAACTCTATGATAATTACATAAAGGACTCTCTATTTTTCGGCGTTCCAATCGAGAAGCACTACTCCCTAATATATGAAACAGACTATATGATTTAGAATGTAATTCAATTTCTTCACAAATTACTTGAAGCGCCTTTTTAGCAGTTGTATGTATCCAAGCTACTACTAATGTGATAGGACCATTTTGTTTAACAGTATCTTTAATAGATTGTTTTAAAGTTTCGCTATCATGGTAATCAAGAGAAATACATGTGACATTTTTTGGAGCATTACATGTATTCTTTACACCTTCTAACTTATCTTTATCTCGCCCAATAATAGAAACGTAAAACTCTTGATTACAAAGCCAAACAGATACGTTCTTCAGCATCCCTGTGCCACCAATAACAAGAGCATGCATACTCTCCCCATCCCCTTATTCATCAATAAAATTTCATATGTGGTTTCTCTTCCTTATAATACTTCAAGCGATCCTCTAATGTACCTGAATGAAATTCAAACTTATGTCCATCTGGATCAATAAAATAAATAGACTGACAGTCTCTTACATCACGTTCTCTTCCTTGTAAAATATGAACTTTATTTTCCTCTAAGCGCTTTAATAGATGATCAAAATCCTCTTGTTGAACAGAAAATGCAAGATGTGTATATGACTGATGAATTTCATTTCTTGCAATATCTGTTTCTTCATTGAGTGCGATCCACACTCCACATACATCAAAATATGCAAGTTTTCTTCCTTTTACTAATAACTTCCCCTCTAATACTGTTTCATAAAATTGAATAGACTCTTCTAAATCTGAAACTGAAAAACAAAGATGATTAAGGCCATTTATCAACATAAATCCTCCTTACAAAATAAGAGATGAGCGAATATTCACTCACCTCTTATTGTACTATTTTTTTGTAACATATGCCCATTTATAACTAAAATCTCCACCGAATGTATGGTTTGCAATTCCTTTTACATATGGTTTTTCCAAATATGCGGTACTTTGCTGATAAGTAGGTGAAATTGCAACATCTTCTCCAATTAAGATTTTTTCTGCTTCAGCCAGTGCTTTCCAGCGTGCAGCATCGTCTTTTAACAACTCACCTTTTGACTTAGCAACTAAGTCATCATATTTTGGATTTGAGTACGCCATTTCATTAAATGAACTTCCTGTCACAAACATGTCAATATACGTCATTGGATCTGGATAATCCGGACTCCATGCCGATAAAGAAAACTCATACTGTAATTTTTTCTCTAAATCTAATTTTTGTTTATATGGTTGTTGTTTTAAATTCACTTTAATTCCAGGTAAATTTTTCTCAAGCTCTTCTTTAATAAAGTCGCCAACTTTTTTCCGACTACCATCATCATCGTTTAGTAATTCAACTGTAATTGTATCTTGTCCCAATTCTTTTTTCGCTTCTTCCCATAACTTTTTCGCTTTTTCTACATTATCTTTGCTGTCACGGAAATTTTTATTAACTGTACGGAAATCCTTCCCATCTGGACCCATTGTAAATTTTTCTGGTACTAAGAAATATGCTGGTAATGAACCATTATTTAAAATGACATTCGCAATCCCTTTTTTGTCATAAGCTAAATCAATCGCTTCTCTCACCTTTTGGTTTTTAAAAGTTGGATTTTGCTGATTAAAACGTAAGAAATACATACGTGGGTCTAATTTCGTTTTAAACTCATCTGCTTTGCTCTTTTTATATTTATCTACAAACTCAGAAGTTAAGATGACACGATCTGCTTGATCACTATCATACAGGTTCACACCTGTGCTCGTTTCCTTGACAATACCAACGTTAATCTCTTCTAGTTTTACAGTGTCTTTATCCCAATAGTTTGGATTTTTCTTTAATTGATAACTTTGTTCATGTTTCCACTCACTTAACGTAAATGGTCCATTATATAAAATTTTATCAGCTTCTAATGCATAATTTGCCCCTTGCTCTTTGACGAACTTCTCATTTAAAGGGAAGAACGTTGGGAAAGATGTAAGTTCAAGAAAGTACGGTGCTGGTTGCTCTAGTTCAACTACTAATGTTTTATCGTCTTTTGCTTTAACACCTAATTGCTCTAATGGTAATTCTCCTTTATTTACTTTTTGTGCGTTTTTCACATCAAATAAAATAAATGCATATTCAGCCGCTGTTGCTTTATCAAGCGCACGTTGCCAACCATATACGAAATCTTGTGCACGAACCGGCTCACCATTCGACCATTTTGCATCTCGCAATTCGAAAGTATATGTTTTCTTATCCTCACTAATTTTCACATCTTTTGCCATACCTGGAGTTGGTTTATTGTCTTTATCTAACCGATATAACCCCTCCATTGCATTAACAAATACTCGGAATGATACGGAATCTGTTGATTTTGATGTATCCATCGAAGGAATTTCTGCTGCTTCTAGTAAATTTAGCACTTGTTTATCGGCCATTCCCTTATTCGTTTCTTTCTTCGTTGTCGATGCTTTCTCCCCATTCCCGCAACCTGCAACGAACATACTTGTTGATAATGCAAGTGCCGCAAGCGTTGAAACTTTTTTCTTCATTCTTCCTTCCCCCAATCTGTATGTATACAATAAAGCATGTATGATAGTATTATACAAAAAATTCTGATTATTTCAAATGTTTTTCTAGTATAAAACAAAAAAAGAAATGAATATAAAAGCTACTTCATTTACTCTTACATCCATTTCTTATAACATTTCTTTCTTATCATCTTTGTGTAATCCATCTTCCAACTCAAAAAGATCTTGCGTCCGAAATACATTTTCCATCATTTTAAAAAATTCTTGTTCACCTTGCGGCTCACCGTTAACTGTAAGAGAATAAGGTTCGATTTCATGTAATCTGTAATCGACAACAAATTGAATAACGATTTTCTGTCTTGTCATTCCACTAGTGTATCCATGAAATTCTACTAATTCTAGTCCATCTTCACCGCGATAATACACCCAATTTGGTTGCTGAAAATGTTGTTCAAACGATTCTCCAATTGAAAAGAACGGATACTCATAAAGAGAACTTGCTCGTACTTTTTGAATAACATCTTGATCTGTCGGAAAGAAAAAGTGACTCATAAATATACTAGCAGCTGTCAAAATTGTAACAATAGTCGCTCCAATTCTACTTGTTCCACCACTATCACGAATAAGATAACCTTCAACATCGTCATTCTTTATTCCTCTTGCTTTTATCCGATATATTTTCCGCTCAGCAAATCGATAATATAACCCATTGGCAAAAATCCCAATTCCGATCATCATTAAAATAAGCAATAAAAAAGTAAGCGGCACCATATTAATGACTGGAAGTGCAATATTGAACCCCATATAATAGGAGAATGCATCACAAGCTACTAATAAAGTTACAAATAAACAAGCAGGTAAGTAATACTTTCGATATCCAAACCACCCAACATTAAAAATAGCAGCCCATCCATTCCAGCTCCATCCTGCTATTCGTTTCTTTTCTGTGTTCCATTTCCTTTTATAATACGGATAGTGTGCTCCCACATATTGTTCCATATCTTTTTCTAGTGGTGAGATTTCCTTTTTTGTTCTATTATGTAAAACTTGCTGACAATCTTCACAATTGAACTGACCGTCAGGACAAGGATTCCCACAATTTATACAACGCAAAATAATCCCTCTTCCCGTGATTTATCCCCTACTTATGCTTCTGTTGTTCAACCTACTTAAAAACTTAGTTGGTTGAAGAAAGAGCCTTTCATACGATGATACCTTCTCATAAATAATAGATTAAATCATTCATTTTAATACAAAAAGTTTCATCATTATTTCAAAATCCCCTCATGTTTTAATAACCATTCTTTTCGCCATAGACCACCTGCATAGCCAACTAACTTTCCGCTTTTTCCAATTACTCGATGACACGGAACAATAATAGAAATTGGGTTGCGACTATTCGCTCCGCCAATCGCACGCACTGCCTTTGTGTTACCAACCTTTTCCGCAATATCTAGATAAGAAGCACTCACTCCATATGGGATCGTATAGAGCGCATCCCAAACATTCTTTTGAAATTGCGTTCCAATCGCTGACAATGGTACTGTAAATTCAGTTCGCTTTTGATAAAAATATTCATCTAATTCAGTAAGACACTGTTCTACAATTTGATTTTTAATCTCTTCTTTCCGTTCCTCTACAAAAATAACAGACATAATTCCTTCATCATTTGCAGTGATTTCAAGCAAACCTATTTCGCTATCATAATACGCTCGGTACATGCCCCTATCCTCCAATTTGATTCATTTCAATCATTGTAACATATATATACAAAATTTCGAGAATAAGCGTTTCATTATGGAAACAAAAATGATAATGATACAATAAAGGAAACTACATAAGGGGGAATAACTATGGACTATCATCTTTTTTCACCTTATACGATTAAAGACATTACATTAAAAAATCGTATTGTTATGTCACCAATGTGTATGTATTCTTCAGAAAACGAGGATGGAAAGGTTACAAATTTCCATCCTATCCATTATGCATCTCGAGCAGCTGGTCAAGTAGGCCTTGTTATGCTTGAAGCTACAGCTGTTGTACCTGAGGGACGTATTTCTAATAAAGATTTAGGTATATGGAATAATAATCATATTCCAGGGTTACAAAAAACGGTGTCACTCATCCATGAAAATGGCGCAAAATCAGCTATTCAGTTAGCGCATGCTGGACGAAAAGCTGAATTACATACAGATGCTGTAGCACCCTCGGCTATTGCTTTTAATGATACAATGAAAATCCCGGTAGAAATGAGTAAACAGCTAATCAAAAAAACAATTTCCGCTTTTCAAGATGCTGCATATCGTTCCAAACAAGCAGGATTCGATATTATTGAACTCCACGCGGCTCATGGTTATCTCATTAATGAATTTCTTTCACCATTATCAAACAAACGAACTGATGAATATGGTGGACCTCCTGAAAACCGTTACCTCTTCTTAAGAGAAATCATTGATGCTGTAAATGAAGTTTGGAATGGCCCTTTATTCGTTCGTATTTCTGCAAATGACTATCATCCTGAAGGATTAACAGTACATGACTATGTTCAATTTGCAAAATGGATGAAAGAACAAGGTGTAGCTGTAATTGATTGTAGCTCTGGTGCAGTTGTCCCTGCTCAAATCGACGTTTACCCTGGCTATCAAGTAAAATATGCAAATCATTTAAAAAAACAAGTGGACATCGCGACAGGTGCAGTAGGACTCATTACAAGTGGTATACAAGCAGAAGAAATTTTAGCAAATAATGAAGCAGACTTAATCTTTATTGGTCGCGAGTTACTTCGTAATCCATATTTTCCAAGAACAGCAGCGAATGAACTTGGATTTGAATTACAAGAACCACGCCAATATCAACGTGCTCGTGGTAAAATAGCCCCGACTCGCCGCTAATACGACATAAAAACGAGAAGGGATTCCGCTTCTCGTTCTCATTATTTCATCATTGTAATCTCTGTGGAATTATAAATATGGACACCAGATTCTTCACGTAGTGCCGCTAAATACATCCCTTTTGCAACCTGCTCAGTTGTAATCGGCTTATACTTTTTTAAAGTGCCATTAAATACAAATGGTAAGACGCCAAATATCTTCTCAGCCATTCTTTCTCCAAAACGAAATTCTTCTCGATCCCCAAGCAATAGTGATGGTCTAAATATATGAATCCCACCAATCACCAACTTTTGAAGTTCTTCCTCCATCTTTCCTTTTACTTGTGAATAAAAGAAAAGTGATTTTGGATTGGCCCCCATAGAAGAAATAACAAGAAAATTTTGCACACCTTGTTTTTCTGCTAAACAAGCTGCTCGTAATGTAAATTCATAGTCTACTTTTTTAAAATTTGCTTTCGTTTTTGCTTTCTTAATTGTTGTCCCAAGACAGCTAAAGACATCATCAACAGCAAAAAATTCTTTATATTCTTCTAATATAGAAAAATCGACTTGTTTCTGCTGTAATTTTTCATGTTCCCATTGTAGTGGTTTTCTGACAAAAATCATAACCGAGTCATAGTAATCTGAATCAAGTAATAGCTGCGTCACTTCTTGTCCAACTAAACCACTTGCTCCCAGTACTAAGGCTGTTCGTTTATTCATCTACTTTTATACCTCTTTATCTACTTTTATTCCGTCTGAACGGGTAGCATAACTCCCACTTGTGAGAGTTTTCCTTTATCTCATTTTATCATAAGCAAAGCACTATGCATGATGCAAGTGCTTTGCTTACTCTTTTTCGTTTTCTTTCTCTTGTGGTAGTTTCGTTATATTTGTAGAATCGCCAAGATTACCTATTAATGTTTTTAAAAAAATCAAAACACATGTTAATGGCAAAACTATTGCTAGCACTAACAAAATTGCTTCCATCAAGTAATCCAATCGCTCATCTCCTTTTTATACCCTCTACCCCAATATATGAAAGTAGTATTGTCACATATGCAATAAACAGAAAAATAATACTGTTCTTTTTAACAACTTTATAACAAAATCAAATCGTAATGATTATTATTTATTGCAACTTTCGTAAAGATGTATTATACTAAGTCCGCAACTTAAAACGTAATTATTCCGTTTTATAACAAAAAGATATTTTTTCTCTTATTTCTGGAGAAAATAAAATTGGAAAAGAAAGAAAAGAGGAGAATTACATGAAGAAAAGATTAATGGTATTTTCTTTTATACTTATTTTCACATTAATTTTCGCTGGGTGTTCCGGCAAAAAAGACGGATTAGCAAAAAAAGATGGAAAACTTTCTGTATATACAACCATTTTTCCACTTGCTGATTTCGCAAAAAAAATCGGCGGGGACTATGTAAATGTCGAAACAATTTATCCGCCTGGCGCTGACTCTCATACATATGAGCCAAGTCAAAAACAAACAGTACAAGTTGCAAAGGCAGACCTGTTCGTATATAACGGTGCAGAATTAGAACCATTTGCAGAAAAAATGGAAAAAACATTAAATAAAGAGAATGTAAAAGTTGTTAATGCATCTAAAGGCTTCGATCTTATCGCTTCATCAGAAGAAGAACATCATGAGCACGAGGAAGGTCATAAAGAGGAAGAACATCACCATCACGACAAAGATCCACACGTATGGTTAGATCCTACACTTGCGATGAAGCAAGCTGAAAAAATTAAAGATGCACTCGTAGAATTACAACCAGATCATAAAAAAGAATTCGAGAAAAACTTCGCTGCCTTGCAAACAAAATTCACTGATTTAGATGATCATTTTAAATCTGTCGTTTCAGATGCAAAAACAAAAGATATTTTAGTTTCTCATGCTGCATATGGATACTGGGAAAAACGCTATGGTCTAAAACAAATACCAGTTGCTGGAGTTTCAGCTTCTGATGAGCCATCCCAAAAAGAACTTGCTAACATTTCAAAAACAGCAAAAGAACATGGTTTGAAATATATCTTGTTTGAAACATTCTCTACTCCAAAAGTCGCAGAAGTGATTCAAAAAGAAACAGGAACGAAAATTTTACGTTTAAATCACCTTGCTACTATTTCTGAAGATGATGCAAAGAAAAACAAAGATTACTTTACATTAATGGAAGAAAACGTGAATGCTTTAAAAGAAGCTACAAGCTAAATATTTTTATCTTTCAGACAGCTGGAATTTTTTCAGCTGTCTTTTTCATAGGCTATTGCTTGACTTAAACGGAATAACAAGTAAAATTATCCATATTAGATTCAAAGATATAACACTTTATGAAAGCGAGTTGGAACTATGAATCTTCACATTTGTGAAGTAACAGCAAATAATTGGCGTTCAGTCGCTGCTTTAGACGTAGCAAAGGAGCAGCAACACTTTATCGAAAGTAATGCATTTTCTTTAGCGGAATCTCTATATGAAGGAAATGGAACGTCAGTAGGCTTATATGATGCCGAGACACTTGTTGGATACGCAATGTATGGTTGGCATTCAGCAAAAGATGATAGCGTATGGATAGATCGTTTTATGATTGATCATCATTTTCAAGGAAATGGCTATGCGAAACGTTTTCTCCACCTACTCACCCAGTATTTGCAACAAAAATTTCAATGTAAAAAAATTCATTTAAGTCTTCATCCAGAAAACAAACTAGCAATGAAACTATATGAGTCTTTCGGCTTTCACTTAACTGGTGATATTGATGATGATGGGCCCGTTGTTGGTGTTGTGATGGAATTGCTTATAGATAAAAAACAAGCCTGCTAAATTAGCAGGCTTATTTTACACATTCTTTAAAATGTTCCTGGAACCACTCTTTATTAATGTCTTTCCCGATAAAGACCACTTCACTCACTCGCTCTTCTCCCTTTCTCCACTCTCTATCGTAAGAAGTAGCAAATAATGTATGAACACCTTGGAAAACAATGCGGCGATCTACTCCATCAATCGAAAGAATTCCTTTATATCGATATAGATACTCTCCTAGCTCTTGAACAACAGCTGACATCCATTCATTTAACTTTTGTAAATCAAGTGGACGCTCTTCACGTAATACAAATGATTTCACACCTTCTAAATGATGGTGCTCTTTATGCGGATAAACTTCTAATGTATCACGCGTTTTAAACGTTTGAATTTCTAACAAAGCAGGAATATCTACTTCACAATTTGTCGCTGGAATTAATTTTGCCGTCGGATTAATCCCTTGTAACTCGGTGAGAATCTCTTCCTTTTTCGCTTCTTCAATTAAATCTACTTTATTTACTAAAATCATATCAGCAAAGGCAATCTGCTCTTTTGCTTCTAATCCTTTTTCAAAATGTTTATGTATATGATAACTATCTACCACTGTCACAACACCATTAACTTTGTATGCTGATTGAATAACTGGATCTAAAAAGAACGTTTGGATAATCGGTCCTGGATTTGCAAGACCTGTCGTTTCAATCACTAAACCATCAAAATCCATGTTCCCTTCTGCTTTTACATCCAATAGTTGTTTTAAAGCAACGAGTAGGTCTTCACGTACTGTACAGCATAAACAACCATTTGTCATTTCCATAATTTCTTCTTCTACATTCATAATCAATTGGTTATCGATGCCAATTTGACCTATTTCATTTACAATGACCGCTAGTTTCTTACCATGTTCTTCCGACAAGATACGATTTAATAATGTCGTTTTCCCAGATCCAAGAAAACCAGTTAAAATTGTTACTGGAATCATTTCGTACATCTCCTTATAACTATATCTTCGTACATTATACCATATAGATAAGATGAAACTTTAATCAGTGGAGTTTTCTTTATCCCCCCATGATTAAAGTTTCGCAAATTGAGTTTTTAAGGCAGTAATCCACATCTACTTTCCTACTTTCTCTCTAGCCCTTTAGGCGTAGGTTTACTGCTCATTCATACAGAATAAGATTGTTTTTTACACCAAAGGCATATCCATTGTAAGTACAATCTAATAACTTTATAATAGTACCGAACAAGAAAGCCTTTTCAAAAATATTATCATTCATCAAGGGGGTCTACTCAAAATGGAACGAATTCAAATGGCTAGTAATCTTGAATTTTCTCGTATCATTCAAGGATTTTGGCGTTTAGCAGAATGGAATATGTCAAAACAAGAATTACTTTCTTTTATCGAAAATTGTATGGATATGGGGATTACAACTTTTGACCACGCCGATATTTACGGGGGATATACGTGTGAAGCATTATTTGGAGAAGCATTACAATTACAGCCTTCTTTACGTGATAACATGCAAATTGTCACTAAATGTGGAATCGCTCCCCCATCACCGAAATTACCCGAACGATATGTTGCTCACTATAATACGAGTGCTGAACATATCGTGAAAAGTGCGGAGCAATCACTGCGAAACTTACATACTGATTATATTGATTTGTTACTGATTCATCGCCCTGATCCATTTATGGACCCAAGTGAAGTTGCAGAAGGTTTCACACGTTTAAAACAAGAGGGAAAAGTACGTCATTTTGGTGTATCTAATTTTTTACCTTCTCAATTTAATATGCTTAGCTCATATTTAGATTTCCCGCTTATTACCAACCAAATTGAAGTATCTGCGATGCAGCTTGAACATTTTGAAAAAGGTACAATTGACTTATGCCAAGAGAAAAGAATCAGTCCTATGATTTGGTCTCCTCTGGCTGGCGGAGAAATCTTTACAGGACAAAATGGACGTGTTGTACGCTTACGCGAAACTTTACAAAAAGTCGCGAATGAACTCAATGTTGATAGCATCGATATTGTCATGTATGCATGGCTACTTGCTCATCCAGCAAAAATGATGCCAATCGTTGGTTCTGGTAAACTGGAACGAGTGAAAGCAGCTACCGCTGCAACAAAGTTTACATTAAATCGCCAACAATGGTTTACCATCTTTGAAAGTTCTAATGGGCATCCTGTACCGTGATGAGCAAATAATTCATGAAAAAGCAGAGCTAATACATTACAGCTCTGCTTTCTCATATTTGTTTCTTGTCATCGCAAACACACATGTATCCCTGAGTCCGCTACCATCTACTGCTGCACCGCTACTTTCTAAAATACCCTCTAATTTAAAACCTAATCTCTCAGGTATCGCTCTACTTTTTACATTTCGTGAATCACAGCGAATCTCTACCCGGTTTGCCTTTAACTCTGAAAAAGCATAATCCATAATCCCTTTCGCCGCCTCTGTCATATAGCCTTTTCCACCAAAGCGAGAATCTATCCAATATCCAATTTCAAATTTTGGTATTTCCCAATCAATACGATGCAATCCAGCTGAGGCTACAAATTCGCCAGTTTCTTTTAAAAATACTAGTAATCTCAAATCTTCACGTTGTAAAAATTGAATATGTGACCTTCTTATACTCGTTTCGATTTCTTTTTCTGTTTGCTCCTTTTGAGCGAACACCATCCACGGTTTTAGTTCTTCTATCGATGCATTGATAGCTTCATAGACCGCTTTTCCATCCCCTGGTTTCGGCATTCGAACAAAAAGCCTGTCTGTGTAAAATTCAGAAGGAAAATCAAGTAATAACGGATTCATTCCAAACACCCCTTATTTTTCTTTTATATATAATAATATTTAATCTTAATCATATAGTAAATGTTTTTTCTGATTTTTCTAACCATCTATACTTCACCTTATAAAAAATCGTTAAGATAACATACCTCTCCCATCATTCCTGTCCCAAATATTATTTATAAAGCCAATCAATCTCAGCTTGAAAATTATTTTCTGCTTCCATCATTTTTCGTTGCTAAGCCACTCCTTTCAAAGAAATAAACACTATAATCCCCGCTATCTCAATTGATTCACCTCTACAGCTGTACGTATTCCAGACTCAATCGCTCCTTGTATCCATCCATGATAAAGCGTTGTATGATCTCCTGCAAAATATATTTTCCCCTCTGGTTTTACAATCGCCGGTTGCAGTTCTGTTTCTTGACCAGCTTGAAAAATAGCAAATCCTCCTAATGCATATGGATCTAATGTCCAACTTTTGGATACTCCTGATATAAATTCATCATATACTTGACCGCCTAATATAGTTGCTAAGTTTTGTAATGTATAATAAATACGATCACCTTTCGTTTGTCCATCCCATAACAATGCATCATATGACCAAGTATAACTCCCAAGCATCATAGCCGGTCCCTTCGAACCAATTCCATGACTAGGATAATACGCATAGCGGATTGGTAAATCTGTAATAATCCTCCCCCCTAATTGACCCTGTTCTTCCCAAAAACGGCTTTTAAATTGAATTCCTATTTTCGTAGCCGCCATATAATGTAGTTCACGAATTGCTTTCCACTTTTCATGTGATACAGAATCGAAAGGATCAATTTCCACAAAGCGCATTGTGGAAAACGGAATTGTCGTAATAACTAAATCACCTGTTATGCTACTATATTCAAACGTTTCTTCATGCCTACAATAAGCTGTTACTCCTTTTTCATGCTGATGAAGCTTCATCAATTTTTGATTGTATATAATATCATCCTGTAACTGAGGTAAAAATGCTTTCGGTAGTTGATCATTGCCCCCTGTAATTTCACAAAAACCGCTTTCTTCCTGCAGTATATATATAAAACGTAATGTTTCAACAAATGATCTTTCTAAAAATCCTTCTAAATCTAAAAGTACACCAATCATCTCAATTGTTACTGGTGAAAAGTACGTATTATATTGATAAGGGTGATACTTTAAAAACTGTGCTGTTGAATACTTACCAAAGTCTTTTTCAACAATTCCCCAGTTTTTATCTGGATTTCTTTTAATGAAGTCAATAATTGGCTGCACTGCTAGTAATAATAATTCCTCAGATGTTTTTCCTTCCTCATTGATTGCTACCGGATAACGTAATACACTAGGAGTCTTTTCATACTGTCTTAATGTTGTTTTTCTACCATTCACATAAATAATATCTGTCTCATTTCGATTAATAAAAGGAGTTACTTGTAGCCCAAATTTTCTTATATAAGCCATCGTTAGTGTATGAATATAAGGAATACGCATTGCTCCAACATCTAAATATAACCCAGTATCCTCCATTCTAATAGTCTCAATTCGGCCTCCTATACGGTGATTCGCTTCTAAGATTTTCACATGATGTCCTGCACTCTTAAGTAACGATGCTGATACTAAACCAGCCATTCCAGCACCAATTATAATGATTTGTTTTGGCTCTACTGTTTTCGGTAGTCCTTTATCAATAATTTTCAACATCTCATCAGCTACAACATGGGATTGTGTATGCACTCGCATCATTCCACCCCTTACTTAGAAAATACAAAACAGTGATTCTCTGAATTGTATTCACGAGCATAGTAGAACAACACATCATATTTCTGAATATTCACTAATAATTCACAGAGATTTGCTCTCATTCGATCTTTCTTATCATATAATGAAAATATAGATAGGAAATGTAAGGAAAGGATTGATTCAAATGAAACGTACTTACGACTATCTTGAAACAAAAAAACATTTGGAATTGAAAAAACAACTATTATGTAAAAAATTATTAAATGTAAATTTAACTGAAGAGGATCGAAACCAAATTAAGATGGAGATCGATAACTACGACTATATTTTAACTTTAGTGGACATGAATCATTATGAACGAGGAATTTCTCATAATAAGCGGATGTGAAAACATTCGCTTTTTTCTTTGAGCATTTCTTTACGCATTTTTCGTAAGTAAATATATAATAGAATGTACATTAAGATAGAGAGGTATATTCTATGATAAAATTAAGCGTATTAGATCAATCACCTATTTCTGATGGCAGTACAGCAACTGAAGCTTTTTCCAATACAGTAACACTTGCTCAAGAAGTAGAAAAACTAGGATTTACTCGTTTTTGGGTATCTGAACATCATAATTCTGTCAGTTTAGCTGGTTCAAGCCCTGAAGTACTCATATCTCATATTGCAGCGAAAACAAATCATATCCGCATTGGCTCTGGCGGCGTTATGCTTCCTCACTATAGCTCATACAAAGTAGCTGAGAATTTCCGGGTATTAGAGGCACTTTACCCGAATCGAATTGACCTTGGCGTAGGTAGAGCACCAGGCGGTATGCCAATTGCAACACGCGCGTTACAAGAAGGAAAAATGCTTTCTCTCGATCAGTATCCCGAACAAGTACAAGATGTGGCAATGTACCTACATGATAAAGTTCCTGAAAATCATCAATATGCCAATCTAAAAGCTTCACCTGTCATTCCTACTGCACCTGAAATATGGATGCTTGGATCCAGTGGAGAAAGTGCAATGATTGCAGCAAAACAAGGAGCTGCTTTTGCCTTCGCTCAATTTATTAACGGCTATGGTGGCCCTGAAGTTATGAAAGCTTATCAAGAACAATTCCAGCCATCTTTCTTAGGAGACAAACCAAAATCAATTGTTTCTATTTTTGTTGTTTGCGGAGAAACAATTGAAGAAGCTGAAAAAATCGTGTCTAGTCTAGACTTATCAATTCTATTATTAGAACAAGGAAAGCGTACAACTGGTACTCCTTCCATTGAAACAGCACAAAACTATCCTTATAGTACCTATGACCTGTTCCGCATCAAAGAAAATCGACAACGTATGATCGTTGGAGATCAGACACAAGTAAAAAAACAAATCATGGAATTGAGTAAAGCATATAACACAGAAGAATTTATGATTGTAACCATCACTCATCAATTTGAGGATAAATTAAAATCGTATCGTTTATTAGCAGAAGCTTTTCATTTATAATATACAAAAAAGAGTGCATCACCGCATCACCCTATATGACGCACTCTTTTTTTACCTAAATTTTTTATAAATCTGTATCCTCAATGTATCTAATTGCTTCTTGTAAGATTTCTTCAAAATTCTCTGGATAATCATGCTTTAAGCCTTCTATAACTTTATATTTATACGCTATATTTTTCTTTTTTAATAATGCCACAAATTTCTGTGTACATTCAAAGCAATCTTCATCCTGATCTCCACAAACAATATATCCTTTGATACCTCTATCTTTTAATGTGTTCAGCAATTTTTCCCACTCTTCAACTTCAGGGAGCCACGGTGCTACAAAAATAAATCCTTTTACTTTTATATTTTCTTTTAATATTGTATGTAGCGCCACCCTTGCACCAGCAGAAAATCCCCCGATAATTGTATGGTCAAGCTCACCATGATTGTTCGCTATAATACTTTCATAATGTTCCTTTAACTCACGGGACCCTTTTTCTACATGATCCCACACATAACCTTCTGAAAATTGAATTTGAGAAGACTGCGGCAATGCTAACAAATAACCATGCGGTACAACCGATTGCCAATATGGTGCTGCTATCTTCATATTTTCTTGATCGCCATGCAATGAAATGAATAAATTGTTATAAATACCGCTATTTCCTTGTATCAATTTCAAATGAACTTGTTCAGACTTCTTTGCTACTTCTTCCCTCTCTTTACAAAGCTGAACCATCTGATGAAATTCTTCATGTTTATGGAGAGGTTTCAAATCATCGTCCGTCATTAAATACTCATAGCCATACCAAAATTTATTTTCTATAATCGCTTCTTTCATTATATGTAAAGCTTCTTTCTCAAGCCCTGATGCACTTGCTAATGCATATTTAAAATTATACAGTTGAGCTTTATTACCACTAGTTACTTTATCAGCGTTTTTTGTAATATATTGATACGCTTCTAAACTACCATTCTTTGTATAACATTCTAAAGTTCCATTCAACAAACCAATATAAGTGATGTTACTCATCCATCATTTCCTCCCGTAACTTTTTTAAAATATAAACTTCGCTAAAAGCTTTTGTACCATCCTAAGGTTTCGGCAGATGAGTACTATTATAGTCTGCCTATCTATTAATAGTGACTTCCTCTATCCTTAGGACACCGTTTGTTAATTAGATGATAATTTTTCATTATACATCACTCTTTTCTGCTACTCTCTTATTATTCAATCACCTTTAGACAGATTAATCAATCTATTCGGAATTATATATTTCCATTTAAATTTCTTATAAACAAAAAAAGACAACAATATATAAATTGTTGCTTTCATGTTAAACAATATTCTTTTTACTCTTATCTGGTTTACTTGAAACTAAATAATGTTTCTCTGAAATATATAAATTTCTTTTTAATACACGATCTAGATATGGTGCTAGTTTCAATCCACATATGAGACGATTCTCATCTTCTTCTACAATAGGAAACATTTCTTTTTCTGTCACATATTGATCTACTGCTCTTTGCACAAGATCAATCTCTTTTACAAGCTCCAAATTTTCTGCTGTATGATCAAATACCTCAAGCGTTTCCTTCGTTATAATGAACGTATTTGTAGGAAATGCTGGTAAATACGGCTTTAACAAATCATAATTCACTGTATAGTCTTCATTGACTAATACTGTATAAACAATATTTGCATTTTTTTCAAGAAATTGAGCCATCGCTTGCTCTAATTCATCTTTCGTAATTGACCTCTCCTCTTTTCCACTTTTGAAAAAGCGAAACATTGCATCGCCTCCTTTTTTACTATATTATACCATAAAAAGAATGCTTAAAAATCATAAAAAAACCTATTGAAAGAATTTTCAATAGGTTTTTGATATCTTATTTTAAGAATGCACTTAACATCCAAACATGTTGTTCTAATGTTGTATGAATAGCTAATAACATATCTGCTGATGTTTCGTCTCCAGCCTCATCTGCTACTTCCATACCTTCTTTTAACTCTTGAATAATCGCTGAAAAATCATTTACTAATGCTTGGACCATTTCTTCAGCTGATTCCTTACTTGAACCTTCATGTACTGTCGATGTTTCTAAATACTCTTTCATTGTTGCTAATGGTTTTCCTTCTAACGCCAAAATACGCTCTGCTAGTTCATCAATATACGTTGCTGCTTCTGTATAAAACTCCTCAAATTTTTCGTGTAATGTAAAAAAGTGTGGACCTGTTACATACCAGTGATAGTTATGGAGTTTTACATATAACACATTCCAGTTTGCTACCTGCTTGTTTAATACTTCAACAACATTCGTTTTTGTACTCATTCAATCCACTCCTCTTATTACTTTATAATTATTCTCTTTTGATAATACAGTCTTATTGTACCATAAATTCCCTACTCGTCCAAATCATCCGCTTATATGTAACAAAGTTGCAACAACTTTAATCATTCCCTATCGTTGAAAATCCATGCCTCTTTCTTTTACTTCATATGTCTAATTGTCCAAACTCACACATATACATAATAATAGGTCAAGCTCATCATAGTAGAAAGAGGGATTGCATGGATAATCAGCAATGGCAAGTGGCTAAAAAAGTTGCTGCTACTTATATTGGGACTGTCGTCGGAGCTGGATTTGCAACAGGACGAGAAATTGTTGAATTTTTTACGATTAACGGATTATACGGCACAATTGGAATATGCATTAGTGGCATTTTTTTTATTTGGCTAGGTACAAAGATGATGTTACTTTCCTCACAAATTGGTGCATTTTCTGCTCAGGAATTTAACAGATATTTGTTTGGTGATGTATTTGGAAATGTGATAAACACTTTGTTATTACTCGTTCTTTTTGGTGTAACAAGTGTTATGTTATCAGGTGCAGGTGCTGTATTCGAGGAACAACTTCGTCTCCCACGACAACTCGGTATTTTCATTACAGTTATCGCATGTATCATCATTGGTAGCCGAGGATTGCAAGGTGTATTTGAAGTAAATACACTTGTCGTACCAATTATGATGATTTTCATTATCGGACTTGCTATTACAACTTTTATTCATGGCACAACACCTATCCTAAACATTGTTCCTACAGAAGACTGGAATATGAAATGGGTAACAAGTCCACTTACATATGTCGCCTTAAATCTTTCTCTCGCCCAAAGTGTCCTCGTACCGCTAGCAAGTGAAGTAAAAGATCCAAAAGCTATCCTATGGGGCGGAATTTTAGGAGGAGCTGGACTATGCTTTATTTTATTATGTAGTCATTTAGCCATATTATCTGTTGACCAATTTTATCAATATAACATTCCTATGGCTGAAGTAGTAAGAAGGTTTAATGCTACTTTTCATTTCTTCTTTGTCCTTATTATTTTCGGAGAGGTGTTTACCACATTAGTTGGAAATGTATTTGGGATGACAAAACAAATGCAATCTATCACTGGTTGGAAAAGCAACAATATTGTTTATTTTATTTTATTAATTAGTTATGCCTTTAGCTATATTGGTTACAGTGAACTTCTTCACATCCTGTATCCAATCATCGGATGGGTGAGCATTATTCTACTTCCAATAATCGCATATAAACAACTAGAAAAAACATAGCAAAAAGCATCCGTTATGTACGGATGCTTTTTCACTCACAATCTTCACAGACTTCCCAATATAGCCCCATTTCCACTGCGAGAAATGGTTTTAATTGTAACCGAATCATTCGGCTTGGCATACGCTCTAATACAAATTGGACTCCGTCTTCATCCTCTTCTAACTCGGTTTTTAAGATTGCTATTCGTTGTATAGTTGTAATTGGATGACCCTCTTTATATAAAGTAATTCGTAATTCATCATATTCATTAAAAAACAATTCTACACTCATACGTTCTGCTGATACACTATTGACAATTGAATACTGACCATTTTTTTCTTGGATTACATATTTCCAGCTATTTTCCCCCTCTTCGATTGGAGCAGCTTGAAATAATGACATCAAATCCTCGTATAGCATAAGATAACCCCTCTCTTACTAAAAAACAATGAGTATTTTGTATACCCTTTTTCTCTATCACTATCAAGCATATTGTACCATATATCACTCCTCTTTCCTTATTCATCTGCCTAATAACTTTTCCACTATAATCGAAATTCACAAAAATAAAACAGGGATGACGTTATCATCCCTGTTTTTCATTACAATACTTTTCCTGTCGCAGCTAAAGCTAATACCACTATTAAGCTTGCAAAGAGTAATGATACAATAAAACTAAAAATTGGTAATGTTTTCTTTTCATTCTTTTTAAACAATAGTCTTAAACTAATAATGATATTTAATGGCACAAATATGAAATAAAAATATTTAATAAATTGCATTGCACCACCCGAGCTATTAAAAAGCGTTCTGATTACAAACACTTCAATTAAAAAGATAAGAAAAAATGAAATACTTAACCAAAATGAGGCATAGCTAAGCCAAGAATGTCTTTTTTTTCCCCAGTACACTCCCATAATCTTCTCCTTTATACATAGTTCTACTTTACAACAATTATACACGTATACAACAAATCCCTTTATTTTTCGACGATAATTTTCTATTTTCTACTTACAAACAACAAAAAACCAAAAATATTTTATCAACTTTTGGTTTCCTGTCCTATTTCCTATTCTATTTTTTCCGATTCTGTTTCTTCATCTTTTTCCATTTCCCTCGTTCAGCACGTGCAAGTACCGGATCTTGTTTTCTCATCGCGTATGCAATTTCTTTTTGTAGTTTTTTATAATTTCTCAAGCGGTGCACTGCTAAAATCCCTTCTTCAATGGCGGATTGAACTGCACATCCAGGTTCATTTTCATGGTCACAATTTCGAAAACGGCAATCTTTTGCTAATTCTTCAATATCAGAAAATGTCGCATGGATGGCCTCGCTTCCTTCCCACAGTTGTAACTCCCTCATTCCTGGTGTATCAATCACTAAACCACCACTCGGTAATCGAAATAGCTCACGATGAGTCGTAGTGTGGCGCCCTTTACTATCCTCTTCTCGAACATCACCTGTTTTTGCAACTTCGCTTCCAATTAATGCATTTAGTAAAGTTGATTTCCCTACCCCAGAAGAACCCACTAAGGCAATCGTCTTTCCTGGAGCTACAAACTGTCGCAATGACTCAACTCCAATTTGTTGCAAACTATCAACTACAAAGATGGGAACGCCAATTGCTACAGCTTCTGTTTCCAATACCTTTTGTTCCAAATCACCGCAAAGATCACTTTTCGTTAAAACAATTACAGGCATTGCCCCACTTTCATAAGCTAACAATAAATATCGTTCAATTCTTCTTACATTAAAGTCATGGTTAAGTGCGTTTACTAGAAACAGATAATCAACATTTGCCGCGACGATTTGTTCAGCAGTTTTATCTCCAGCTGCTTGTCTAGAAAAAGAACTCCTTCTTGGAAAAACACTATGAATAATCGCTTTATTTTCCTCTTCCATTTTCTTTATATGCACCCAATCGCCAACTGCTGGATAATCACTTTTAACCAATGCTTCATGACGAAATTTCCCAGACAACTCAGCGATATACTCACCATCTTCGCACATAATTCGATACATATGTTTATGTTCTAATAAAATACGTCCTACTGCAAATCCCTCTAAAGACTCCTCTTCAAAAAAAGAATCCCATCCAAATAATTCTAAATAAATTTTATTCAAGTTTATATCCTCCCTATTTTGAGCCTAATGGAAGGATTATGCGCTCTTTACAAAGTACTGCCTTCTCCGTCCACCTTTGTATCTGCTGTTACATTCATATAAGTCATCACCATAATACATCACTCCGTTCTTATTTTAGTTAATCTCATTATATGTAATATTATTTTGAAAAGCTACTTTATTTTACTAAATTTTCAGTTATATACTTTTTTATCGTTCTTATTTGTCCACGATGGCTAATCTCATCCTCTAATACGTGGAACCATAAATAGTACTGATTATATATAACTCCGTTTTCCCATCTTCCTTCTGACATTAACCAGTCATCATCTTTTTCTTTTAAATATTGTAGAGACTCTTTCCTAATTTCATTTAAAATTTGTATGTAATATTGTATGTTATGTCCACAAATGTTTCTGCCGAACTCTCCTAAAAAAAGAGCATCCTCCCATATTTTCAGTTCTTCTTTTGTCAAATCACGATTTTGAAAAGAAATAAGCTGATGAACCTTTTCTATCGCAGCAATATGTTTTAGCAACGCACCGATAGAATTTCCATCATCGATTAAGAAGAAATCTAAATGTTCTACTGGTAAATCTTTTATTTCTTGCAATGTAACCGCTCTTGTATGCTTAAGCATACTAACAAGCTGCCCAATATTAGGCGTATAATCCTCTACACTTCTTATTCGGTAATCTATTTTCATGTTCTTATCCCCCTTCTCTATATTTATAATAATGAAAACTAATGTTATGTAATAGACTGAAATATATCAAAATTTTCTGTTATAACGAATTTGAACATACATATAGCCAAACCAAATTTTCTCAATATTTGTATATGGAATTGAAAAAGGAATCCATACAGCGGAATCCGAATTTTATATACTAAAAGGAGTGGATTTGATGGAGATGTATCAATGGCTATCTGCTGTTCTCATTGGTGGTGTTACTGGTTTCGTTTCCCATCTTATCAATAACCAAGGTAAGTTATTGCTTCCACGCCGCTTAAAAACATTTTTCCATCTTGGTTTTTTCACTGATATTTTAACAGGTAGTCTTGCTGCACTACTTGGACTTGTTTTATTCGATGCAACAACAGTAAAAGAAATTGTGAAGGTTTCTATTGTTACTGCCATCTCTGGTCAAACTTTTTTACTTCACCAAGCTCTTGGTGGTGAACAAGCAAAGAATACTCAAATCGGAAAAGCGGATGAGAAAATTCAAGAAATTGACAAATTATTACGACGTTAATATATACTTCATTTTAAAATTATTGTTATAATGTATAAAAATATTTCTGAATTGCGTCGTTTGTCAGAAGAAAGGGTGTTTCGTATGCCAAAAAAGAAAATAGAAGATTTCTTAACCGACTCTGAAAAAGGGGAACTGGTAGAAAACTATAAATGTTTACGAGCAGCCCGCACAAAACATGAAGCTAACCATTTTGGTGAAAAAGTCAATCACCTATTAGATAAAGCAAAAAAACGAATTATTGAAGAAGCAGGAATAGAGGATGAAAATGCTGCAACTGTTCAATCTAAACGAAAAGCACTGTTTTAGTAATGTGTCTAAAACAGTGCTTTTTTGTTTATTTCAAATTTTATAGCTTTAAGAAAAAGCCCCCTGCTTTTCTCCTACTCCTTTCTTCATATATCGTTCACTTTTTCTAAACACTAGTAATGAACAATCATGTGGTTCACTAAATATTCCTGTAGCAAAATCAATCTTATCCCATCATTTTAAAGTTTTACGTGAATCTGGTGTTATGTACACTCGTCTAGAAGGTACGCAACGCTTTGTTTCTATTCGAACAGAAGATTTAAATACTAGATTTCCCGGATTATTAGATACTGTCTTGCAGGCAACAGAACCGTACTAAAAAACATCTCATATCAATATGAGATGTTTTTTAGTAACAACTATTCTTTTAACAAATCTATTAATCCATTTCCTTCTGATGTTCGCTCATACCCTAAAGGTACAGTGCGTTTAATAAGCTGTGCATAAATTTCTGGCTCTGTTAACTTTCTATCATACTCTCTCTCACATTGCTTAATAAGCAGTGCTAATGCTCCAGCAATGTGTGGCGTTGCCATCGATGTTCCGCTTAATACTGCATATTTTCCTTCTGGATAAGTAGAGAGGATCCCTTCCCCTGGTGCAACTAAATCAATTTCTTGATTTGAATTACTAAAGCAAGCAAGTTTCCTTTCTAAATTTACAGCTCCTACTTCAATTACTTCTGAATAAGCTCCTGGAAAGTCTAATTCTTCCGTTTTATCGCTGCAATCTCCATTATTTCCTGCAGCACATACAACAAGCACATCTTGTTTCACTGCGTGTTGTATAACTTCATGTAACTCTGGAACATCTTGTGGTCCTCCAAGTGACATTGAAATGATTCGTACTCGTTCTTGGTTAGGTCCTCTCCAGCGCACTGCATAATCAATTGCCTCAATAATATGTTGATAGTTCCCAGAACCGTCCCCAGACAACACTTTTAATACTAGTAATTTAGCAAGCGGTGCAACACCTAGAACACCAACCCCATTTTCTGTTGCTGCAATTGTTCCTGCAACGTGAGTACCATGCCCATTATTATCAAGATAAATATTGGGGTTGCCTTCATAATCCTCAGTGAAGTTTCTCCCACCAATAATTCGATTTTTTAAATCTACATGATTCATATCACAGCCTGTATCTAATACTGCCACGACAATATCTTGTCCTTTTACACTCTTTTCCCAAACCTCAGGAGCATGAATCAGTTGTACACCTGGTGGAATTTCGTTTACTTGCTCAACTACTTTATCTACCGTAAACGGAATTAATTGAATACCTTTTTGTTTATTGGCCGTACTACTATTCATCTTAATCCCTCCTAAAAATATATTAATCTCTCCATGTGAATGCGCTTACACTTATTGATAACATTCGTTTTCCCGCTCCTATTTTCCTGCTTCATAATTTTTTCTCAATATAAAAAAACGCCTTTCACGTATTCTCACAAAAACAAAAATCTCCCAACATCATGTATTAGGAGATTTGTATGAACTACTATATATTAACTCATTCGTAATCTTTCTTTCAATTGCTTTAAATAACGTGATCGAATCAAGATAAAGTACGTAATTTGAATCCCTACAAAGATACTTAATACAATCGAATTTTCTTTTACAAGCGAATACTCAAACATTTGCCCTAAAGCGGTTAATGCAACCACACCATGTAATGTTGCAACACTAATTGGAACAAAGAATAATAATGCCAATCGAATTGTTACTACTTTTGCTAACTCACCGCTTGTTAACCCTATTTTTCGAATGGAATCAAATAAACGTTGGTCATCTTCTAAGTCAGAGAACAGACGGAAGTATAGAAAACTACCTGCACAAACAAAGAATACAATACCAATAAAGAATCCTACAAAAAAGATAGGTCCAGCAAATTGTAAAGCTTGATTTTCATCATATTCTGCCGCACTAAATCGTGAATGTTCTTGATAAGGTTTTATTTGATTTGTAAGTTCTTTTCCAGCTTCTATTTCATTTTTTGTTTCCTTTGTTTTATACAAATAATCTTTTACTTCTTTAAATCCATCTGGCAATAAATTATATTGGGCTTCTGAAACTACATATATATTTCCAGTAAGTACTCTACCAAGAGAAGATGAGTTTACTTTTTTCACTTGCAACGATTTGTTATCATTCGGTAATTCAATTGTTGTTCTCTCTTTTTTCGGTGGACCAGGTATTTCTATCGATAAAAATAGTACTGCGTTTTCAGTTAATATCTCCACCCGCTCCCCAGTTAACTTTGCATACTTTTTATAATCAGATTCTCTCACAAACGTCGCATCTCTTAATGATTGATTTTCGGTTTGCTTTGATACAATCTCCATTCTTTCAGCAGATATATGATGTTTCTTCAATGTTTGCTCAATAGTTTGTACATGCTGTGATTCATTTTCATTTCCTTGTTTAGAGTGATACTGAAATGCAATTGGTTGCTCCATGATTCCTTTTGTCATAGAAGCAAAACCTACTAATGTACCAATAGCTGAAAATGCTACAGTGGAAATAATCGTAACAATAAAGAACATTCGCGCGTTATCTCTCATACGATATGCTAAATCTGAGAGAGTAATAATATTTGTTCTTTTCCAAAAAAACCGTTTACTCTTCTTGCATGATCGAATAATAAATACGCTAAGTTGCTTATATAATAAATATGTTCCAATAGTAACAACTGTCGTTACAGGAATAAGCATAATAAATACCATAGCACCATGCGAGGTTAGCGCACCTACATATCCCGCACTAAGCAATAATACAGCTAATACTGAAGAAATAATAGATGCTTTTGGTTCAGGTTTTGCTTTTACCGAACCTCTAAATAGTTTCATAATTTGATTTTTACGAATTAATCCTGCACTAAAGAAAGAAATGATAATAAATAAGATAAAAAACATCGAGCTTGTTACAACAATTGCTGTCGTTGGCACATAGTATGAGAGAGACAAATCCACCTTTAATAATAAAGGCGCTACTACAACCATTACCCCTGAAAATATCATTCCACAAATAATCCCCGTAATAATAGCCGCAATCCCAATTATCACATTTTCAAAAAAGATAAGACGCTTTAATTGAAATTTCGTCATGCCTAACATCATCAAAATTCCTAATTCACGCTTTCTTGTTTTCAAAAACATTCCCATTGAATATAAAATAAAGAAAAAAGTAAAAAGATAAATAATAACTTGTGCAAACGACATACTTACAAATACATATTGACCTAACTGACTAGCACTTAATGCTGGATGAAATGCAAAAAATGAATAAACAAAAAAGGCCATAATTGCAAATGCACTACTTAAAAAATATGCTGAATATGTTCGTCTGTTTCGCGTTACATTACGAAACGCTAATTCCCTAATATTCATATTGTTTCTCCGCCCTTTCAATCACTTTATCGCTATCATAATAAAGCGCGGAAATACATGCCATCGATTCAAATGACAAAAACCTTACATTTTTGAAAGGTTACAGAAAAATTGATTAAACGAAGTGGTTTCTTTATAATAACTACATTCATATTCATACCTTCAACCTATTGTATATTCGTTAATTTTGCGAAATAATAAGAATGGAGATTTATGAATCAGTACATATATACTTATCGCTCGTTCTATATGAATAGGAGGAAAATATAATGACATTACAAGAACAAATTATGAAAGCACTACATGTTCAACCTGTAATTGACCCGAAAGCAGAAATTCGTAAACGAATTGACTTCTTAAAAGACTATTTGAGAAAAACGGGTGCAAAAGGATTCGTACTTGGTATTAGTGGTGGACAAGATTCAACACTTGCCGGTCGACTAGCACAGCTTGCAGTTGAAGAAATTCGCAATGAAGGAGGCAATGTAACATTCATTGCTGTACGTCTTCCATATAAAGTACAAAAAGATGAAGATGATGCACAATTAGCACTTCAATTTATTAAACCAGATCAATCTATTGCTTTTGATATCGCTCCGGCTGTCGATGCATTTTCTAACCAATATAAAGACCTATTAGGCGAATCGTTAACAGACTTTAATAAAGGAAATGTCAAAGCTCGCCTTCGTATGGTCACACAATATGCAATTGGCGGTCAACAAGGTTTACTCGTTATCGGGACAGACCATGCTGCTGAAGCTGTAACAGGTTTCTTTACAAAATTCGGAGATGGTGGCGCTGACCTTCTACCGCTTACAGGCTTAACAAAACGTCAAGGAAAAGCTGTATTACAAGAATTAGGTGCCGAAGAACGCCTTTACTTGAAAATGCCAACAGCAGATTTATTAGATGAAAAACCAGGACAAGCGGATGAAACGGAATTAGGTATTACATATGATCAACTTGATGATTACTTAGAAGGAAAAACAGTTACGGCGGATGTAGCAGAAAAAATTGAAAAACGTTATACAATAAGCGAACATAAACGACAAGTACCAGCATCGATGTTTGATAATTGGTGGAAATAATCATCAAAAGACAAGAGAAGCCAGTTTATATTGGCTTCTTTTTCTAGATTTTTGAAGCATTAATGTCTCATCACTAACACTATCCTTTTACAGTCCCTTAACGATATACAGCCACTCTCCCCTCCGAAATATCATCTAAACAATCTCGATGTTGTTCATTAAATAAAGTTGGCATTTGATCTAACGAAAAGAACTTCAAATCCAAAGTCTCTTCTCCGTCTATCTTTTTACTTCCGCCAATGATAGAGCATTTAAAGAACATTCCAATTGTCTGTGCCTGATCTCCATTTGGATATGTATGAAAATATTTCGTATATACACCAATAAACCCATCAATTTTTACAATATATCCCGTCTCTTCTTTTATTTCTCGAATTGCTGTTTCTTCAGCCGATTCACCAATTTCCATCGCTCCGCCAGGAAATCCCCAACCCTCATTATCACCTCTTTTTTGTAATAGTACTTCGCCCTTCTCATTAAAGACGCATCCCCCTGCAAAATTTAAAATAATATAGTCGTGTCCTACTTTTTCACGTATTTCTTTAATATAATTAGCCACTTTCTTCCTCCCCAAAACATCTATGGTTATTTTTTCTCCCTTTCAAGCAATTCAATTATTCTATCAATTTTTTCTTCTATACTTCTAGAACGAGTTTTGTTTACAGAAGCTCTTAATACTAGCCTTTTTACAAACAAAGTAAATGAGATACAAAATATAACAATTAGTCCGATTATCACACATAGGTAAGCGATTGCAAATACATCATTTTCAAACAAAGACATTCAGCACTCCCACCTTTTGTTTTTGATAATTTTACCATATTCTAACTATAAGCTATTCCTTTCCAATCATCACGAACAATCCACACACAAATACAAAAAGAGCACCTGTTATAGATGCTCTTTTTTATTAATACGTAAATGTGATTGTTGCTAATGAATAACCTGCCATCGCACTATACGGCGCAACTTGGTATGAAACTCGCTTCGCCCCTATTGGCCAAGAAATTTCATTTAATACTTTTTTTATATCTTGCATCGTTCCATCCATCGACTGTTTATAACGCATTTCTACTTTTGTTGGCTTTGCAGTAAATTGCTTCTGCAATTTCACTTTAAATTCATTATAATTTTCAGCCCCGTATTGCGACGACAGATAAATTAAGTTCGTATCCTTTAGCATTTTTTTGTACACTACTGCTTTAGGAGTACCTGTTTTTATTTTATCTGTTAATTCGTTATAGTAATTAGTTGATGCTTTTGGATACTTACTTCGATCCCATTCATGATCCTTTCCTAACTGCTCATCAGATATATTATAATACGAATACGTAACACGCCCTGCTTTATCTGGAACTGGATCATCGAATGTGGTATCGATATGATACCACTTATTCTCAATCTTTACTAAGTTCCATGCATGTGCCTGCCCATTCCCTTTCCCTGTTACAATATGCGATTGAATACCTGCTTCTTGTAATAATTGATAGGTTAATAATGTATATCCTTGGCAAACGGCTGAACGATTTACTAACGCTTCATATGCAGTATAAGCCTTATAAGACGTATCATATGAAACATGTTTCACAACGTAATCATGTATAGCTTTCACCTTTTCATGCTCATCCATACCAGGCTTCAAGGTAGAATTTATGATTGACTTAACTTGTTTTTTCACATATTGGGTTTGTTCTTTTGATTCACGATATGTAATTTTTAATGTAAATGTATAGTTTCCTGGTATCCCTCTTATGGAATACTTTGTGCCCGCTACATTATATTTTAAGTACTCATCTTTATCTACTATCTTCGTATACTCTTTATAGAGCGTATCCAGTACTTCCCTGCCATTTTTGGCTTTTGTTTTATACGTAATTGTAATATTTTCTTCGCCATTATCAATATGTTTTTTTAATTCTTTGCGGAAACCTTCTAAGAGTTTAGCATCTGTTTGCGTAACAGCAACTTTTGAGTTTGTAGCCGCGTAAGATACCGCTGGAACTTGTAAACCACCAATCAAAATCGTTGAACATAGTGCAACAGTTGTTATATATTTGTTTTGTCTTTTCATCTCATCTAGTCACATCCTTCTATTTAAATCATATGAAAGAAATGTCCATATATCTTTAAAGTATACAATACTTTTTCAAAAAGAAAATATGAGATTATACATATTTATTAATTGCTATTTTACTATTATTAAAGGGAATTTCGATAATATTTCAGAAAATATAAAAGAACCAGCAGTTCTTCCATTAGAAGTAACTACTGATTCTTTCTAACAAGTCTGTAATAAAACGCATGTATTTTCAAACCGATGATGTTTCAAATCATCATTATCAATACAGAAATATAACATTCCTAAATCTCCCCACATCATATTACAGTTTTGATAATCAGAATCGACTTGGAATAAGAGTGTTATATTGTTAACATTCGTACCAATGCATTCTCCAGCTTCTTGAAACACTTCTTCTTGAACGGAGAAAGGTTCACCCAATAATTGATGGTTATCATAATGATCTGGGATTAATTCCTCAAGTAACTGCAGAAAACGATCCGAATCTTCTTCGTCTTCAATAAAGAGCTCTGGCAACTTATATGTAAGTTCAAATAAAATTTCACATTGTGTAAATTTCGCTAGATTTCCATCCATTCTTTGTAATTGTTCAGTTGAGACATCGCAATACAGAACACATCCAGCCTCGTGCTGATTTATCTCTTCCTCAAAATGATTGCCGTAATAAAAGAAATATAACATCCCCTTCTCAGGAAGATTGTGATTCATACCCATATCTTGTAAATCAGTTAAATTTAATTGTGCAATAAAATCTAATGAATTCCCTTCGTAGGTTGGATATTCGAATGAAACCGGCACATCAGGAACTCCGCCCATTTTAGAGCTACCAATTGGAAGTATATCCATCTGCTTAGGAACCACTTTTATACAAGGAAATATAGTATCTATTAGTTCCTGTTTTAAATGTGCCAACTCATATTTATCAATTAACGACTCAATTTGTTTTTTCATAAATTCTCCTTACATCATGTACTTATTGGTATCTTCACACAAACATTGTACAACATTCATCACGAAAAATGAAAACAAATCAAAAACGGGCTTATCTCTAGGACGCGAATAAGTTTAAAACAGCATAGTATACAGTGTTCCTACAAACAAAATATTTCATCATCTCTTCTAGTAGATCCTCACATTGCTCATTCTGCTTCATTCCAACTTTTATGATAAGGAGGCATTCCACATGGGTTACGGATACGGTTGTGGTGGTTATGGATATGGCGGTGGAGGTTGCGGTTACGGTGGCTTCGCTTTATTAATCGTTTTATTTATCCTTCTAATCATCATTGGAGCTAGCTGCTGGGGCGGCTTCATCGGTTGCTAAGTACACTTGAACAACTATTGTAAAAAAGCACGTGAATGACGTGCTTTTTTACTACATAACAAATCCAATCTTTGAAAGGAATATTCTTATGAAAATTGATGGAGTTTTTGAAGGCGGCGGTGTTCGTGGAATTGCACATGTTGGGGCGGTTTGTGCCTTAGAAAAACAAGGCTATGAATTGAAGCGTGTAGCCGGGACATCAGCCGGTGCTATCATTGCAGCTCTTCTAGCAGCCGGTTACTCATGTACAGAACTAAAGGACATTATAAGTAACATGGATTACCATCAATTCACAAAAAAAACTTTACTTGATAAAATCCCTTTTGTAGGAAAAGCTTTAAGCGCATGGACGAAATTAGGGATTTATTCAAATGACTTTTTAGAAAAATGGTTAGAAGACCTCCTACAAAAAAAAGGAATCCATCATTTTAGTGACTTGTCTAATCCACAAAATTTAAAAATCATCGCTTCAGATATTAGCAATGGAAAAATGGTTATTTTCCCCGATGATTTACCAAACTATGGATTTACAAATCACGATTTTTCTATTGCAAAAGCAGTCAAAATGAGCAGTACCATTCCGTTTTATTTTGAACCAATAAAATGGAAAACACCTAAATGGAAACAACCTTGCTATATGGTTGATGGAGGTATTTTGAGCAATTATCCAATATGGATCTTTGATTGCAATTCCATCCCAAGCTGGCCTACTTTTGGATTTCATTTTGTAAAAGATAAAATTCAAGCTGAACCTGTCCTTTATGAAGAACCTATTTCTATGTTCAAAGGTTTATTTAAAACAATGATGCAGGCACACGATTTACGTCATCTAGACAAAGAAACAAAAGCGCGCACCATTACAATTCCAACCGGAAGCATTACGAGCACAAAATTTCAATTAACTACCGCTGAGAAAGAATGGCTCTATCAGTCTGGTTTTAACGCTGCCGAGAAATTTTTAAAGTCTTGGAATTTCAAAAGATATGTGAATCAATATCGGTGCGGAAATCGAGTTCGAAAAACAAATCAACAAAACCAAAGTCTAGATGCATAGCGCTCTGCAAATTTAATAATTTCTTCTCTTACTCATTTTCATTCTGTGCATTTTAAAATAAAAAGAGTGAACTTAAGATTCACTCTTTTTTACATGTTTACGGCGTAAAACTTATCATCCATCCTAACATATATCCTACTATAGCAAACAATAACATAAAGATAAATAAACTACATGCCCACAATGCATATTTTCGACTTTTACTTTTTGTAATCATACCTATGACTGAACACAACAATCCAGCTCCAACTATTTGTAGAAAACCTTCACCTAAAAATGTTTCTTGAATAAGCAATGTAATGTTCAAATACAATAACGCTAGAAAGGCAATAATTAATGAAATAATCCCCATCCACGTTTCTTGTTTATAAATATGACTCTTTCTTTTCTTTAAGAATGCCAATTCCATAATCTCGCTTCACCTACTTTCAATTTTCTAACTTTTTCATGGCTCATCAATTTTTCAACTTCTCCTTTAGGTCCAGTTACAACTGCCCCGTATGTTTTGATTCCGTTTTTTTCAAGGAAAGGAATACGCTTTGATAGCTCTAATGTTTTCGCTCTAGATAGCTTCACCGCTAAATTTTCATGCTTCTGTAATGACTTTAACACACCAATAAATTGTTCCTCATGAGGTGTTTCACTTAAAAATGGGCCATTTGGACTTGAAATCATATCTGCTGGAAAACCAATCGGGGCAACATACACACCCTCATCATTTTTTTGCTTCTCCTCTAGCCCTGTATTCACCGCATACCAAACAATATCAATATTAGGAAACATGTTCTTTACCTCTTGTATACTTAGTAATTCTCTAAAAGATACAAATGCTTCTACAACAGATTCTTGCGGAAGACCTTTTAGTATCTGCGCTTCTTCACTACTATTATAGGACACATTATAATTATTAGGATGAGAAAATACTTCATTATCTATATATTGAATTTCTGGAATTTTTTCATCTGTTGTATATTCACGGCTTACTTTCGTTGCTTTACTTAATAAGTAATATGTTTTCTCTTCTCCTATTCGAACATCTTTCTTTCCTACCCTTTTATACAAATCAAAATTCAGTTGTAAACTAAGCGGTAACAATGTTTGCTCCATGTCTCTTTCCTTCATAAATACATTTGGTTCCGTTACACTTAGCGTTTGTTTTACTACATTCCGTATCTCCATTACGTTTGTTGGTGCCAATACATAGTATGCGAGTGTAGATACATATAAAATAGGTTGAATAAGTAATAAAAAAGTAAATACAATCAAAACATTAGTAAGACGAGCTCGTTTTTTTCCTCTTTTCAACACTTGCTCCTGTTTTCCCTCAGGAAGAGAAGCCGTTTTTTGCTGAAGAGCTTCTTGTAGCAAGTCTTTATAATCTTCTTGTTCAGAATGAGGCTTATCATTTGTCATTTTGACTCTTTTCCTCCTTTAACAATTGTTGTAATCTCTTTCTCCCGCGAAAGATGTGACTTTTATACGTGTTTAACTTTAAATCTAATACAGAAGCACCCTCTTCGTACGTTAATTGATGTACGTCGCATAATAAAATAGCTTGTGCCTCTATCACTGGTAAAGTATGAATAATCTGAATTAATTTTTCATAACTATTTTTTGCGACTACATACTCTTCTGTAGATTCACCTGCTTGTATTGTCTCTAATTCCTCCGTTCCTACAAAAGCTATTTTTTTCTCTTTCCTCACAAAATCAATAAACGTATGATATGCCACTTTAAACAGCCATGATTTTACCTGTTGGTTTTCATAATCTTCTAGATAAAGATACGCCCGATAAAAAGTCTCCTGCATCAAGTCCTCCGCTACGTGATGGCTACGAGAAAGGGAAAATAAATACCGGTACACATCGTTTATATAAACCTTATATATTTCTTCAATTTCCATCCCCCTCCTCCTTTCATATATAACACGAATGAACGCGCTAAAAAGTTGCATGATTTTTCCTTTTTTATATTTTTTTCGGTCATTAAGAAAGTATCAACAATCATCTATTTTAATACTAAGTTTTAATTATAAATAAAATTTAAGATATTATGACTAACTTTAAACCTCTTAAAAAAGCTACCAAAATGGTAGCTTTTTTAAGGATACTGTAACCCCACCGCTTCTTCAGCAGTAACAACAACGTAGCGTTCCCCTGTTCTTAACCCTAATAATTCAGCTTTTTCAATCGCTTCTTGTCTCGTTTCTGCATAGGCAGCTAAATACTTGATTCCATCAATAACCTGACAAATGACATATTGTTTCATTTTTCTTTCCCCTTTTTCAGTTACTCGCATTTATAATATCATTTTTTACTTTTTAAAAAATATGATTATTATACTGCAAGATTCTTTATCAATCTTGCAACCTTTTCAATCCCTTTCTCTATATCATGTATTGAAGCATATGAATAGGAAAGACGTAAATATTGATTTGCATTTCTATCATACACATTTCCAGGATTGAGCAGAATTTTTTCTTGTAATGCTTTTTCAAACAACTCCCGCATCGAAATGTTTGATTTAATATGTAACCAAATATAAAATCCACCTGTTGGTATTTGCCAAGTTGCTACATCTCTACAGTATTTCTCTAGCATTTCGAGCATAAAGTCTCTTCGTTTTTTCAACTCAATTCGTATTTGCTGTATATGTTTCCCATATAACTCACTTGCAAACCATTCTGCAGCAGCTCGTTGTGATAACGAACTCGAGCCGTAATCCATTTGCATCTTTATATCCGCCAATCTTTTAATGACTGGTTCTGGTCCAACAACCCAGCCAATTCTTAAACCAGGACTAATCACTTTTGACATACTTCCAATATGTAATACAATCCCATTTGTATCATATGCCTTTAATGGTTTAGGCGAAGGCGAATCAAGCCATAAATCTTGATACACAGCATCTTCAATTATAGGTAATCCAATTTCATTACATACTTTTATAACTTCTTGCCTTCTTTGTTCATTCATGACAAGACTTGTTGGATTATGAAAAGACGGGATGGTATATAAAATAGAACCATTGAATTGTCTTTTATATTTTGAAATAAGTGATGGTTGAATCCCATGTTCATCCATTGGAATACCAAACAAACGCATTCCTGCAGACTGAAAAACATTGAGCGAGTATAAATATGATGGTTTTTCAAGTAAAATGGACGAGCCTTTGCGTAGAAGTCCCATCGAAATAAGCTGCAGTGCTTGAATTGCTCCCGAAACAATTAATATAGATGCTGGCGATGCAAGAATATCATATTTTTGCAAATACTTTGCTATTTGTTCTCTTAATTTGAAGTCTCCTCTTGGTTCCTCGTACCCTAAAGGGATTTTCCTATGGGAAAGTTCCTTCATGATTTGCTTCATTTTCTTCTCAGGTAAAAGCTCTGGTGAAAGTTCACCAGTACCTAGTCGGATGATATTGGGGTAAAATTCAGCTTGATTAATTTCTTGAATGGTCGGGAGATTCGGATAATAAATACCTGTTTCTACATAAGAATTCCAGTTGGGAGGAGGTGACAAAGTAGAAACACTCCATGTATCGTTTCTCACAATTGTCCCCCTTCTCCCCTTGCCTTCAATGAATCCTTGCGCTGCTAATTCATCTAAAGCCATTACAATTGTACTTCGATTCACTTCAAATGCATGAGAGAAAGCTCGCTGAGACGGTAATTTTGTACCAATCGTCCATTCTCCATTTATAATTTTCTCTTTTATATACTCCTCAATTTGTTTATATAAGGGAACCGGAGAGGATCCATTTGGCTTCCAATCAAATCGCTCCATATTATCACTCCACTTTTTTGGTTGGTTTGTTATCCAACCATATGGATGGATACAATTTTGATTTTCTTTTATACAATATACACTATCATATTTCAGCTATTTATATAGGAGGGAATGAAATGACTGAAGCAATCCTTCACGGAATGATTCTTGCATTTGGACTCATTATTCCATTAGGTGTACAAAATGTCTTTGTCTTTAATCAAGGTGCTAGTCAGCCAAATATTTTGCGAGCTATACCAGTTGTTCTAACTGCATCGATCTGCGATACAATTTTAATTTTGATTGCAGTACAAGGTGTATCACTGATGCTGTTGACCTTTTCATGGCTAACAACAACACTTTATGTAATTGGATTTTTCTTTCTCATTTATATGGGATGGATGATTTGGAAAAGTAATGCCACAAAAGAGACGATTGAAGCAAAAGCAATGACTATCAAAAAACAAATTATCTTTGCCGCCTCCGTTTCCTTATTGAACCCACATGCAATTCTAGATACAATTGGCGTCATTGGTACAAACTCTATTCAATATGTAGGCAGCGAAAAATGGGCTTTTACTTTCACAACAATTACAATTTCTTGGATTTGGTTTATTGGCTTAGCCTTTGTAGGAAGAATACTTGGAAAAGTTGATTCCTCTGGAAAGACAATTACAATTCTAAATAAAATTTCAGGGGTTATTATTTGGGGAGTTGCTCTTTATATGTTGAAACAAGTTATTTTTTAGAAAAAAGTATACTGTTTCAGTATATTTATAGGTAATTGTTAAACAATAATTGAAGTTGTATTTTATTTATACTGTTCACAAAAGGAGCCGTTACTTATATGGAATATAGCAAAGATTAGAAATTTATCCCTATGACATCCATCAAAAAATGAGATAGTAAAAAAATCTATTTGTAATGATTTGCAGATGGATTTTTTTACTATCTCTTATTAAATTTCAAATTAAGATGTAGGTTCCGGAATTGAATTTAAAGGTTTATTCTTCTTTTTAGGTTTAATCCATATAATTGTAATAATTGCTCCTGCAACTGCAAATATGCAGGTTAAGTAAAACACTTCATGATCTGTCCCCTTCATAAAGTAAGAATACAGTGGGGGGCCTGCCGCCACACCGATAAAGCGCATCGAACTATAGAAAGAAGTAACCGTCCCTCTCTGTTCCTTTTCAATCCCTTGTGTAATAAGTGCATCTAAACACGGTAAAGAAATGCCAATTCCCATTCCCATAACAACAAGACAAAGAATTAACAAATAAATTCCTTTTAAAAATAACGGAAATATAACAGACGCAGCTGCTAGTATAAATCCGACATATATACATTTCTTCATAACACCTTGATTATCACCAATCTTCTTCCCTGCCATGTATGAACTTATTGATAATACAAGTAATGGAATCGCGAGTATACATCCTTTCCATATTCCATGAATGTTGTATTTAGATTCTAATATGGTGGACAAATAAAAAAGAATCCCAAATAAAATAAGCATTATAATAGCACCTAATATAAAAATTGCGATTAACCATCTCCCCTTTTCTCGGAAAGTCAAACCAATTGATTGGATAAATTCTTTGAAAGGCGGCGCTTGTTTTTCTTGTTTTTTTGCTTTTACTAATAGTAATAATAAGGCGATAGCCACAGCACATAGAACTGGGATGGCCCAAAACGGCAAAAACCATACGACTGCTGCAAGGGCAGACCCTAATATTGGACTAAGAACTTTCCCAAACGTGTTTGACGTCTCAATAATCCCTAAACCAGTACTTACTTGTTTTTCATCTTTATATAAATCACCAACACATGGAATAACGACTGGCATTGCTCCAGCAGCACCTATTCCTTGAATTGCTCTTCCAATCAAAATCCATACATAAGGATTTTCAACTTTCCATGATACCCACCCTGTTATTGCGCCACCGATAGCTGCAATTAATAAACTTGGGACCATGACCATTTTACGTCCCCATCGGTCTGATAAATAACCAGCAATAGGAATTAATAAAATTGCTAAAACAGAATATATGGTAATAATCATAGAAACTTGAAAAGAAGAAATATGTAGTTTCTTTTCGATTGTTGGAAGGATTGGAATGAGCATTGAATTTCCTAATGTCATAACAAGTGGAACAGATGCAAGTGCAATTAAACAACAGTTCTCTTTTTTTAACATGTTGATTTCGAAACCTTTCATCATTTATTTCTTTCCATGTAGTAGCCCTGATGAAATTTAATTGTAAATTTCATCAGGGCTACTATATTTCATCTGCTTTTTAACTTATATAACAAAAGAAATTGGAGTATAACATAGCATTACTTCTATTCTTTCAATCCTTACAACAGTATATCCATGCTATAAAATGGAAAAATTCATTTTCACTTTAAGAAAACAATAAAAAAGAAAGGAAGAAGTCTTCCCTTCTTTCATACAGCTTACATTAACGAGTATACCCGCCACCAAGCTGTTGTTCTGCCATAGCTACAAGACGTTTTGTGATTTCACCGCCTACAGAACCATTTGCACGAGAAGAAGTGTCAGCACCAAGTTGCACACCAAATTCTTGAGCAATTTCATACTTCATTTGATCAAGAGCTGCTTGTGCTCCTTGTGATACTAACTGATTAGAATTACGATTTCTAGCCATTTCCGTTCACCTCCTTTACATATTAAAATGTATAGATTTCAAAAAAAAAATACATGGTAAATTATGGGTTTGTTTTTCGAGGCTATTTTTAAATACACTTACATTTTGAACTCCTAAAAAAGAGTCTCGAAAAACGAGACTCTTTTTGTATCAATTCTACTATTATCTTTGTTCAAAAACGAAAATATTACATTTCATCACACTAACGATAGAAAATGTTTCACTTTATGGAGTCAATACTGTCAGTTGCTTTCTTCTCAACTGAATAATTTCTTCTCGTAATACCTCTTTTGCATCATATCCAAACCATTCTAGTGAAGCAAAATGTTCCGTACCTTGAATTTCTCTTATGATTTCTTCGTAGTTTACAACCCCTTCAAATAACGGAACCATCCCTTTTCGACTACCAGCTGAAGCGTATACATTATTCGGCTCAAAGACATCTAAATGAACAGCCGAAGATATATTTTTCATATGGTAGTGCTGTACCCACGGTTTTAACTGACGATAACTTTCTACTGGATCCGTACCAGATTCCCACATATGGAGAAAGTCGAGATTAATTTTTAAATATGGGTGATTCACTTCTTCTAGTAATTGTAGAGTTGAATCCAAACAATCTGTTAATGTATTCGGATGTGTTTCCAATAGCACGTACATATTGTGTTGTGCAAATAAATCACAAATCATGCGAATTCGTTTCACATATTCCTGACGTTCTTCTTTTGTAAAACTGTTGCTTCGTTTTTGTCCAGCAAATGTACGAATCTTATTTGTATTACACCAATTCGCTAGCGCTGCTAATCTCTCTGATTTTTCCATTGTTCTCCCAAAATCTGCTGACAATGAAATATCTAAATAATCACTTATCATTGTGATTTTTAAATTTTTATTTTCCAAAAAATCTAGTTGTTCTTCTGTCACTTTACGCTCTTGCCCATATAAATTTTGTGCATGAATTCCCCATAGTTCAATCCCTTCAAATCCGTTCTCATAGGCAAATTGAACAATATCAGTAAATGAAATTAGCTGATGGCGAAACGAAATAGTACATAACGAATATTTCATACATTCAAACCCCTTTATCTCAAATTCAATGATGGTTGTTTATCCCGCTAGTTGTGGACAGTAACACTCCCACCTCAAAATTCAGCGAAAAGCAAAGAAGTTTGGTAGGAGATGAACTGTCCGTAAAAGCCTATTGATTAAAATTTCACTTTATAAAGTGACAGACTGATTTATTCTTATCTTTTTCCATGCTACAAACTGTCTCTCTAACTCCTGCTTAATCGCAAATTCAATCTCATTCATCTCATTTAATTTTTCAACTATTGATGATAACATCTCTTTATTTTTTGTCATTGCCATTTTTATTACTTTATACTGTACATTTGTAAATCCTTGTACGATATCTTCTACTCGGTCACACCAATAATCAAATTCTGTTTCAGAGTATTGTAATGTTTCACGAAAATATGCAAATGCATGTTCATAACTATATTTACGAATGGCCAATACAGGTATTTGTTTCACTGCTGCTATTAGTTTAGAAAATTCCGCTCCACCTTCACCATTTACCATTCTTATGACCAAATCTTTTAATTTCATCGTTAATTCATTGTAATCCCTTTTGAATGTCTCAACAAAATAACTTTCTACTGCTTCCTGAGAAGGCTCTCGAACAGCCTGTACATCAATGAAATATCCTCCACCAAACGGATTGTTTTCAATGGAATGAATCACTTTATCCTTTGCCATATTTCCTTCCCAGCGAAAATCCGGATCCAGCATAAACCATTCATCTTCTTGATTTGTTTTTGATATCATTAAATAGTGTGGGAATGGTTTTTGATGGAATTTATTTTCCCTCTCTGGCAATAATGACATATCTACCATTACAATGACATATCGATTTTCTGGCTTTGTTTCTACTAACTCTAAAAAGGTCTCTACATTCGTTTGTTTCTCTTTTGAATGATCGTACCATTCATTTACTTTTATTCCGTATAGTTTTTCATACCAATGTAAGTAACTGTCATGGCTAATATTTTCAGAATGATAAGAAATGACACCTTCCTCTGTTATATCAAAATCTCCATCCCATAAACCAAAGTAAAAAGGTCGAAAATCTATATCACTACGTCTTTTAATAATTTCACAAAAACAACTCACTAAACAGTGCACTTTAATTGAAGTCATTTTCTCACCCGTTTTCTAAAATATTAGTTATTCGCATCCACCTGTAACGGTTGTAGTTCTTCCATAAAGTCCAGTAAAGAACCTATAGTAGAAAAAGCTTTCGGATCCACTTCATCTTCAGGAACACATAATTGTAAATCCATTTCGATATAAACAATAAGCTGAAGCATCATGACAGAGTCAATATATAAATCTTGATTTAAACGCATTGTATCTTCCAAATAAGTAACATGTTTTAATTCCATTTTTTCGATCATAATTTTTAATAACGCTGCCTTTAACATTTTACGATTCACGTTGTCATTTCCTCCATTTCTAATAGTTTACGGCTTACCTTCCCAGTTGCATTTTTAGGAATTTCCGTAACATTTTCAATTTCATGAGGGACTTTATAGGACGGTAAATGCTGTATACACCATTCTCGTATTTGAACAGGCTCAATACTAGAAATCACTTTCGCTTTTACAATCTCACCCATTACAGGGTGTTTTCCGCGATACACAATTGCCTCCTGAATACCATCTAAACGGAGCATTGTCTCCTCTACTTCTATCGGGAATACCTTCAAACCTGACACGTTAATTACATCATCCATACGCCCCACAAAATGTAGCCCACGTTCTGATTTATATCCTAAATCTTTTGTATAAATCACTTTCTCTCCAATTGTTACTACTATTTCCTCAGGCTGGTTTTGATCACCACTAATACGAATAGACACGTGAGGAAGTGGTTCTCCTAAATCTAAATGTGTGTTCATATTGTGACAAATACTAATGCAACCTGCTTCTGAGCATCCGTACTGCTGCATCATATACTTTGTCATCCCTTTAAGTTTATAAAATAATGATTCTGGTAACGGTGAACCTGACGTCATCACTTTATGAAACTGAAATGCTCCTTGTGGAAAACTTCCCATAATATGTAGCATAAGTGGTACCGCATATACGATATATTTTGGTGTATTACGAATGATATTTAATGCAAATTTCGGGTTTTTATTTGTAATAACAATTGGCTTACTACCTCGCATGATTGCAGATAACGTCCCACAAATTAATCCATATGAATGGGAAACAGGAGCCAATACAATTGGTACTTCATCAACTTCACACTGCAAAGCTTGATTATAAGCGTCAATTTCTCTTTCAATTTCTTCCCATGGCCTTTCAATGAGTTTCGGTTCACCAGTTGTTCCTGAACTATATTGCAGTAAAGATGGTTCTTTTTTTATTTCGTGCTCACTATTTAATGTTATGAATTGCTTAAAATCTCCATATAAGAGCCCAAAACATTCGGCACGTTTTGCCATTTCAATAGCTGTAGCTTTTGGCGTCTCTCCATGAATAAGTAGCACAGATGCTTTTTTTTGTTTTAAGAAAAGGATAAGCGTAGTAATATCAAAAGGATCGATTATACAAAGAGCAAATCTCTTTCCATTCACTTTTTGAAAATGTTCCATATTTTCATACATTTGTATTCTTAATTCAAAATCATTCTTGCTATATTCTTGTTTGTTAACGATTAGCATGATTTACCTCCATAACAACAGTCTTACTCTTTATAAGTTGCAGTGCATGATATAAAGGATTGGGCACTTCATGTACAAGCGATTCCACATCTTTATATATGCGACGTCTTGTTAATTGCTCCGCTCGAAATGTAGGTGTGTATAGCTGTAACTCCTCAAAACGTCCATATAGATACTGAGAACTTGTAAAGTGATTCTCTAATTCTTCTACAACAAGCATCCAAAATCTCTCTTCATTAAATCGATATTCATCAGCAAGCAGTAACGCTAGTTCACCTAAATTAAATAAGAAGAGCGCATCTAAGATCATTTCTTGTAAACTACGCATACTGTCCATTTCAAAAAAGTCATTGAGCTGTCCTTTTGCATACATACTGTGTACTTTTGCAAAATCGGGACACTTTTCTGGCATTTTTAAATATGGACGATAAAACTCAAGACCTTCATGAAAATCTTTTAGCGCAATCCGGATCGGCATTCCTTGTTTATGAATAAGAATCATATTTTGTCCATGTGATTCTAACGCAATGCCCTGTTCCACTAATAGATGTACAACTGGTAACACCGCTTTTTGAATAAGTATACGAAGCCAATTTTCAATGCCGTTTTTCTTTAGCCAGGGCTCAATAATAGGCTTTCCGTCTTGGTCTTTTGCATATAAAGCATTAAACGGTACGGCTTCTTCTGTCTCTTCTAAATGTACATGAATACTTTCACGCCAAATACATCCTAACGAACCGTAAGTAGCTTGACCTGGTGGATCGTACGTTACACCGGCAAATTCTTGTAATAAAACAACACGCGCCTTATCCCTTAAATATGAGTCATCCCTTACCAAATCTGTTAACCAATTTGAAATAATAGGTGCACTAACAACTGAGTGTGGTTTTAACGTCCGAACAGTTGATGTATTTAACAAGTTCATAGAAAGCTTCACATAAGGTTTCATACAATTGGTAGCATTTTGTAAAGTACGCATCGATTGCTGTGCAAAATATTCATCTTCTGATTGTTCTATAAAAATAATGTGCCTATTGTGTATATGTTCAGCATAATTCGGGATAATATAATTCTCCCATTGCCACGGATGAACGGGCATGAATGTATAATCATTTGGATTGCATCCTATATTTCGAACAGTAGAATAAAATTCAATTCGTTTCTTCTCTCCTATTTCTGCACCCACAAAGTGATTGAAATCTTCCTTGGACAGAGCTCCTATATGAGTATATTTATTATGAATGGCAATCCAAATGAGTTTCATCGACTGTTTAAATTCGAAACCATATTGGTAATTATCACGATAATGAAAGCCGATTCGTGCCTTATAACTTGGATGATACGGATGTCCATCCATTAAGCGATTTTCCAGCTCATCGTATGTTTCCTCTATAAGCTTCTCTTTTGTTTCGTTTCCTTCATATTGAGCCATTGTATCTTTAAAGATTGTTTGTTCTAACTCTTGAATAAAGGAATGTAATTTCGCTTCATCTACCTGAATCATTTTAAAAACTTCATTTAAAAATTGTGCAATTGATGTTACTTCTTCTTCTCTATCATTTTGTATTCTTACAAGTGGTTTTTCGGTTAACCGAATACGGCCAAATGTCATTCGCTCTTGACCACAACATCTGTATGTGACGCTGTTTCCACTTTCATCAAACCCTGAAATGATAAAAAATATATCTTCTTCCTCTTGTATGCGAATTGGAGAAATGATTTCCTCATAAATTAAGGACTCTATTAATTGACGAAAAACTCTTCGTCTAACAGCAATATAACGATCTGATTGAACCGCTTTCATTACTCTCGTATGATAAACCTCTTCCTTCATAGCTGCCTCCATGATAGAAAATATTAAAAATACCATTTTTTGTATTACGTGAAATTTTAAAAATATTTATGAACGAACAACGCTTTCTCTTTTATTGCACTCTGCCTCCACTTCTTGAAAGAGAGGATTGTCAACCTTGACATAAATAGCTTGCTCAAGAGGGCTTGTTAATTCATCAACATCAAAAAATCTTGTTAATAAATTTGCTTTACACGGTAATTCTTTATCTTTCAATAATTCTTCTAAAAATGTAGATGGTTCACGATTATATGGAAGGAACGATTCTAGTACACTCCGTAATTCGGAAAGGAGAATTTCCTCATCTATTAACCTCGATGTACCAAATCCATTTATTAACCCAAACATATGATTAAAAATTAAGTAATAACGGAAACGTTCATCTGCAATACTGTCATCATATAAATTCCCACTCTTTTCACCAATACCAGGCAATTCGGCATCCAAAATATGTTTCATTGAATTACAGAAATAAAATCCTTGATTATCACGGAAATAAAATTTTGCTGGATAACCATCTTTTAGATGAATAACACTATTTTGTTGATGTGCCTCTAATGCAACTCCATATTTTAAGTACATCCATACCATTGGTTTTAAGGAAATATTCATATAGCGCCTGAACCAATCTAAACTTACCTCTTCACAACTTCTTCCTTCTTCTTCTGCAAGATGATGAATAATATTTGCTAATCTCGTTTTTTCACCTGGAAGCGCATCTTGGGTAAGCCCTGCAATGAGGGTTGCATTGTTTGCATTCTCACCATAGAAAGCATTTTCACGAATAATTACTTCAAATCCTGATTCTTGTCCTTCAAGTCCTAGCGTAATATAAGCTGGATCACATATAAAATCAAATCCTGGGAATTTATCTCGTACTTCTCCAATTTTTGTATTTAATATTTCTTTTCCTTCTATTCCACTTTCAAGCTCTTTCAATTTATTTACACGCATTGAATTTGTAACTTTCACAGGAAAAGAAAATTTAAACATATAGTTTGATTCTGGATGATACATTGTTCTAAGTGAAGATGTTGCCATATATGGTTTTCCAACTGGTCCGAAATACTCAAGAACACCATTATCTATCCAATTCTTCACATAAGGTTGATATAATAACCATTCTGCTTGAAGTGGATGAATTGGAATTAAAGAATAGTCATCTTCTTCACAATAACGTTCAATAAATTCCGTACTGACAGACGGGTCTTTTCTTAACTCCCCCTTTATAATTTCTGTTGCCTGTTCCATAAGAATGGATTTTTCCTTTACTAAATCTTTATGCGCTCGAAAATAATGAAGTTGACACTCACCCTGTAATTCAGGCGAATACATTGAACTTTTCCAATTTAATATTCCTTGTCTACTCTTTGGCGTAGGATGGTTTAAATGACCAAAAAGTAAAGATTGCTCTGCTTCTATAAAAGTCGTATGGAATCCATATAACTTTGCAACATCTTGTTCTCTCTCCCCAATAAACTCCTTCATATTTTGACAACTTTGAATAACTCGAAGTAGAAGTTCGTCCGGGTTTGTCCCCTCTCCATAGTTCATGGACATCTCTTTTATTAGTAATGTAATAACCGTTACATAATCAGCTTTCACAACATGAAAATCTGTTCCAATTTGATAATAGAAATGTTTTCCAAACAGATGACGATCTGTTGGTGATTTATATATAACTTCTGCATACAAAGTAATGTTTTGCGCCGATAACCGACAGCATAAATATGTTGAAACAGCACCTGTGTCCTTTGTATCACTAAAGATGGTACTCATATTCTCATCTTCTGTAATCCATTCCCCGCTTCCTGTTTCACGTAAATAACAATTTAAAAAACTTTGCATTGTTGCATGTTCCGCGATTTGTTTCGCATGCTGCATACTTGTCCTCCTCTTTACAATAAAGCTATCGGAAATTTTTATTTTTAATAATAACTAACAGAAAAATGATTATCATTATCAAATAAGATTTTAATTGATTATCATTATCAATTCAAGTATATCTTTCAGAATTTTTTTATCATAATTAAATTTTGATAAAATTAGAAAGCATTTAAAAATCTCAAATATATTATTTAGAAGTTTAAATCCTAATGTTAAGGAGGTGTTGTCTATGCAAAAGGAAATAGTATTTTTAGGGTGTAAATATGAGGGGATAACGTTTTAATAGCCCAAAAACTTCGTGGTTCCCATCTATATTCGAAAGGAGGATTCATATTGAACAAACTATCTTTAAAAACCATTGACAAAAGTAACTGGGAAGAGGCTATAAAATTATCAGTAAAAGAAGAACAACGTACATTTATTGCCTCCAATCTTTATTCTATTGCAGAGGTTCAATTTTTAAATAATTTCTATGCAAATGGTATATGTCTTGATAATAAATTAATAGGATTTGCAATGTTTGGAATAGACTCTGATGATAATAATTATTGGATTTATAGACTAATGATTGATAAAGAATACCAAGGACAAGGTATAGGTATAGGTATACAGGCTATATTTCTCATTATTGAAAAGATAAGAAGTATTAATAATAACAATATTCCTCTAATCATGATTGGATATAATCCTAAAAATCTTTCAGCAAAAATTGCTTATAGGAAAGCTGGATTTGTTGAAACTGAATTATCATATTGGGGTGAACAATTGGCAAAGTTCACCTTATAAAACACTATACATGCCTATCAACTTAAGAACGGAAACACAATGAACTCTCGTTCAAATAAACTAAAAAACTCTTAAAATACTATTTATCCTTAAAAATAGGCATGTATAGTGAGACCAATTAGGTATTCTTTTCAATCAAAAATGTAGTGATTTGATTAAAATGGAAATTGTCATGATCTACCATTGCATTCATGTAATCTTGTAAAGACTGATTTTTATCTTGAATCATATATATTTTGCTGAAATCCTCTTCCGAAAATGCTTCAAGAAAGTGAATAAGGTTAAAACGAGCTTCTTTGAATTGCTGGATAAGTTCATCTTTTGCAACTCCTGATTTAGCATAATTTGCGGATTTTCTATTGAATTCATCTACATTGATGTTTGCCTTTGTTAAGCATTTTTGTGATTGTAGTAATGAAAGTCGTTCAAGGATGAAGCGATCCCAAAACAAAATATGCGCTACAATTTCGGACGTCGACCATTTATCTAATTGAATAGGAATAAACCAAATTTGATCGTTAAGATTTAATAATGACTGCAATATATTGTCAATAGAAGCATATCGGACTAAAATCTCATCTTTCGTTCGCAATAAAACACTCTCCCTCCACTTTTCATTCAATTCTTTCTTATTCAACAGAAAGTTAATCAAAACCCTCTGTTTACATAATTATATTATTTAACTTCTTTTAATCATGTATTAACAATTTATAAAGATTATCTATATCTCTCCAACAGTAAGCTGTCTCTTGAATATTCAATCTTTCTAAAAACTTTGTATGGACCCGCTCTGGAGAAAACTTTTCATAAAAACCTATTGAAGGATTATTGGATATAACCCAGACTAATACAGAACACATATCATTTTTCATAAATTCTGACACAAGCGTTTGAAATAATTGCTTTCCGACTTTATATCCTTGGTATTCTTCCAAAAGATAAATTGCGTATAATTCTCCATCACAGTCATATTTTCCTGTTCTTTCGAGCCCACCGTCAATAAATCCTATCATTTCTCCATCTAACGTTTCTGCCACATACCTATATTGATTTCCTACCGCTTGTTTAAAAATGTTTTTCCATTGTTTTTCCCGACTCTCATAAATTGTAGCCTCTATCATTTCATCAGATAGTATTCCTTTATAGGTTGTTTTCCAGCTATCAACATGCACTTTCGTGATTCCTTTTATATCGTTTGCTGTTGCCCTTCTAATTTTTATGTCCATCTTTTCTCCCCCTCTTGTTCCTCTATTATAGCAAAGGAAAACATAGCAGCTATATCAGGTAAGCAAATCATTTCGTATTTTTCTTTCTTCCCTATATAATTAATTTCCTACGGCAATTCATATCAAAATCATTTGAAAGAAGGAGAAATTAAGATGATACGATTTGGGATTATTGGAACCAATACAATTACCACTAAATTCATTGAAGATTCACGTACATTACCAGATTTTTCTCTTACGGCTGTATACTCAAGAACAAAAGACAGAGCGAAGGAATTTGCAAGTAAATATAATGTGGATACTACTTTTACAGACTTAGAATGCATGGCAAAAAGCGATGTAATTGATGCCGTTTATATCGCAAGTCCAAACTCATTTCATGCAGAGCAGGCTATTCTCTTTATGAAACATGGCAAACATGTATTATGTGAAAAACCAATCGCCTCTCATACAAAAGAAGTAGAAAAAATGATTCAAACTGCTAAAAAGCATAATGTCATTTTAATGGAAGCGTTAAAATCTACGCTTATTCCAAACTTCCAAACCATTCAAAATAACATACATAAGATCGGAAAAGTTAGACGGTATTTTGCAAGTTTCTGCCAATATTCTTCTCGTTATGATGCTTATAAGGAAGGAAAGATTCTAAATGCTTTTAATCCTGCTTTTTCAAACGGCGCATTGATGGATATTGGAGTGTATTGCATTCATCCAATGGTTGTATTATTTGGAGCACCATCTCATGTACAAGCAAATGCCTACCTTCTAGATTCTGGTGTAGATGGAGAAGGTAGCCTTCTATTAAAATATGCTGAGATGGATGCGGTTATTATGTACTCTAAAATAACAAATTCATACGTTCCTTCTGAAATTCAAGGTGAAAACGGTAGCATAATTATCGATAAAATTAGCTCACCTACAAAAGTTGAAATTCGTTATAGAGACGGTCGTGTTGAAAATATTGCAAAATCGCAATCAAATAATACAATGTCCTATGAAACACAAGAATTTATTAGATTGATTCAGCAAAATCAATTAGAGTCCACTGTAAACTCTCATACTGCTTCTATGATTACAATGAAGGTTATGGAAGAAGCTAGAAAACAGATTGGTCTTGTATTTCCAGCTGACTTAAGAAAATAATTTATATATTTAAAAAGGGGGATTCTTCATCTCCCCCTTTTTATCTTAATTATGAGATTAATTTTCAGCCGATAGTCTTTAGTTCTTCACCAAAACCCTAAGCTCTTCCTCATATTCCGAAAGTGCCTCATCTAAAATTGTTAAACCCGTATCAATCTGATCTCTGTTTACAGAAAGCGGTGGAATCATTCGAATTACTTCGCTTGCATTTCCACAGAAATAAAATAATACACCTTTTTTCAATGCAATATCTAATATTTCAAATAATCCCTTACCATTAGGTGTCCCTGTTTCTGGGTTAATAATTTCAATTCCGATCATTAATCCAACAGCTCGAATACTTCCAATCATAGAATGTTTTTGTTTTAAGTCATACAACTTCTGAACTGCATAAGCCCCCATTTCTTTAGCATTTTCAATCAACTGTTCTTCTTTCATTACTTCAAGCGTTGCTAATGCCGCTGCACATGCAATTGGATTTCCTCCAAAAGTCGTACCATGCGTTCCTAAAGGCCACTGTTGCATCAACTCTTTTGAAGCAACTGTTGCACTCAGAGGTAATCCTGACGCAATTCCTTTTGCAATTGCCATAATATCCGGTGTTACTCCAAATGTTTGTGCCGCAAACCATTCACCTGTACGACCAAAACCTGTTTGTACTTCATCAAAGATTAATAGAATACCATGCTGATTACAAATTTCACGAATTTTCTTTAACCATCCTGTTGGCGGAACAACATATCCGCCTTCTCCTAATACCGGCTCTACAATTACACATGCAACTTCTTCTGGTGTAACTTGATGGTTAAACAACATTTCAAAGTCCTTTTCTAGTTTTTCCACACAATATTGCTCCGGATCAACCCCTTCTGGACAATTTTTTATATTCGCATATGGAATTTGATACGTTAGCCCATTAGGCTGCATAAACTTACGATATTTACTTTTTGAAGTTGTTACACTTAATGATCCCATTGACCTCCCATGAAAACATCCTAAAAAAGAAACAACATAAGGCCTTTTCGTCACATATTTTGCTAACTTAATTGCTCCTTCAATCGCTTCTGTACCACTATTTGCAAAGAAGAAACAATCTAGCTTAGGTGGTAATACCGTACTGAGTTCTTCTGCAAGACGTAAAATTGATTCATACATAATCACTCCGGATGGACCATGAGCCAGATTATCGGCACTATCCTTAATTGCTTGTACAACTTTTGGATGACGATGTCCGACATTCGTCGTTGCAATACCTGATGTGAAATCAAGATATTTCTTTCCATCTAGTCCAAAATAGTAACATCCTTCTTCTTTCACAACCGGTAAATTTGGATGATCTTTTGCCATACTTGGTGCTAGTAATTGCGGCATTCTTTCAATTAAATGATTCCAGTTTGTATTCATTTTGAATTCCTCCTTATGATTGTGCATCATTTTCCCATCGTGTATAAAAATCATTGATTCATTTGTTTATGCATCTATATCTACATTAGTATGCTGTTCTTTCCACTCCTCATATTTTTCAAATTCCGGAGACGTTAAATATGAAATGATGACAATTGATAAGATACTACACGCCATTCCATATAAAATTGGATCTGTAGCCGAAAGTCCTTGCACGATTAACCCCCCTATCGTTACGGTTGCACTTAAAATAATCGAATAAAAGGCAGCTTTATCTGTTACACGTTTCCAAAACAATCCTAAAATAATCGGAAAGAACACTGAACCAGATAAAATTGCATACGCAACATCTAATGCTACAATAACGTCCTGAATCCAGATAGCACTTATTATCACGAACATTCCGACAATTAAGGTTACGATTCTCGACATTCGAATCATTGCCTTCTCACTCAATTCCTTAGATGAAGTCCCTTTTATGATGTCATTCACTATCAACGTTGAAGATGCTAATAATGTCGCCGAAGCTGTCGACATTAGAGCTGAAACAACACTTGCAATAACAATCCCTAATAAGCCTGCTGGCAAAATTGTAATTGCCATTGTTATAAACGCACTTTGTGGATCACTTAAATTCGGGAAAACTACAGCCGCACACATACCAATTATACTGATTGCAACCGCATACAAAAGACAATATACCCCAGCACCAATCGTACCTTTTTTCGCAATTCCCACAGTCTTTGCCGTGAAAATTCGCTGCCATATGTCTTGCCCAATTAGTACTCCTAAACAATATAAGAGAAAGTACGAGAAAATCTTATCTCCACCAATATTAGCGATTTCAAAATACCCATGTGGTAATGTTTCTTGCAAAACAGCCCATCCTCCGGCCTTTTGTAAACTAAGAGGCAACATGATTGCAAATACTCCAATTGTCATTACAATAAACTGAAATATATCGGTCATCGTTACAGACCACATTCCGCCAAGTAGTGTATACAAAACAACTACACTACCACCTAATAACATACAAAGTTTAATATCCCATCCCAGTAGTACATTCAATATCGTTCCCATTCCAATTACTTGCGTGACAGTGATCATCGTTACGTATATAAAAGTAATCAATGAAGTAATCAGTCTTGTTTGCGAATTAAAACGTAATCCCAGTAATTCACTGATTGTAATAATTTTAAATCTCGCTACTTTTTTAACTAAAAATATTCCTAATAAAATAATTCCGATACCAATCATCGTAACAAGCCATATCCCTGAAATACCAAATTCATACCCTAACCTTGCTGTTCCGATTGTAGATGCCCCACCAAGGATTACTGCCGCTAGACAAGCAAGATACATTACTAAACCTAAACTACGGCCAGCAACCATAAAATCTTCAGATGTTTTGGCTTTCCTTGCTCCTATGAAACCAATACCAATAATAATTATAAAATAACCAACCATTAGCAATATATCTACTGTATTCATAACATCCTCCTTTTCAATACATATTATTTTAGTCTTACTACATTACGTCGTTTTTGCATCGCTACAAGAGTAATCATTTCATATGCAATGCTTGATGCTGCAATTGCCGTAATTTCTCCGCTATCATACGCAGGCAACACTTCTACTAAATCGAATCCAACAATATGTAATCCATCTAACCCTTGCACAAGCTCCACTGCTTCAATCGTTGTAGGCCCACCAATTTCAGGCGTTCCCGTTCCAGGTGCATATGCAGGATCTATAAAATCAATATCAAATGAAACAAAGGTTACTGCATCCTTTACTCGTTCATGAATTCTCCGTAACACTTCTGTATATCCAATTTTCCGCACTTCTCTCATTGGAATCACTTCAAAACCTAAACCTCTTGCATCCTCTATATCATTTGGCCCATACAAAGGACCACGCATCCCTATTTGAATAGAATGCTCGACATTAATAAGGCCTTCTTCAACCGCCCGCCGAAATGGAGTTCCATGCATATATTTTTCTCCGTAGTAATGATCCCATGTATCACTATGAGAATCAAAATGAACAAGAGCTATAGGGCCGAATTGCTTTGCGAATGCTCTTAAATTTCCTAATGAAATAGAATGATCTCCACCTAATATAATAGGTACAATCCTTTTTTCTAATAATGGTGTTAAACCTTCTACGATGTTGTCATATGTGCGATGAATATTGCCAGGTACAATATCTAAATCTCCATAGTCTACACCTGAGCAATAATCAAAAATATCAATCGCTTGATCTGGATTATATGGACGTAGTAAACTCGAAAAATTCCTGATATGATTCGGTCCTAAACGCGCTCCCACACGATACGACTGTGCAGTATCAAAAGGAATTCCTAACACTGCAAAATCTACATTTTCAGTCGTATTTTTTTGTTCTAGTCTCATAAATGTTTTCACTCCACAAAAACGAGGCGACATAGCAGAATCTTTAGGTTTATACATCTTCTCACTCCTACAAATTATTTTTCTATTACTTTAAATAAAACGATTCTTCCATTAACGAGATATTCTTCACCTCATACTAATAAGGTTGACCTTATCAATTTATCCCCTACTTATCTCCCTTTTTCTTTTATCGAATTTTAAATCATTGAAAATAAGCACTCCTATATAGAAGGTAATGTTCTCTCCTCCTTTGTATCGTTTATTAATGCAAATACCATGCCAATTTTGAAAAAAGAAAAAGATGGAGGAAAATACTTCATCCCTCTTCTCACAACTCATAACTTCCCTTTCCCCCGTATTAACGAGCAGTAAGACCCCCACTGATTAAAGTTTCACTTTATCTTATACTTCTTCAGCTTTCTTACTACAGAAGGCTGACTTATCGCTAAATTCTCTGCTATTTTCACAGTCGTCTTATATTGTTTCTTAGCATCCAATAACACTTGTTTCTCTACCTTTTCTAGTATTTCTGTAAGGGTTTGAGGCGAATTTACAACGAATTCATCACTAGGAGTAGCTTTATAGTAATCTGGTATATTTTCAATGGTAATTAACTTGGAATAGGATGTAATCACGAGCCGTTCTATTATATTCATTAACTCTCTTACATTACCTTTCCAGTTTTGTTGTAATAAAATTTGTATAACAGCTTGATCTAATTCCCTCTCCCTTTTATATTGAGTACAGAATTTATTCAAAAATAAATATATCAAATTCATAATATCTTTAGGTCGCTCACGTAGTGGAGGGATCAAAATTGGTACAACAAATAAACGGAAGTATAAATCTTGTCTAAATTTTTTAGTCGCTACCAACTCTTCTAAATCACGATTTGTCGCGACAATAAGACGAAAATCCGCCTTTTTAAGCTTTGTTCCACCCACTCGATAAAACTGCCTTTCTTCAATTAACTTAAGAAGTTTTACTTGTTGGTCAAGTGAAAGCTCCCCTACTTCATCAAGAAACAACGTTCCCCCGTGAGCTAGTTCTGCAAATCCAAGTTTCCCGTTTTTTTTCGCTCCTGTAAAAGAGCCTGCTTCATACCCAAAGAATTCAGCCTCAAATAAAGACTCAGGTATAGCAGCACAATTCACTTCAATAAAAGGCCCATATTTTCTCGGGCTCTTATCATGAATATAACGAGCAATAGCTGTTTTCCCTACTCCTGATTCCCCAAGCAGAACTGTATTTACATCCACTTCTGAAACTTGATGTACCGTCTCCATTGTTTTATACATTGCAGGGTCATCAGCAATTAACCCTACTGATGTAATTTTTTCACGCAATGCAAGTTGAGCTTCCTCTTTCACACGCTCCAGTTCCTCTTGCATATGATCTAAATATTTCTGAATTTCTATCAAATCCGAAACATCATAAGAATAACTTACAACCCGATACACTTCTCCTTCCTCATCAAATAAAGGTATGCCTGTTACTAGCAATTTATTTCCTGTCTTTGTAAGCTGAACAACTGTGATTTTCTCTTTTTTCTGTATAATTAACGGCGTTACAATTGGCGTAATAATGCCCGTTCTTTCCAATTCATAAATAGAAGCACCGATTAAACTTTCATACTCAATTCCATATCTATCAGCAGTAAATTGTGTCGCTTTTAAAATCGTTCCATTTACATCTGTTACAATCAAATCATCCATTAAAGATTCTAATATCGTTTCTGTTTCAGAAATAAATTCTGTATATAACAAATTTTTCACCATCCTATAAACAAAGAAAATTCAGTCTATTTATTAATGAATAGTTTATTTGATTTTGTATAGATATGTAAAGCATAAATTATGCCTCATATTATTTTTCTATTACTTCATACAACAAGAAAAAACCCCAGTTTCAATTGCATAACTGGAGTTTTTTTACAATACATACTTTATCTACTTTCAACTTCAACCGAAACAATGTGATCAATTTCTTTTAATGAACTATATAATTCAGTTGTATATAAGTCTTCAGGTGCTAATATAACCATTTCTAATTGCTGAGACTCACTGTCAATATCTTTAATTTTCACGCGCTTCACTTGCATGTTTAAGTTTTTAATTTGTTTAAAAATACCATCTAATTCTCGATGCTCTTTTACGATAATTTTAATTGCTAAATCCTTTTGTCTTAAAGAATAAGGGCCAGCTATTTTAACAAGGTGTGGCAATACATTTATAGCTAATATAATGAGAACCATTGCAACTGTTGCTTGTATATAAAAACCTGCTCCAATTGCAATCCCTAAAGCAGATGCTGCCCAAACCATTGATGCCGTTGTTAATCCTGAAATCACATCATTATTTCTTCTTAAAATTACACCGGCTCCAAGGAAACCAACACCACTCACAATTTGAGCCGCTAAACGCATTGGATCCATATTGGTATGTCCTGGTGAAGAGTAAACATTAACTGATTCAATTGAAACTATCGTAATTAAACAACTCGCTACAGAAATGACCATACTTGTTTTCACACCAAGTGGTTTATTCTTTAGCTGCCTGTCTATTCCTATAAATAAGCCTAGAAAAAGTGCCAAACCTAATTTGAGTAAAAATTCATATGTCATTTTTCATTCTCCTTACTTATATGATGTTCAACATTTTTGTTCTTAAACATCATTTTTTTCCTTTAAATATTAAACTATAACTCTTTTAGCACTTCAATTCCAGTCTTTTCTAGACTACAAGTAAAAAAGTCGAAAAACATAGAAATACATGT
>NZ_JABUAE010000025.1 GCF_013314535.1 Bacillus sp. Xin1 | reverse complement strand
AGGTGTAGTTTTTTATGACGAAATACTCTTTAGAAACTAAGTTATCTGCCGTTACCGATTATCTTAACAGCGTAGAATCCTTTAAAGATATAGCTCAAAAGCATTGTGTAGATATGACGATGTTAAAAAAATGGGTAGCTAAGTTTCGGGAACATGGATTGGCAGGTCTTCAAAAGACATATACAAATTACTCTGTTGAGTTTAAAATGGACGTACTTAAATTTATAAACGAGATGGGAGCGTCCATCGCAGAAGCCACTACAGTTTTTAACATTTCTAGTTCTAGCATGGTGTGGAAGTGGAAACATTTATTTGAAACACAAGGGATTGACGCTCTTCAACCAAAGGAAAAGGGGCGTCCACCTATGAAAAAGAAGCCAGAAAAAAATCAACAAGTAGAAGGGTCAGAAGAAGCATTAAAAGCGGAAATTGAGAGATTACGTATGGAGAATGCGTATTTAAAAAAGTTACATGCCTTAATTCAAGAAAAGGAAAAGTCACAGAACAAGACAAAGCGCAAATAATTTATGAGTTGAGGCACGAATTTAAAGTCATTGACTTAGTAAAAGTCGCTGATATTCCGCGTAGTACATATTATTACTGGGTGAAACGAATGAACCGCCCAGATAAATATCACGAAGTGAAAGAAATGATCCAACAGATTTTTCATAGGCACCAAGGTCGATATGGCTATCGTCGTATTACATGGACATTACGTAATCAAGGTATCATATTAAATCACAAAACAGTTCGTCGCTTAATGAGCGAAATGAATTTAAAATCTATTATCCGTATGAAGAAGTATCGCTCATATCGTGGAAAAGTTGGTAATATTGCACCAAACATTCTAAAGCGTGATTTCAGAGCAACGAAACCAAATGAGAAATGGGTTACAGATGTGACAGAATTCCACATACATGGTGAGAAGTTGTATTTATCCCCGATACTTGATTTATATAATGGTGAAATTATTGCGTATAACGTAGAGAAGCGTCCTGTTTATCCGTTAGTCTCAAAGATGTTGGATAAGGCTTTTCAACAATTAAAAGATGATGAATTTCCTATCCTCCACTCGGATCAGGGATGGCACTATCAAATGAAGCAATACCAAAATGTATTGAAAGAAAAAGGAATTACACAAAGTATGTCTCGTAAGGGGAATTGTTTAGATAACGCAGTCATCGAAAATTTCTTTGGCTTATTAAAGTCTGAATTACTCTACTTACAAGAGTTCGAAAGTATGGAACACTTTAAATTAGAATTAGAAAAATATATTCACTACTATAATCATGATCGAATCAAAACAAAACTAAAAGGAATGAGCCCTGTACAATACAGAACTTATTCCTCATTAGCTGCTTAAAATATGTGTCTAACTTTTTGGGTTCACTTCAACAATCAAGTGCTTTAAGTTCATCTATTTTTAAGTAGCATAAATTTGTAAATTTTGTAGTAACAGTATGACACCTTTTATATGTCGTGACAACTACTACGTTAAAGGTTACGAGTTTGTACGAGTTCGTTAGTTTAATATGCATTCCATGTGTGTTTATATTCATCGCCCAGTAAAATGTCATCTCGCCTAAGCTCGTACTTCGTTTTCTGTTCTATCATAGAGTATGTATTTTCAAACACTTTATATCTATAACTCTAGTAGAGATCATTTTTGTGTATTAATATATTCTCTAATTAATTTCACATCACTTTCTCTTTTTTCATCAGGGAAAATACCCAAATTCCTATACTTCCATATAATTAATCTCTCATAATGATTATAATTATTTTCTTCTAATATAGTATAATCAAACTCAATATCAAACTTACCAGTAGAATATAACTCAAATGTTAAATTAGTCCAAGGTTCCTGCTTATTTTTTGGATAGTAGAAAAATACCGTCGAATCACTATATTCATCAACTTCTGAATATACCATTACTTTTTCCCATGATTCTGGAATAATATTGTTTAACTGTATAGCTACTTTTTGATAAATACTTTCCAAGTTCTCTGTATTCATTTACTTTCCTCCATATACATTTTTCAAACTGGCTTTAAATTTTTCTCCATCAATTCTATATTTTATGTTAAAGCTAACAGGCCTTACAGAATTCCCTTCATATACATGTCTAATATCAACTATAACTTCCCGCTTATCTCTTAAAGCTTTTGCCCAAGCAGATTCCAATTTTTTATAAGCACTTACATTAACATTACCATTCATTGCAACTATGTTATCAATTAGCGGAGATCCATTAAATTGCGTACCGATTAAATGTCCACCATGATCTCCTTGAGTACTAGGAGCTTTAGCTCTATCTTCCCCCCGGCAGCTAGCTGATGCTTAACGTTCTCCCATCTCTAACGTTAATTCTCCAGAAGCTCTCTTAATTCGTCCTAGTTCATCCGTTTGATAAAGATATCCATTTGTTTCATATTTCACATTAGGTTTCAATTTAAATTCATCAAAAAAGTGACTACCATCTTTAACTACATCATCATCAGCCTTACTAGTGTTCCCCTTAACCCCACTAGCTCCTAAACCAACATTCCCTTTCCTCTTAGCAAGCGAAGCCTCAATCCCCTGAATCTTACCATCCATAAACTTACTACTCTCTACATGGCGCGTATTAACCCACTCAGTAACCTTCCCTGGGCCACCTTGCTTCCCTATCAATGTACCGTCTTCAGCTGGTTCAACGCCTTTGAGGGATAGAATTTTTCATTAATTACTTGATTACTAATTAAAAGATAATAAAATAAGAACAGACATTAATTTAAATTAATGTCTGTTCTTATTAATTTTTACTTCTTTACTTAATTATACTATCTTTCAAAAATGTATCAGTCATCTTCACCTAAAATTTTGTCATCCATTATCTCTCTTTCATGAGCAATTTCTTCATAAGAACCTATGAGGTTATCAATATAATCAATAGGTACTTCCCTATCCTCTTGAAACAAGTGAACTGTTGCTCCAACCTTTATTAGTTTATCCATTATTTCTTTTAATACCTTTAGTTCGTCTGTATCAAAATAATCATATTCTAATACATAATCACTATCATCAATCCTTTTTTTAATTTCAGAAATACTATGGCTGCTTTTCCCCCTAATAAGTGATATATATTTTAATTTATTTGCATCATCATCTATTTTTATTTTCATTTTCACCATAACCATCAATAACCTCCTATTTCATTAAAAATCTTTTATTGTTTTTATAGGTTTCCCTGGTAAACTCTTCTTCCAACGTCGTCCATGCCAACCATAAAAATGTTCATTAAATGTAGCAGGATAAATTATCTCCCCTTTATCAGCTAAATGCGGATACTTTGAAGCGCTATAAGTATGATGCCCAGCAATAGGTTTCCCATCAAATTTAGGTTTTTTACCAACAAGAATATCCTGTATCTGCTCTGATGTCCAGCTTCTAGTAGGGGGCTCATTGTTTAATAAGCGTTGTTGCTCCTGATACCAAAATTTCTTAACACCGTCATCTCTTCTTTTACCAAACTTTTTATTCCAAATATAGTCCTCATATTCTTTCTTTGTTATAGTTCTGTTTTCAATTTTTTCTTTTAACTTTTTCATTTTTTTAGAACTCATTTGTTTAGTTTGAGTTGGATGTTCAGTCAAGTCTAACCCTTTTGTTCTCTCCGCGATAATGTCCTCTGCTGTTTTCACATACGGGACATCATCTAAATGTTTAGTAACTTCACCAACCCCACTAACTTCCTTACTAACTCCCGAACTACCATTCCCCTTCGCAAGTTGATAAGCATCATCCTTAGCTGCTGCTCGCGCTCTTGTAAAGTTTTCCGCTATTTCTCCAACAGTTGAATGCTCTATATAAGGAATTTTCATTCCCATTCCAGTGTCTGCTGACCTGATTGCTACTGGGATTTTCGTTTTTTTCAATGTATGTAATGCATTCTTTAACGTCTCATTATCCTTTAACGATTGTACCACATTTTTCCCCAGATTTGGATTGAAATCAGCGATTCCTTCTTTCAATTTTGTTAGTTTTGCAAGGGATCCGAGGTCGAGTGTTCCTTTGAATGCTTTTGCTGCTGAACCTAGCCCTGGGATGAGGTCGAGTGCTCCGAAGAAACCAGCTTCTAATCGTTCTTCTTTGCTTAGTTTTCGGTGTGTACCCCAATCTTCCCCTTCGATGGCACTTTTTACTTGTAGACCACCGTATGCAACTGAGGCGGCGATTCCGAGCGGCGGACAGAGGATTGTAGTGACGATTAGTGCTCCTCCTATTGCTAAATCACGCCATGTTTCTAATTTTTTTTGCTCGTCTTCTCTTGATGTATACTCGAATCCTCGCATAGACGGGACTAGTTTTCGATATTCCCCGTAGCTTAGTTTCGCATCTGGATTTTGCTTTTTGACTTCTTTATACTGCGTGCGAAGCACATGATCAAAGGCAAGTGATTCTTTAAAAATGTCATCTACTGTTATTTTATCTTTTTTTGTCGTAATTGTTTGCGGGGCCCCATACGCATGCTCACTTGGTAATGTTGTTGTCGTTGTGGCACCAATTCGATTTTCTGTTTTAAAGTCCCGGATAGATAAGTCTCTCATTTTTTGAGCAAATTCATCCATATCTTTATAGAACGGCTCATCTATATGTTCATAAACGACGCGTCCTGCATCATCGCAGTATGTATGTAAAGTTGTATAATCCTCAAGTAATGTATTTATTTTCCTTTCTTGGTTTCTATGATGGAAATAAATGCATCTATCTGAATCTAATTCTTGTATTCTATCTTGTATATCATCTAAAAGTTCATTTGCTTCCCGTAATTTCATAATTGCATCTTTTGTAATCTCATTTATCCCATCTTTCATTTGTTGCCAAGGTTCTGGCCTATATTGCACATCCATCTCTTTTCCATCCCCCCACTACCGCACCTTGATTACTCAAGAGTTTGTAATATTTTTTGTAATTCCTCGTCTTTTTTTATCATTTCTTCAAGTGTATAGTTCACAACCATTGCAGCTTGTTTATAGTTATCCGCCAATTCCATTGTTTTTTCTAATATGTCTTTATAATGATCGGTAACTTTTGTTGCCTCACCTTTTTGATAGAAATGTGACTTTGCTAGATTATTAATATTTTGCTGTACACCATTCGCATACAGGTTATAAATTGTTTCAAGGCGCATCGCGATTGTAACCATTTCAGAAAAATTTACTAATACTTCTGAATTACCACCTGCTCCCCCTGTACCTCCATCGCTCATAGATACTTGCATTAACGCATTCCTCCTAATGAGAATTGTCTTAGATCAATTAACTTTTTATATGGCATTTTCAAGCCGTCGTATAACTTCTTATTCACCGCATATAGACTGGCCCACTCGTACTGCTTACGTTCGATATCAACTTGAATGAAGTTTTCCCCCTCCGTAAAGTACAAGAAGCATTCCCATTTCGCATTGTTTCCTAGCCGCCGGTCCCGCGGACGAGAAAATGTTTCAACGGCCAATAAATCTTTTTTGGACAAATCCATTTCCTCAAAGAACCGCTGCTTTTCTTCTGTCATTTTATTCGTTAAAAAAGTATGCTCTATTTCTCTTGGTTCTCGCATTAAAAATGGAACACGTTGTAATAACAAGAAATAGACATCGCGCTTCGCTATGTAATCAATTTCGTATTCCTCATTTTGTTTTCGTTCCGTCAATACGGCTACTCTATCTTTATCTTGTGGCAAAAATCCGATTAAAAGGTTATTAAACCGTGTGTACTCGTTACTTTCCTGATACGCTTTTAATAATTCAATTAGTTGAAAGGCCGCTGGTGTGAGACCATTCTCTCCCGTAATTAATCTCTTCGCTTTCAACTTTTCTGTCGCTTTTGTTACACAGTCTGGATCCGCTAAAGTAAGTTTTTCGCGCTCTGGTAAACCAAATAAATATGTAATGCCAGCGGCACCAGCTAATACATAAAGCTCACCAGGGGTAAAACTCTCAATTGTATGTACCATTTCCTCATTCCCCCAGTCCTATTTCACAGTTTCTTTACGCCTTCAACTTCAGGACGATTTGTAAAGGATTGAATATGTTTATCAAGCTCTTTAAGTGCTTTCGTATGCCCTTCAAGTGCTTCTGCCATTTTTGTATTAAATTGAATTAATAATTCTAAATAGCTTAAAAAAGCATCACGTGTTTTCCCATTCCAATGTGAACTTATGACGTATGCTTGTAATTCCTTTGCTTGCTGGAGTGAATCTTTTACCCCTTTTTCAATTTGCTCAGCATAAGAAATAGCATTTAACGCTTCGCTTCCAGAAATTTCGATTTCTTTACCGTGCATTTCTATTCCCCCATCGTATTCCATACTTCTTTATCTTCGCTTATTTTCCGAATAAATTCTTTAACGCATTAGCCGCTTCTTCAGCTTCAGCTTTATTTTCCGCATCTGCTTTTGCTTTATATTCCTCCCACTTGTAATACGCTTTATTTTTAGCAGACGTAACGTCTCCTAGCATTTGGCGAAAATAATTTATCGTCTCGGTTAATTCTGAATCTTTCTTGTGCCGAGCTGCTTCAAATTCACGGGCAGGAATTTTATCTTGTGGCAATCCATGACTGCTTCCTTCGTAACTACGCTTTGCTGATTCGGCTTGCTCGATTAAAGTTCGCAGTTTACCTTCTTTCGCCTGTAAATATCCATGTAGTTTATCGTAATTATCTCGCTTTCTTTCACTATCTGTATATGAAATATGAAGAAAGTTACCAATGGAATCTATCAAATGCTCCCCCATGTTTGTCCTCCTTTATTTCCTTTAATAAAACAATCGATTTCTCAATACTTTACATACAATCTACCTTGTAATTATTTTCAAAATTTTTCTTGTATAAGTAATTTCATGTGAATATTTTACCAAAAAGTGAAAGCCATTTTACCATTTATTAAGATGAAACGCTCCTCTATATGATTTACAAAAAATAATATAACATTGATTACTACCCCATAAAAAAGAGAGGTCATTTTCACGACCTCTCCTCACTTCAACTTCCCTTCAAAAACAATCCTTCTCCCGCAGGGCTCTACAACTGTTTTTCCATCTTTCTTCACTTCATGAAAGATCGGCTCTTCCATGCGGCGTGATGGTGCATATCCTTCTTGTTCCATACGTGCTAAACAATCTGTAATTGTTTCATTCTCTTGTACTTCAAATTTTTTCTTATTAGGTTGTTTTGTCATGCCCTAACCTGCTTTCTATTTGTCTTGATGCGGATTGACTTTTCATATATACGATATATAGAAGTGCAATAATTGCCATTATCATCATAACCGCTATAAAAAAGCTTGTATACTGTATTTTTTCTATAAATATGCCTCCTAATACAGGCCCTATAATACTTCCAATACTAAAGGCGATTCCGGATAATATATTTCCAGCTGGCAGTAAATGTCTTGGTAATAAATCCGTCATAAAGCCAAGCCCTAAAGAGAAACATGAACCAATTACCATTCCAGCTAATAGCATACATCCAAATATAATCCAATAATACCCGTCAAATACTGCCGCAAGTAAGAAGATGATTGTACTGATGCTGAATGTCCATGTTAAAATGCGGTCTCTTCCGTATTTATCACTTAATATACCAAGCGGAATTTGCGTAATGATTCCTCCTATTGCAAATGCTGGTAGTAAGAAAGATACATCAGAGACAGACCATCCTTTTCGAAGTGCATATACTGGCAGATTACTATTTAACATTGCTTCTAACACGCCATAGGCCAAAGGTCCCATCAGCGCAATCCAAGCTAGAACAAATACTTGTTTGTAACGAGAAAGTGATGATTCATTTTTCTCTCCTTTATGATCTTGCTCTGGAAAGGCATTTTTAGTTGGTAATAGCAATAGCCATCCAATTAAACAAAGAATTGTCGATACAATAAATGGCGTTGCAAGTCCGTACTGGACAGTGCTCGCTAAATATGGACCTACGGCAAAACCAATACCAAAGAAGACTCCATATATAGAGACTTGTCTTCCTATTTTGCTAGGATCAGATGTCGTCGTAATCCACGTCTGTGTTCCGACATGCAACATATGATCTCCTACTCCAACTAAAAAGCGAAGGATAAACCATGCCCAAAATGAAAATGTTTGTGTAAAAAAGAATAATGAAATAATAACAAGAAAACCACCAATTACGATAATCGGTTTCATCCCAAACCGTTGCATCGGTTTTTCAAGCCATGGCGAAATAAATAAAATTCCAATGTATAACGCCGTTGCATGAAGACCGTTAAAACTAGAACGAATCCCCTCTTGTTCAAAAATCATTGCGATCGCTGGAAGAAGCATCCCTTGTGATAACCCAGAAATTGCAACAATTCCAACCATAATCCAAAATGTAAATCGTATTGACATCCGCTTCCCTCTCCCTTTACATGTTCACCAGCCTTCATTATAAACGTTTTGAACAGTAATGTGTAAGCATATAAAAAGAAGTTAGAAAACCCGCTTCTAACCCCCTTTTATATGCTCAGCTTATTTATGTTCCAACCAATTTGTAACATGCTGAATAAATTCGTCTAAGCAATCGATAAACGGTGAATGCCCGCAATCTTTTAATATAGTTAACTTTGCATTAGGAAGATGCTTCGCTAATTCTTCTCCGACCACTTGCGGAACAACGTAATCACGATCTCCTTGTAAAACGAGTGTCGGCACTTGCAATTGATGAATATGTCCATTTCCCGGCACAACGCCATTATGTTCATCTGAAATATTAAATGTAATTAAGGCATAGTTCACATCTACAAAATTACGCTGCGTTAACATATCCTCTAAGTATTTTTCATAACGCTCTGGTTCTGGCTTGTTATGTGTGTAAATGAGTAAGTTCCAAACTGTTCGATAATAGAGCTTGTTCATATTTTTAATTGCATCTAGTACAGGAGCAATTTGAACAGGATCTTGTGCGATTTCTTCTTTCGTTTTTAATAAACTGGATGCGATCGGTTGACCGTTTATATCTTTTTTGAAAATAGGATATCCTTTCATTCCTACTGATTCAACCAAAATCAACCTTTCTACGTACTCTGGATGACAAGCTGCAAACTCCATCGCAACACCACCACCCATTGACCAGCCCATCAGTGAAAATTTCTTCAATTGTAGTTCATCTATAAATAGCTTTACATCATCTGCAAAGTCTTGCAATGAATCTATTGGCTTATGGTATGTCGATTTCCCGAATCCTCTTAAATCAATGGCATAAATATGATATTCGTCCTGTAGTTTCTCAATAACTAAATCCCAATGCTGTGAGGATGTCATATTCCCATGAATCAGTACAAGTATTTCTTTACTTTGCCTTCCAACTTTTTGATATGCAATCGTTTCTCCATTTGACAGCGAAACAAACTCCATTGTTGCAGGCTTAATCATCACATTCTCCCCCATTCAATTTTAATAGAAAGAAAATTCTAAACTTACCTTTAGCATACCATGCAGAATGTATGTTCTCAACACAAAAACGATACAAAATTTTTACATAAAACAACATGTCCGTCACTAGACAATTTTGGCAAAAGGGTATATAGTTAGCTAGGTAACTAATTTGAAAGGATCAAACAAATGGACGAAAAACAGTATTTTTTTCACATTGTCAGTCAAACTTCTCGTAAGTTTACGAAAAAATTTAATGAACGTGTGTCACCAACAGGTTTATTTAGTGCACAGTGGGCTGTCATTTTCCGCATCAACCAAACAGGACCTTGTACACAAACTGAGTTATGTCAATACTTAAACGTTGAATCTCCAACGATGACTCGTACATTAACGCGTATGGAAACGATGGGCTGGATTATTCGAACGGAAGGAAAAGATCGCCGTGAAAAGCTCATTTCCTTATCAGAAACAGCACTGAAAATGATTCCAGTATGGCAAGAAGAAGTTGATACTTTCGAAGAAAAAACGTTGCAAAATATTGATGAAGAAGATTTGCAACGAGCATTTCAAGTACTACAAAAAATTATTAAAAATTTAGATGATTAATAGGAGGGATGACGATGCAAAGTGAGAGACTTTGGACGAAGGACTTCCTTGGAACTTGTTTTAGTAGTCTGTTTCTCTTTTTAACGTTTTACATGCTTATGACCACCCTGCCCGTCTATGTAATAGACGGATTGAAAGGAAAACCTGAAGAAATTGGTTTAGTCGCAACTGTATTCCTTATTTCTTCTGTCCTATGCCGTCCGTTTACCGGGAAGTGGCTTGACGATTTAGGGAGAAAGAAGATCTTATTTATTTCTCTTTCCTTATTTTTAGCTGCTACCGTCATGTATTTTGGTGCACAAAGTTTATTCTTATTACTTGCCCTTCGCTTCCTTCACGGGATTGGGTTTGGAATGGCGACTACAGCTACAGGTACAATTGTTACAGACGTCGCACCACCTCATCGCCGCGGTGAAGCACTTGCCTATTTTGGTGTATTTATGAGTCTGCCGATGGTAATCGGTCCTTTTTTAGGTTTAACGATTATTTCACATTTTTCATTTACAGTTCTGTTTATCGTTTGTTCTGTATTTTCATTATTAGCATTCCTACTAGGTTTACTTGTAAATATTCCACATGAAAAACCAGTAAATAAACAAAAACGCGAACGAATGAAATGGAAAGATTTAATTGAACCTGCTTCCGTTCCAATTGCTCTTACAGGATTTGTTTTAGCATTTTCTTATAGTGGCATATTATCTTTTATTCCTATTTACGCAAAAGAAATTGGTGTAGAGGAAGTTGCAAGTTACTTCTTTATCGTTTACGCACTTGTTGTTGTTCTTTCTCGTCCATTTACAGGAAAGATATTTGATCGTTTCGGTGAAAATATACTTGTTTATCCTTCCATTATTATTTTTACAATCGGAATGTTCATCTTAAGCCAAGCACAAACGTCATTTTGGTTCCTTGGTGCAGGTGTATTAATTGGTTTAGGCTACGGAACATTGATTCCAAGTTTCCAAACGATTGCTATTTCCGCAGCTCCAAACCATCGACGCGGCTCAGCAACAGCTACTTATTTTTCATTCTTTGATAGCGGTATTGGTTTCGGTTCCTTTGTACTTGGTATCGTAGCTACACAATCAAGCTATCATAATATGTATTTCGTTGCTGCCATTATCGTTGCGTTTACATTACTTATTTATTACTTCCTACATGGCAGAAAACAAAAATTCAAAAAGCAACATACAGACAAAAAATTATCAGCTTAGTGTTAATAAGGAAAGTAAACTCCTCTGTTTACTTTCCTTATTTTGTATTTCTAAGAAAACGAGCGTATACTTACTATAGAAATAACAAGGAGGTACATAGATGAACTTAAAAAAATCTCCCCTTTTATTAATCATACTTACACTATTGTTTATCCTAACTGGGCTTGGATTTGCATTTTTTAAACAAAATAAAGTCTCTCCTTCTAAAGAGAACGTAACAAAAGAAAATTGGTTACAAGATCCTTATTTACGCTGGTCATACACACATATGAAAGAACTAGCGTTAACAAGTGAAGTGAAAAACAATCCTATGCAAGTAGCAACATTCCCTACCGCATTACAAAACTTAGATGATTTCTCTGTAAAAAAAGAATACGGAAGCAATATTCCGTTAAAGAAACTATTAGATGAGAATAAAACAGATGCCTTTGTCGTCGTGCATAACGGAAAACTTGTTTATGAACAGTATTTCAATGGATATAAACAAAATGACCCGCATGGAATGGCTTCTTTAGCAAAAGTATTTACCGGGGCACTTATACAATCATTAACCGAAGAAGGACTCATCGATGTAAATAAGACTGCTGAAACTTACGTCAAAGAATTACGGAATACTCCATTTGGAAAAGCAACGATCCAACAATTAATGGACATGAAAGTATCTGCTGAATACCCTACACATGGATATATGCAGCAAGGGTTAGAAAATCAAGATGCGCAGTTGTATTTAGCCAGCAATATTCTTCCTCGTGGTAAAAACTATAACGGTCCAATGAAAATTTACGATATGTTACAAGAAGCAAAAGAAACTGCACCACCTGGAACACAGTTTTCTTATAATAACGGTTCATCTGAATCACTTGGCTGGATTATACGGACCGTAACTGGTAAATCATTAACCGAAAATGTAAGTGAACGCATTTGGTCCAAAATCGGTATGGAAGAAAATGCGTATTATGTTACAGATAAAACAGGAGTTGAACAAGCGAGTGCCGGTTTAAACGCTACTGCAAGAGATATGGCTAGGTTTGGTCAATTGATTTTACATAACGGTCGTTACAATGACATGCAAATTCTCCCCTCCTCCATTTCAGAAAATGTACAGAGCGTACAAGAAGGTGAATTAGCAATCGGACAAGGGGCACCTATTTCTTATCATAATCAATGGTGGATTCCTCATAATGAACAGGGCGCCTTTGAAGTATTAGGAAGCTATGGACAATGTCTCTATATAGATCCAAAAGCAAATATGGTAATTGTACATTTTTCATCAAATGCGAATCCAAGTAATGATGTTCATGCTACTTATTCAAATATGTATGTACAGATCGCCAAACACTTAGAAAAGCTTTCACAAGGGTGAAAGCTTTTCTTTTATCATTTATCTGAATCTTCAGTTTAATAAAGGTTATCTCTTTACCCACAGCGAATATGTAAAAGAAAAAACTTAAGGAGGTTGATGAATTTGTTTCGCTCTTTTACAAATGGTTGTGTTGCTCTTGTGCAACGTTTTTTACCAGATCCCTTTATTTTATCTTGTCTATTAACAATTTTTGTTATCTTATTTGGCATGTTTGCGACGCACCAATCACCTGTAGAAATGATTGCTCATTGGGGAGATGGAATTTGGGGCCTTTTAGCCTTCGCCATGCAAATGGCACTTGTACTTGTTACAGGTTCTGCATTAGCTAACGCTCCGCTCATTCGCAAAGGCTTAGCAAAAGCTGCACAACTGCCGAAAACAAGCGGACAAGGTATTATCGCTATTTCTATTGTTAGTTTACTTGGTGCATACATAAACTGGGGATTCGGCATTGTAGTGTCTGTTTTATATGCAAAGGAAGTTGCAAAACACATACAAAATTTAGACTATCGACTTGCCATCGCTTCTTCTTATTCCGGATTTCTTATTTGGCACGCGGGACTTTCCGCCTCTATACCACTTACTTTAGCATCTGGCGGCGAAACATTAATTAAAACAACTGCTGGAAGTATAAAGGAAGCAATCCCTATAACAGAAACGTTATTTTCACCATATGCGCTCGTTCCTGTACTTATATTTTTAGTAACGATGCCACTTATAAATAAGGCAATGCATCCGGATGAAAATCATACGATTACAGTGGATCCTAGCGTATTTCAAGAAGAAGCTGCTGCTCAAGAAATAGAAGCTCGTACGTTTGCTGAGAAAATGGAAAATAGCATTTGGATAACGGTATGTGTTGGACTATTAGGTCTTATTTATATTGTTCATTATTTTAGTACGAAAGGCTTTAACCTGACACTTGATATCGTTATTTTTATACTGTTAATTGCTGGCCTTATTTTTCACCGTACTCCGATTCAATATATTCGCGCCTTTTCAGATTCGACGAAAAGCGCATCTGGCATTCTACTCCAATTTCCATTTTACGCAGGAATTATGGGAATGATGATTGGAGCAAACAGCGAAGGCCTTTCACTTGGAGGAGCAATTTCTAATTTCTTTATTAGCATTTCGAATGAAACCACCTTCCCTCTATTCACGTTTTTAAGTGCAGGAATTGTAAATATTTTCGTACCATCTGGAGGCGGTCAATGGGCTGTACAAGCTCCTATTATGATCCCAGCTGGTGCTGAGCTTGGTGTACCTGCTGCGAAAACCGCAATGGCAATTGCATGGGGAGACGCTTGGACGAACTTAATACAACCTTTCTGGGCATTACCTGCATTAGCAATCGCCGGTTTAGGTGCACGTGACATTATGGGATTTTGTGTTGTTAACCTCCTTTATGCTGGCGTAGTAATTGGTTTATGTTTCCTTATCATTTAAATCGAAGCAATGTAAAAAAGCTAGTGTTATACTAGCTTTTTTATATAATAACTATAGTGATAATCATTCGTTTTCTATGCATCTAATTACATTTCCCCATTCTTCACATGAAAGATTTAACCTTTTATATGTAAATAACGTCGCACAAACAGTTTCAATCATCGATGGATGATTCCGCAAAAAATCCCACCTTAATACTCTCGGTACATCATACATTTTATACTCTTTACTTTCCTTGATAATTCCATCAACTTCTCTTTCACAAATTCCTCTTATTAAATAATCTGCTTTTAGTTCTTGATACATTTTTTGAAAACTCTCGCTATGATGTTTCAATTGAAGTAAACAAACGATATACGTACGAAACAAATCATCATTCCGATTGCAGCATTTCATTATACTTTCTACTTCACCCATAATTTTTTAGCCTTTTCCTTTATTTCTAAAAGCCACTTTTCACGTTTTGCTACTTTACTTGTTTTTATTGATTGAAAGACAGATCGTTTAATTTGACGTATACCGCAAAATCGTAAAATACCCTTTTTTATAATTACCCAATCAGCAGAGCGATATAAGAGTGCCACGTACCATAACGGTGAATCTAAAGTATTAATAACCCACGCTGTTTTCCCTATAAGCAACCCTTTCGGCATTACACCTTCATATTTATATGCAAACCCTGCAACAAACACACGATCGATAAATCCTTTTAAAATAGCAGGCATGCCCCACCACCATATTGGATAAATAAAAATAAAAGAGTCTGCTTCTTTGACCAAATTTCTATATCTCTCAGTTTCTTCTTCATATACTAAATCCCGTCTTCTCTTATCTTCATTGAAAATAAGCACTGGATTAAATTGTTCCTTATAAAGGTCAAGCAATGTAACAGAATGATCCGTCTCTTGAAGTCCTTTTTGCACATGTTCTAAAATGTTTGCATTGAAACTAGATGGATTAGGATGTGCATAAACGATGAGTATGTTCACCTTTTAACAACACCTTTCCTTAAATTCCCTTTTGACTCCCAACGGTTTGCGTGATATTCTAATACATGTCAAGTAGCAAGCCTATATGACAAACCAACTGACACCTACTCGGCGAAGGTGTCTCTTTTCATTTATAGCCGAATGAAATGCCTCTTTCAGGGCATATTCAACTTTTGACACTACACACTCAACACCATTCCCTTGTATCAGGCTGCTTTGGCAGTCTTTTACTCTACATACTTCTTTTAATTTTCAGATAAATTATAACATAAAAAAAGAGAGCCTAGCTCCCTTTTCTCGCCTTATAATATACCCCTTTTTCAGCATAGTGGTATTCATCATTAGCTAAAGTAATTTTCCCATCCAGTTTCAATTCGTCTAATAGCCTTGATAAATAAAATTGGTGTAACATTTTTTTCGTGAATTTTCCTTCATGATGCGAAACGATATGTTCTTGAATATCTAATAGTGATATTGGTTTATCTTGCTCCATCATATATTCATATACTGCACTACGCAGCTTTACGTATTTTTCAAGTGTCACAGTACAATTGCAACCCCTTTCTTCTTATGTTGTTGTTTTTGGAAGAGGTTTTTTGCAATAAAAAAACCTCTTCGATAAGAAGAAGTTACGTATATCTTCGTCTTATCTCCCAGAACAAATATGTTCTGCTGGAATTAGCACCTGCATCGCGGTTGCTGGGTTTCATCGGGCCAGTCCCTCCACCTCTCTGGATAAGAAAATATTCACTTTATATCTTACTATAGCTATTTTTATTATAATTGTCAAACAACATACAATAAGTTATATTTTCTTTCCTAACGCTCATACTAAAATTGTATGTAAAAAAGGAGGAATTTATGATGGATAAAAATGCCCGCGGATACGTTCAAGATTCATTCCATTCGTTGCAAGAAGCAAAGAATTGTTTAGAACATGCATTACAAACAGTCGAAAAGAGCGATAATCGGGAGCGAATCGAACAATCCCTACAAGCTGTGGAAAACGCATTACAAAAATGTAATCAAACGGTTGATATTTTAGAACAAAAATAAATATCGCCCATCTCTTTACTAGATGGGCGATATCTCAAATGGCATACTGCAACAGTATTGCCGTCACAATTAAAAAATATACAGAATTAACGATTTCTAAAACTCCAACTTTTAATATAGATATCTTTTTACCATACAATACGATTGCACGAACTAGGCTCGGTATAAATATAAGAGACAGCCATGGATTTACTACGAAAGAAGCAATGATTAAGAAAATATGGTATCCCCATGAAACATAGCGGTAAGTAGGAGTATTCTTTTCACGTATCATTGTTTTCACATAAAATGTACTACCTAAGAAATAAAGGAAAGAAACAGCCGCAATCCACCATGCTGTCCCATCAATTGTCTTCATCGAAAAATAATAACTAATCAAACCACCAATGCAGAAAACAAGTATGGCACAAATATCATTTACTAATGCTCGTTCCTTTTTTTGACGGGCAAAGTATATATTTACGATAAAGAGTGGAATCATCGTAACCGCGAATAAAAGAATTTCCCATTCATATAGTAAAGATACGATGCCGAAAACACATGCAATAACAAAATAAATAATTGCCGCATGTAAAAATTCTTTCTTTCGTGTTTGCTTCATGTACATTAAAAATGGATACGTTGCTAAATAGATAAATAACCAAGCGATAAAGAGTGGAATATGGTAGTATGTAGGTTTACCAAGTAGCACACTAAGTAAAAACGGAATCAGCAGCATCCCCCACGCGCCATGCTGCTTTGGAACAACTAGCTTCATGAATATTACATCTCCTCTTTGAAAATCTTTCTCATTTCCTATTATAAAAAAAGTTCCATACGAAAGTTGAATATATTAAAACAATTCTTTGACATTTTCTAAACCTAAGTATTATAAAAAAATGCTTCTCACCAATGGCAAGAAGCATGAAAGAGGCAAACGAATATGTAAGTCGCGATCCTACGTTATATTCTTATGCTTTATGATATATGCTTATGCTTTGTTTCCTTGATATAATCGCTCGTTATCATCTAAAATCCCATATTTCTTTTTAAATCTCGTAATAATTCTAATCCATGATGAACTAAACAAAACAAGAAAAATTACATTTGAAAGCGCATGAGCGAAATCAAAGTAAAAACTTGCAGCGTAGTATGCCATAAAGTCTTTCCATGTTAATCCTTCTAAAAAGCCAAGTATCCCCCACAAATTCATAATCCAGCCAAAAACAAAACCGGCTATGAACCCATAGATGACTCTTCCCCATAACTTTCTCATAATAAATGTATTTCGTAGTAAACCAGCTGTAAAACCTATCATTCCCCAAGAAAACATTTGCCAAGGTGTCCAAGGTCCTTGTCCTAAAAAAATATTAGATACAAGTGCTGCCGTTGCACCAATCATAAAACCTGTCTCACTTCCAAAAACAATTGCAGATACAATAATAATAAAAGAAGTTGGTTGTACACTCGGCATAAGAGAAAATGGTACACGACTAACTGCTGCTATGGCTGCTAAAACAGCTACAATAACGATTTCACGTGAAACAAATGCTTTCCGTTCAAATCGTATATAAAAAGGTAACATAATAATGAACAATAGAAATAAACTACACCAAATAAAATATTCATCTGTTACAAAGGAAGTAAACAGAAGTGTACTTATTACAAGAATAAAAATAAGCGTTATGAGAGCAACATATCGTTTGGACACGCTTGATACACATCCTCCCACGTTAATGCATAAGGTAATTGCTTGCGAATAAAACGATTAATAGATGTTGTATAAAAGAAATTATCACTAAAGAATTTCTTTGGTGCATCATCCATAATGACTTTCCCATCAAATAACATCATACAATGATCCACATATTTCGCTGCAAATTCAATGTCATGTGTGGCCATCACAATTGTTGTTCCTTCCTTTTGTAACGCTTGAAACAGTTCGCCTAATCTTTCCTTTTTCTCTGGATCCAGCCCTTTTGTTGGTTCATCTAATAATAATAATTGGGGCTTAGATAACAAGGCTGTGCATAGTGCGATTAACTGTTGTTCTCCCCCGCTACAATCATGTGGATGACGATTGCGAATGGAATACAGCCAAAATCGGTTTAACATCTCTTCTGCAATTTCTTTCCCTCTATCACCATATAATTCATTTGCTCTTTCAAACACTTCATCCCACACCGTCTCAAATGTAAAATGATAATAGGGATGTTGTGATACAAATCCGATTTTTTCAAATCGTTCCTTGGACTTCATTTTATGAATTTCCGTTCCGTTCCACCGCACCTTTCCTCTTCTAGCTTTGTTTAGTCCTGCTAATATAGTTAAAAGTGTTGATTTTCCTGTACCATTTTTTCCAACAAGCGCAGTCCACTTGCCTTGTTCAATTGCTAGCGTTAAATCTTGCAAAATAAACGGACTATTTTTTTCATATTGAAAAGATATATGTTTTGCTTGTAAAATCACTTCTTTTGTTTCTACCTGTGATATAGCCGGTACTTCATGTTCGATTGGTAACTCGGAATGAATTTGTGTTTGCGCCTCCCTTACCGTAAATGGAATTTTCTCTATACCCCATTCTAAAAACAACCTTGAAATTTGAGGGATAAACGATCGAGATTCTTCTAATGCCCACATTTTCGATATAACATGTTGCGGGATTCCATCATACATAATTCTCCCTGCATCCATAAACACAACTCGAGTTGCTAATGAAATGACTTCATCTAAACGATGTTCGCTCATGATAATTGTAATTCCAAGTTCTTCGTTAATCCGTTTTAATAATCCTAAAAAATCTTTTGCGGCAATTGGATCAAGTTGCGCTGTCGGTTCATCAAGAAGTAACAATTTAGGCTGCAGCACAAGAACCGCCGCTAAATTAACGAGTTGTTTTTGTCCCCCTGATAATGTGTGAACAGACTGGTGTAATAAATCTTGAAATCCTAAAAAGCTAATTAACTCAGCAATTCTCTTTTGGATGACTTTTGTTTCTAGACCAACATTCTCAAGAGAAAATGCCAATTCTTGAATAACCGTATCCATAACAAGTTGATTTTCTGGATTTTGAAATACCATTCCGACTTCTTGCGCTGATAATAAATTAGGCATCTCGAGTAAAGAAGCTCCATTATAATACATACTACCTGTGCGCTTTCCAATCGGAAGTAACTCTTTCTTAAAATGTTTCAAAAGCGTTGTCTTACCACATCCTGAACGTCCAGCTAGCACAATAAATTCACCTTGAGAAACCGTTAACGAAACATCTGTTAATGCTTGTACATTTTCATCTGCATACGTAAAAGCTAAGTCTTTTATTTCTGCATGCGCCACCATAACCATTCCCTCCCTTCCATTAGGATTGGTAAACTAATAAATAGTAAAAATAAAACGAATAGTATTCCATCATATTGCTGAAATACAAGTGATTCCACTCTTGGATAGATTGATAATTTGCCAGCGCCGTAATAATTGAGCACAAAACTGCTTAGTAATAAAACCACTAAAGACGCAAGTATATACCAATCTTGTCTCCCCATGCGATACCGTATATACGTACTACGCTTTGTCACCCCAAACCCACGCGCTTGCATGGAATCTGCCGTTTGTAATGCATCTTCTAAAGAACAAACAAGTAACACCTGCAAAAGTTTCATTCCATTTTTGATTCTCCCGATGAATGAGCCTGAATCTAATTGAACGCCTTTTGTTTTTTGAACAAGTGTAATTTGTCTTAAACGCCGGATAAATAAAGGAACAAAACGCACCGTGATCATTGTCAATAGCGCAACTTTCGGTGAAACCCGTGAAAACAAATACAAAAATTTATGACTTGAAATAATATCATTGTAAGAAGTAAATGTGAACATAATAGCAAGTAACGATAACCCCATGATGAGTCCATACATGCACGCTTCTAATGTGATTCGATTATCTCCTAAGCGAAATAATGTAGTGGCTCCCCTATGTGTTAGCAAAGGATTTAGCACGATAACCATCAAAAAGAAAATGAACATACTTGGCAACATTCTTCTTATTCTCTCGCAATTTCCTTGTATAACGTTCAATAGCACCATCATAATAATAGCACCAATTAAAAAAAGAGGGTGAAGACACACCATACAGAGTATCATCACCCCAATATAATAGAAAAAATTCACAAAAGGATGTAAAGAAGAAAAGATAATTTTCATAACCTTTACCTAAAGTCCTTCCCTAATTTGATACATATACCCATTCAATAGTATCTCCTGGCTTGACTTTATATGTACCTGCACTTCGGTTTGGAAAAGCACCATTTACACGGTATTTCCATCCGCTTTTTGGCCCTTTGTCAAATTCATATAAGTCATTGATTCCTTTTACATATTTACTATTTCCGGATCCAGTTGAATCAACCTCTAAACCTGTACTTGTTAATATATCAAACACTGTATCTCCATCTTTCACATCAACTTTCTTTGCACTAGATAAATACCCTTGATCACCACGTACAGAAATAGTAACTTGTTTTTCCTCTGGTTTTGGTGGTACTGGTGGCACTGGATCTGGCGGCGGTACCGGGTTCGGTTTAGGTTGTGTATCAGACTTTTTAGGCTCTGGATCTTTCGGATATTCTTGCTTTGGCGTTTCTTTCGGCTGATTAACAACTTTAGCCTCTTCTTTTACTTCTGGTTTTTCTTCTGTCTTTGCTTCTGGCGCTTTCTTTACCTCAGCGTTTTCTTGCTGTGTTTTTGGTTGTTCCGGCGCTTTTTGCTGAGCAGGTGGTTCTTGGTCTTTTTTCTCTTCTTGTTTTACTTCAGGTTGTTCTTGCTGTTTTTGTTCTTGATCATCTTTTGGCTGCTCTTGCTCTTCTGGTTGCTTTTGCTTAGCAACTGGTTCTTGCGATTCTTCCTGTTTACTTTCTTCTTTTATTTCTTCTTGTTTTTCCTTATCTTTTTGTTCTGTTTGCTTTGATACCACTTGTTGCTCAGGTTTTGATTCATTTTGACTACATCCAACAAGCAATCCAAATGAGAGAACAAATGAGAGTAACCACTTCATCATACTCATGTTTTCCTCACCTTCCTAATAAAATTAGGAGCAAATCATTGCTCCTAATTTTCGTTAAGCTGCTTTTCGTCTCCATAAAACATATGCTGAAACGATGCATAATACGCCCATTCCTACTGGCATAGCATTGTCCGAAGCAGACGCTCCTGTTTTTGGTAACTGACGATTCATTGCAGTTTTTTCATTATTTACTGTTTTATTTTTCGTAACATCACGAGAGTTCTCATCATGTGTTTGTTCCTGCGGTTTTTGAATCACTTCTTGCTTTTCAATCACCTTTGGTTCATTTACTACAGGTTTTTTCGGCTCTTCAACTGAAGTTTTATCATTTCCAGTCAATGGATTTGTCCAATCATATATAGAGCCTTTTCCATCTACAAATGCCTTATATTGAACAAGCGCTAAAAATGCTTGTTCAGTAGCCATACCATTACCCTCTTCATCGCTTGGTAACCATTTAAATTCGCCATTTGGAAGTTGATATGACAGTAAATTGTGAACTGTATTTACATGATTTTTAGTGAACGCTTCACCAGTTGGATCGATTCCTGTAATAGCAAGTCCAATAATCGCTTGCGCAACACTGTTAGCATTTTCTTGACCATCAGCTTCAAATCCGCCAGTGCTTAATTGTTGATTTGCTAGATACTGCACTGCTTTGTCTAAAGCTTGTTTTACCCCTGGTTGTTTTTGATATGGCGCTAATGCTGATAACACCATACCTGTTACATCAATATTACTTGCTTCTTCTTTACCGCTTCCAACACTATACGTCCAACCACCATCTGTATGCTGCGCATTTAAAATCTCTTTTACTAAAGCAGCACGATTCCATCTCGCTCCAGCTGGCACTTCGTATTTTTTCGTATCAAGTGCAAGTAAAGCAAATGTATAACCAGTAACAGAATTTAGTTTTTCAGATTGGTACAATTCTTGTACTAAATTTTTCCCTGCAACATTCGTTGGATTCCCATTCACTGCTGACACTGCTAAAATTGTTCTTGCTATATCTGTCGCAGTAAATCGATTCACACGCTTTTCCACTGTTTGTGTTAAAGATTGTAAATAACTAATCTTTGTTTCCGTTGGAATATTATATCCTGAACGAGCAAGTGCAATGGCTATCCAATCACTATCGATTCCATTTCCCATCATCTTTTGTGATGTTTTAGCAATCGCTTGATCTAATTGTTTCATTAATAATTCATTTTTGATTGGTTCTTTCAACTCATTAGGCTTTTGGCCATCCAGCTTTTGCTCTTCTGGTTTTTGTTCTTCAGGCTTTTGCTCTTCTGGTTTTTGTTCCTCAGGCTTTTGACCATCTGGCTTTTGCTCTTCTGGTTTTTGTTCCTCAGGCTTTTGCTCTTCTGGTTTTTGCTCCTCAGGCTTTTGGCCATCTGGCTTTTGTTCCTCAGGCTTTTGCTCTTCTGGTTTTTGTTCTTCTGGGTTAGTTGTATCTGGATCTTTTTTGCAAGTTCCAATCTTATCGAGCACCTGTTGCAATGTTTCTGTACTCATGTTGTTCCAATCTACAACAAAACGAAATGCAACAACATCTCCAGATTCTAATTTATAACTATCTGCGCCTACCATGGCAGCTTTATCATTTACATCATATGTCCATCCACTTGTATCACCAGCCATTAAACCATCAATACCTTTAACATAGATACCATATTTCGTATTCTCAGCTGTTACTTTCGTCCCCATAACTTTTTGTAACAAACTATAGGCTGTTTCCCCATCTTCAATTGACACTTCTTTCGGACATAAAATAACTCCTTTTTGCGATTCCCCAATGACCGCAAGTGTTGCTGTTTTCCCTTCAGCAAACGTAATATGTACAGTATTTGTGAATGAAACAAATACTAATGCAACTGCCATTATCGACGTAAGCAGCCATTTTTTTATCATTGCCATTCTCACTTATTCCTCCCTTTGCTTACATATACATAAAAAAAGGCCCTTCAAGGGCGTGCAATAGCACTCTACTGTGAGTGCGAACCAAAATGCACAACACCTCCTATCCGCTTAGATAGCGGTTGTATTTGTATAGGAAAGATCATGTAGCGTATGAATGTATTATTGTGATAACATTCACTATGAGCGGCGAATCCATTTCATTTCCACCAATTTCCTTTTAAAGTTATCGTATAAACGACATACCTATACATTCATCAAATTATAAATTTCTGTATTATTTTACTATTGACACGAGATTTTGTCTATGCTTTATCGGATTTATTTTCTAAGAATAATAGATTATTATATGCTATATAAGTATGTTAGTCATGAATACACTTTTCACATACAATAATGCCATCTTCATCAGCGTACACGTAATGATTTGGAACCCACTCAATTCCTCCAAATTGTAATGGAATTGCCGTTTCTCCTTTTCCTTCCTTTATACTTCTCTTCGGCAGTGTACCTAATGCGAAAATACCAATATCTATGTTTCGTAGTTCCTTAGAATCACGAACATATCCATGTATAATAATACCTGCTAAATTCCGTTCTTTTGCTATATTTGCTAAGTTATCTCCGAGTAACGCACAGTTTGTCGAAGCCTCTCCATCAACTACTAATACAGTTCCTTCCGGTAAAGTTTGCAGCGCTTCCTTTACTAATACATTATCATCTTTCACTTTAACCGTCGCAATCTTCCCATAAAATTGTTCTTTCATACCGTACGACTGAAACAGTGGCTGACATACTTGTACCTCCTTTTCAAAAGCATCACAAAGATCTGTTGTTTTCCACATTTTTCTCCCTCTTTTCGTTTTTCAATATATGTTACATATTCTTGTCATTTTATGTTTTACCTGTCTAATATTGCGAAATTCTATATACTATAGCTGTAGATTTGAATTGAACTACCCCCACCTTCACTTCGTTTAGGGGAAGGGGTCTTCTCAGTTAAAATGATAAAGTCGTATCGTTTTGAATAAAGTTATACCGTTTATAAAAAAATTGCACCACTTTACCCCTTTAGATTATCATTATCTAAAGGGGTGTATTTATATTGAAAAGGAAAAGAACATCTGGAATGGAAAGATCGATTAAGGAACTGTTGAGTGACGATACGTTGTTCCGTTAAAGGGCCATATTGTTGAAGATGAACTGGGAATAAAAATCAAAATACATAGTTAAGGAAACAATATGTAAGGTCAAGGTAACAGATGATCCTGGAATAAATTTCAAGATTTTTAAAAAGTATTTATAATAAATCAGCTTTGCATGAAATTTTCATTTTTAAGGAAGTGGATGGATGGATTTTTTAACTTTTACTGAGGAATTTTTTAATTATATAAGGAAGTTTTTACTTTTAAGATTTACACTATTTGCTTTGGTTCTCATGACCTGTTCCTTTGTCATAAACCGTATTATTGATTGGTTCTTTAGGAAGTCAAGTTTTTTTGATGAAGAAGTAGAACAGACGATTCAAAGTGTAATTCGATCAATTTTCAGGTATGGAATTATGATTAGCCTTGTTATTTATCTAATCAGTCAATTTGTAGATATAAAAGGTATTCTTGCAGGTGCAGGGATTGCCGGAGTTGTCATCGGTTTTGCTGCACAACAGCTACTAAAAGATGTTATATTAGGGTTCGCAAGATTAACGGACAAAGAGTTTCGTGTCGGCGATTTTGTTACTTTCAACGGAACAAGTTCAGGTACCATTGAGGAAATCAGTATTCGCTTTATGCAAATTCGTGAATGGTCGGGAAAACTCCTTACCATCCCACATGGAGAGATTAGAGCGATACAAAATTTTAATAAAGGCAGGATGCGAGTTATTGAACGAATTACGGTAAGTTATCAAGAAGATCCTACAAGAATAAAGGAATTGTTAGAAAAAGTAAGTGTTATCTGCAATGAAAAATTTGATCAAAGCCTATATAGGGTAGAGAACGAGGCTGTTGAACCATTTCAATATATTGGTATTACAGACTTAAATCCAAACCTTAAATATGTTGGGTACGAATTTTGTATTGTAGGCTTGGTTAAACCTGAAGAGTATTTTGAAACTTCCAGGCAAGTAAGGTTTGAACTAATGTCTATATTCCATAAGAATCAAGTACAAATGCCAACAGCGAACATGTTCGTTCATACTGAAAAATTACAGGAGATTCCTGAAGACAGCTTTCACCAAGTAGGTAAAGAAAACTAGCTAATTGGAGATCCTAAGTCAGTTCATGAGGCGCGATTGTGGAGCGGCATAGATAGGAAATGATCAATTTTTTTTATAAAAGAATGAACTAACTAAAATATTAAGAGCGTGTTTTGATCAATCTTTTCTATAATCGTTTATGAGGGTTATTAGTATCAATTTGATTAAACTTTATTTTAAAGCAACAATAGCTCCTTCCCCTCCTGTATAATATTTCAAATTCTGTACATACTATATAAAGGCTGGTGAACAGCTTTAATCAAATTTTGTAGTACCTACAATCTTTTCTCCCTTTCCCTGGGGCTGAGCAGTTAGCGTTTGCTAGCTGCTCTTTTGTATTGCATTTGTTTACATAAGGGCTAATACATAACCAACTTTATAAAAATTGAATATTGTATGAATGGATACACTTTTAATATAAAGTGAAACTTCTATCAGTGGAAATTTTCTTCATCCCCCACCAATCTTTGAATCTTGATGTAGGGATCTTACTGCCCGCAAATAGCGGGATAAAATATATAATTGCCAAATAATATATTTTAGGAGTTGTTTTGCATGCCAAAAAGACCTTTAGTCTTCACTGTTCCTCCTAATTCAAAAGTTAAAGTTTCATTTTTTTCACGTTACAACAAAGAAATAAAAAATATATCTTTCATTAATCAATTACTTAAGCCAGAGCGCCGAACTCTCACGGAATATCCAGACTATAAAAGATATTCAACTGAAGTACAATCATTATCAGATTGTTAATGATACGAGTTACTATACAATGACTCTAGGCGACTTGGATTTCACTGTGAATGACCCCTCCTTAACACTCTTACGAGTCGTTTGAAGAAGGGGCTTCCTGTTTCATAGAGCGTTGCTGTTTGGGAATCCAAGCAGTCTTACATACTCTTCACAGGCGTCGTTTATACTGTTTGGACACAACCTTGCCCTACAGTTTCATTCTTCAGTCGTTCTCACAAGTAATTGTTCAAGTCCTTTCCGCAAAATGTTGAGACTTGCATTATAATCTCTGTCTAACACCGTCCCGCACTTTGTACAAATATGTGTCCGAATCGAAAGTGATTTTTTCACACGATTTCCACAGTTAGAACAATCTTGTGATGTATACGCCGGATCTACTTTTACAAGTAGGCCTCCGAATTTCTCACACTTATACAAAAGAAACCTGCGAAAAGCTCCCCAGCCCGCATCAGAAATCGCCTTCGGAATTTTTCGATTCCGAATCATCTTTCGAATAGCAAGGTTTTCAATACAAATGACCGAATACATTTGCGTGAGATGATAACTTAATTTGTGTAAGAAATCTTTCCTTTGATTCGCCACCTTTCCATGAAGAATCTGGATGCGCTCCACTTGCTTCTTATAGTTCGCAGAGCCCTTTTTTTCTTCGAAAGGTTATGTTGTGCTTTCCGTAGTTGTTTTTCTTTTTGCAGAAGAAATCTCGGATTTTCAAATACAGTTCCATCCGAAAGGACAGCGTATTGATTCAATCCTACATCTATACCAATCGCATGTTCTCTCACAATAGTGGATGATACAACTTGTCTTTCGACACTGAAAATAGCGTACCATCTCTTAGATTGTCGTTTGATAATCACTTGCTTAATGGTTCCTTCTATCGGCCTGTGAAAAAGGATATCTATTTCTCCTAATCGCTTATTATATAATTTTCCGTTCGCTGCAAATGACATCGCAAAACGGTGTTTTCCATTTGGTTTGAATCCAAACTGAGGGAAAGTGAGACTATTATAGTCTTTATATTTTTTCAACTTTGGATAATTTGCATCCCCACGAAAAAAGCCATCATATGCCTTTTCGAGTCGTAAAAATACTTCTTGTAAGGGCTGTGATGGCACTTCTTTCAAAAAAGGATATCTCTTCTTATCGATGACTTGTTGCTTTTGCATGTCAGAACGAGTATACAATTGCTTCTTTTCTTTATATTTTCTCTGTTTATCTATAAGAGCAGAGTTATAGGTTTGACGACAATATTGTAGCCATCGTTCTAACATTTCCCTCTGTCCTTTTGTTAGGAATATTTCATATTTTTGGCTTAGCAATATGGTCATCACCTTCCTCTTTTTCATTACTTGTGTTTCAAATTCATAAAAACAAATGTACGAATGTACGTTCTTTTTCTACCACTAGCATACATGAAGTTACATAAAAAGGAAATAGAAAATTCGTGCTGTGCACGACCAACATTCATCCCCTCCCTACCACTGGACTATATCCTGCACGTGCTTGAGGAAGGGGACTTCTGTCGGAGTACTGTTAAATGTTTATATCGATTTTAGATATCTAACAAAAGAATGCAATAAATAGTTTTCTATTTACTTGACAAATAAATTTATTTGTGATATAATTTACTTTTATTAATTTAAGTTATATAATAGGATTCTCCTGGCCAGGGGAATCCTATTTTTTTGTTTTAAAGTGAAGGAGTGTGTTTGTATGAAGAAAGGTGAGTCAAGTGTAACTTCGTTAATATCAGCTTTCGGCAGATCCTATCATAGTCAATTTGATACCCCTAAAATCTTTAATGATTATATTGCTAAAGACTTAATTTCAGATAAAGAATTCAATGACATCAAAGAGAATATGGTTCAAGGCATACATTTCTTCAACAAAGATATCGCACAAAAATTCGAGGGAAATACAGAAGAAATTTTAAAATGGATTACACAAGTCCAACTTTCTCCAATTGCCTTATCACGTGCTGCGTATTGCGAGAAAGTATTACTTAATGAGATAACATTAGGATTACAACAATATGTCGTACTTGGCGCTGGATTAGACACTTTTAGTTTCCGACATCCAGAATTGGAAAACAGCTTAGAAATATTCGAAATTGATCACCCTGCTACACAGGAATTTAAAAAGAAAAGATTGGATGAGGCTAATTTAAAAATCCCAAGTAATCTTCATTTCGTTTCTATGGACTTCACCAAAACGTTTTCCTATCAAGATCTAATAGATAAAGGATTTGATAACAAAAAAACGTTCTTTAGTTTTTTAGGTGTTTCTTATTATTTAACAAAAGAGGAAATTTCAAGCTTGATAGATTTTTTATTTTCTAAGGTACCAACAGGTAGTTCCATCGTTTTTGATTATGCAGACGAAAAACTCTTTGAGGAGAAAGGAATCTCTAATAGAGTTGAAAACATGGTAAAAATGGCTTCACTAAGCGGAGAACCAATGAAATCATGTTTTTCTTACTTGGAAATCGAGAAGATGTTAGAGAAATCCGGTTTATTGATTTACGAACACCTATCACCTGCTCAAATTCATGAACTGTATTTTCAGAATCGAAACGATTACTTATCTGCTTTTGAAACCATTCATTACATTCATGCTGTAAAAAAATAAAACTTCAACTGATTTTCTCTTAAAAATAGCAGTTGAACGTCATAGAAATACCCCATTGGATACAATGAATGATTTGCATTGACAGCGAACAGAAGAACAACAGAATGAGAAAAAAGAGCCAAATGGCTCTTTTTTCTCATTCTTATCTTTAAAATAGTATTCTACTCTACTACAATATCCTGTACGTCAAAACGAATAATCTTTTTCAAGTCTTCTAATCCCAACTCAACTTGATATCCTATCTTTCCTGCACTAAATATGATTGCTTCAAAATCATTAGCACTTTTATCAATGACAGTTTGAAAAGATTTTTTCATCCCAATCGGTGAACAGCCACCATGAATATAGCCAGTGAGCGCGAGTAAATCTTTAGATTTCAGCATACTTACCGATTTTTCCCGAACGCTAGCAGCTGCTTTTTTCAAATCTAATTCTTTGTTTACAGGTACAACAAAAACATAGTGCTGTCCTGATTTCCCCATGGTTACTAATGTTTTAAATACTTGATCGGGAGATTGTCCCAATACTAACGCAACATCTATTCCACTAATCGCATCAGTGTCTACATAACTATAGTGCTTATAATTGATTTTTTTCTTATCTAATAACCGCATGACATTCGTTTTGTACTCCATTGTGATAAATCCTCCTGCAATAAATTTATATGTACAATTTCATATAGGAATTGAGACGAAGATGTTAAAAGTATAATTTCAAATACATAAATATTGTATCTTACTTTCGTATTTTTTCACAAGGAATGACAAACATATCCTTTCGCTCACACTATTTATACACGTTATGCTTCATTCATCCGTTAATTATATTTTTATTTTCGAAAAACATTGATATTTCAAAAATCATTTGTTATAATTTTGAAAAACTTAAGGAGAGATCATTCATGTTTAATTTTAATACTTCTTTCCAACTTCATCATCATACATAACGCCGTGTATCCGAAGAATTTTTTCTTCGTGGGTACAGGGCTTTTCCTGTTACCCACGAAGCATTCATATAGCTATGTGGGTATTTTTATACCTGCATAGCTTTTTTTATTTTAAAAAGGAGTGACTCAAATGGATGTAAGAAATGTAAAAGGAACGAAAGATTATTTACCAGAGGAACAGTTGTTACGCAATAAAATTAAACGTGCTTGTGAAGAAACTTTTGAACGATATGGCTGTAAACCACTTGAAACCACTACTTTAAATATGTATGAACTTATGGCCTACAAATATGGCGGCGGTGCTGAAATTTTAAAAGAAATGTATACACTACGTGATCAAGGAAATCGCGAACTCGCACTTCGGTATGATTTAACAATCCCATTTGCAAAAGTAGTAGCAATGAATCCGGAAATTCGCCTTCCTTTTAAACGCTATGAAATCGGAAAAGTCTTTCGTGGTGGACCAATAAAACAAGGAAGGTTCCGTGAATTTATTCAATGCGATGTTGATATCGTCGGTGTAGAATCTGTTATTGCTGAAGCTGAATTAATGGCTATGGCCTTTGATCTTTTCAAAACTTTAAACTTAGATGTTACCATTCAATATAATAATCGTAAGTTATTAACAGGTATTCTTAAATCTATTGAAATTCCAAATGAACAAACACACGATGTTATTTTATCATTAGATAAACTTGAAAAGATTGGGATTGATGGTATACGAAAGGATTTACAAAGCCGCGGAATCATAAATGACACTGTAGAGATTATTTGTAATACCGTTGAATCTTGTATCGCATTAGAACTAGATGCATTTAGTCAAACTTTCTCAAATTCACTTGTTATGGATGGAATCAATGAACTAAGGCAATTACAGCAATACCTTCTTGCACTTGGTATTCAAAACAATACCACTTTCAATCCATTCTTAGCAAGAGGGCTTACCATGTATACAGGTACAGTCTATGAAATCTTTTTAGCAGATGGAAGTATCACTTCAAGTATTGGCAGTGGTGGACGTTATGATAATATAATTGGAGCCTTTCGTAAGGATAATACCACCTATCCAACAGTAGGTATATCCTTTGGCTTAGATGTTATTTATACAGCTCTTGCGCAAAAAGAAACGAAATCTACTTTTGCCGATATTTTCATTATTCCGATTGGAACAGAAACGAAATGTTTACAAATAGCAGAGCAATTACGTTCTAATAGCGCAATGAGGATTGAACTTGAACTTGCCGGCCGTAAATTAAAGCGAGCTCTTAATTACGCAAATAAAGAGAACATTCCTTACGTGCTTATAATTGGCGAAAATGAAATCTCTACGGGAACCATTGTTTTACGTAATATGAAGGAAGGTACTGAAATAAAACTCCCTCTATCTTGCATTGAAGATAGGACTTTAAAGGACTATTTAAAATAAGTTGCCTATTAAAAGGGTAAGCCGTTCTCTTTTGAAGTACCCGCAACTATAAAAACACATATAAAAGTAAGCATAATAGCAGAGCAATTCGCACATGAATTCGCTCTGCCTTTTTATTGTTATATCAATGTTTTTTGTGTTATCAGAGAGTTTAATCACATGTATAAATGCCATACTGTTTAGCAGCTGCCGAAAAACCTTAATTCTAAAAAAGTCGGTTCGAGAAACTTTATCATTTTAACCGAGAAGACCCCCTCCTCTAAACGAAGTGAAGGTGGGGGTAGTTCAATAACTTTTAATGTTTGACATAGACTAAACGCCAAAAATAAGTCTTTTATCAGAATCAAAAGGTATATGGGGAACAAATGTATAATCATCCATCATACGAGAAGTAAACCACTGATTAATAAACATTTAAAAACATAGTATTTACCATACGATGTTAATTCATTTATTTTCTAAGAGTAACTCCCCCTGCTGAAATAAGAAAATCGAATTCACCGTAACATCTGTTTTAAGTCCCTAGTACTTTTTTACCAAGAGGTTTCGTACTATTCGAATCTGGTTCAAGTGTAATACCAATGTTATCAAAGGACTGTTTTTGTGAAATTTCATATGTCAGAAGTCCTGAACCAGTTTCATCAGGTTTAAATATTCCAGCGTTTTTTCTTTCTCCATCTTTTAATAACCAAACTTGATACACTTCTGAATTTTTTACTTGTGGCAAATGATCAGCTTGTACAACTAATTTTTTCTTATCTCCTTGTTGCATAACAAATACATAACCCTTTGTATTTTCATGGTTTTGATCGATTGATACTAATGGATGAGTAGAAATTACTTTAATTGGATCACTGCTTAATTCATGCTTAGCTAAAGATTGTATTTTTAATTGTGAATTTTCGATTGTTAATGCTACTGTAATCACTAACATTGTTCCTAGTAATACCGTTGCCAACGGTGTAAATTGTTTTTTTAGTAAAACCGTCCATTCTTTCAATTTCGCTGTTACTATGTTATCTCTATTCGTTTGTTCTTGAACAAATATAAAATCAAACACTTCAGCTTTTAATGTTGCTGGTACTTCTTTCTCCTCAAAATCGAAATGTAGTGCTTCCCAAGCTGCCTGCATTGATGAATACTCAGTTTGACATTTGGGGCATATCTTTAAATGTTCTTGAAACTTTCTTTGTTCTCTATCATCAAATGTATTCGTAACGTAAGATAATAAATGCTCACATTCTCTCTCCATACTATCCCCCTCTATTCTAGATATTTTTTTAATCGCTTTAAAGATTGATGAAGACGACTTTTAGTGGTTCCCAATGGTTCATCTTCCATTTTAGCAATCTCACTAAGGGAATAACCTTTCCAATATAGCAAGTCGATTAATCTTTTTTGAGACGTAGACAAATTTTGCTTTGCCTTTTGAATTTCAACACTGTGCAGTCTTTTCTCGATTTGATTTTCTGAATCTGCTATATGCATATGTTTTTCAGAATCATAAACATTATGAAAGTTTCTATACGTAAGTTCTTTATTTTCTTTTCGGACATAATCAATACATATATTTCTCGTAATAGTAAGTAGCCAATTTACAAAATCACCTTTTGAAGGATTATACATACTTTTAGTTGTCCAAAGTTTCAAGAAAATTAATTGAACAACTTCTTTTGTTCTGTCTTCATTTCCTTGGAAAAATTTAAAAGTGAAGCTATATATCAACTTAATATATCGTTCATAGAGTTCTTCTAATGCAGGACGATAGTTTCCTTTTACTAATTGCATTAACTCATAATCATTTTTTTCTTTCATTCTCACCTGCACTCCCTAGTGTTTTTCATTTATTTCTGATAATTTCGAATTAATTTAATTATATAATTCAAATAGAAAAATAGGAACCACCAACAACGTTGATCGCTCCTTTTAACAGAATATTCACCACACTATTCGCGGGCAGTAAGACCCTCACCTCAAGGTTCAGAGAAAAGCGAAGAAGATAGGTGGTGGATAACTGCCGGCATGCGCCCTATTCAGCATGCTTCCCATCACTGTTTAAATGTAGTTTCACTATTCAGTACAAACCATATATCTTTAACCCCTTGTCCATTTATATCTCCTTTTGATTTATCATTAGCAAAATAGTAAAGGGGATAGCCTTTATACGTTACTTGTTGTTCTTTCGTATCTTCTCGTGTTATCGTAGCGAAATCTTTTATATCAAATCCTTTTGGCACTTCAAAATCTTTCGCAACAAATGGCGGCCAAAGTTTTACACAGTCACCACTACAATTACTTACCTTAGATGTGTCTTTTGCAAAATAATAAAGTGTCTTTCCGTTTGAATCTGCTAAGTATTTTCCAATCTTATCGTTCTCTAATAATTGTAAACTAGGAGATTCGTTTTTATCACTAATAACTTCACTCACGTTTTCTCCACTCGTTTTCTTACTTTGAGCATCTTCTTTCTTATCGCTATTACACGCTGTTAATAAAAAAAGGCTCGCTAATATGGACACAATACATTGCCATGCTTTCATACTGACTCCTCCTTCAATTTTCTATTTATATTTAAGGTAACGATAGAAAGGTTTGATTGGTTTGATAAAAAATAAAAAAAAGATGCAAGCCTCTCCCTCTGCTTACATCTTTTTTTAACTCTATCAATTTATGACTTTTTCTTATACAAAAAATTGTTATTCACCCCGGAGCATTCTTCATATATTATGATTTGTTGTGAGATTCTACATTTATAACGACATTTCCCTTCTTGTGTCCTTTCTCAACATATCTATGGGCTTCCACAATCTCCCCCAATGCATAGCACCTGTCAATGGCCGCTTTTACCTTCCCTGTCTCAACAAGTTCTTTAAGGAAGTCTAATGCTTCGGAAGTTTCAGATGAATTTTGACCTAATATTAGCTTCTTGCTGCTTGTCACTTTAGTCCATAGCATTCGCACACTTGGCAACGGTTCAACGACATTTATATAGGTACCATTCTTCTTTAACAACTTGATACAGTCTGAAAACGAGCTCTTGTTTACCGCTTCAAAAATAACATCATAAGTCTCATCTGTAGTAGAAAAATCTTTTGTAGTGTAATCGATTACCTTGTCGGCTCCCAGAGATTTTACCAATTCTACATTTGCGTTACTGCAAACCCCTGTAACTTTTGCTCCAAAATACTTGGAAATCTGTACTGCATAACTCCCTACACTTCCAGAAGCTCCATATACAAGAATATTTTGACCGCTCTGAACGTTAGCTTTTCTAAGAAAAAACAGGGCTGTACATGCCCCAATTGGAATAGCGGCAGCTTCCTCATAGGTTATATTAGAGGGCTTAATAGAGACTGCTCCATCTTCAGGCAGACAAATATACTCGGCATAAGAACCAAAACCCACTTGGGTAGCCGCAAAAACCTGGTCCCCTTCCTTAAACCGCTTGACCTCTTTCCCTACTGACTCAACTTCTCCAGCTAACTCCATTCCTAATATTTGTTTTTTAGGTTGACTTAAACCAAGTGTGATTCGAGCAGGTAGCCAAACAGAACGAGGAACCGTAAAACTCCGTAACCGAATATCTCCTGCTGTTACAGTTGTCGCTTTTATTTTGACCAGTATTTCATTGTTCTTAGGAACAGGTTTCTCTATCTCTTTCAGTTGAAGAACGTCGGGGGAACCGTACTTTGTATACACAATTGCTTTCATTCATCTTCCTCCAATTTGTTCTATTTATTAATATCATACGAATAACACGAATAAATAGAACAATGGTTCACTCTTCAACAAAATACTAAAAGCAGTGTGATTGTACTTGCGAAATCCACTGCCTTTATACTTGTTTTTATATATACTTTTTGCAATGCGAGTACCTCAAAAGAGAGTGGCTTGCTAAAAAGGTGGGTCACTTTTTTATACACAGTTTTTTGCCTATAATCGCAAGCTAAGTTTACATAACGCAATTATGATTTACTTATTTATCTAAATAGCAAGTTCTTTCTTCACTTGTTAAAAACTGAAACCACCTCTGCCTAAACTTAATTTGGGCTGCATCTGCGTATACATGTGCCTCCATTTTTAAAGCTTCCGGAATGGGTCTTGGGGGCTGACTTTCTACTACCAACTGATCTTCTTTTAACACTTTCAAACTGTACCGACTAAAAATTGTATGTAGGAACGGCATTTTTTTCGCAAAGTTTCTTCCTGCTAAGCCAAAAATCATTGTTACTTCTTCATCTATCGATGTAAAAGTAACAAAATTAATAAACTTCTTGTTCACCCCCTCTAACGACTTTAACAGCCATCGCTGAGGAAACTTATAACATAAATAGGCCTCACCATTTTTCAAGGAAAAAGCATCTAAATCACCTTCAATTTGCAATTCTTCTAACTCAGGGTTCGTGCCTTTCCCAATTGTATTCTTATGAACAAAAATTAAATGAACAACATCTAGTACACTTTCTACAACTCTCGTAAAGTGAGTATTCGAGCTTAAATAGACACAAATAAAAGAAGAAACCTATATTGTTTCTCCTTTTCCATAAAACATTCTATTTTGTCCTCAAAGTTTGTTTAATAATTGATTTAAATCTTGCTTCGTTTTCGTCGTTAACGATTTTATTCGTTTCATATCTATTTTTTCTTTTTCAGCTGCGACAATTAAAGGGTACATACTTTGTCCAATCGTTTTATAATCAGTTGGATGAGTCGCTTCTAATTCTTTTTCGATTACATCCCATTTTTCATTAATTTGCTTTCCTAGCTTATTCACGGTATCTAGCTTAGGATTTGCAGCTAATTGTTTATCTAAACTGTCAATAAGCTGCGCAACTGCTTTCACATTTGTTTTCACAGCCACGCTTTTATTTGTATCTTTCGTTGTAGTTTTTCCATTCGTAGATTGTTCTGTCGTTTTTGTATTCGTCTCTTTTTCGGAGGCTTTTCCACTTGTCGTTTGCTCGTTAGTTTTAGCATTTGTTTCTTTTTCTGTAGATTTAGCATTGCTCTCCGTTCCAGACGATTCTTTAGAATTTTTTTGATCTTTCTCTGTTTTTTCATTAGTAGATGTACTTGTTTCTTTCTCACCGTTTTTTGTTGCAGATGTTTCATCAGCATTCGTTGTTTTTGCTTCTTCCTGCGCGTTCGTTTGTTCCTTTTTCGCTTGATCTTTTTCTGCAGAAGGACTACAAGCTGTAACGGAGAGCATTGTACCAATTGCTAGTGATGCAATCGTGATTTTTTTCATTTTCATAAAAAGCCTCCTATATTTACAATTTTATCCTCCCCTTTACGATTCTATTTCTCCATAAAAATCCCTTTTTGTTCTAATTATCATCTTTCCGACAGAAATCTTCATATTCATATGCTATTTGTCCAATTGTTAACATTTAATATTCGAGTTTATTCTACCTGATCAACCTTCCTTAACATAAGGGAAGGAGAATATATTGTCATATAAAGTACCGTATGCTTTATATGACAATATATTCTCCTATCAAAAAACGCTATTTACTGACAATCTATTAATTTTATATAAAAATCAATTGGATAAATATTTTTCAATTCATATTATTTCTCAACATTTTGTTTACATAATAAAATTATAAAATACTAATAAAACCCACCATTCGAATGAATGACTTGTCCCGTCACCCATTTTGCTTCCTCACTTACTAAAAATTGTATGAGACGTGCTATATCCACAGGCTCTCCTATTCTTCCCGCTGGAAATTTGGTTATTAAATACGATTGAATTTCCTCTGTCATCCACCCTGTATTGGTCGGACCTGGGTCAACAGCATTTACAGTAATCCCTTTTTCCATAGCAACAGGTGCTACTGACTTAGTAAAGGCTTCAATTGCCCCTTTCGTTGCGATATAAGCAAGTTCATTTGGCATTGGGCCTAATGATTGGCCAGATGTAAGGTTTACAATACTTCCACTTGTTTCAAGTGAATAATAATTAATAAATAGCGTACTTAATAACATCGTAGCACGCATATTTACCGTATAATGCTTATCTAGTTGCTCTACATCAAGTTCTTCAACAGTTGTATCAGTGGAATATGCAGCATTGTTAATGAGAATAGACGGCTCTCCTAATCGTTCTGATGCCATATATAATAACCGGTTTGGTGCATATGATTGCGATAAGTTCACCTCAGCCATTTCACAACGCACGCCATAATTTTCAATTTCTCTTTTCAATAAAAATGGTTCTTCCTCATTCATACTCCATGGCATTGCCTTATCATACCGAGGCCAGTAGGTGAAAAAAATATCGATGCCTTTTTGAGCAAGCGCCTTACAAATCGCTGCCCCAATTCCATTTAAACGTGTCGCACCTGTAACAATTGCTATTTTCGCCACTGGTTTATTCCTCCTATTCAGTAAAATAAATCCCCTGCATGCGTGCAGAGGATTTATCATGTTATTTAATATTCACTAAAATGCGCTCTGCTCCTAACTGTAAACTGCGTGTTACTATTACATTTATAATAATAAATGCGATTAATAGAATACTAAACATACCCCACATACCAATTTCAAAGAAAAAGTATAATCCGCAAACCCCGGCTACGATTACTAAATCCATCGCAATATTTGCAAGGAAATTCCATAAAGTTGTGTACCTGCTTTTAAACAACTTTTGCTCCGAATCCCAATGTATATCTGCCGTTTGAGCGTCCCAACGTGTACCAATTAAGTTTGTTAACCAAAGGCCATTTGCACTTAGTAAAAACCATAGCAACATAAAGAGTGGTGAGACACCAGCAACAATTGTCATGATAAGACCAAACACAGCTAAAATTGTTATATTAATAAGCCATGCTGTGAAAACTTTTGCAAAAAATATATCTGATGCCTTTACTGGTAAATAACAATTGACAAACCACGAACTCCCATCCCTAGAAAAAGACGTTGTGGCAATGACATTACTTCCCATTAAGAATAAACCTGCACAGAAACCTATGCCAAGAGCTAAACCAGACCATTCTGGCTCTTTTATAAACCTAGTTAACCACTTTAAGTTCCCCTCTTGTACGAAAAGTATAAAGAATAACATAATTGGCATCACAAAAGTTTGCACGATACAATTTATAAAAAATTGTGGTGTTCGGAATAAAATTTTGAATTCTTTTTTGACATAAGCTTTTATGTGTGAACTTTGTACAGTTGATTTTTTTAAGTTTTCTGTTGAGATGGCCTCTTTTTTTGCAGTACTCGTTGAAAGTCCGATAACTCCTTTTAAATACGTACGCTGTGCAACATAAAAAAACAATCCGAAAAACGCTAAGGAAATCGCTGCAAAAATTAGAACATATATAATCCCTTTCCAAGAAGCATGTTCTATTAATCCCATTGCTCCAAAGTATGTTGTCGGAAAATAATTTGTCATCTGAACGAAGAGGGACGATTGATTATCAGCAAAGTAATTTGCCATCATATCCCCTGATACTGCACTTTTGTTTCGCCACTGAATAAATACATTAATACCTACGATAAACAATAAGGTTAATATTCCAATAAATATATTACTACGATCTTTATTTTTAGCTATATTTGTATAACGCATAATAACTGTCATTAAAAGTGATGCAAGTACTAGCGGGATAATCGGGAAAAATATGTAAATGAATACTACATATAAATAGTATGTAATGAATGCACCGCTTTGCATACCGTATACAATAAAGATTGGCAATAAAATAAAAGATCCCATTACATATTGTGTAATTAATACCGTAATAAATTTTGCCGTAATGATCTGTGATGGTTGCAGTGGTAAAGGTAATAAAGTTTCAACATCATTATTATAATAAAATACCGTTAAAATGTTCGTAATACTAATTACAAATACCCATATGCTCGCAACAGCTAATCCCATTCCAATTATCGATGTTTCTTGTCCGATTGATTCCATTCCAGCATACATTCCATATGTAATTGGACCGATAAATATAAAGCCAGCAAATAATAATGCTAAAAACGAAAATGCATACGCCCACCGTTTCTTTTTATCCGTTATGATATCGGCATAATTTAATTTCAATAATACTTTTGTTAATGTCCAAATTTTATTCATTTCCAGTCATCTCCAAGAACATTTTCTCAAGTGATTCATTGGATTTAAAATGATCTCTCATTTCATTTAAATTTCCTTGGAACTGTAAATTCCCCTTATTAATAATCGCAACTCGATCACATAATTTCTCTGCTACTTCAAGCACGTGTGTTGAGAAAAATACTGTTTTCCCTTTATCTGCATGCTCTCTCATCATCTGTTTTAAAATAAACGCTGACTTTGGATCAAGCCCTGTCATTGGTTCATCTAAAATCCATACGTCTGGATCATGCAGCAGTACACCAATAATAATAATCTTCTGTCTCATTCCGTGTGAATAACTTTGAATTTGATCCGACAAAGCATTATAAAGATCAAATCTCTTAGTCAACGATTGAATTTGATCCTGTCTAATTTCATTGGGAACCTCGTACATATCCGCCATAAAGTTTAAATACTCGATTCCTTTTAATCTTAAAAACATATCTGGACTATCTGGTACATACCCAAATGTTTTCTTTGCTTCTAAAGGTTCCTTTGTCACATCTTTTCCATTGATCGAAATTGTTCCTTTATCTATCGCATGAATACCTGTTGCCATTTTAATCGTTGTCGATTTCCCAGCACCATTTGGACCTAAGAATCCAAAAATCTCTCCGCTTGGTACTGTTAAACTTAAATCTTTTACTGCATATGACGAACCATTATAACTCTTTGATACATTCACAATTTCAATCATTTTATCCAATCCTTTCCTCAATTACCAATAAACTATATCTCTATTATAGCATACTTCTATTTTTAGATTTTTGTATTTTTCAGATTAAACAGATCAACAAAATGTATCAGTTTATTGAGAAAGGTTATTGTCCATATTCATTTTGATTTTCCAATCATTTCACATAATATTTGGCTAAAACCGCTTCTACGTAAAAACAAACGCTCTCGTTTTATATCAGTGTTTCAATCTGTACATATCTTTAACCATTAAAATAGATATATAAACCTAGTCCAACAATTAAAACCACTGCTAATAAAAGATAAATCATTGTAAGCCTTGTAATATTACTTTTCGTTGCTTTACTATAATTTTCATCTCCATTTTTCCCAACTACTATTGTTCCAACAACTATTACCGCCACAATCATTAACATAATTAACATCCACTTGATCATACGTTCCCCCCTCCCTTCCTCTTGCAACCATTTTACGATATTTTTACTGTTGATAACCTAAGAATATTATCATTTTTCTGAATTTTAATTAAATATATAATTAAAATTCATTCATAGAGAAAGGAAGGTATAATCCTTCTTTACAACTGGCCCATGACATTGCGAAAACATTGAATACTTCCATTGATGAGATATTTATTTTTAATGAAAAATAGTCTACAAAAAATCCCTCCTCTTATTATAGAGAGGGATTTTTTGTAAGATTTATATGGATTGTTAAGAGTAACTCCTATGTAATCAAAAAGATAGAGAAAGCACTTATTCAAAATCCCTCAGTTCCCACAGCCTTTCTTACAATCCCTATAATCTCAGTTAACTTACGAATTTCATATGTTGGTTGAATACTTATATGATTCTCTTTACCATTTGGATTAAACCAACAAGTATCAATCCCGTAATTTATTCCTCCTTGGATATCAGAAGTTAAAGAATCTCCTACAATTAACACTTCCGTTTTATCAGTAATCTTCAACTTAGAAAATGCATATTCGAAAACACCTCGGTCCGGCTTCTGAAACCCAGCTTCTTCTGAAATGATAAGATGCTCAAAAGTATTACGAAGAGGAGATTCCTCTATTCTGTTTTTTTGCACATCAGTAAATCCATTTGTTATAATAGCTAGCCTGCACCCCGTAAGACGGTTGAACAAGTCTACAGCTCCCGGTACAAGATGTACTTCTTTTCCCAAGTATGTAAGATATGCACGGTTAAATGTAGCCGCGTCAATCTCTAAATTATGTTCAAAAAACAACCTTCTAAACCTCTCTACTCCCAATTCTGATAAAGTGGTAGTTCCCTGTTCTAAGTCTCTCCATAATACTTTACTAATCTCTTTATAGCTGTTTCTATAATCCACTTCCCCCGTAGGTAATCCAAACTCTTCAAAAACTTTATGTAATGCATTTTTTTCTGACATACTAAAGTCCAATAATGTATCATCCACATCGAAGAATATAACTTTGTATTTCATAGTTTCCTCCATTACTCATCTGCTAATTATTGAACTACCCCCACCTTCACTTCGTTTAGGGGAGGGGGATGAATCGGTTAAAATGATAAAAACAATCCTGTATTACTGGCATAATACAGGATTGTTTGATTACTTCTCTTCTAATAACAATGCTTTCATATTTTCTAATTGGTATTTTGTAAAACCAAGCCCTGTTTCAGCATAGTTTTCAATACTGCCGAATGCACGTTTTATTTCGTCAATTGCAGCTTGTAAATACTCCGCACGAGCTTCAAACATAGCTCCTAATATTTCTTTACTTTCCTCATTTTGCAGCTTCGCACCTAAAAAGGCCATCATTTTTTGATTTAACTTTTCACGAAATCCATTACTTAATAAATAGTCTTGCATCACTGTTTCTTCTGGAACACCAAGAAGAAGTAATAATAGCGCTGAACCAAATCCTGTTCGATCCTTCCCAGCTGTACAATGATTAACTAGCGGTAAATTTTCCGGTTCTTGAGCGAGCTGTAGAAAACGTACAAATGCTTCATTTCCCTCTACAAAGCCTTTATTCATTTTCACTAAATACTCACCTGGTTTTCCAAGCATTGATAAATCCCCGACTTGGAAAAACTCATTAATATTTAGATCTTTTGCTATATCTTGCATGACTGGTAAACACACTTGCCGGGCACTAGCAATGCTTGGATTCGGTTTATGTGTCACTTCAAAATCTGTTCGATAATCACAAATTAGTTTTAAACCAGATTGCTCTAAATAAGCAATATCCCATTCTGTTAATCCTGCTAATTCTTCTGAGCGATATAATTTCCCCCACTTTACTTTATGGCCATCACTTGTTTCATAACCACCTAAATCGCGGAAATTAAACGCTCCTTGTAATGGCAACCTGCGTTCTGCTACAGTCACAGCTTGTCCATTACTTGCTATTAATCGGAAATATGGACGCGCTTTTGAATTTGGATCTTCTATCGTACACGATGATTGACCTGATACTTTTAATAAAAACTCTCCATTCTCCTCAATTTGTTCTGATGTAGTACTCCAATAAATCGAAACTTCTCCTACTCCATCTTCCCATACTATATGTAACTTATTATCTTGATCTCGTTCTATACTTGCTTGTAACCAGCTTTTTTGTTTTGTCATAATTTCACCAATACTTTCTTTATATATTCCCATAAATGAAGCGATACTCTATTTTATTGTATTATAAATATACTGGTTCTGTCGTGACTATATTTATGACATTCTTTTGTCTATTCTTTGAAATTAAGAAAAAATTTCTTGTACTTTTGCAAGTGTTGTACACGGAATACCGCGAAATACATAGGCGATCTGCTTGTCACCTAAATCTTGGTATACGACTGTACCACGCTGAGGATGAGTATAAAACTCTAATCCATTTAGCACTTGCACTAGGCTATAATTTCCAGTCCAGGGCGATACTGGATAATAACTACACTTTGAATGAAGACACGCCCAAAGTGCATATAGTTGGTTCTTTTTATCCCAGTACACATATTGTACTTCGTCATCTCCAAAACCAACCGATTCAAGCCGCCAATCATCTGGTGTTGTAATTGGTAACAATTCAAATTGCACTTCATTTGGTGAATACCATTTACTGCACCTGCTTATTTCACCATCAATTTGTACTCTTGCTTGAAAACTTAATTGATGAAACGGCTTATTTACTTGTTTTTTTGCTTTTTCTAGATCTAATGGCTGCAAACCTTCTAAAAACTGTTCCATTTCTTGTTGCTGCACGAATCCTTCATCAATCGAAATTTCAACTTGTGCTTTCCATTTAGAGATGACATAACTGACTTTCCCTTTATAATTTAATCCCCTCCAATATACAAGATGATTATACTGAAAACATTCACCTTGCGCTTGATAAATGCAGCTATCAGGAAATGTCGGCTCCATTATATCAAGAAAAAATTCTTTTACCCGAAACATTCCCGTTGTTGTAAAAACTTGAAACCAAAGTGTCTCCCATCTCTCCCCTTCCGTGCGCTCCGATACATTTTCAACATGCCATCCATCAAATAATATAGCTGGGTATAATGCAATCATATGTTTAAGCCTTTGTTTTAGCATATTAAGCCCCCTCCCTGTTAACTACTTCGGAAGAGCTTATTATTTATCCTTGCATGAGCAGGATTGTCTTCGAATATATAGAATACTAGGAAACAATGCATTACGAAAGCATAGAGGAGGCGCAACTTTGGATATCATTGCATTGCAACAACAATTGGAGCTCATTCAGCAAAATGACTATACACAGATGCAGAACATCGATCTTAATGCGTTAAGTTCCCATATGATTGGGCATATTGGAACGACCGATAGCTATGTACGTGACCAACTAATATATAAATGTTTTGCACATTTTATTCAAAATGAATTTCTATCCCATGATAACTTAGAAACTCTGTTAACGACCTGTCTAAGTGACGATTACTTATATCAAGAAATCTCCTCTCCCAATACAGATGGAGTTTTCACTCGTTCTTATACCACTTTATTAATAGGACTCATTATACAGTTCGATAATTCTCACTCTTTCTTATTACAAGAAACTGTGCAAAACATAAAAGAAAAGCTTATTACATATATGAATCTTGAAATAGATTATCGTGGATATGTACAAGATAAAGGCTGGGCTCATAGCGTTGCCCATGCATCCGATGCCTTTAACGAACTGGTACACAGTGCACATATTACCTGTTCCTGTTATGAAGAGATTGCTCATTGCTTATTAAACAAAATCTTCATTTACTCTACCGTATATCATAATAATGAAGATGAACGAATTGCAACTCCCCTCTTATCTATGCTTTATTATGACTTTCCAAGGGATCAACTTTTTTCGATTATTTATAAAAAAATAAAACGTTTAACACAGTTAAAAATTAGACTTTCTTGTCATGAATACTTTATATTATGTGCAAATGTAAAAACATTTTTACGCACCTTGTTTTTCAGAGCAAAAATAGACCCTAACCTTACTTCTGTAGCAAATCGAGCTGAAAAAATGTTGAGGGAATTACCGAAGTATTGTTAATAATAAAGGAGAAAAAAATGGGATATCTCGAAGACATGCGAAAACTTGTAGGGAACCATCCGCTTATCATAACTGGTTCACACGTAATCGTTTTAAATAAACAAAATGAAATATTACTTCAGCTTCGCACTGATTTCAATATGTGGGGCATTATTGGTGGTGCTCTTGAATATGGAGAAACATTAGAAGAAGCTGCAAAACGAGAAACATTTGAAGAAACAGGACTTATCGTAAAAGATTTAGAACTATTTCACACCTTTTCAGGACCAAACTTGTTTCAAATATATCCAAACGGCGATCAAGTATATGGTGTCATGGTAGTTTATATTTGCCGAAATTATGAAGGTGAGTTGCAATGTGACCGTAATGAATCAAAAGAATTGCTTTTTTTCCCATTGCATGCACTCCCACATAATATTGGTGCTGTACCTAAAATGATTATTGATCAATTTCAGCAATCCGTTACAATGAATACAGAAAAATAAGGGAACGCTTATCGTTCCCTCTCATATCCAATCCTCTTTTTGATTTCAGCTAAATTCACCTTCGCGATTTCTCTCGCTCGCTCCGCACCTTTTTCTAAAGCCTCATACAATAAGTGTGGCTCATTCATATATCCCTCATACTTTTCCCTTGGTTCTTCTAATTCTCTGTTTACAACGCGAAATAGTTCTTTCTTTACATCTCCCCAACCAATGCCTGTTTTGTACTGCTCTCGCAAGCTTTTTGTTTCTTCCTCTGTGGCAAATTCCTTATATATCATAAATAACGTCTCAGGTTCTTTCGATTCATAAGGCAGGGAAGAATCAGTTTTAATTTTAAAAATTAACTTTTTAAGCTTTTCGGATTCTGCAAATAGCGGTATCACATTCCCATAACTTTTGCTCATCTTTCGTCCATCAAGTCCTGGCAAAATAGCCCCCTCTTCTTGCACTACATACTCAGGAAGTGTAAACGTCTCTCCGAAAGTATGATTAAAATACGTCGCAATATCCCGAGCAATTTCAATATGTTGAATTTGATCTTTTCCAACAGGTACATGGCTAGACTGAAATAACAATATATCTGCAGCCATTAATATTGGATACGTATATAATCCCATATTGACACCTGTATCAATATCAACACCTGTCTCCTTATTTTGTTCTATCTTTGCTTTATAAGCATGAGCTCGATTCATAAGGCCTTTTGGAGTCAGACAAGCTAAAATCCATGCTAGTTCTAAAATTTCTGGAACTTCCGTTTGTCGATAAAAGATAACATCTTCTCCAAGTCCTAATGCTAGCCATGTTGCAGCGACCTCTTTTGTATAATCACAAAACAGCTTAGGATCTTGCATGGCGTTTAATGCATGGTAATCTGCTATAAAATACAGTGCTTTTCCGTCTTTCTTTTTAGACATGTTTAACGCAGGTTTAATCGCCCCAATATAATTCCCTAAATGCGGATGGCCAGTTGGCTTAATCCCTGTTAACATTATTTTCTCACTCATACTAACTCCTTCTTTCTACAAATAAAAGAGCCTCTCATCCTAGAAAAGGACGAGAGACTCCCGCGGTACCACCTTTATTAGCTACAATTATAGCTCACTTGATGCCTCTTTAACGCGAAGCAAATCGTCTTAGCCTACTCATTTCAGCTAGAAGCTCCAGAGTCCATTCCATGTTCATCCCTTACTGATTCCCACCAACCATCAGCTCTCTGCGAAGTTCTGAATATGTACTCTTCTCTATCATCGCTTTTTGTTCATTTTTTACATTTTATCACATTTATTTTTCTGATAAACGTAAATTTTCTATTTATTCAAAGGCTTACAAATGAGAAAATGAAAAAAAGAACTAAAGCAGAAAATTTCTGTTTTAGCTCCTCTTTTTAAGTGTTCAGTTTAATAAATCTATACCCATGTGTAACAAGCACTTTTAAAATCGCATAACCTGGAATCGCTAAAATAATCCCCATAATTCCAAATAGATTACCTGCTGTTAAAATAATAAAGATAATCGTAATTGGGTGAATGTCTAATTTTTTACCCATGACTTGTGGTGAAATAAACTTCCCTTCTGCTAATTGTACAATCATCATCACAATAATAACTTTTAGAATCATTGCTGGTGAATCAATAAAAGCAATAATTAAAGCCGGTGTAATCGCAATAATCGGTCCTACATAAGGTACTACGTTTACAATCATCGCTAAAACAGCAAGTAAGACCGCATATTTAATCCCAATAATAAAATAACCGATTAATAACATAATCCCAATAAACAAACTAACAATAATTTGCCCTCTAATATATGAGCTAATGGCGTAATGCATATCATCTAATATAAGCTTAGCAGCAGGTTGTCTTTGTTCTGAAATAATCCTTAAAAAGTACTTTGGTAATTTCTCTCCATCTTTTAAAAGATAGAATAATATAAAAGGTACCATTACAAATGTAAGCACGACTTCTGTAAGTGTACTTAAGAATCCAGTTACATTCCCAGTCACTGATGATAGCGAATTTGTAAAGTTCATTGTAGAATCTTTTACGATACTACCTACATCAATATTTAAGCTATCTTGAATCTTTCCAATTATATTACTTTCTCCGAATCTACGTGCTGCCCTCTCAATTTCATGACCGAAATATGGCAAGTTATCTATTAACGCATTTACTTGATCTTTAATAATCGGAATCACTGTCACAACAAGAAAAACAAACAACCCGATTACAAGTATGTATATAGAGGCAATGGAAATAATTCTAGAAACACCTTTTCTTTCTAAAAGCGAAACCAATGGATGTAAAATATAAAATAGTACCCCAGCTAACAACACTGGAAAAAAGATTGTTTTTAAAAAGACAATGAAGGGTGTAAATACAAACGAAATTTTTGTTAGTAGTAATATATTCACAAACAGTAAAGCAAATCCAAGTAGCACCGCTAAATAATTTTGTTCTTTAAAAAACTTTTTCAGTTTATCTCTTTTTCGTAAATTGACTTTCTCCAAATATACCACCTCTCTAAGTATGAAAAGCCCTTGAAAAGGGCTTTATGAAACAATCAGTAATATATTTCTATTCATTTGTGATCCAATAGAAAAGTTATACACACCCTTAGTTCATTACTTGCACCTTATCATTTCTCATTGAATGACAGCCATTCATAACAGGAGAGTTACTATCATATCACGAAATTCATGTACATACATTGTATCCAAGAGAGCTAAAATTTGTCAAATTTCATAGCGATTAATGTTATATAAATATATTTTTATCACACTTTAAACAATAATTATATCAATGTTTAACACATATTTTTTCTTATCTCAAGATAAAATTTAACATACAAAAAGGAGATTAGCTAATGATTCGTAAAATTCCACCTACTTCTATTAAAGTAGCATCAGCTATTTTAGCGATCCAAATTCCTGCTTATAAAATTGAAGCAAAGTACATTAACAGCACAGCAATCCCACGTTTATACGATACTGTGGAAGACATTCAAAATTGTAATGAGACCTTTTATGGCTACATCTTTGAAAATAAACTAATAGGTTTTATCTCTTTTGTAAATGAAGGGACAATTATTGATATTCATCGCCTAGTTATATCTCCTGACTATTTTCATAGAGGAATTGCAACAAAGTTACTCCTTCATTTATTTAGCATATCCCCTGATACAAAGAAATATATTGTACAAACAGGGAAAGCAAACATCCCTGCACTTTCTCTATATAAAAAACACGGATTCATTGAAGTAACAGATATTATTTTACCTGACGGACTTGTTCTTACACAGTTGGAAAAGGCAGAAAATACAAAATAATTTGACTTATTTTGCGAGTTATGTTATCTTATTTTTTATAAAACCTTTTGCTGAATCCAAATTTTGGAACGGGGGAACCATTCATGTAGTTTATGCTACTTGGGGCGAATCTTTTTTAAGTAGGGAACTCTCACTTCCCGAGTCCGACAGCTAACCTCGTAAGCGTAATGGGAGAGGGAAGGTGCTTTTTACCTATGATACACAGTATCCCTCCTTAACTATAAAGCATGTGGAATCGTTATCATTAGAAACCTATATTTATAGAAAAGGAGACTCGTACAATGTTACGTTTATCAGATCATGAAATGAAAATGATGGAGCAACGTCTTAGGTTGGAACAACAACGTACGTATCAAGCTAACAAAATTGTAGATAGTTTACATCACAAATACTTTTTTCAACATATTTTTCAGCCAAAAAGATGAAGTGAATTTCTTGCGCATGTAAGATCATTTATATGTGCAGTATGACGAAACTTGAAAAAAGCTTTGCTATTGTTGCAAAGCTTTTTTCATATTGTATCTTTCCTTTTATACAATAACCTATTTTCGAACCTTAACTATTAACGTTGTCGGTAACATTCTCGCCTTATGCAAAGAATAATATTTTTTAGAAGGTGCAGCTGCTTGTTCATCAAAATCACTAGAAGGTTTATCCTCTACTATTCTTTCAATTGTAAACCCTGCCTTAATAAGTTCATTTATGTATGTACTCAATTTTCTTTTATATAATACTGCTTGTGCAGCTTCCCCTTTAAATGTTTGCCTCTTCATGATATGAAGATTCCAAAACCATTTCTGGCGTTCCATACTACAGGTTTGAATAAATCGGATGCTCCCAGCTAAAAACAAAACTTCCACCCTTTTTTAAATATGAATAAACAAGCTGCAATGTTTTTGGTAAATCAGATGTCCCCCCTAGTGTATAAGGGGTCACCATACATGCCCATCAACTTAAGGATTCAAAATTATCCCCAAACGAAAAAATTTGAAATTTATAACTATTGAAGTTACAGATTAATAGTAGATCCAAAAAAGTAACCTTACATTTTTGTAGGGTTACTTTTCTGTTCCATATTCCCCTTTACATCGTACTGCTTCGCTGCAATAGGGATCAGGTATTTATTATTAAACTTCATTTACTCATGATACGGTTCACCGCACATACTTAAATGGCAGTTTTCACTCCTAAAATATCCATAATTCTTACTAGAAATATAAAGATTCATCGTATCCTTTTCATCGATTTAGTGCATTTCAACAATTGTGCCATCTTCAAATACCTTGAATACTCCAGTAAATCCTGACCCAGCTGCGCCTTCTATTTTATATGTCGTACGCACTCTAATTTTATAACATTTCTTTCCATTTTCTACTTGAGTATCCTCAAGAGTGTAAGTGTATTCTTCATTATATTCTTTTTTGATATATCCTATAGCTTTCTCAAAAGTAAATTCATCATGATTCTTTCCTGTCTCCACCTTTTGATTCTTCTCTGCCTCTACCTTTTGATTCTTCTCTGTCTCCACCTTTTGACTCGTTACTGCATCTGTTTTTTGTTCCTTCACTGCTGCTACTGTTTCACTCTTTGTATTTTTTTCTTCTTCACCAATTTTAGTGATTAATCCTGAGGCTTTTTTATTATATTCTTCAAGGTTCTTGTTATCTTTTGTTTCTGAAACTAGCTTATTTAATATCTCTTTCGCTTCGGAATAATTTTTCTTACTTATTAACTCTTCACTTTTCACCAGTTGCTCACTATACTTCTTTTTTTGTTCTAAGATGGCTAGTAATGCTGTTCGTTCTTCTTTTGCTTGTTTTATAAGCGTATTACTTCCATTCTTCATGTTCTCTACTTTTTCAAATGACTTGATTGATTCTTCTACCTTTGTTTCTTCTTTTAGTTTCACTGCTTCAATCATTGCTTTCGATTGTTCTACAAACACTTTTGCATCTGAATCATCTTTTTTCTCATCTAGTGCTCGTTCAAATGATGCTAAGGCTGTTTTATATTCTTTATTAGTTAGCGCTGTCTTCCCCTCTTCCATTGCTTTTTCAAAATCTCCATTACTACATCCAGCTAGCATTAAAAATGTAAGTCCAATTAGTGTTAATAACTTTCTCATTTTCTCTCTCCTCCTATATATTCCTAAAACAATAACTTCATATGTATAAAAGTCTGTGTAGTAATTAGACTGAAAGTAAAATATGTACTAAATTGTGTGCGGGAAAGGAAGTACATTTCATTCACTATCATTACTTAAAAACCCCTAAATAGTTAGTATTCTTCTTCTTTCAAGACAGAAAGAAATTTTAATAATGCGCTAAAGCTCTAACTCAGACTCTTTACTACACACACTCTTATACACATACAAAAATCATTTTCAGTTTATAGTTTGCTATTTCTTTAATTTTAAATATTCTTAGTTGATTGGAAATACGGACCATGATTCGTAACACATCAAAAACAACAGAAAACAAAACGCAACAAAAGTTACATTTTGTAACCTCATCATAATACAAATGTAACATAAATGATTTAAACATACAGTAGTTTTTTACAGTATTTTCCTCTTTTTATATTTTAAGGCACCAATAAGATTCCAATCCTTAGTATAAATAAGAGTTCTTAATAAAAGCATGTATGGGAATCACCCCATTGCCATCAAGTTAAGAAAAGCAAATACCCCAAAACAAAAAACGCCATCCCTTCTATTCTCTTTTTTTACCATCTTATTATCTGAATTGTACTCAAAAAGCATTGCTTTAGGATACAATAGAGTCAAAAGGTGCGGTATTAGAATAGACCGAACCATGGATATATCAATATTAATAGAGGGGGAATTATATGATTCGTGAAGCTGACCCAAAGGACAGTCATGTAATTGAAAATCTATATAAAAAATTAGCACCACATAGTAAAAACATTAAGGTTTTACCAGAAAGAATTGAGCAGATAAGGAATGATTCTAATAATTTTTTATTTGTGTATGAGGAAGATTGTAAAGTTAAAGGAAGTATATTTATGACTTTTTGTCTTGATCCTGGATATCAATTTAGACCATATACCGTCCTAGAGTATGTAATTGTAAATGAAGATTTTCGAGGTAATGGGATAGGTGAAAAGTTATTAAAACATGTAGAACGGCTATCAATTGCAAGGGGATCCACAAGAATTATCCTATTAAGTAGTATAAATAGAATAGAAGCACATAAATTCTTTTCTAAAAATGGTTATAATGGCACTATAAGTAAGGGATTCAAGAAGTATATACCAATTAATTAAGTTTTCATTAAGGGGACAATTCAAAACCTTAGATTAATAGTAATTGTGTGTGTGTTAAATTGGATTTTTTGAGTATATAATTAGAGAAGAAAAGATATGATAAATCAAACTGAATTACTATGGAAACGTATAATTAATAGAGGTTCAAGCCTTGAAGTGAACTTTCAAAAAACATTAAACCTCTCATTAAATAAAGGTGTTTCTTTGGTAATTTACATAAATTTCATTATCAGTAGTAAGAAAATGAGCACATCCCTTATTGAAATCTCACCAATTTGTACCAAGCTAATACTTTGAAGTCTTCAAAAATAAAATTTAGCTCATTTTTTCGTTTTGGGGGTAACTTGTTTTCTTAGCTTGATGGGCATGTATGGTGCCCCCTATAAATAGAATATACAATATCAAAATGTTCTTTTGGAATATCTATTTCATCCTCTATCGCTGCACATATCAAGTATGGATTCCAGCCTTTCAATGTCTACTTCGCCGCAATAATTTGTGTAGTAGAAAGATCAACACCCCACAACTCTTTCACTCCATGCTTCGCCATATACGCTAAAGAATGTCCACTACCGCAACCTATACCAAGAACCTTTTTATTCTTAATCGTATCAAACAATTGAATTTCATCTTCAGAAGCAGTATACGGCCCGTACTTCGGTAAAGAATCTCTCTAAAAAAAGTAAGGTGCCACTATATCCCAGCACTTTTTATTTATTTCTAACATTTTTGTTTGTTCCATTTCTAATTCCCCTCCTTTACAGCCACGGTGCCATCAGATAAACACAATCATTTCTACACATGAAATCTCATTAGATACATACTATCTATATATTTAAACATTATAACTAGATTTCCCTTTTCTCTTCTCCCGATAATTTTTCACTTTCGCAATCGTACCACAAGCTCTTCCCTCTTTACTCCCTGCATACATCCCACACCAGCGCTTACTTCCGTTACGAGAATGATCATAAAAGACCCAGCGACAATCTGGACATGCTTTCAACCGATTCCACCTCTTTTGTTCAATCGCAGTCAAAATAATTTGTAACATCATCGTATAGAAATTCCGTCCCCCAATTGGTTCATATGTAATAAATTTCATATTTTTCGTCACACATACGCCAAATGGATATTTTTCAAACCATTTTTGTAATGTCCCTTTCTCCTCAATCGCGAAACGAACGTCATCTCTAAATTGCTTCAGCTCATCCAACGTGCCAAAAGAAAATTCCTCACTAAAATGGTTTCTCATAAATCGAAGTACATCATCTATTGTATTAAGCTCATCTACCTGCTTTCTTGTGTCATTTGGAATTCTCCATGTATTTAAAAACTCTCTTACGATTTCTAATTGTCCCGGTGTCTCTTGACTCTGACTCAAATCCATTCACCATCTTTCTAAAATTTACTTTTTTCTGACTTTATGTATAATTATAATATAAAAGAGTTAACCATTAAAAACTTTTACCGGTTACATTATAGAAAGGAGACTCTATGAAAAACTTTTCAACACCGATACGCGTTATACTTTTTTCATCATTTTTCATGGCATTTGGTTACTTTGCTGTGTACGCTTTTCTTGCCATCTATTTATCGAGTTTTCTACACTTCTCTACTTTGCAAGTTGGAACTATCTTAACAATTATGATAATTACTTCACGAATTATCCCTTTATTTTCTGGCATTATTGCTGATAAATTTGGATACATGATTATGATGATATCCGGATTACTCTTAAGAGGCATTGGCTTTATTTGTTTAGGAATATTTTCAGAGTTTCATACGATTTCAATTTCTGCTTCATTGATTGGGTTTGGAACTGCATTTTACGAACCTGCTGCTCGTGCTGTATTCGGTTCGCAACCTGCTTGCATCCGAAAAGATTTATTTACATACTTAAATCTCGCTTTTAACAGCGGTGCAATTATTGGTCCAATTGCGGGTAGTCTATTCCTCGTATGGAATCCTTTGTACCCCTTTATTTTTACTGGATTTCTTATGCTATTCTTTGCAATCATTTTTTATCTTCTTAGATCCCACTTCCAAGTTTCTACTGAAAATGTACAACTCTTATCTGGATTAAAAGTTGTTTTTGCAAACAAGCGTTTTCTCTCATTCTCATGTATTATGATTTTCTTTTACATTATGTTTACTCAACTTACTGTCGCTCTTCCACTTCATATGACCAATATCAGTCATAGCCCAAAGCTAGGTGGACTTGTTGTTACAGTGAATGCAATTACGGGTGTGTTATTTATGATTATATTCCGAAAAATATTTCACAAATATAGTACACTCTCGATTGTAAAATACGGCGTGCTACTTATGGGACTTTCTTTTTTACTTATTCCTTTGTTTCCACATCCATATTGGCTGTTTAGCTGCGTCATTCTATTTACAATTGGAGAAACACTAGTATTACCTAATGCTGATATCGCAATTGCAAATTATAGTCATGCCTCTTACACGGCCACATATTTTGGAGCTTATCAGCTTTCACTCGCTATTGGATTTACAATTGGTAACTACACAGGAACATGGTTTACATCAAAGCTGCAAGAGACATATACACCTTGGTTAATTTTGGGTGCAATGGGTGTTACAGGCTTTATTTTGCTTCATATGTTAAAGAATATGGAGCAAAAACAAGAAAATGAAATGATTCATACAGGATTATAAGCATATATAGTACGATGAAAAGCACCGTCCAGTTTATAGAACGGTGCTTTGAATTCAATAATATAAATTTATACATTTACATAGTTTTTTAGTTTTAAACAGTAAACAAATTCTGGATGGTGTCCTTCTTCAATCTCTCCTGTTGGCCTAAAACCCACTTTTTCATAAATCCGCTTCGCGCGTTCATTATCGTGAATAACCGATAAGAATATTTCTTCACATTTGTACGTTTGAACCATACTATCTATTACTGCTTTTAAAGCAGGAACCCCATATCCTAATCCTTGATATTGATGGCCAAGCATCATACTAATTAACTCATATTGCTTCGTTTCATTTCTAGACCCATACGAAGCAAAACCTATTAAAACGTCATTATCATATATAGCTTTCGGAGTAAACCCAAACGTTTGGCAAGCTGCAAGAAAGAAAGCATTTGAACCAACCCATCTTTCATATATTTGAATGTGTTTTTCTTGGATTTCATCTGATTTTAAATTAATAATTTCAAAGAAATTTTCTTCCGTTACATCTACTAATTTTAAATTCATCTTTTCCCCTCTTTCTATTTTTTGCATTATCTACTCTAATTCTTCATCGTATTTTTTAATCCTCTATCTTCTTAATGGATAAAACTATTCAATTTTAAAAGCTAGATAAACGAAACAACACCATTTTAGTTATAGATGGTGTTGTTTTATGTTTCTCAAGCAATTATTTATTACAAAATGCAAATGATTATTTACATTTTGTAAGCAATCATTTACAATGTTAGTAATTGGAAATGAGGGAAGGGAAATTATGATGCTTGAAAACAGAGTTAGAGAATTACGGGCACGATTTAGGTGGACTCAGCAAGATTTAGCCGATGCCGTTGGAGTGACAAGACAGACAATTGGGTTAATTGAAAAAGGTGATTATTCCCCATCTGTTACGATGGCGTTAAAAATAGCTACTGCGTTTCAAGTTACTGTAGAAGATATTTTTTATTTAACAGGAAAGGAATGAATATTTTTGATGAAACATATTTTGAGGTCTCCACTTATAGGTACGAGCTTATTTGTATTGATCATTGCATTTTTACTATTTTCTCTTATGGATACACAAGTCGTTATAGCTAGATTGTGTTTTGGGATTTTGGTAATGTTTACTTTTTTGTGGTTCGTTCTTACAAAGCATTATAATCGGAAGAATCCTGATGATAAAATTAAATTATTTGGATTTATCCCATCCGAATTTCGTGAAATAGATGAAGGTCAACAATGGGTGACCTATAAGGCTTGTAGGAATGTGTATATTTACTATAGCTTTGCACTTCCAATAACAGCAGGAGTTTGCTTCCTCTTTTCTCATAACATTCTCATTCCGCTAATATGCATAGGTTTACTATGATTAGGTCAATACATTGTCTATTGGTTAACTACTATTCTAATTTTCCATCGTATTTAATCTGAACAAAAACAGGGGGAACAATATGTTAGAATGGGCTCAAAATGCAGGTGAATTATGGCAATATGTAGTCTTATTTTTACTAGCCTTTGCTCCATGGATGGATGTATCAATCGTTGTACCACTCGGTATTGCATGGGGATTACAGCCATTTGCAGTAGGAGTGACAGCTTTTGCAGGGAATCTTATCTTGGTTTTATTACTTGGCTTCTTCTTTAAGCAGTACGCAAAATGGCAAGCAGCCAGAAAATTAAAAAAAGGGATAACAACACCTTCTAAAAAAGAAACTCGATCAAGGCGAATATGGGAACGATATGGTATTCCAGGGTTGGCTCTGTTAGCTCCAATTCTTGTAGGAACTGATATTGCAGCCGTATTAGCCTTAACATTTGGATCGAACCGGACACACGTCATAAGTTGGATGACTATTAGTCTAGCAGTATGGACAATCATTTTTACAGTTGCTGCGATGTATGGATTTAGCTTTTTAAATATTATTTAGAATCATATGAAGAGGCTGCCCCAAAAGATCGCTAAAAACGATCTTTTGGAGACAGCCTCTTTTGCATAGTTGATTTTCTTTTTTATTGAACTGTGTAATGGTCTTACATAGCTTTGTTTCTATACTCCAAGAATTTAACTATAAGCCAGTTCTTTTTTACTTAAACAAAGCGTTTCCTCTGTTGAATCATGAATTTCTTGGAAAAACCCTGGGTTTTCCGCTAGTGACACGCCATAAGAAGGGATCATTTCTTTTATTTTCGGTTCCCACGCATTCATATGTTCTGGGAAGCATTTTTCTAATACTTCAAGCATAACATGAACAGCAGTAGAAGCACCTGGAGAAGCACCAAGTAATGCAGCTATCGAGCCATCAGCAGCACTAACAACTTCCGTACCAAATTGAAGTGTTCCTTTACCACCGGCATCAGTATCTTTAATCACCTGTACACGTTGGCCTGCTACTACTATATCCCAATCCTCGCTTTTAGCATTCGGAATAAATTCACGTAATTCTTCCATACGCTTTTCATTTGATAACATAACTTGCTGGATTAAGTATTTTGTCAATGCCATCTCTTTTACGCCTGCCGCCAACATAGTGAGGACATTATTTGGTTTTACGGAACCTATCAAATCCAAATTCGAACCAGTTTTTAAGAACTTCGGTGAGAAGCCAGCAAACGGCCCAAACAGCAATGTTTTTTTGTTGTCCATATATCTTGTATCAAGATGTGGAACAGACATTGGAGGAGCACCAACTTTAGCTTTACCGTATACTTTTGCATGATGCTGCTCTGCAACTTCCTGATTGTTACATACCATAAATAATCCGCTTACCGGGAACCCACCAATATGTTTCGACTCAGGAATACCGGTTTTTTGTAGTAAAGGCAGACTTCCACCTCCGCCGCCGATAAAGACGAATTTTGCAGTATGGTATTCGATTTTCCCACTACTGATATCATGTACTTTTACTTCCCATGATCCGTCGCTAGCACGTTTAATATCCTGAACACTATGCTTGTAGTTTAACTCAACGTTTTTGTTCTGTAAGTGATCAAACAACATGCGTGTTAAAGCTCCAAAGTTGACATCCGTCCCAGAATCGATTTTCGTTGCCGCTATTGGCTCATTTTGTGTGCGGCCTTCCATGATAAGCGGAATCCATTCTTTCAGCTTTTCAGGATCATCGGAAAATTCCATTCCTTGAAACAGCGGATTTTTTGAAAGCGCTTCAAAACGTTTTTTCAAAAACGTAACATTATTTTCCCCTTGTACCATACTCATATGAGGTATTGGCATAATAAAGTCTTGTGGATTACGAATCAAATTGCTGTTTACAAGATAAGACCAAAATTGTCTTGAAAGCTGGAACTGTTCATTAATTTTTATAGCTTTGCTAACATCTATAGATCCGTCAGGTTTTTCAGATGTATAGTTAAGCTCGCACAGTGCAGCATGACCAGTACCCGCATTATTCCATTCGTTAGAGCTTTCTTCTCCTGCATCTGCTAATTTCTCAAACACCTTGATTTCCCATTCAGGTGCTAACTCTTTCAATAATGACCCCAAAGTCGCACTCATAACTCCGGCACCAATTAAGATAACGTCTGTTTTCTTCTGCATGTTGCTCATGATAATCTCTCCATCCCCCATATTGGCAAAAAAGACTAGGCACTTTTGGCTTCTATGCCACAAAAAAAACTGCGCCACCTAGGTCCCACCTAAGAATACATCTTTTCTGTCTCAATTATAACCCATCTCATAGTCTATTATAATAATTAATAGACTAAAATATCTAGTATTATCTGATAACTTTAAACTATTTATGATAATAAAATAGTAAAAAACCCCTTTACAAAGCTCTAGGAACACACAATCATTCAGTTCTTAAGCTCAACTTTTAGCCGTTACTTATAATATGTTTCTCTGCACTTAACAGGGGGAAACATTTTTATCATACTATGAGAGAAAAAGCTTTTTCTAATTCTTCCAGTACCTCTGTGTAATGTCGGATTTCTGGATATCGTTGCGGAGAAAGTGCTTTTGACGTTACCGGAAAATCGCAAATAAATTTCAAGACTTTATACTCCTTTAAATCCATTCGATTTAATGCAGCTAAAACGTCATTTTTGTTTTCACTCCATACTTGAAAGGTTTTAAAGTTAGTCACAAAAATCTCATTATAGGATGTACTATCTTCAGTTGCGATTCCAAATTGCAGAAATCCATCATTTATAAGTTCAAATTTATATTCCTTAAAGAGATTCATGATTCGGTCAAATTCAGTAAAAGAACTGAAAAATGGCTCTTCACCTTTCATTCCTACAAATCCATAGGCTATCCCTTCTTTAAACATTATATTAACTAATGTTTCAAATAAGCGCCAAACTTTATCAGCATCAATATTAATTTCTGTAAAATACTGAAATTTTTCGCCTTCAACCTCTCTCATCTTGTAGCCTTCTACAATGTTCGCCTGCGCACGATTTTGTTGTATGGTATCGTAATCATACCCCTTTGGGTAATCAATTTGATCTGGTATTTGTATGCCTAACGGTAATTTATACACGTTTTTCCTCCTCACATCCAAAGTATATTATTATGTACAAATAAAATAATTTATATATTTCAGAAATACTCCCTCATTCACTTATCATATTCTTTTGTATACTTCTGTATATGCAATTTCCAGCTATTTCTGCAATAATGTGAAACAACTATCATATTTATCCCATTATATCTACAAATTACCTTCTCATACTACACGATATTGCATTTATAACAAAAAAAGGATAGATCACTCAGATTTTCTCTGCTTGCATCTATCCTTTCCTTTTCTTTTCTATAAAATGTATAACATGACTTAGATATTATTCTCAAAATAAGAAGAAATTTGATTCTTTCTTACGATGCATGATCTTTCTTTTTCATTAACGCTCGTTTTTTCATCGCTTTCGTTAAGTAACCACCTTTGAAAGAACGAATTTCATAAGAAGACATAAATGCTTTTGGTGCAATGCGATTAATAATTTCTAAAAGCTCTTTCTCACGTGAACGTTTTGCAACAATATCTAAACGGTAACGAATCGAATTAATCCCTTCTCCTTCAAATACAGTTACGCCAAAACCAGAGTGTCTTAACTCATCTACTAACTCATTACAACGGTCTAGTAAACTAACTTGGTATGTAATATACCCAATTGCCAATTTATTTTCTATATAACCACCTAATAAAAGTCCAGCACTAAAGCCAATGACATAGGCTACAATATTCATCCAATTTGATAAATCTTGAAACACAATTCCTAAACTTACAATATAAATTGCACCTTCTAATAATCCGACACCAGCAGCGGATCTTGTTTGGTTCTTTACAAGCAAAATCGTCCGGATTGTTAAAACTGGAACATAAATAATTTGAAGTACAAAAATAAGTAGCGCTTGTAACATTTGCATCCACCTCTTTCAAAAAGTCTTTTGTCATAATAACATATATAACCTTGAGAAAGCGATGGGTTTTCTAAATTTTTTTATTTTTTCATGAAAAATAAAAAATAAGAAGGTAAAAAAGAACCGTTTTCGGTTTCCTTTTATCTTCTTATTTTGAGTCCTATAGCATCTTTTTTCGGTTTTCCTCTTCTTCTCTTGCTAACTGTATATTTGCATAAGCTAAATTCGCAATCATTAAAAAGTGACCACCTAAAATACCTGTACCAAATGCCCACATTTCCATTTCATGTTCAATTTCATACATGATGATTGCCCCCAATATAGCAGTAGCAAAACGATTTAAAATCCCGAGTCCCGGCGCGCGTTGCTTTAACACAATAATTCTACCAATTTTTTCAACTCTTCTCGCTAACAACCATAGGCAGTATGCACTGACTGCTAATCCAATCCCAAATCCAGTAACTTGCTTTGAAAAAGGCGTTATCGTCCATAAAAGTAGTAAACCACTAAAAATCATATACAGCTGTAGTTTGTATACTCGTAACGCAACTTCAATCAAAATATCCGCTCCTTATTTCAAGTTTTCCTATAGCTAAAAAGAAAGCAGCAACTTACACAGTTGCTGCTTTCTCTTGTTGATGATCAATTTTCCGAATTTCAACGCGTTTAATTTGATATGCATCTTTTTCAAGAACTTTAAATTCATATCCCTCGGCTTCCACACATTGTCCTTCTTCAATTTCATGATTCTGCATCATAATCCAACCGCCAATTGTATCCACATCTTCTTCCTCGATGTGTAGACCAAATAAATCTTTTACTTCTGTAATCAACACTTTCCCATCAACAATTTTGTGATGTTCATTCACATGTTGAATTGGCGGATGTTCATCTTCATCGTATTCATCACGAATCTCGCCAACGATTTCTTCTAATATATCTTCAAGCGTTACAATTCCGGCTGTGCCTCCGTACTCATCATATAAAACAGCCATTGGAATTCGCTTTTTCTGCATTTGTAGGAGTAAATCATGAATTGGAGTTGTTTCCATCACTTCAATAATTGGACGCATATACGTACGAATAGATGATAAATCTTTTGTATCGCCTTTCATGTATCGAATAAAGAAGTCTTTTACATTGACCATACCGATAATATCATCTTTATCTTCTCCAAAAATCGGATAACGTGTATATCGTTCACTTTGGATAATTTTCATGTGTTCTTCTACTGAATCTTCGAGATAAAAACCAACGATTTCTGTTCGCGGTACCATAATCTCTTTCGCAATGCGGTTATCAAATTCAAAGATATTATTTACATACTTATATTCTGCTTGGTTAATTTCTCCACTTTCATAGCTCTCTGAAAGAATGAGACGTAATTCTTCTTCAGAGTGAGCTACTTCATGTTCAGAAGCTGGTTTCAAACCGAATAAGCCAGTTACGACACGTGCTGAACCATTTAGTACCCAAATAAACGGATACATCACTTTATAGAACATCATTAAAGGTCCAGCAAATAATAAAGTTACTTTTTCAGCCTTTTGAATTGCCATTGTTTTTGGAGCCAATTCTCCTACTACAACGTGCAAATACGTCATTGTCATAAATGCAAGACCAAAAGTCAATACTTGTGAAATAGACGGATTTAAGTTCCACTTCTCAAATAATGGATGCAATAGCTTTTCTATTGTCGGTTCACCTAACCAACCTAATCCCATTGCTGTAACTGTAATTCCTAACTGACAAGCAGATAAATACTCATCTAAGTTTGTTGTTACCTTTTTTGCTGCTAACGCACCGCGTTTTCCTTCCGAAACAAGCTGATCTATGCGACTTGAACGTACTTTAACAATCGCAAACTCTGCTGCAACGAAAAATCCAGTAAATGCGATTAAAACCGCAACCATGACTAAATTAAATATTTCCAATGAATCCCCTTAGTTAAAAAAACTAAGGTGTTCACCTCCTGTATACTTATAATGTTTTCTTATTCTCTGTTTCTCTAGAAAACATAGCGCTATACAGAAATTAAAAGAGTCGGATCCAACTTTAACTATAACAGTAGTACTAGAGTTTGTAGTAAAGTTGTCGTTTGACCAGATAAAGATTTCGATATTTTTTCACGTTGTGAATCTGTTAACCCATCTAAAAGAGATTTCAACTGTGTTAGTTCTACTTCTAATTGATGGATATGGTTTGTCACTTCATTCACTTGTTTCGAAACGTGTTCATTGATACCGAGCAGCTTCTTTCTCTCCTCGATCCTCTCTTTAATCTCACAAAGCGGCATATGCATTTCCTTGCATTTCTCAATAAATTGTAATGTCTCAAATGCTGTTTCATCGTAGTAGCGATAATTAGATTGAGATCGCTCCGCTTTTAAGATACCTAGATTCGTATAATAATCAATCGTTCGTTTCGATACGTGAGCCAAGTGAGCCAACTGTCCGATTCGATACACCTTCCCAACGATTTTTCCCTCCCCATTTATGTTAAGAACATCATACAATACATAAACTGTACAGTCAAACGTGACAGTTTATTAGTAGCATAATATGAAAAAAAGACCTGCTATAACAGATCCTCTTATTATTTATATTGATTTTTCATTATTGTATGTAGATTCTACGCATTCTGCTAAATGCTCAAGTTGTTCTACATATACCGCACGTGACATCCAACCTGTTAACTTGTATAAAATGCGATAAAATAGATTACTAGGTGCATACTCCAAAATTAATGTAAGAAGTGTCCCTTCTTCCTCTTCTTCTAATACATATGTTGTCGTAGAATACCCTTGCTTCGTCTCGCCACCGAGAGTAATGATATACGGAGGTTCATACTCTAGAAATTCCACCTCTGATTCATATACTTTCTTTCCTAGTTTCTGTACCGAAATAAACGTATCTCCCACACGTGGATTTTCTTTCACTCGCTCTAACGGATAATGATTTTCGACTAAAAATGCATTCCATTCTTTTACTTTTTCATCATCTTTTACATAATCAAAAACAACTTCAATTGGTGCTTCAATCAATACTTCAATAGCAAAACTCATTCATGTACTCCTTTTATATACCCTTATTTATATATATATTGCGACAGAATGATTATGCCATATTTTATTTGGTGAAATACAAGTGTTATTTTACTATTATTTCTCCTATTTGAATTTCTATGATTTGAATTTAAAATTGCAGCATGAAAATAAAAGGATTAATGGATGTCCCTTCGATAATCTGAAAATTAAGTTATAATAAAATTAATTTATCATAAATAAATACACATATTGAGAGGAGAATCTCTAATGTACTACAACAACCTATTCGAAAATGATCAACCTGTAATCCGTCTATAAACTAAGGCGGGCATTTGTCTAACAAATAAACTATGCCTCGTCTTAGGGATCTCATATTATCCTACAAATAGACGGAGGTATTTCACAATGAAACAAACCATTTTAGGCGCTATATGTTTATCACTTGCAGCAAGTATTTGGGGCGGTATGTACGTTATTAGTAAATATGTACTAGACTTTATTCCCCCTCTCACACTTGTCTGGCTTCGCTTTATTATTGCTTTTTTCGTCCTATATATGATTTTGAAAATAACAGAACGAAAAAATAAAAAGAAAATCCATATTCATAAACGAGACTGGTTCCTTTTCGCTTGGATTGGTTTCATCGGCTACTTTGTTTCAATTACATGTCAATTCATTGGAACGAAACTATCTGATGCTCACACAGGCTCTTTAGTTACAGCAGCTACGCCAGCATTTATGGTCGTATTCGCTTCATTGATTTTGAAAGAAAAATTAACAACTCGTAGAATACTCTCTACTATCTTAGCTACAATAGGCGTCATAATTGTCATTGGATGGGATATAGAAGTTGGTTCTTACTTTATTGGCACAATCATTTTAGTTGGGGCCGCTATTACGTGGGCTTTACTATCTATTTATGTAAAAATCGCATCTACGCGCTTTTCGTCCTTGGTCATTACAACGTACGCAATATTCTTTTCTTTATTTTTCATTACACCTTGCATGATTTGGGAGTTACAATCAAGTCCAATTGAAAACTTAAACGTCAATATCATTTTAGGTATTCTCTATTTAGGAATCATCTCCACTGCTGGTGCCTTCTTTCTTTGGAATAAAGGATTAGAGTTAATGGATGCTAGCATCGGTTCCCTATTTTTCTTTTTCCAGCCTATTGTCGGTTCATTACTAGGGTGGTTACTTTTAAATGAAACGTTGAATCATAACTTTTTCATTGGTGGTATCCTTATTATATTTAGTGTCGTGATAACTACACTTGAAAAGAAAAAGTAGCAATAATAAAAAACAGGCTATAAAAATATAGCCTGTTTTTTTATATTACCTATTAAGATAAAATTTATATTTTTCTCACGCAGACCAATGCGCAGGACGAGAAAGTAAACTTGGTAATTTCGTGTTTACATCCCCTTTCGCTGCATTAACCTGAACTTGAGTCAGAAAAATGCTCTCCGTAAGGTTCGCTCCTCTAAGATCAGCATCCCGTAAATCAGCACCAATAAAGTCAGCCATTCTTAAATCAGCTTCTCGAAGATCAGCTGCAATGAGGTATGCTCCTCGTAAATTCGCCCCCTTAAAGTCTGCCCTTCTCAGCTTTGCCCCCATAAGGTTTGCTCCTCGGTGATTTATCCTTTTATTTTTTTTCGAACTCTTATACTTGTGACGTGATTCCGTCCATACTAGTTCGCTTGTCTTTAAAAGAAGTTCATTTACATACGCTCGCTGTGATGGAACATTTACATCAATCAGCAAATCTGGGCTAAGATAAGAAAGTCGCTCCGTCTCTTCAATCGCAGCACGAATCTCTTTATGAATCGACCGTGTTGCTCTTAACGCTACAGCCTCATTTAAATACCAAAGCATTTCATGAAGCTGGTGCATAATCGGAAAAACTTCATACATCTTTTTCGCATGTCCCGGACCTTCTCTCCAGTCAACACCTTTGAAAGTCACCTGCGAAACCTTTTGCCCTGCACCGAAACATTCAAAAACGGTGCACCCTTTAAATCCGCTCTTCCTAAGATTTTTATGAATGCTACAACGAAAGTCTGATTGCAGATTGGAACACGGCTTACCAGCATCTTTATTAACTGCAAAATCAGCTGAAGCTGCGAAAGGTAATGCAACGCAGCACAAACCGAAGCAGTTCTCACAGTCAGCTCGTAAACTGTTAAAACTTACACTATTTTTTGAATCTAAATCATAATTATTTTCTAACAAAACATGTACCCCCTGTTGCTGTATTGCTTGTTTAATTTTATATAAATAGGCATATAAAGTGAATAATTTATCCCGTTCATTTTTAATGCATAATCGAGCCATAAATCAAATATCATATTTCATTTCAAACGCTACACTAACTTCCAAATATACTTTCATTTGAAAAGGACATATTCTCCAATCTATATTATCATTAAATTATAAAAATTCATATGAATAGGAGGCAATCCGATGGCATTAGAAATGAAAACAAACTGTCAAACTTGTAGCACTTCACTGCAAACAGATTCGGAAGTTTATATTTGTACGTACGAATGTACATTTTGTGCACCGTGCACAGAGAAAACGCATCATGTTTGTCCAAACTGCGGTGGTGAATTAGTGCGTAGACCGAAAAAGAAATTATAAAAGCAAAGCTAATCTCAGCTTTGCTTTTCCCTTGCAACATCTATTTGAAAATCTCTTTTAATTTACTCCCAATTAACTCAGATAAATATTCATAGCCAACGGCACTAAAATGCAGCCCATCACGCTCTTCATTTTCTACAAACTTCTTATAATCTAATTCTCTAATCATATGAGAATGTAAATCAAGAAAGTGACTTCCAGTTTGTTTTGCTACTTCTTCCACCACTTTTGCATACTGCGATAATACTTCGTTTGTTCTTGCGTGCTGCCTTTCCTCGTCCACTGATGCTGGGCTAATTAGCAACACCTTTTCTGGTGAAATTCTTTTTACAATTTCCATTAAATTTGATTTATATTCTTGTAGTGGTACTTGTTTATGACATGCCGCATCATTTGCGCCAAAAAAGACCGTTACAAATGTCGGCTCATAAGATAGCACATCTTCTTCTATTCTTCTCAAAGCATCGAACGTATTATCACCAGAAACACCTGCATTTTCTATTTTCCAATTCGGAAACTGCTCTTGTAAACGTGGCGTTAATCTCGGTGTTTCATTCCAAAATGTTTCATCAGCTGTAATGCTATCACCAAAGCATACTAATATATTCATTTCTACATCTCCTCTTTATGTATGAAACAATTTACCTTCTATCGCTGAAATATAACGCTGCGCAGAGCGTTCTACCGCTTCATTCGCATCCTCTTTCACTACTCGGTGAAAAGCATTGTACAAGCGATTAAAGGATAAAGGTTTGACCCTTCTCGCCATCTCTTCTACTTTATTTGCTGGTAACGGAATTAAGTTTGGATAACTGTACATGAAACTAACCCACTCTTGATCTGCTACTACTTGAATAATGTCGCCTGTCAATAAAATCCCTTTCCCATCATTCCCTTCTGACCAATGTAACACAGACCCACCTTTAAAATGTCCACCTAGACGATGCACTGTAATTCCATCAGATAATTGCAATGATTCCCCTGACCAAAAAACAATATGGTTACTTGGACGTGCCACCCACTGTTGATCATCTTCATGTATATAAAGTGGTACATCAAATCTTTCCGCCCATTCAACTTGAGTAGAATAATAGTGCGGATGGGATAATGCAATTGCATCTAATCCCCCTAATTCTTTTACTCTCTCAATTGTAGTTTCGTCGAAATACGTAATGCAATCCCATAACAAATGATACGATTCTGTTTTTACCAAATAAGCTGTTTGACCAATCGCAAATTCTGGTTTTGTTGTAAAACTATATAGCCCTGCCTCTTCTTCAATCATTTCATTTTGATATTTGTTGCTCGCTTGTAAATCATCAAGCGTTGTCCAAGATTGCCCCTTCGGATTTACATATTGTCGCTCTTCATTACAAATCATACAATTCGTTGGTTCCTCTACACTTGCTGCATATTGTACGCCACATGTTGTACAAACAAAATTTTTCATAACATTTCTCCTATCCCCATTTTATTTTCTAGTGAACTTTCATTGGTAACGAATTTGATCCATCCAATAACACCAAGCTTTTAAGTAAGCATCTAAATCCTCTGGATGATGTCTCAAACAAGCATCTAGCCTGCAATATAAAACAATTGCGACTTCTTCATATAAAACTTCCCTCGCTCTATTACGGAATATACTCTTTTCTACTATCTCGTCTACCATTTCCGTCGTTAACTCTTCTGGCGTCGAACAAAATGCATAAATTAAATCCTATATTGGATCTCCCAGCACTGGAAAAGGGTCGATTACGCCATATAACTTATTTTCTTTACATATAAAATTATGAAATCCACAATCACCGTGTAATAGAAATGGTTGATTACAATATCTCGTTCTATTTGAACTACGTACTAATTTAAGAACCGTTTGAAAATCGGCTTCTGCTATATAAGCCCTCACATTCTCGCAGGTCTCCATTATCCTTTCTAAAAGAAAGTCCTGCCAAGAGGCTACCGGTTCTTCTTTCCATCCCCACTGATCCATTTTCATAGCTGGTTTATATGTATGAATCACTTTTTGGACAAGTGTAAAAAGAATATCCGTCTTATTCCCCGCATCACAACTTATGGAACCAGGAATAAATGAATACACCATCTATCTATATAATGGGTCAACATACAAAAGCTTAGGAAATATACTTTCATGTTCATAAAAGGCGAGAAAATATGCTTCTTCTTCGATAACTTTTGGTTCATTCAACTTTATAACATACGGTTCATTACCTTCTATCAAATATAACTTACTCATCGTACCGCCCGTTAATTTCTTGTATGTTGTAGGAGAATCGGCAATCACTTTATTTACAACTAATTGCTCAATCACTTTGGCAATATCCATTTTTATTCCCCTTATTCTATATATGTAGCAACTTTATTATTATTTGACAACTACAGAAAAAAACCTTTAATATCCTTTTTCTTATACATATTTTATTTGCAGTTCATGAAAACCTACTGCAAATTAAAAGTATGAAACATGAAGTCTAACTTGTAATTTTGCTAAATACTGGGCATGCTAGAAAAAATACTTATACATATTAGGAGGACATATATGAAACCCGATTTTTTACAAGCTATAAACCAAGCTATCGGTAATGTTGCACATATCCACATTGAAGAAAGTGGTGCAGATAGTCTGCTAATTCATCATGATGATGCCCAGCAATTGAAGCATGTTGCAGAAACGTTAGAAAATCACAATTTCCATTCCGTAATGAGGCAAAATGGAGATACATCTTTTATTGAAGTTGTAAATAGATAAAAAGTTCGGTTATATACCGAACTTTTTTCAAATCGAAATTTGAAACTCTTTTACATACACCGCAGTTCCCGAAACCTCAATTTGCAGTGAATGTTCTTCCTGATTCTTTGTTACAGAAACAGCCACACGACCATCCCTATTCATTTCTTGTCCTTGTTCAACAATTAATTTCATTTCACTATCAAAATCTTTCCTCAAAAACTTAGCATAATACGCCCCCATTACACCAGAAGCTGTTCCCGTCACTGGATCTTCAATTGTTCCAGAATAAGGTGATGAAAAATGTCGACCATGCATATGCGCTGCTTCATCATACGTTTCTAAACAAAGAGGATGGATAGACGCCTTTGGTATCTCTTTTAGAATAGATGGAAACTCTTTATTATTTGATTTCATTCGTTGACAAGCATCCAATGTTTTAACTGGAACAAGTAGAGTCCAAATCCCCGTACTCCCATACACAATTGGCAACGTTTCATCTAAATCATTTTCATGAAGTCCAATGCTATGAGCTAATTCTTCAGTAGAACCATCAAACTTTTGAAACTGTGGAGCTGTTTGTCTCATTCTAATAAACACTTCTCCATTTTCATCCATATCGATATGTACTGGTAAACCCCCTACTTTCGTTTCTATTGTAAGATTTTCTTTCCCCTTTAATAACCCCTTTTCATGAAGTGCAAATATAGTCCCCACTGTCGCATGTCCACAAAGATTCATTTCTTGCCCTGGTGTAAAATAACGAATCCTTACATCAGCTACAGTAGAAGGAAGCACAAAAGAAGTTTCGTTAAACCCTACTTTTTCTGCAATAAGCTGCATTTCATAATCTGTCAATCCTTCTGCATCTATTACAAGTCCAGCTGGATTTCCCATATCCGGTTTATTACTAAATGCATCATAATGAAAAACCTTTATTCCCTTCATTTTCCCATCCCCTACATTCATTCAAAAATTTTACAATATAATTCCGTTTCAGTCCTTATAGAACAACCATTTTTCAAAAACACTTTTTGCATTTTTTTATTTGCTGCATGGGTACTTCCTATATAATAAGTAGCTCCCATTCCCCTTAATATATGTAAAGATTGACGGTGAATATGAGTACTCATTCCTTTCCCGCGTTCCTTCGGCAAGAGGCCGAAATAAAATAATCGTCCTTCCTCCTTCGTACCTGGTTCAATATGAGGAATGGATATTCCGACTGGTTGATTTCTTTCATAAAAAGCAATACATGATTTTTCCCATCCCTCGCCTAATTCTGCTTGTATCGCGTAAAAATGTTCATTTATATTAAGAATGGATGATTGATTATCTGAACCTGACATACATCGCTCCCAAAGTGATTTAAATTCATCTTCAGACAATCCCCCTTCGTCTATAGAGCGAAAACTATACTGTTTTTCTGGCGTTACGGTGTCCGAAAGGTTACGAAATACCTCGATTTTTGCTGCGTAAAGTTGAAAGTTAAATTCACATAACACTTTTGCACTGGTAGTATAACTGTTGAAACTTTTATCTAGTAAAATGCTCGCTCTCTTTACATTCCAACTTAAACAAACCTCTACAAATCTTTTTATCTGTTCTTTATAATTTTGAGGATCATACAGCGAATCTTCTTCCGTTTCTTCAATCGTCATTGCATGTGGTAAACCATTTAATATTTTTTTCGAAGGACCAAATATGTTTTGAACAGTTGTAAGATTGTACATTTCATTCACTCCTAAAAGGATTCGCTTACATACTTTCGCAACTCTTCTCTAAGTCTACTTTCATTTTGCATCCAAATATAGTGTTCAGCTTCTACTATTTCAGTAGCTTTAGCTCCATTTATAAGAGATGCTATTTGTAAAATAGGCCAAGATGGTCGTATATCCTTCTGCCCATATATAAATAGAGTTGGTATGTGAATTTGTGAAATCTCTTTTAATACATTTGGTTGTTTAATAAAATGTCGCCAAGAACTCATTAAAGAACGGTGCACTTCCTTATTGTAAGAATACACCGAATCTGGACAAGTCTCCCGTTTTCCTTTCACCCCCTCTTCATATGCACGTTTCCAATCTCGATCATTTTGAATACCGGTTCCTGAAATGGAGACAAGTCCTAACAATGAATTGGGCTGTAATATTGCATACGCAAGAGCTAAATCAGCTCCCCACGAATGCCCCATAACGATCCACTTCTCAATTTTGTAATGTTCTCGTATTCTTTCCATATCTTCTATACATTTTTTCACACCGTATCCTATACCACCAAATTCAGAACGCCCACATCCTCTAGGGTCGAATCGAATCACTTCGCATATGTCGTCTATTAAACTTGCGACTGGTTCTAAATAATCAGAACAGCCTGGCCCACCACTTACGAGTAAGACAGGAATTCCTTGTCCTTGCTTCGCTGTCCATAAGTGGCCCCCACTTGTCTCTATAAATTGTTCTTCCAAATTTATCCCTCCATTCTATATGACTTTACAAATTCCTTTATTCACCCATCTGATTTTTATAATAAATAAGAAAATCAGTCCACTCATCATTTTCAAAAGAAAATGCTTTTCTCGTGCATTCAAAATCAAACCCTACTCTTTCAGCGAGACGAATCGATGGCTCATTATCAACATTTATATGCAGCTCAATGCGGTGGAAATTAAGACGCTCAAAGAATAAATCCATAGTGGCCCGTACACTTTCTACGCCATAGCCCATTTTCCAATACTGATTATGAATCGAATATCCCATCATCGCCCATTGATAGTCCATGCGTAAAATTGTAATAAGCTCAACTTTACCAACATTCGCACCATCTTCTTTACGAAACACTCCTAACACATACATTTCATCCCGTTTTGCTGATTCATCAAAGCCACGTATCCATTTAGCAAACCATTCTTTTGTTGAATACGCTATATCTTGATAACCATCATCGTATTTATACTGAGATGGTAAGCGATTATTAAATCCTTCATACCAACTTGCATAATCGGCTTCCTGAAAAGGACGTACGATAAGTCTTTCCGTCTCTACTTGTAACAATGGGCATGTCATTTTTTATCTCTTCCTTTATATTCAATTCTCTACATTCTATTTCCGAAGAAATATTATGTATCACTAGAATTTTCTTTATCATTTTAATAGAATTACAAAATTTAGTAAATCAATATAATCCCAACAAAAAAACCTAATTTCCCGTCATTGTAGCGTGAAATTAGGTTTTTTCTATGCTTATTTTCTTAACTTTTTAAATCCGCATTGACCCCAAAATAGAAACTTTATTGAATTAAGATCGGGATATTTTTAAATCATATATAAAGATTACTTTTATTCATAATATATTTAACATAATCAGCTGCACTTCTTTCGATATCTTCATCTTTTAGTTCGTACTCTGCTCCATACAACATAAATGTTTGTATGAATTTCATCCCCGTATATAGACAAGTCGCTTGGAATGGCTTTGTTAATTCTTTCATTGTAAACCCATCTTTATACTGAGTTTCTAATCCACCTATAGAAATCGCCAAACCAAATTCTTTATTACGTACTTTATCTCCTGTAGAACCATACGCAAAACCGTACGTTAACACATCATCAAACCACTTTTTTAATAATGGTGGTGAACTATACCAATAGAACGGAAATTGAAATATGTAACGATCGTGTTCTAATAATAGCCTTTGTTCATGCTCAACATCGAACTCCCAATTAGGAGCTACTTTATACAATTCATGTACTGTTATCTCATTCGAATATTTCTCTAATTCTTCTTTCCATCTTTTATTAATCCGTGACTCGTCAATATTTGGATGTGCTACAATTACAAGTGTTTTCATAAATTTTTTCCCCCTTATAAAAAATGAAATCCTTTAGTATTAGTATGTATTAGTTACATATAATTGAAAAGTACGTACTTTCAGGTACTATAGGAACCTCAAAGTACCTATGGAGGTGTAATATGAAGATGAATCAGAATCATAACTTCCCTATCACTACTACCCTTGAAGTCATCGGTGGAAAATGGAAGAGTAGTATTTTATGCATTCTTATGGAGGATAAGAAACGGACTCACGAACTGAAACGTGCCATCCCTGACATTACACAAAAAGTGTTGACGCAACAATTACGGCAGCTTGAAGCTGATGGGATTATCCATCGAACTGTATATCAAGAAGTTCCACCAAGGGTCGAGTACACAATAAGTGAATACGGAAAATCTTTAATACAAATTATGAATGAAATGTGTGAATGGGGAAAAGATCATCAAGTCAAGAAAACAACTAATTGAGTTAGCACAGCAAATGTTATAAATCTAATTCATGTACAAAAAAAGAACTTGGCATATTATTTTATTTAGAATCAAGAGATAGGTGCTTGGGATAGGTATACTAAGAATAATTATATAATGTGCAACATTATATAGACAAAAAGAAGAGGATAGATACAAACAGAGGAATTCTGCTTGTTCTATCCTTTTGTTGTACTACAAATGACCTCATTTACTACTACAATGTATTTGCTTGTAGTAGTAAATGTTGCTTTGAAAAAAAGTTTGATCAAAATACGCTCTACATATATTCTACTGAATTATTCTTTTATAGGGTAGCACCATGCCCATCAACTTAAGAAAAGTAAACACTCCCAAAACAAAAAATCTCACTTCTTATCTGAAAAAAGATAAGAAGTGAGATTTTTTTAGATACTACCTATAATGGAACGTTATGTTAAATTTACATGAATATCCTATTCATCCAAATTTGCATAAAATTGTCCTTGCTGATGGTACAATTAAAATCATGGAGGGATAATATGTTATATATGGTGTTTTATTATGGGATACTGTTTCTTATACTAGGTATTGCAATATTTATGTTTATTATGGCTGGGTCACGAAAAATTAGGGATAAAAATCTATCATTCGTAATGGTCGGTTTAGGGATAAATATACTTGCAAGTCCATTGGCACTTTTTATAGGTGTGATGGCAACAGCTTCTCCAGACAGTACTAGACTTGATTTTTGGAAAGGATTTCTCTTTATTCAGGGAATACCGCTTATCATACTACTTCTAGCTTTGGTATGGTGGTTTATTCGCAAGAACAAAGAAAAGGTCCACAAATAGAATTTTAAAATGAATTCCGCTAACGATAATTATGTAAATGAGCTGTCCATATGGGCAGCTTATAGTATTTTTTGCTTAGCGTGGTATTTTTCCAAAATGCTGGCGGTACCCCATCACAATCAAGCTAAGAAAAGCAACTACCCCAAAATGAAAAAAACGTTATTCTTTCAGTAAAATACTTGAAAGGATAACGTTTTTTATGGTTCTCTCGCTTTCTGAATAAGCCCGTTGAATATG
>NZ_JABUAE010000024.1 GCF_013314535.1 Bacillus sp. Xin1 | reverse complement strand
TATCAGGTGAACTCTTTTTTATTACTAACTAAACATCTCTAATCAACAGCATGCCTTATCTGTTAATCACTTACAACTTTCACTACCAAAATCCTTGATTCGCATTCCATGTATCTAAATCCATTTTATGGATATTATAGTAATAAATCTTTAATTTGTATCGTTCAATAACGGAGGTATGCATAATGTATTATGTTAAATTAATAAAAGGACAATCCTTCTATGCTTTTGATCATCGTTTCTTATTAGATCAAGAAGAGCAAGTTACACAAAGGATTTTTAAATACCTGTGCAAAAATGAGTTTTTTGAAGTACGTAAAGACGAGGATATTTCCACAGCGTAATAGTGAGTAGCTAAGTAGTGTGTACGTTAAGAACCTTTATCTACAAACCAACCTCTGTAGTATGTAGTAACTACAGAGGTCTTAATATTTTATCTCTTTAATAAATTTTGCATAAACTAAGCCTCCCACTTCCTCCGGCACTCCTCTATCCCACTAAGCAAATACTTCTTCGTCATATCTGCCCGTTTCCAAATGGAAATCGTTCGTTTCATCGCCTTATTATGACGTATCCGCTCTACCTCTTGTAACAAAGGCATCCATTTTCCAGAGGACGATTCCATCATATATTGTAACCCTTCATCCTTCGAAACAATCGTTTCATGCTCTAACGTATACAAAATACGGCCCATTGTGACAACAGCTGATTCTACCCATTCTTCGATTAGAAACAAGTATGGTTTTGACGCCTTTTCACTCCAGTACTGCTCTACGTTATATTTCATTGTTTCTACAACCTTACTCCATGGGACCTCAAACGGAAGTTCACTTGCTTCTTCTCCAGTCACAGTAATTCCACGGTTCTTCAGCGTCCACCATGTCACATCATTCACATCCCAGTGACCTACGTTAACTTTCCCGTCAGTACAATAGACATACTGCGGTATCTCTTGGTTTCGCTTCCCTAAATCAGCAAACGAGATATACATACCGTCCATCCGTTCTCCCAGCTTACTTTTACTCAATCTTTTATGTAAGTCACTTATTTGCACCTTCTCAAATTCACTGACTGTCTCTCTCGTTACCGTTACAAAATCAACATCACTCGTACCAAACTGGAATGCCCCTAGAGCGATTGAACCGTATACATATACCCCTACCAATTGTTCATTAAAAAATATGTCTTGCAGTCCATTCACATATTGATCCATTAGGTCCTTTACTTCTTTTGGTAATTCTTGTTTCACTATACCCTCCACATCCATCCCCCTTAGTAAAATTACCTTTAATAACTATTTTTTCCATATAAATATATAAGAAAAGCCCTTGCAATCACAAAGGCTTCTATATTATAAATATTTCTCAATTTCTGCATATACGTCCTTCAAACGAGGATTTCCTTCTCCAACGATTTCACCGTTTACAAGCACAACTGGATAAAATAAATCCTCTTCAATTACACGCTCTGCAAAAGCTTGCTTCTCAGCATCTTCTTGCTCTTCTTGAATATCAATGTATTCAAACTTGAATTTATCATCTTGTCCTTCATATTTGCGACCAATTGCCGCTTGTAGCCATTCAAATGTTTCCGTTGAAGACGGCATTCCAACGCAGCTCGCACAAATTACTTTTGCCCCATATACTTGAACATTAACCATTATTTCTCCCCCACTTCTCTGTTCTAACAGTACACCTTGATGACTTACCTTATAAGCACATCTCTTTACAAGTTTAATTCTTGTCCCCTATACTGAAAAAACACGTTGTAAACATGATACAAAATTTTGACAATAAAACAGGAACAGAAAAAATAGATTTTCCCCTGTATCTTGATTATAATAAAATGGATGAAAGGAGTCGATAAAAATGGAAAACCCAAATATGCAAGAACAAGTACTAGAAGTATTAGATAAATTACGCCCGTTCTTACTTCGTGATGGCGGTGACGTTGAGTTAGTAGATATTGAAGAAGGTATTGTAAAGCTACGCCTTATGGGTGCATGCGGTAGCTGCCCAAGTTCTACAATCACACTAAAAGCTGGTATCGAACGCGCACTACTTGAAGAAGTACCAGGCGTTATCGAAGTAGAACAAGTATTTTAATTTAAAAGCGGAAGCGGCTCGTTTAGAATCGCTTTCACTAAATATTTATAAAAAAGAGACCAACATTGGTCTCTTTTTTATAAATTTCTATTAAGACAACCAATCCAATTTTCGAATCCCAAGCTTATCGACAGGCAAACGTAGGAGTTCATAAAAATGCTTCATAAATTGCTCTGAACGGTTCACATCGTGTAAAATATCTTCTAAGTGATCTCGGTACATACTTCTTTGTTCTTCATTTTCCGTCAAATAGTATTGTTCTACCGTTTCAAAGTAGCGAAGCGGAAAGAGAAGACGCGCAAATAAGAGACGCCACCCAAAAGAAGAAAGCGGATAATTTTTCTCATAATCTGTTACAAACTGAAAAATTGTTTGTTCCCAGCCTTTCTTCTTTTCCATCGATACATAGCGAATCCATTCTGCCAAATCTCTACTTGGATGATCATATACCCAATCGATGGGAATTTTTAATTTATTCGTTTGTTGCCATAATAAAGGGGTGAAACGTTCTTGGCAGATCGTTGCCGCATCAGCAAGCTGAGGTGTATCATCTATTTCTGTATCAACGACATATTGAATGGCATTTTCAGCAATACCTAAATAATATGGAAAAGACTCCATAAATAGTTGATCAAATACATCTGACGGCTGATTCATCAGTTTTGATTGCCAAAATCGCTCTAATTGATCCAGCCTTTTTTCCCATAATGCCTTCCATTCACCGATGCGACTTAATTGTTCTATTTCTTCAGGAAAAAAGGCGCCTCGTTTATGGAATAAAGAAAGCTCGCTACCTAACGAAGTAGCATGTCGATCGAGCAAACGCATACCTTTTAATAAACAGTAATTTTTTTCTTCTATCTCACTTACATAGTAACCGTGCACTGTCGGAACAAAAGTCGCTACAGTAATATCCCCTTGCTGGTTCATATAATCGCTTAATTTTTTCATTTCAACGAGTACATCTTCCTCCATATTCCCAATCGGAAGAAGTACATAAATTTTATTGCGAATCCAAAAGCTTTTATAGGGGCCAAGGGGGATTAATTCTTTGACATGCATTTGATAATGCTCATAAATATGCTGAATCATCATAGTCGCCACCTATGGTTTTTCTTTATATATATGAGCTTGTGCTCGCCTTTCATTCCTATGCACATGATAAAGCAACAAAACGTATACAAATAATAAAAAGAAAAAAAGGTGATAACATGAAAAAATCAAATCAACTACAAGAAAGAGCATTACAACTACTACAAGAGCGTGGTGTAACAATCGATGATATTGCGGAACTTGTTCATTTTCTTCAAAAGAAATACCATTCAAAATTAGAGATGTCCGAATGTCGTTACAATGTAGAACGTGTATTATCCAAACGCGAAGTACAAAATGCACTCATTACAGGAATTGAATTAGACGTCCTTGCTGAAAAAGGAATGTTAAGCAAACCATTACAAGATATCGTAAAACGCGATGAAGGCTTATATGGAGTCGATGAAGTAATCGCACTTTCAATTGTAAACGTGTATGGCTCTATCGGTTTCACAAACTTTGGATACATCGATAAATTAAAACCAGGTATTTTAGAATACTTAAATGATAAATCATCTGGAAAAGTCCATACATTCCTTGATGATATTGTGGGCGCAATCGCTGCCGCTGCATCTAGTCGCTTGGCTCATCGCGCTGAGCATGCAGAATGAGGTAAAACCGTAAACAAAAGAACCCATCTCTTTGTGTAAAGAGGTGGGTTCTTTTGTTTACATAAATTGCAATTAACCATACAATTTATGTAAGTTCGAATATTAAAAAGGAGTGTGTCCTGATGTCTAAAAAACAAATCTTCTCTTGGCTTTCTCTACTTTTCGCGCTGGTTGCCTCCACCACATTCTTTCTATGTCTCTCATGGTCATGGCGCCTTACCCCTTCACTAGAAGCCACCATTATTATAAGTAGTATCTTATCTATCCTTTTAGCACTCATTGGAGAAAAAGGATTGGTTCGTGTAATAAGAGGAACATGCTCTTTCGCGATACTCTCTTACATTATTTTTTTCGGTTATGTTATACGCTTAATTTGGACAGGGCCATAAAAAATTGTTAAAAACGATATTCACCTAAATCATACTCCATGAGCAGGAACTCTCTTCCCCTGCTCATAAACGAAATATTCTTTCGAAACCCAACATTCTCATACAATGCAATCGCCCTTTTATTAAAAGTAGCAACACTTAAACGGATTCTTTTCGGCTGAAACTCTTTCAAAGCAAATTGGAGGCCAACTTGAAAAAAAGACTTCCCCATCCCTTTCCCTGTTAGCCCTGGCTTCATACCAAGTCCAATATCCACAGTATCTTCTCCTACGTATAACTTTGCAGCCCTTCCTCCTGGAACTTGTGCATTTTCTCCAAAACAAAAGTAGCCAATTAGTTCTCTATGCTCGTTACAGCAGCCATAGTATGTTCCATCTAATAGTTCTTCTATTCCCTCTTTACTTCCCGAAAAGCTGTATAACGAATACGGTTCCTCATACTGCCACGTATTGATTTCTTTTGCTTCTGCCCCTGTTAGTTTGTGTATATCCATCTCTCTTCTTCCTTTCTAAAACTACTTACTAACAAAGTTCTACATAAATCCCGAAATTCACCTTCTATTTTTGAAAAGTTTGTAAATTTTTAAGCTACAAAATTAGAAAACTTTTTCTACATTCGCGATATCGAAAAAACAACAGATGAAACGTTGTATAACAATTTATCCCGTACTAAAGGCCCGATTGGTTCAACTAATAATCAGTGGGGGATGAGGAAACCCCCCACTGATTAAAGTTTCACTTTATTGAATGAACTTCCGACGTGGATAAAAGAAGCAAAGGAGAAACGAGTTTTATTATAAACATACTAAGAAAGACCGCTGTAAAAGCTGTCTTTCTTACGCTGATAATTCTTTAAGCGTGTCACTTAGTTTAAATCTTCTTAACTGGAATGAAGCAATCATAGATGCACTTGTTCCGAGTATAACACTTGCTATTGCCAGTAATAGCACTTGATTATATGGAATTGTAATAACTGTTAATTCTAAACTTGATAATACAATATAACTGAAAATCACTCCGCCTCCAATACCTGAAATAATGAAGATGATTACTACCAATAAACGAATTAACATAACCATTTGAGATAAGAGCTGCTCTTGCTCTTTTAACAAATCGGTACTATTTATAACCTCGACATTCTCTTTCCCTTTTGTTATCTGTATTACTTTCTTCTTAATTGTTTCAAAAGGTACCTTAGAGTCTGTCATAATTTGAATCGATTCATAGCCTTTTATACTAAACATATTCCGTGCCCATTCTTCATTTACAAAAACGTAAGAACCTCGAAGTCGTAAGTCTTTCTCTATAATAGAAACAACTTGAATTTGCTGTTTTTCTTTCCCTTTTCCCTGTACTTCGATTGTGTCATGTAATTTAACCCCTAAATTTTTTGCTGTATCTTTTGTAATGACTCCTTCACCATTTCTTAGTGGCGTACTCAAGCTTTGTCCAGAAATAACTTTCATCTGTGTTACTTTCTGAAATGAAGTAATATTAGTACCTACAACTTCCATTGCTTCATAATCATACTTATTTTTCCTCATAAACTCGTACCATTCTTGATTTGCCTTTTTAAAGTCATAATTTACAAGTTTAGATGTGAAGTCAGGGGCTGCTCCGACAATTTCTTTTACTCCTTCAACCTTTTGTATCTTTTCTAACCAATGAAACGGTAGACTTTCAATCCCTTGTGATTGCATTGGAACACGAATGACTAAATCTGCTGGTAAATTCTTTTGTAATCCTTGTTTCGTTCCTTCATACATCGCATTCACATACATCGTTCCAACTAGCGATAACATAAATCCAAATGCTAGAATCGCGACTGACACAGCTGCCTTTTTACGATAACGAATTACATTTCTACCACTAATCGTTGTCTCAATGCGAAATATCATTTGAAATGGTTTTGCAATAACTGGCGTAATAACACGAATACATAACGGAATTGCAAACAACAAACCTACTGCAAATAACAGCGCTCCTATCGCACTTGGATTAAAACCAATATATTCTTCAGTAAATCCACCACTTAAACCAATTCCAGCACCCACTATTAAAATAACGAGACTGAAAACGCTCCATTTCTGTTCTTTCTTTTGATTACTTGGAATTCCTGGTCTTAATGCTTCAACAGGAGGGATTTTTCTTACCATAAATGCTGGTATGATCGCACCTACTACAGACATGACAATTCCTAATAAAAATGTAATGAGTAAAATCTCACCTGAAATAGAAAACGCTTCTTGACCTGTACTTTCTACATTCATCCACTTGTTAATAACAGAAGCCGCAAGCTGATGTGTACCAGCACCAAGAACAACTCCTGCCAATGAACCAATCGCTCCAATACATAACGCTTCTAATAAAACAACAAGAATGACCTGGTTTGGATTACTACCAAGTGCACGTAATAACGCCCATTGCTTAAAACGACTCCTTACAGATAAGAAGAAACTTCCCATAATTAAAAGCGCTACAACAAATAAAGCAATCCCGCCTAAGCTAAAGATTAATGGCTTCATCACATTTAATCTTTCAAATGCTTTATCTACATATGTACGCTGATCTATTTTGATATTTTCTAATTTCTTATTGGCATCATTAGCAATCATTGTCTTTACATTAACATCCGATGTTTTTACTTGAACAAGATTAAATTGATTTTGTAAATTTAATTCCTTTTGCATCCAAGTAATCGGAAAATATGCGCTATGTCCCATTGCTGCCATCAATGGTGGATTCAAAATCCCTACAACCTTAACATTTTTTTCACCATGTGGTGGGAAAGGTAGGCGAACCATATCTCCAACTTTTATATTTTCTCTATCTGTATACCCTTTTGTAAGTGCTACCTCCGCTCCTTCTTTCGGGTATCGCCCTTCTACAATTTTATAAGCACGCATATCAGGTGAATCTTGTTCAACTCCCCAATACGATGGTTTGCCAGAAAGCTCTTTATGATTTGGTAAAGGATAAGGAATAAGCACTTTTGATATTTTTTCTACACTTTCAAGACCATTCAGCTCTTTTAAATTTTCATCTTTTAAGTACATATCATTTTTTATATAACCAAATTGCAAATTATAATCCCCGTAGCGACTTACAACTTGCTCTTTAACACTTTGTTCTACAGATTGGTTCCCAAGTAGAAGCATCGTTGCTAACATAACACCTAGTGCAGCGCCAAGAGCGATTAACATGTTCCTTAGCCAATTCTGTCTAATAGACTTGGCCGCATATTTAATTATCCAAAACATCGCTCTTATCACCTACCTTAAAGTGCTTATTCATAATCTCTTGAATCTGCTTAACTTGCTGCGGCATATGGCGGAATTTCCACCCCTTACTTTCTATATGTTCATGGATAACTTCACCATCTAATAAGAAAATAACTTTATCTGCATGAGCAGCTACAAATGGATCATGCGTTACAACAACAGCTGTTTGTCCTAATTCATCACAAGCATTCCGAAGAGCTGCAATGATATTTTTGCTATTTTCAGAATCTAATGCCCCTGTTGGCTCATCTGCTAATATAATCGCTGGTTCATTCGCAAATGCCCTCGCAATCGCAACCCTTTGCTGCTGACCACCTGATAATTGCGATGGTAAATGTTTTTCCTTTCCTTTTAAACCAACAAGCTCTAATAACCGATTTGATGCTGTAGTAGCTTTCTTCTGCGGGACATTATCTAGTAATAACGGTAATCCGACATTTTCTTCTGCATTAAATACAGGTATTAAATTAAACTGCTGAAAAATAAAACCGATTTGATGTCTCCGAAACAACGCGAGTTCTTTTTCTTTTAATGATGAAATTTCTGTACCATCTACTCGAATGCTTCCCGCCGTTGGAATATCCAAACCTCCAAGCAACTGTAAAAGAGTTGTTTTCCCCGACCCACTCGCTCCCATAATGCAAACGAAATCACCTTTTTGAATTTTAAGATGAATTCCCTTTAATATCTTTACTTTACTATCGCCAATCTCAAAAGATTTTTCTAAACCTTCAATTTCAATGGTATTCATTTCATATCCCCTTCTTTTTCTATTTTTCTATCTATATATTTTAGTTAGAACTCGAAACCCCTACTATTATGTATTTTTTTGTAATATATACTAATTTTTGGATTATAGAAGATAAATCGTTTGACTCTAAACAATAAGGTAACCATAATGGTTACACGAATAATTTATTAAAAAATTTGAACAAACTATCAACATATCCACAAATAGGAGGAACAAAGATGAAACATGTAATCGTTTATGCACATCCAAATCCACAGAGCTTCAATCATGCGATTTTAGAAACTGTAAAAGGGGAATTAGAAGAAAAAGGGCATGAAGTACGCGTTCGCGATTTATATGAATTAAACTTCAATCCGATATTAGGGTCCTCTGATTTCGTCTCATTTTCTCAAGGTAATACACCAGAGGATATTCAAGAAGAACAAGAACATATTACTTGGGCTGACAGCATCACATTTATTTATCCAGTTTGGTGGGCAGGACTTCCAGCGATCTTAAAAGGATATGTTGACCGCGTGTTTAGCCACGGCTTCGCCTATGCTTACGGTGAAAATGGTATCGAAAAATTATTAAGTGGTAAAAAGGGATTATTATTATCCACAATGGGGAATTCAAAAGATGCTTATACAGCAAGCGGTATGTTTGATGCAATGAAGAAAACGACTGATGCTGGTATTTTTGAATTTACAGGAATCGAAACGTTAGAGCACACATTCTATACGAGTGTCCCTTCTGTAGATGATAACGTACGTAAAGAGTATCTTGAAGAAGTAAAAGAAGTTGTAAATCGTTTGCTAGTGCAAATATAGTTTTTAAATAAAAACGACACTCACAATGAGTGTCGTTTTAACATCCACATATAGCTAGTACGAACAAGAAAAACAGAATAATGACGAGGGATATTCCGAGGTTAAATTTAATTGTATGATCCATATCCTTCTCCTTTTCTATTTCCATGCAAATCCGTTTTTATTTTCCAACACATGAGTCGCTACTATAAAAAAATAAAAGGTTACCTACACTCGTTCTCTCCTCTTATTTTCAATCGGTATATAATAAACGATAATTATGTGTTAATTGTTTCAGAATTTTTTATTTCGCTAGCATCTATTTCTGTTTCACTTACTTTGTTTTTGTTGAAAAGAAAATATGAACCTACAACCATAATAGCAATGAGCATAGTAAGCGCTAATTGGGAACGCATGGATTCAATAAACGCCATAGCAACTAAAATAGCAACAATCCCTAGTATCGTCACATAGGTCAGATAAGGAAATAACCACATTTTAACCTTAAGTAATTCAGGATTTTTACGTTCTACCTTTTTGCGCATCCGTAAATGTGAAAAGGCGATGACGAGATAAACCAATAATGCAATTCCTCCTGAAGCATTAACTAAAAATAAGAACACTTTATCTGGAGAAATGTAATTAAAGATTACACCTATATAGGCAAAAAACGTTCCAAATAAAACAGCATGAACCGGTACACCATTTTTATTTAACTTTAAGAATACTTTTGGCGCATCTCCTGTTTTAGCCATTCCATATAACATACGTGAGTTCGTGTATAATCCAGAATTCAAACAAGAAAGGACAGCGGTTAATACGATAAGATTCATGATTTGAGCTGCTGCTGGTATCCCTACATGTTCAAGAACAGCGACAAATGGACTTTTTAAAAGATTAGCGGAATTCCATGGGAGCAATGTAACAACAACCGCAATCGAACCAATAAAGAATACAAGAATTCGCCAAATGACACTGTTAGTAGCAATTCGAACTGCTTTTGACGGCTCAGCCGATTCACCCGCAGCCATAGCTACAATCTCAGTACCCATAAAAGAAAAAATCACGACTGTAATCCCCAAAAGGATCGTACTGATACCATTTGGCATAAATCCGCCTTGACCGGTCAAATTAGAGAGTCCTGGCGCTTCAACTCCTGGCACTAGCCCGAAAATAACAGAAAGGCCAAGTCCAAGAAATAAAATAATGGCTACAACTTTAATAAGTGAAAACCAATACTCAAATTCACCGAATGATTTGACAGAATAAATATTAGTGAGGGTTAATAACACCGTTAATATTAGACTCAAAAGCCAGGCTGGAATATCCGGAAACCAATATTGAATATTGGCCGCTCCCGCTGTTGCTTCAATAGCAATAACAATAACCCAAAAGAACCAATATAACCAACCTATAGTATACCCAGCCCATGGCCCAATCGCTTCACGTGCATAAGTAGAAAAAGAACCACTAGTCGGATTGCTGGAAGCCATTTCTCCTAGCATTCTCATAACAAAAACAACAAGCAGTCCAGCAAGTGCATAAGATATGATAGAACCAGGCCCGGCAGAATGAATAACCGCACCGCTTCCCATAAATAACCCTGCCCCTATAACTCCTCCGATAGAAATCATAGTAATATGACGAATTTTCAAATCCTTTTTTAAGTGACTCTCGTTATGGTTCAATATTTCACGCCCCTTTGTTACATACTATTTTTCTTCCAAGTTAACTGATTCGATTTTTTCAATATCAAAAAATATTCCCGAATTATTTGTTATAGAAGGTATACTTAGATATTCATCGACAGTATAAACATTGTATATATCAAAGCTAATTGAAATATAAACAAATTAAAAAACTAAAAATATTAACTAAATATTCAATTAATTATAACCAAAAAAATATTAACACAGCAAAGTATATATTGAAACCTGAATCAGTGGAGACTCCCTCTCCACTGATTACCAATCCCGACAAACCTAGCTTTGACAGATCTTTATCTCCTGTATAGCGTTTGTCGCATAAACACAAATATATATTTTTCAGTTATTTTCATTGAATCGCTGCTTCATTTTGTAATATTATAACTGAATTATAGCTTCCTTTATAGTTTTGACAATAAAGGAAAAGTCATCCTCTGTAATACTTAATGGTGGAGAAAGTTGTAAAATATTATTATATCCCGCAACTGTGTCACCATTTTTACCAATAAGGAGACCTTTTTCTTTACAGATGCCCATAACTTTATTTATCTTCTCAACGGCAATCGGTTCTTTCGTTTGCTTATCTTCCACTAGTTCAATACCTAAAAGAAGCCCTTTCCCGCGAACATCTCCTACATTAGGATGCGCCTTTATATCCTCTAGTTCACGTAATAACCGTTCACCTAGTTTTCTAGAACGCTCGATAAGATTTTCATTTTCCATAATTTCTAAGTTCTTTAAAGCTAATGCGCAAGCAGCAGGATTTCCTCCAAACGTATTTACATGGCGGAACCGATCATATTCTTCACTTCCAGCATAAGCTTCGTAAATCTCTCTTCTAACTGCTGTTGCCGATAGCGGAAGATATGCACTTGTGATACCTTTCGCCATTGTAATGATATCAGGCTTGACGCCATAATGCATATATCCAAATGGTTTTCCTGTTCGTCCAAATCCGCAAATAACTTCATCACAAATAAGTAGTGCACCATGTTTCTCACAAATTTCTTTTACTCTTGTCATATATCCATCAGGAGGCATTAAAATTCCCCCTCCAGTAATAATCGGTTCCATAATGACCCCAGCTACCGTTTGGCTTAACTCCCATGTCATAACACGATCGATCTCTTCCGCACTTGCAAGTGTATTCACATCATCTGGATTACGATATATGTCTGGCGGTGCTACATGAAGAAAACCTTGGCCCAATGGTTCGTATTTATACTTTCGTTGCGCTTGACCAGTTGCCGCTAGAGCTCCCATTGAATTTCCATGGTAAGCGCGATAGCGAGATATAAACTTGTAACGTCCATAATCTCCCTTTTGCTGGTGATATTGACGAGCAATTTTGAATGCAGTTTCATTCGCTTCCGATCCGCTGTTCGAGAAGAAAATAACATACTCATCCCCAAGCCATTCATTTAATTTTTCAGCTAATTTAATAGCTGGGATATGGCTTTGCGATAACGGAAAGTATGGCATTTCCTCAAGCTGTTCAAAAGCTGCTTTCGCCAGTTCCTTGCGGCCGTATCCAACATTCACACACCAAAGTCCGGACATCCCATCCAAATAACGATTTCCATCAATATCCGTTACCCATGCTCCTTCTGCTTTTTTGATGATTAAGTTCGATGGGTTAGGAGCCGCTCCTCTCATCGCATGCCAAAGGTACTTTTCATCCGTTTTTTGTAAATCCTTTATTTGTTCCGTTGTTTGCACAATCATCATCCCCATTCCATCTAGTTATGAGTTTAATTTACTTGTTTAATAACGAGCAGTAAGCATTTTCTTACGAGTATAAAACTCTACGCCATCTTTTCCATTTGCATGTAGATCGCCATAAAAAGATTTCTTATAACCTGAAAATGGGAAAAATGCCATCGGAGCCGGTACTCCAAGATTAACTCCAAGCATCCCTGCATCAATTTCTTCACGGAATTCACGGATTGCTTTCGCGCTATCACTATACAAACACGCACCATTTGCAAATTCAGATTTATTTGTAAGTTCAATTGCTTCCTCTAAGCTTTTTACTCGAACAATGGATAATACAGGAGCAAAAATTTCGTCTTGCCAAATTTTCATTTCTGGTTGTACGTTATCAAAAATCGTAGGTCCCACAAAGTACCCTTGCTCATTTCCTGCATCTTTTCTTCCATCACGTATAAGTGAAGCTCCTTCATTTTCACCTATTTCAATATACTGGATCGCACGCTCTTTATGGGACTTACGAATGACTGGTCCGAGGAACACATCTTCCTCTATACCATTTCCCATTTTAATTTCATCAGCCGCTACCTTAAGCCTATTTATTAGCTCATCTGCAATATCTCCAACTGCAACGACAACTGAAGCTGCCATACAACGTTCACCTGCTGATCCAAATGCAGCACCGATAATATTGTTTACAGCGTTATCCAAATCAGCATCTGGCATAACAATAGAATGGTTTTTTGCTCCTGCAAGAGCTTGTACACGTTTGCCGTTAGCCGCTGCTGTTTTATATATATACTCCGCTACAGGTTGAGAACCAACGAAGGATACCGCCTTCACATCCTCATTGTCAAGAATGCCATTCACAACATCATGCGCACCATGTACTATATTTAATACGCCATCTGGAAGACCTGCCTCTTTAAACAGTTCAGCTAAGCGATTCGCCAACAACGGTGTTCTTTCAGATGGTTTTAATATAAACGTATTTCCACATGCAATTGCGAGTGGGAACATCCAACATGGAACCATCATAGGAAAGTTAAATGGTGTTATTCCTCCAATTACTCCGATTGGATAACGATACATCCCTGACTCAACCCCCGTAGCAATATCCGGAAGCTGTTCTCCCATCATTAAAGTTGGGGCACCTGCAGCAAATTCAACACATTCAATTCCCCGTTGTACTTCGCCGTAAGCTTCTGTATAACTCTTTCCATTTTCTAAAGTGATGAGTCTAGCTAACTCTTCCCAATTTTCAACTAATAACTGTTGATAACGAAATAGAATACGAGCACGCCGCGGTACAGCAACCTTTCTCCACGTTTTGAATGCTTCTTTAGCGGCTACAACAGCTCTATCTAAATCTTCTCTACTTGAAAGCGGTACACGAGCAATAACCTCTCCCGTTGCTGGATTTGGTATTTCTTCAACTTGTTTGCTTGTGGATTCTATCCACTGTCCACCAATATAGTTTTTTAATGTTTGTACATCTTGGGTTACTGCCATAGTGAACCCTCCTATTTTGAAATAAATACCCTATACGTTCATTATATTAATAAAAGAAAGCGCATTCAGTAGACGATATGTAAATTTATAAGCATAAATTTCGCTACATTTTGTGTAACACCAAATGTAAAACACACACATTGTCTACAATAAAAAAAGAAACCATAAAATAATGGTTTCAACATACTTTATCTCGAATTGGAAGCAAATAGATACTCATGAGCAGTAATGGCAAATTCTATCGCTTGTCGTTTATAAGGATTCATAAAATCTTTTCCTAATAGCTCTTTTAACTTTTGGAGTCGTTGATAAAGGGTCTGACGAACAATATATAAACTAGTTGCAGTTTCTTGCTTAGAACCATTGCATTTAAGATAGACTTTTAATGTTTCCATTAACTTTCCATTGTTTTGCTGATCATAAATCAGTACAGGCTCTAAATAATCAGAGATAAAATCGGCAAGTACTCCTTGTTCGTTTGCAATTGATATAAGCCGAAAAATATATAAATCTTCATAAAAGTAACTAAAGCATTCCTTTGGCATTTTCTCTTGAATGATCAACGCCTCTTGTGCCGTGTGATAACTCTTCTTTACATCACTTAACTGATCACTAAACTTTCCAATACTAAATTTAATTTGGGCGAACTTTTGATCCTCAACCAATTGGTTTTGTATATCATTTATTCCCGCTTCTATTCTCGGTCTCCAATCATGATTTTTTCGCTTGTTTAACAATATAAAAATCATTTGATTTTTCCTTATAGTAGATAAAAGAAAGAAACCATGTGATTGAAAAACGGAACGGAAAAGTATTTTTAAATGGGTAATTTCTGAGTTCTTTTCATCTAACTGATCAATTTTAAAGAGCAAAACAACACATCCATTTGGCTGAAGACTAGAATCAAAATCAGAGAGGTGCCTGTATATTCGTTCTTCACTATGTGATCCCTCTAACCATTTTTGAATCCATTCCGTTTCTTTCGTCTTTCTCCGTTCTTCAACATATAATACACGTAACATATTTTGTGCTAGCGCTGTGGCACTCCGGCCTAAAATAAGTGATTCAAATTCTGTAATTGAATCCGATTCGGAAATTATAATTAAATCGGCGAATTTCTGATTCAAAGCTTGTATAGGTTGATGGGCAATATTCATGTGCCTTTTTATATTTTTCCCTTTCAAAATTTGAAGAATTTTATCCCGTTCTTTTGATGTTTTTTTGGATATAATTTGAGGTTCACCTTGATTTGGAATAAAAAGAACTGTCATTTTCAAATAATTATGTATTAACTTTAAGATTTTCTGCTCCGAATTCGATGTAAGAAGTAGCTGATTTAACTGATGAGAGTACTCTTCCAAATCCGAAATCATCTGGTAATGTTTTTTTATTAAAAGAGTATGTAAATCTTGTGTAATGTCAACAAATCGCACTTTATTATCAAAAGCAATTAACGGAAAATCATGTTGATTAGCTAATTCTATAATTTCTTCTGGAATGCTAGGTATATATGTTCCTAATTCAATACAAAGTCCAGCAGCCTTAGAATCTATAAGCTGTTTAAAAAATGAAAGAAACATCTCTTTATTTTCTTTCCATCCAATCCCTGTAGAGAGAATCAATTCATTTCCATTTAAAAGCTGTTCAATTTGATCTATTTCCATAATATGAACCCATTTCACAGTTTTATAAAGTCCAGATTTTCCTGCTACTACTTTTGCATCCCTAAAATTTCTATTCCCTAATATCTCTAGTACTGATAATTTAATGTTAGAGTTCATTGTTACTTTACACCTCTTTAGATTTTAAGCATGTTTTACTCTTTAATAAAATTCTACATTTCTCTTACAAATCATCTTTTTTGAAATTTTATAAATTTTCCATCACTAATTGTAACCATTTATACAAATATAAAATATATTGGATTTCCTATATTAAAAAAGCAGGCAATCTAAAAGATTACCTGCCTCCTATCACATCTTCTCAATCCACTCCGTTAAGTTATGCACAACATATGTTGGCTGCACATCATATTCTGTTAACTTCTCCACAGATGTGACTCCAGTGTGGACAAGAAGTGTATGCATACCTGCATTGATCCCCGCTAAAATGTCAGTATCATAGTTATCCCCAACCATTAAAGCTTCTTCTTTCGCCATGCCAAGTACTTTTAATGCTTGCTCCATAATAATGGATTCTGGTTTGCCGATGAAGATTGGTTCTACACCTGTGGATACTGTAACAACAGATGTTAGTGAACCGTTCCCAGGTAGTAAACCACGCTCAGTTGGAATAGCAATGTCTCCATTTGTTGAAATAAATGTCGCGCCATTACGCACTGCAAGACAAGCTTTCGCTAGCTTTTCATATGTAATTTCGCGATCTAATCCAACAACAACGAAGTCAGGATTTTCATCCACAAGCTTAAATCCTTTTTCCACAAGTGCATCATGCAACCCTTCTTCACCAATCATATAAACAGACGCATCTTGTTTACGTTCATAAATAAAGTTCGCTGTTGCCATACTCGTTGTAAATACCTGCTCTAGTTTAGCTGGAATATCGAAACGAACAAGTTTCTCAGCAACTTGTTCTGGTTTACGTGTTGAATTATTTGTTACAAATAAATATGGAATATCGCGCTCCTGCAAGGCTTTTACAAAATCACTCGCTTCTTCAATTTGTTCTTCACCGCGATACATTGTACCGTCTAAGTCGATTAAATAACCTTTATACATCTATGTCCCTCTCCTTTTGTCCTATCGTTCATACACTTCTTATATTAACCACTTTTCCCAAAGAAAAAAACGCTTCTTCTAAAAGCGTCCCATAACGTTCATTTTTTCTCTTGTATGTGATACGAACAGTGACAATCACCATCGCACATATTTGATAATACCTTCACATTTCCATCAGAAAACAATCGCTTATACATATTTTCTTCCTCCAAACAAAGCTGTGGATATTTTTCAGCAACAGCCTTTAATGGACAATTTTGTTTTTGTAATATGTATGAGTTTTCTTCCTCCTGCTTCACTTGTACCATATATCCATTTTTCTCTTGAATAACGGCAACTTCCCGAAGCTTCTGCCATACATTTTCTTGACGACTGATTCGTTGTTGTAATTGCTCCTCCACCCGATTCGTCCTGGTCTTTAAGATAGCATTTACAAGCGTTTCATCACCAATTTTCTCTAAGTCCTCTAACATCTCTAAAGCAAATTGCTTATAATCTTTTGGAAATAAATCTTCTCCTTTTTGACTTAGGCCGTATACATATGTTGGTCTACCAACGTGCTGGCGCACCATTTTGGATTGAATAACTTCTTCTTTCTCAAGCTTACTTAAATGCCGACGTACTGCCATCTCCGTAATCTCTAAAGATTCAGCTAATGATCCAACGGTTTGTTCACCATTTCTTTTTAAGATCTGCACAATCTCTTCCTTTGTTGTACGAGCTTGCCCCATTGCTCACCCCTTCTTCCTATTGACCTATGATAAAAAGTAGAAGATCCCCAAAAGGTGATTGGGGATCTTCTTACATTTATTCTGCTACGAATGCAGATACAGGTCCTAATTCCTTTTCTAAATAACGACGAATATTCGCAGGGTATTTCTGTACCACAGCGATTTGTCTTTGAATCGTTGTATATAATTCCTTATGGTTCATTTGAATATAATCTTGCATAAGCATTTTACGAAGAAGAATCACCTCTTTAATTCCTTTTCCTTCTTCATCACTTATGACTTTTTCGTCCATTAAAATATCAATAATATCTTCATAACTTCCTGGATCACGCATAATAAATCCATCTATCATTGCATTTCCAACATCTAATATGCAATCCATGATAAGATGCGACATACGCTCTAATGCGTAATATTCAAAAGGCGTTTCATATTGCTGCTTCTCTTGAAATGTATCTACTGCTTGTTCTAAACATGTTAACATTTGTTCTATTTTTTTTCTGTCTACAAAGTACATGAATGTCACCCACCTAGAAATAAAAGCATTTATATTTCAATTGTAACCGTTTCCCTTGAAAAAATCGACAATTTTTCGAATTCACCTTTTCCTCGTTATTTGTTATAGTTATAACTGTATGATTTTTGAAATTGGAGGAATGTCACCTTGGAACGTGAACTCGCATTAGAAATTGTCCGTGTAACAGAAGCAGCAGCCTTAGCATCCGCGCAATGGATGGGCCGCGGAAAGAAAAACGAAGCAGATGATGCAGCAACTACAGCTATGCGCGATATGTTTGATTCAGTAAACATGGCAGGTACTGTTGTAATTGGTGAAGGAGAACTTGATGAAGCACCAATGTTATATATTGGTGAGGAACTAGGAACAGGTAACGGTCCAGAAGTTGATATTGCCGTTGACCCACTAGAAGGTACAAACATTGTTGCAAAAGGTCTTGCAAACGCAATGGCAGTTATCGCAATCGCAGATAAAGGAAACCTTCTTCACGCTCCGGATATGTACATGGAAAAAATCGCGGTTGGTCCAAAAGCAGCTGGTAAAATTAGCTTAGATGATCCAATTGAAAAAACAATTGAAATTGTAGCAGAAGCAAACAATAAAAAAATTCGTGACCTAACGGTTATCATCCAAGAACGTGAACGTCATCAAGATATTATTGACCGTGTTCGTGCAAAAGGCGCACGTGTAAAACTATTTGGTGATGGTGATGTTGGTGCGTCAATCGCAACAGCTCTTCCTGGAACAGGTATTGATTTATTCGTTGGTGTTGGCGGCGCTCCAGAAGGCGTTATCTCTGCAGCAGCACTAAAATGTCTTGAAGGCGAAATGCAAGCACGCTTAATTCCAATGAATGAAGAAGAAGAAGCACGTTGCCGTAAAATGGGATTAGACGATCCTCGCCAACTTCTTATGTTAGATGACTTAGTATCTGGTGATGACGCAATCTTCTCAGCAACAGGCGTATCTGCTGGCGAGTTATTAGATGGTGTAAAATTCCTTGGCGGAGATTTAGCAGAAACATATTCTATCGTTATGCGTTACAAAACAAGAACAGTACGCTTTATTAAAACGCATCACCATTTAGATCATAAGCCTCACTTAAACTTAGATATTTAAAAAAGGAGCCATGTGTATGGAAGAACGTTTCTTTCTTTACGACGACACAGTCGATACAAAAACACGTTTCGTTAGCTTTATGGGAGAAAATGAGCGCCACGATTTAGCGCTTTTATATTCCGATCGTCATTACGGTAAAACAATCGTCCTTGATATGCAGCGCAACAAATTCGCAATCATTGGAACCGACGATTTAAACGAACCCGGCTACTTAGAGCACGCATTTTCTGTCTCTGAAGAAATTGCAGAGGAACTACGCTCATTCTTATTCGAACTTATATAAAGTGAAACTTTAATCCGTGGGGGCTTTATCCCCCACGGATTATTAGTTGAACCAATCGGGCCTTTACGGGCAGTTTATCTCCCACCTAACTTCTTTGCTCCCGCCGAATTTTGAGGTGGGAGGATTACTGCCCGTTAGTGCGGGATAAATACAAATTGAAAAACTGACATACAACCATTTTTTAGGTGGGAAGAGAGCGTCCAGCGATGGATAGAAGCGGTCAGTGCCTTTTTTGGCCCCATGCCTAGTGAGAACAAAAGGAAAAAGCGAGTGGAGATGTTCTTTTGTTTTCATAGCCGCGACTTAGGTGCTTGAAATCGACATGGGTATATGTTGGAAAATTAAGTTGATATATGTAATAAATTTTGAATTTTCTATCTTTTGTGTTATACTTAAAAGCAAATCTATTTGGAAGAAAGGACGTCTACTACGTATGCCAACATTTACTTTGTAATGGATCAGCAATTGAATAGCATTACTCTCAAAAAAGCTATGCGCTTTATCAAGGGAGTAGTCTGTTCATTTCCCATTACAAAGGAACGTAACGCATCTGTAGTATGATGTTGTACGGAGGTTCCTCTTAAGGGAACCTCTTTTTATTTTTATCTATTTCTTCCCTATTCATACTGCAAAACATCCAAATAGCTGTATTACGTTCCTTTACCCAATATATACGAGGTGAAGGAAAATGCAGAAAGTACAACTTTCTTGGAATTTATATGAAAATGAATTTGAAACGACAATCGAAAAACATTGTAAAAATTGCGGGCATACCACCCTTTTTATTGATACAAATATTCGCAGGCATAACGCAAATGGAAAGAACATTTACCGCTTTGCTATTTATAAATGCCCGAAAGGCCATACGTGGAATAAAAAACTTCACATTTATAAATCGTTTTCTGATCATGTGGAAACGATTGATGTATTTCAAAAAGATGAAAACGAAATGACCTCTACCATTTCCATTATGCAATATAAAGAAAATGGTACTACAGAAATAACCATTGTATTAGAAACAGTCCTTGGCTCCCATCGCATTGACAAAGCTTTATCAACATATATTTCAGATTGGAGTCGTACTTTGATTGTAGACAGAATAAAGAACGGACACATTCAGTTAAACGGACAGAGAATGAAACCAAATACAATGCTTTCTGAAGGTGACCTTATTTCAATTTGCTTGTAGAAAAACTCCTCTTACATCTACGTAAGAGGAGTTTTTTTACTTCTTCACTTTTCGTAATACAAAGTGTGCACAACCAAAATTACAGTACTCATATAAGTACTCCGATAAAGTGCTAATTTTCGTATCATATGTCGCACGTTGATTACTATCATCAAAAAATCCGCGTAATCTGAGTTGATCGTATCCCCAGTCACCAACGATATAATCATATTTATTTAAAATTTCTGCGTAGCGCTCTTTAAATGCTTCTTCACGAAAACCGTCACGATAGTCTTTAATTACTTCGTACTGAACATTATTAATGTTCACCGTAGCATGAATCTCTTGCTTTTGCTCCATCACTAACTTCCTTTCTAAGCATTCTTCTTTTTATCGTATCACAAAGCCTAACAACCAACAATTTCAAATACAAAAAATTGAAAAGTAGTAAATGCTATGGAGAAGGAGGTGATACATCGTGAAAAAACAAATAATACTCTCTCTTCTCACCCTTTCCTTATTTGCAGGTTGCCAAACAGCAAATAAAGCAGAAATGGAACGTGAGGAAGGCAGCCGTGTTCTTGTTTCCAATAAAAACGACATGTATCATACAGAAAATCCAAACACAAGGCTCACGAGAGTCGGCTACTCCTCTAAACAAAAAGACGAGGTATCTAACAAGCAAGTAGGCGCAATTAACCGTGAGAAAGTAGCAGAAATGATTACAAACATGACCGTACAACTTCCTGACGTCACAAATGCCGCTACGCTTGTAACTGATGATGAAGTATTTGTTGTATACCGCCCAAATACTTCAGACCCTGCGTTAGTAGCAGATCAAGTATATAAAACGGCCCTGTCCATCGTTCCTCGCTATTATAAAGCATATGTATCAACAGACCAAAAATTGATTACACAAATTCAAGGGCTGCAATCTGGTACATTAAACAATAAGGAATATGAGCAAAGCCTTGATATGTTAAAACGCGAAATGAGCAAAAATCCGCATTTAAATAATAGTCAAAATGCTACACTAAATGACATGATTAAAAAATAAAAAAGATGGCGGCTGCCCACTTAGGGCAACCCCATCTTTTTATTTTTTACGGTTATCTGCGTATATTGCCATTGCATCACACATAAACTGTGCTAATCCTTCTCCAAACTGATCAATATTTTTTGTAAAACGTTCATCATCGACATACATTTGTCCTAACCCTTTAAACGCCTCTAATGAATATTGACCAAAGTTTTGCAAATAATCATACCATACTTGGATCGCTTCTTGCGCCTCTTTAGAATCAGGCGCACCGTGCCGAAGTGTAGCAAGATTTCTATAAATGTTATTAAACTCTTCTTGCTTTTCCTTAGACATACCAGTAGCTGCTTTATTTGCCTTATCCACAGCTTCGTCTCCCCATCGTGCACGTGCTTCCTCTTCATATGGGTTATGACTAAAATCAAATCCTTCAAATTTTTCTTTATTCGTCATTTCAATCTCTCCTTTTGTATGCAGAATCGTCTTATCAATTGTCGCAATCACTTTATCTAGTCGAGCGCGCTTTTCAAGTAACATTTTCCGGTGCAACGTAAGCGCCTCTTGCCTGTCAAAAGAAGGACTATTGATAATTTCTTTAATCTTCTTTAAAGGGAAGCCAAGCTCTTTAAAAAATAAAATTTGCTGTAATAGCTCTAAGTTTTCATTGGAATACAGACGATAACCGGACTCTGTCGTTTCGTCTGGGGTTAAAAGCCCAATTTCATCGTAATGATGTAGTGTGCGCACACTAATACCAACTAAATCGGCTACTTCTTTTACTCTCATTGTCATTATTTCGCCTCCCTTAATACATACAATAAAGTATTACGCAACGTGAGAGTCAACAGAAAAAATCCTTTTTTAATACCTATATTTTTGTTAAGGTAAACGATTCCCCTAATTCCCTGTATAATATATATAAATCCATTTTGATTTGCTGGCATATAAGTTTCGGCTATGAAGAAAAAAGGTACTGACTGCTTCTACGCACAGATGGATGCTCTCTCCTATCTAAGAAGAAGGGGTTATGTTGTTTTTATCCATTTTGTTTTTCCACCATATCATTCGTGGCTATGAAAACAAAAGAAGATCTCCACTCATTTCCTCCTATTGTTCTTATATGGCATGGGGCGAAAAAAGGCACTGACCACTTCTACGCATGGTCGGATCTCCTCTCTCCCCTAAAAAAGGGGTATAATTTAGATTTATATAAGAGTACATACATTAGAAAGTGGTGAAAAATATGATTTCAAATGCGGTAATTACTAGTATGATTTTGCAACTGACGATTTCGGTTCTCGTCCCCATTATCGTGCTTATTTATTTTCGAAAAAAATATCATATAAACTGGAGAGTTGTTGGTATTGGTGTTCTTATCTTTATCGGATTTGCGCAAATCCTTGAAACACCTTTTCACGTATTTATGCTTGGGAACCCTACGACATCTGAGTTATTAAAAAATCCATTTCTTTATGCCCTATACGGTGGACTCACTGCCGCTATCTTTGAAGAAGCAGGGCGATTCATTGCCTTCTTCTACTTACTGAAGAAATTCCGGGAATATAAAGATGGTTTAGCGTACGGAATTGGACACGGAGGAATTGAATCTATTTCAATTGGAGCGCTAGCTAGTCTGCAAACTCTATACTTTGCTATTTCAATTAACAATGGGAGTTTTTCAAAACTTATTGAAAAGGCCCCTCAACTCAGTCAATTGCAAGATTTATTACTTAGTACTCCTTCCTATCTCTACCTACTTGGTGGCTTAGAAAGAATCTTAGCTCTTGTCTTACAAATCGCCTTCTCAATGCTTGTATTATACGGCGTTAAACATAAGAAATATATTTTTGTTATATATGCCGCCTTGTTCCATGCATTTATAGACTTCTTTGCAGCTCTTTATCAGAAACAAGTTATCAATATATTTGTTGCAGAAGGAATTACTTTTATTTGTGCAGTTGCCGCCTTCATTCTCATTCGTAAAATGAAAGACAAACTGACAATTGAACCAGAAAAAAACTAAGCCTACTTGAGCTTAGTTTTTTTGTATAGAGGATTTTTTTTCCTTTTTGTCGAAGTATGTATCGTCAACTTGAACAAATGAGGGATGAATTTTGAAAAAGGTTATTGTTGTACGTCACTGCTCAGCTACTGGACAAGAGAGAAATGCAGCGTTAACAATTGCAGGCGAGGAACAGGCGCAATTCCTTGCTGATGTTCTTATGCAGAAGAACTTGCAAATAGAGTCCATTATTTCAAGCCCTTTTACCCGAACGATTCAATCTATTGCACCATTTGCATTGCGCGCAAATTTGCCAATTAAAGAAGACGAAAGATTAGCAGAGCGCATATTGAGCAATGCTCCATTAGACGATTGGCTACAAAAACTAGAATATACGTTTACAAATATAGATATTGCCTTTTCAGGTGGAGAGTCAACAAAGCAGGCGATGGACCGCGGTGCATCGCTTATTCAAGATATTTTACAACAAGAACAACAAGTAACATTACTTGTTACACATGGAAATTTATTAACACTCCTTTTAAAATACTTTGACGATCGAATTGGTTTTCTAGAGTGGAAAAGCTTAAGCAATCCCGATATTTATGAAATTACAATCGATGAACAAACGACAATCCACAGATTGTGGGGGACATAATATCCCTTTTGAATGCATTCAGTTGACATCGCGAGAAGATGCACAACATGCTCCTTGTGCCTTCACAACATACGGAGCTTTTTACAATGGAAAATTTTTGACACATGAAATTTTAAGTGCGAAAAAATTTAAAAAAGTGATGTTGAATATGCAACAAATATAGAAAGGGGTATCACCAAAATATGTACGAAGAAGTTATCTCTTTATTACATAAAACAAATGCCTCCTACGAAAAATTTGAGCACGAACCTGTTCTCGATTACGAGACAGATCGAGTCGTTCGTGAACGTCTCGGCTTGCAAGGGGCTCCTAGTAAAAGTTTATTTTTAAAATCAAAATCTGGATCCTATTACGTGTTCTTCACACTGGAAGGAACTCGTCTCGAGAGAAATGAAATGAAAGAACTCACTGGAGAACGCCTATCAATTTGTTCACCTGATGAACTAAGAGAACAAACAGGCTGTATTCCCGGATGCGTGGCACCATTTGGTTATTCACAGGATGTAACGATTATTGTGGATCATTCCATCTATGTCTATGACAAAATTTTAATTACACCTGGTGTTCCAGAATTTACAATTGAATTATCCACAGAAGAATTAAAAAAGATTTTATCCACATGTCAAAATACTGTTTTAGAATATAGAAAAACAAATTGAAAAATCCAGGTAAAACATTTCTTTTAGATGGGAGAGATCGTCCTGCTGTGGATAGATGCGGTCAGGACCTTTTTTCGCCCCATGCCATGTGAAAACAAAAGGAATTAACAAGTGGAGATTCCCCTTTTATTTTCATAGCCACCGCTTGTGTTTCAGCAAATCCATATGAATTTATATCGAAAAGAGAGCTAAATTTAGCTCTCTTTTTAGTGAGCACCCGAGCCCGACATATTCAGTACGATAACCCCACCTATAATAAGAGCAATTCCAAGAGCAGTTTGCCACGTGAAGACATCTTTCCAAATAAGTACACCAATTAATGCTGTTAAAGCTGTTCCTACTCCTGACCAAATGGCATAAGCCGTACTCAGTTGGATGTGTTGCAGCGATTTTGACAGAAAGAAAAATGCTGAGGCAAAACCTAATACTACTCCTATGTTTGGAAGCACTTTTGTAAAACCATTTGATACCTTTAACATCGTTGTCCCAAATACTTCACTTACAATCGCAATCGCTAAAAATAAAAAAGCCTTCATAAGATTCCCCCTAAAAAAGAATCCCTCTTAGCATTCTCACTAAGAAGGATTTTTTACAATTATTTTGCTGCTGCTGTATTTTCTTTTGCAGAACGTACTTGCTCATCTGCATGATAAGAAGAACGAACAAGCGGACCAGCTTCACAGTGGCTAAACCCTTTGCTAAGTGCAATTTCTTTCAGCTCAGCAAATTCAGCTGGTGTGTAGTATTTAATAACTGGTAAATGCTTTTTAGATGGTTGTAGATATTGTCCAAGTGTTAAAATATCCACATTGTTCGCACGTAAGTCGTCCATTGCTTCAATTAAGTCTTCTCTTGTTTCACCTAGTCCCACCATAATGCTAGATTTAGTTGGAATATCAGGTTGCATTTCTTTTGCACGACGTAAAAACTCTAATGAACGAAGATATTTTGCTCTAGCGCGAACTCGGTCAGATAATCGACGTACTGTTTCAATGTTATGGTTTAAAATATCTGGTTTTGTATCCATTAACATTTTTAAGTTTTCTTCTACCCCGCCCATATCAGATGGTAACACTTCAATAGACGTGAATGGATTTTTACGACGAACAGCGCGTACTGTTTCAGCAAAAACAGCTGCTCCGCCATCTTTTAAATCATCACGTGCAACCGCTGTTATAACAACGTGTTTTAAACCCATTTGTACAACAGAATCTGCTACGCGTTCTGGTTCTTGTAAATCAAGCTCTGTTGGTAAGCCTGTTTTAACCGCACAAAAACGACAAGCACGTGTACAAACCGCACCTAAGATCATAAATGTTGCTGTTTTTCTTACTGCCCAACATTCGTGAATGTTTGGACATTTTGCCTCTTCACAAACGGTATGAAGCTGCTTAGAACGCATCATTTTCTTTAAGCCTGTATAGTTTTCATTTGTATTTAACTTAATTTTCAACCATTCGGGCTTGCGCTTATATTCTGTTTGTTTTGCCATGTTATCAACTCCGCACAATATGAAATAGTTTACCGTGTTCGCTTCTTTCAATGTAACATATCTATTCTAACGTATGAAAGCGATTTGCTCAAATGAAGATTCCAAGAATTTTTACCAATGATTTACTATAATGAAATATCTCGTATATCCCACACTAAAAAGAGTGATGTTGTGAAAGGAGTTTATTTTCATGCTTCGAAAGATTGCCCTATTTCTTTCTATTTACTTTTTTCTTGGGCAAGGTATTGCCTATGGTGAAGTGGATCAAAATCAAATTTATGAACAGCGCATGACATTATATAAGGAAACTGAACAAAAGACTAATATTCCCTGGTATTATGTAGCCGCAATTGATCAATATGAACGTAACATTCGTAGCGTAAGAAAAGATATTCCGAAAAAACCTGATGCCGTCATATCCATTTACTTTAAACCAGAAATGTGGTCTGGCCCTGCCAATGCCACTTATAATGATACATTGCCCCATACGATTTCTCTCTTTGGCGGGATTGGTTTAGATGGCGATACAGACGGATTTGCAAATGCAAATAACGACCGAGATCTTTTGCACACAATGGCAACTATTATAAAGAAGCAAGGGACTTCAGAAGACCGTATTAAAATTATGCTGTGGGAATATTATAGACGCGCAAAAACGGTTGAATTAATTACCGAGTATGCTCGCATCTATAAGCACTATGATCGCATTAACTTACAAGGAAATGCTTTTCCTCTTCCTGTTTATAGCGATAATAGCTACCGTAGTACATTCGGTGCTGGTCGCAGCTTTGGCGGAAGACGTATTCATGAAGGCACCGATATTTTTGCAGGACATGGCGTACCAGTAAGGTCTACCTGCTATGGCATTATCGAAACAAAGGGCTGGAATCGCCTCGGTGGCTGGCGCATCGGTATTCGCGATTTATATAACAATTATCATTATTACGCACATTTAGGCGGATTTTCGAAAGACATACAACTTGGGCAAATTGTCGAACCAGGAAAAGTCATTGGCTTCGTTGGTAACACAGGCTACGGCCCTCCTGGCACATCTGGGAAATTCCCTCCGCACTTACACTTTGGTATGTATAAAGACAACGGCTATACAGAATGGGCTTTTGATCCATATATGCATTTAAGTTTGTGGGAGCGAAAAGAACGCGCGAATTTAAAAAACAACCGTAGCTAATTGCTACGGTTGTTTCCTTTTAGATTCTATAATGTTTTTTCAAACTTACTTATCCGTTATAGTATATATATGTTAATCATCCGCTTTCTTTCCTTTACTATCTGGCACAACAACTCCACCGCTTCCATAATAAGATGGTACCTCTCCTTGTACAATTCGTGTCGCAATTGGGATATGCTGTTTTACCTTAACTTCTTTTGTGTGAAAGGGAATAATCACCTGCAGCGTCACATCAACTTCCATGACCACTTCAATTGCCGTATTGTTAATGCCGTGCGGTTTTACATTTTGCTTAATATCCGTATTCACATGGCCGATTGTTGTAAAATCAATCGGAATATCTGGTCCTAAATTACCAAGGAGTGCATTATCCGTTATACGTCCAAGAGGAACAGACATCGACACCCCGGTCTCTTCTGGAAGACCGAGCGCCTTCATATCCCCCTTCTCCACTTGATGCAAATATTTCTCTATGTATGCAGTAGTTGATGTTAAAATCTCATTTACTTGCTTTGTATTTAAATCGATTGTGGATACTTTTCCATTCTTATCGTTTTGTACTTTCATTAATGAATCCACATCAAATCCTTCCTTAATTCGATCCTTTACTGCTTTCGTCATAACAACCGTTGCCATTTTATGTGTCTGCACTTCTCCATACTTAATCAATGTCGGCTGAATACTTTTATTCACAATCCAGAAACCTTGTAAAGTTAACAATAAAAAAATGATAAACGAAATGAGTAGTACATGCCGAAAAGGAAGCGGCCCTTTTCGAAACCGCGAAGCTTTTGGACGAAATGTACGCATAAGAAAACCCTCCTTCTATTATCATTTCTATGCAAGAAAGAGGGACGATATATATAAATCCAATTTGATTTTCTAACATATACATTGCGGCTATATAAAATAAAAAGAGACTTCCACTCATTTTCTCCTTCTGTTTTCACATGGCATGGAACTAAAAAAGGAACCGACCGCTTCTATCTACCGGCGAATCCTCTCTACTACCTAAAAGGAATGAGTTTATGTCGGTCTTTCAATCCGTATTTATATATGCTTATATCATTTTTAATAGTGCATCTTTTCCAATTGTTCCTGCTGGAATGCCTAAAGCCTCGGCCCCAGTCGTAACCGATTCAAGCGGTGCTTCAAGCAGCTGTTCAATTGTTCTCACACCAACTGCGCGACCAGCAATAATTCCTCGGTCTCCTAATTTCTCATTTAAGAGCCCGACATCTAAAGCGCCACACATAATATATCCTTTATCGCTCATAACAGCCAGCAAATTTGTTTTTGGGAGCTTTACACTAACCGCTATAAACGTATAGTTATCAATTATAATCGGTTCCACATTCACCATAGTTCACACACTCCTCTCTTTCTTATCTTTATGAAAAGAGAAAAATGAGTGTTACAGGTTAACTAGCCTATAGTTTAATGGAAGATGTATAAGTTATTAACATCTCTGTTAACACATCTCGTAAGAGTTCTGGCATATAATATTGTTTTTCAGAAAGTGTGGATAGTTCTGGGTATAAGTACCCGAACGTAAACATATCAATCGTTCCAACAGTATATATGCGATCTAATTCTAAAGACTCCCCATTAATGAGCACATCTTTAAGCAAAATTTTATTTCCAGGAATCGTATCCGGAATAACTTCTATACCATCATAAATCATTTTCCCCATCACTTTCCCACGAAAACCGAGCCCTTTTACTTCAAGCTCTTCCATACTGGGACGACGTGCTTTTAAAATAACTTCCCGTAATGTTTTGCCTTTTACTTTTAGTGCACATGGATTAATTGGATGTGGACAAATTCGGTGGATATCGCCTCGTGTGACAATCCCTTCTTTTAATCCTTCTAATAATACCCCTGCATTCACCATGCCAACTTCAGCATTACACCACTCTTTTAATGCGCTTGCCAGTATACTAGAAAATGGTGTTTCCTTAAACCAATCAATTGGTAAAGGTTCCTTCAGCTCAACCACAGGTTCTGCCATTATATTTTCACTTTCTTTTTGCAACATTTCAATTGTGGATAACGGTTTACTATAAGCACTTAAACGCTCTGTTTTAATGGCTCTACCATCTTTTTTCAACAACTGCCCTGTTTCCTTATCCACAGTAAGCTGAACATGGCCGACGTAACGCCCCCACTTTTCACAACAACAAAGTAAAGTTCCATTCACGAGAACACCGCGCTCAAACAGATGATGTGTATGTGCTCCTAAAATTACATCGATATCATAATTCTCCGCCATATACTCATCGGCACTTTTCCCAAGATGGGAAAGTACAACTGTAATATGCGCTTTATCTTTTACTTCTGCCAAAATGGATTCTAAATGCATCATCGGATCTTCAATATGCCAATCTAACATCTTATAGAACTCCGGATAGGCTACTGTTAAACCGATCAAAGCTATAGTAATTCCTTCTGTAGTTGTATGAAGTTTATACGGCTTCGCCCAAGTAGGACGCACGCCCTCTTTTTCAAATAAATTCGCTACGAGCACCTCAAATCCAGCATGATCATATAAATGGTTTAAATGCTCCTTCGCTAATGTAATCCCTTCATTATTTCCAATCGTTACATAATCATATAACGCCTCGTTTAATAACTTCGTATTCCCCAGTCCATTTGTCGCTTCCGTAATACTATGAAAACGATCCACGTGATCGCCGATATCTAATGTTAAAACAGACTCCCCAGCCTCCTGTCTTCGCTTTTTCTCTTCGAGTACAAACCGAGAAATTTGTGGCCAATTTTCAAAATGACTATGTATATCGTTTGTATGATAAAGGTGGATGATTGTTTCTTTATTGATATCCAGAGAAAAAACCTCCTCTCAGTTCCTTACTGCATTTTACGTTATACGCGTGCAATAATCCTGTAAATACTTTTCGCCTTTTCTTGCTATTTTACATTGTACTGCGATTTCATGAAAATAGAAAAGATTCCGGGTTAAAAACTAAATAGTTCCGTTTTTGTGGAAAAAATCTAAAATAACACATAAAAGTAAGCTTCAAATATTCCCCAACTACAATTTTTAAATAACCTATGAGATAATCTCCTTACATACTACATATTGTAGAGATGATTTCTTTCAAATTGTGTTAAAATTTTGTTTGATACTATTCAATATACATTAATAAAGGTGAGGGTACCCAGTGAACAATAACAACAATACATATTGCACTATGGTTATATTTGGAGCAACAGGAGATTTAGCGAAGAGAAAATTATTCCCTTCTATATATAACCTATATAAAAAAGGACAGCTCTCTAAAAATTTTGCTGTTGTTGGTGTAGCGAGACGTGAATGGAGTGACGATGTATTTCGTGAAAATGTATTATCCTCTATTCAAGAGTCAAAAATTGAACCAGGGAATGATTTAGATGAATTTTTAACTCATTTTCGCTACTTAGCGTTTGATGTTACGAATACTGCTTCATACCAAGATTTGAATGCATTAATTACTAACCTTGAAGAACAATTCAATATTCCAGGAAACAGAATGTTTTATATGGCGATGGCTCCTGAATTCTTTGGAACAATTGCTTCTTACTTGAAATCAGAGGGCGTGACAAATTCAAGCGGCTGGAATCGATTGATTATTGAAAAGCCTTTTGGACATGACTTGCCATCCGCACAAAAATTAAATGAAGAACTTCGTCACGCATTTGCAGAAGATGAAATTTATCGTATTGACCATTATCTAGGAAAAGAAATGGTTCAAAACATTGGCGTTATTCGTTTTGCAAACGCAATATTTGAATCATTGTGGAATAATAGATACATCTCTAATATTCAAATTACATCCAGTGAATCTTTAGGTGTAGAGGATCGTGGAGGGTACTATGACAATTCCGGTGCCTTAAGAGATATGGTACAAAATCATATGTTACAAATGGTTGCTTTACTGGCAATGGAACCGCCAATTCGTTTAACAACAGAAGAAATCCGAAGCGAAAAAATTAAAGCATTACGTGCACTTCGACCAATAGCAGTAGAAGAAGTGGATCAATATTTTGTGCGAAGTCAATATGGTACAGGAACAATCAACGGAAAAGAAGTTCCTGGGTACAGAAGCGAAAATAAGGTGGATCCAAACTCAAGAACGGAAACATTTGTGGCGGGTAAATTATTAATAGACAATTTCCGCTGGTCTGGTGTGCCGATCTACATTCGTACAGGTAAACGCATGCAAGAGAAATCAACAAAAATCGTTATTCAGTTTAAAGAATTGCCAATGAATTTATATTCTAAATCAGAAAACAGCGTTCATCCGAACCTGCTTATTATTCATATTCAGCCGGATGAAGGAATTTCTCTTGTTTTAAATGGTAAGAAAATCGGTACTTCTGAAAAGACGACACCATTTAAACTTGATTACTGCAATGACTGCTTAGACAGAGTAAATACACCAGAAGCTTATGAGAAGCTGCTATATGATGCAATTCAAGGCGATGCAACAAACTTTACTCACTGGGATGAAGTAGCCTTATCATGGAAATTTGTTGATGTTATTTCTAAAGCATGGAAACAGGATGTATCAACCGATTTACTTACTTATGAATCAGGATCAATGGGACCTCAAGCTTCTGATGATTTGCTTGCAGAAAACGGCTTCCATTGGTGGCCAATTTCAGATGATAGTGACTACTCAATCTAATCATAGCAAAGGCGAAAGGAGAATTTTTATGAAGAAAGTATATGACATTACAGTACCTATTTACGAAGGAATGCCTGTATATAAAAATAAACCGGAAAAACAGCCTCAACTTTCTAAAGTTACAAACGGCCATGTAACAGAATCCATATTAAAAATGGATGCTCATACAGGAACGCATATTGATGCGCCTTTACATATGATCAATGACGGAGACACGTTTGAAACACTTGATATCGAGAAATTAGTGGGCGAAGCAAAGGTTTTTGACCTGACACATGTTGAAGGCGGCATTACTGCTGAAGACCTGAAAGATTTTGATATTCAAAAAGGGGATTTTGTATTATTTAAAACAAAGAACTCCTTCGATGAAGAATTTAACTTTGATTTTATTTATTTAGCTGAAAGCGGTGCGAAGCTGCTTGCTGAAAAAGGCATTCGCGGTGTTGGTATTGATGCATTAGGTGTTGAACGTGCACAAGAAGGCCATCCAACTCATAAAACACTATTTGCACACGATATTATTGTAATCGAAGGATTAACATTTAAAGAAGTAGAAGCAGGAACATACTTTATGGTCGCAGCTCCATTAAAACTAATGGGTACAGATGCAGCACCAGCGCGTGTGTTATTATTTCAATAAAGTGAAACTTTAAGCAGTGGGGGTTTTCCTCATCCCCCACTGCTTATTAGTTGAACCAATCGGGCCTTTACGGGCAGTTTATCTCCCACCTAACTTCTTTGCTTGCGCCGAATTTTGAGGTGGGAGTATTACTGCCCGTTAATGCGGGATAAAAAAATGGACCAAGATTTCAATCTTGGTCCATCTTTTATTTTATATCCATTTCGTATGGAATGTACCTTCTTTATCTACTCGTTTATACGTATGTGCTCCAAAATAATCGCGCTGCGCTTGTAACAAGTTTGCAGGTAGTGTTGCAGTACGATAGCTGTCATAGTAAGAAATCGCCGCTGAAAATGCAGGTACCGGAATACCTTGTTGTACAGCCAATGAGATAATTTGACGTAATCCGCCTTGGTATGACTCCACAATTTCTTTAAAGTATGGGTCAAGTAAAAGGTTCGATAAGTCAGTGTTCTTCTCATAAGCTTCTTTAATGTTCTGTAAAAAGGCTGCACGAATAATACATCCGCCTCTCCAAAGCATAGAAATGCTGCCAAAATCAAGGTTCCAGTCATATTCCTCAGAAGCTGCCTTTAATTGCGTGAATCCTTGCGCATAAGAACAAATTTTACTCATATATAAAGCTTGGCGCACTGCTTCAATTAATTCTGCTTTTTCAATTCCAAGCGCTGGTTTATCTTTAGGGCCAGATAATAATTTGCTTGCATGCACACGCTCTTCTTTTAAAGCAGAAATACAACGTGCGAATACAGATTCTGTGATAATCGGAAGAGAAATACCTAAATCAAGTGCACTTTGGCTTGTCCATTTCCCTGTGCCCTTTTGTCCCGCAGTATCAAGAATAACATCCACTAATGGCTTTCCAGTTTCTTCATCTTTCTTCGTGAAAATGTCTGCTGTAATCTCGATTAGATAGCTGTTCAGTTCGCCCTTATTCCATTCAGCAAATATTTCGTGAAACTCTTCTGCAGTCAAATCAAGTGTTTGTTTCAAGAAGAAATATGCCTCACAAATTAATTGCATATCTCCATACTCAATACCATTGTGAACCATCTTTACATAGTGACCTGCTCCATCCGGTCCGATATAAGAACAGCAAGGTTCACCATTCACTTTTGCAGAAATATTTTCAAGCATATCTTTCACTTTTTCATATGCATCCTTCTGTCCGCCCGGCATAATAGACGGCCCCTTCAATGCACCCTCTTCTCCGCCTGACACACCTGCACCAATGAAATTGATTCCTTTTTCGGCAAGACGTTTATTTCGGCGAATTGTATCGACAAAGTATGTATTACCGCCGTCAATTAAAATATCACCTTTATCAAGATAAGGAAGCAGCGAATCAATTGCTTTATCTGTAATTTCCCCTGCGTTAACCATTAATAAAATTTTTCTAGGTGATTCAAGTGCATTAACAAACTCTTCAACCATATGAGTACCAACCAAGTTTTTACCGCTGTTTTCCTCAATGATTTCATTTACTTTTTCCTTTGAAATATCATATAGGGCAACAGAATACCCTCTACTCTCAAAGTTAAGTGCAAGGCTTTTTCCCATAACGCCCACACCAACAACTCCAATTTGTTGCTTTGGCATATTTCATCGTTCCTTTCTATGCTGCATGTTGTCTTGACTATATTATAATATATAAGCCTAAGTGAAACTTTAATCAAGTAATATATTTTGTTAATTTTAATATGAGATTCAGTCGAGATCTGTAAACCTAGATCATAAGGACATTGCAACGATTTTTCCATCAGTGAGGGTTTTCTTCATCCCCACCTTAAACCAGGCTATGCCCTGTACGTTTTGAAGATTGGATTTTATTACCGATTCCCCCATAAAATAAAAGCGCTTGCATAATTAAAAATCCGAGTTATAATACTTGTATACAAGTATACTTGATTAACATAAGAAGGTGAAGTTATGGCGGAATCAATGGAATTTCTTTATCCTGAAAAATGGCTTTCAAAAGCTTCTACTGGTGATCGTGTTGCAAGCGAACTGAGAATGCGTATTATTTCAGGCAAAATTGAAAGCGGTACCATTCTATCAGAAAATAAATTAGCTGCCGATTTTTCTGTAAGTCGGTCACCCGTTCGTGAAGCACTAAAAGTATTGGCTTCTGAAAATATCATTCGCTTAGAAAGAATGGGTGCCGTTGTCATTGGTTTAACCGAAAAAGAAATCGAAGAAATATATGATGTCCGTTTACTCATAGAAACGTTTATCTTTGAACGGCTTGTAAAGATAGACACAAATGAGTTAGTAAGGGAACTGAATAAAATTATGGAAATGATGAAAATCGCCATCAAATATCATGATGCTGATGAGTTTTCTTATCAAGATGTCTTATTCCATGAAACGATTATTCGCGCCATTCAGCATTCCTATATCTTGATGATTTGGAATAATTTAAAGCCTGTTATGGAAGGCTTCATTCTTTTATCAATGCGTACCCGTTTCAAAGAAAAGTACGAAGACTTTGAACGTATTATCAAAAATCATGAGCTTTATATAAGAGCAATCGAATCAAAAGATCGAGCCCTCATGATTGAAGCCTTACATCAAAACTTTGATGATGTTCAAGGGAAAGTTGAAGACCTCTGGATGTCACAACAAATATTATCTAAAGGAGTAGAGCAAGAACATGAGTAGCTACATGTTAGGTATAGATATTGGTACAACAAGTACCAAAGCAGTATTATTTACTGAAAAAGGCGAAGTCATTCAAACAGAGAATATTGGTTACCCACTTCGCACACCGGATATATCCACAGCGGAACAAGATCCAGAAGAGATTTTTCAAGCTGTTTTGCAATCGATTTCAAATATAACGAAACATCATTCAGATAAAAAACCATCGTTTATTTCATTTAGCAGTGCCATGCATAGTGTCATTGCCATGGATGAAAATGACCAGCCGCTGACACCTTGTATCACCTGGGCAGATAATCGCAGTGAGGCCTGGGCACATAAAATCAAAGATGAACTGAATGGTCATGAAGTTTATAGACGAACAGGAACACCTATTCACCCCATGTCACCATTAAGTAAAATTACTTGGATTGTGAATGACCATACTGAAATCGCTGTTAAAACGAAAAAATATATCGGAATCAAAGAATATATATTTAAAAAATTCTTTGATCAATATGTTGTCGATCATTCCCTCGCTTCATGCATGGGTATGATGAATTTAAAAACACTAGATTGGGATGAAGAAGCTTTAAAAATTGCTGGTATAACACCTGCTCAATTATCTGAACTCGTACCAACTACCAAAATATACAGCAACTGTAATCCAGATGTAGCGAAAAGAATTGGTATCGACCCACAAACACCGTTTGTCATTGGTGCTAGTGATGGAGTGCTTTCGAATCTAGGTGTGAATGCAATTAGAAAAGGCGAGATTGCGGTCACAATCGGGACAAGTGGTGCCATTCGAACCATAATTGACAAGCCACAAACAGATAAAAAAGGAAGAATATTCTGCTATGCCTTAACGGAAAAGCATTGGGTAATTGGTGGACCAGTAAACAATGGCGGAATGGTCCTTCGCTGGATTCGCGATGAACTTGCCTCATCAGAAGTAGAAACTGCGAAAAGACTAGGAATTGATCCATACGATGTATTAACGAAAATTGCTGAACGTGTGAGACCTGGTGCAGACGGATTATTATTCCATCCATACCTCGCGGGTGAACGTGCGCCATTATGGAATCCAGATGTACGCGGCTCATTCTTCGGTTTAACGATGTCACATAAGAAGGAACACATGATTCGCGCAGCCTTAGAAGGCGTTATTTATAATTTATACACTGTATTTTTAGCATTAACCGAATGCATGGACGGTCCTGTAACTAGGATTCAAGCAACAGGAGGTTTCGCAAGGTCTGACGTTTGGCGACAAATGATGTCCGATATTTTCGCATCTGAAGTCGTTGTTCCAAAAAGCTACGAAAGTTCCTGTCTAGGTGCATGTATATTAGGTCTCTATGCCACGGGAAAAATCGATTCTTTTGAAATCGTTTCCGAAATGGTTGGCAGCACCTACAAACACACACCAACAGAAGAAGCAACAAAAGAATACAGACAATTACTACCGATATTTATCAACCTATCAAGAGCATTAGAAGACGATTATACACGGATTGCCAATTATCAAAGAAGCTTAATAAAGTGAAAATTTTATCAGTGCCCCCCCCCACTCCTCATCTCTCTTTGAATCTTGAGGTCGGGGCTTACTGCTCAAAAATAAGGGGATAAACACAAATAAAGCTAATATTAGGGGGGAAATTACGATGCCATTAGTCATTGTAGCAATTGGGATTTTAGCATTACTTGTATTAATCATGCGCTTTAAATTAAACACATTTATTTCATTAATTATTGTATCGTTCGGTGTTGCTTTAACACTTGGAATGCCACCAGAAAAAATTGTAAAAACCATTGAAGCAGGATTAGGCGGCACACTTGGCCATTTAGCACTCGTTTTTGGACTTGGTGCGATGTTAGGCAAATTGCTCTCAGATGCCGGGGGCGCACAACGCATTGCTATGACTCTTGTGAACAAATTCGGTAAAAAGAACATTCAATGGGCTGTCGTGACTGCCTCATTTATTATCGGTATTGCATTATTTTTTGAAGTAGGATTAGTATTATTAATTCCGATTGTATTTGCCATTTCAAGAGAACTAAAAGTTTCAATCTTGTATCTCGGTATTCCGATGGCAGCAGCTCTATCTGTAACACACGGATTTTTGCCGCCACACCCAGGACCAACCGCTATTGCTGGTGAACTTGGTGCAAACATTGGTGAAGTATTACTTTACGGTTTTATTATAGCTATTCCAACAGTTATTTTAGCTGGACCTGTATTTACTAAAATTGCGAAAAAGCTAGTACCTGAAGCATTCAAAAAAACCGGTAATATAAGCTCTCTAGGTGAACAGAAAGTATTTAAACTTGAAGATACGCCTAGTTTTGGAATCAGTGTTTTTACCGCTTTACTACCTGTTATTTTAATGGCAATCGCTACGATTATTACTTTGCTGCAAAAAACAATAGGATTTGAAGATAATAGTTTACTAGCAGCTATCCAGTTTATTGGGAATGCAGATACTGCCATGTTGATATCCTTATTAGTTGCTATCTATACAATGGGATTAGCAAGAAATATTCCAATCAAAAACGTGATGGAATCTTGTACAACAGCTATCTCAAATATTGGGATGATGCTCTTAATCATTGGTGGAGGTGGAGCCTTCAAACAAGTATTAATTGATGGCGGTGTTGGTAACTATGTAGCCGAATTATTCAAAGGAACTTCATTATCACCAATTTTGCTTGCATGGATTATCGCTGCCATCTTACGTATTTCCTTAGGATCTGCTACAGTTGCTTCATTAACAACTGTCGGTTTAATGATTCCAATGTTAGGTAACACAGACGTTAACCTTGCCTTAGTTGTCCTTGCAACAGGAGCTGGTAGTTTAATTGCTTCACATGTGAACGATGCTGGTTTCTGGATGTTCAAAGAATATTTTGGTTTAAGCATGAAAGAAACATTTGCAACATGGACCTTACTTGAGACTATCATTTCCGTATCTGGATTAGGATTTACTTTATTACTAAGCTTATTTGTATAGTTACTTTTTGAACTCCACGGTAACGGGTGGATTAATCGGCTATAGCATTTACATCGGCATGAAAAAATTATGGATTCGCTATAAACGCATCAATAAAGCCACCTCATTTTGATGATGAGGTGACTTTCTATGTGTCCAATATGGTTGAAGGGTCTTTATATCGTGTCGAAGCGCCGATAAATGATCCATTTGTGCCGATATATCGTAAAAAGCGCTGATATATTTGCCGCCAATTAAAAAAGCGCCCTGCAAACAGAGCGCTTCGAGCGTATACATCACCTTTAATTATAACTAATATTAGAGGTTGGGTATAATGTCGTCCCACCAATCCAGATGTTTATTTCATTTGTTAACGGAACATTTTGTTCATTAATAACTGTTCTCCACCATTCCCATGCAAGACCTGTGCATTCCCATGCTAAGACTTTTATATTTTTTGAATTAGGTGGAAGTGGTATGACTGTAGAGAAATGAGCAGTTCTGTTTTTACCGTTTGCTTCCCAAGTTTTATGAGATAGTACTTCATTTCCATTTTCATCATATGAGAATTCATCCCAAGATACATCAAATTGAGCAACATATGCACCATAATGATCAAGCGTCATTTTACCACCGGAATATTCTGTAGATGTAGTCTCAATATAGTCTGTATTATTATGAACAGCAGCAGTTGCGTTATCTTTTAAGAAAGTGCTTGTATATGAAATTGGGTATGCTGGATTTTTAGGACTTAATTCTGCATTATCTTTAATGATATTTCTTATTTCATTAAAATCTTTTGTAACAACTTTGTTATGCTCTTTTGAACCTCCGCCTAATACTACAGCGGTAAAAGTACTGTCTTCAAAAATATCTTTGTACTGTCCACTCGTTTCGACGCTGTTATTCTTAATTAAGGCTTTAAAGGCAGCTTGTACATCTTTGCTCTTAGAAGTTGTTTCTAATTTCACATAAATTGTTCTGCCGTAAGCTACATTTGATACCATAACAGGCGGAGCCGTATTACTTACCCCTTTACGAGTTAACTCTGCAAAAGTAACACTACTATCAAAAAGGTCTGATGGATTGTTAGGTAGTTCTGCACTTACGGTATAAAAAATTTGCTTATATGCCGCAACCATCACTTTTTTCTCTCCACTTGCAATCGCATTAAAGTCAATATTTAGCCCATTATCAAGATATTTAGCGTTAACATTAAGAGCACTTGCTATTTGAGATTTACTATAAACCATAGATTCTGTATACTGCATTCTTGCAGGTAACGTATGTGTTGTTGAATACTTTTCATTCCAAGTAGATACTAAATCATCTACTGCCCCAGACACATTACTATATGTTGGATTTTGAACAGTTATTGTATTTTCTTTTCTCATGCCAGGTAAGTCTATACTAATATTCAAAGGTTTTCTTTTAGCCACTAATAAACTAGGCTGATTATCTGCAAAAGCTTTATTTGCAAGTTGTACTGCTCCTGGATAAGTACGATTAGCCACAGAATCAATAATCGAAATATCGACTGGTGAAGTTGTAAGTGATTTTTTCTCACGTTCAATTACAACAAATTTACCATTTGAATTTATACTTTCTTTCGGAACAAAACTCTCTACTTTATCACCATTTACTGCTAAAACCTCTTGATTATTATACTTTAGATTTGCTATGCCAGTATCAATGCCACTAGCATTTTTTGCTGCATCAGCTGAATTACCTGTTTTTGTTTCCGCGAAAGAAATAGATGAATAATTAATAGTGCATAAACCAACTAAGAAGCATACTAGAATTTTTATTCCTTTAAAATAATTTATAACTTTCAAAAAATTCCCTCCTTTTTTGTGAAAATTATATCATATCATGTCGATTTTTGTATATTGATAATTTTTTTTACTTATTCAAATTAGATAGTTTTTCAGCTACTTTCATATACCCGAGTATCCTGACAAATTAAATATCGTATGAAAAGCCACCTCATTTTGCAAAATGAGGTGGCTTTTCACAGATCGAACATCGTCACAAAGTCTTTATCCGCATTAATGGGCAGTAAATGCTAGAGAATAGCCGGGAAGAAAACTGCCCGTAAAAGCCCGATTAGTTTACAAATAGTGCTGATATATTTACCACCAAGTAAAAAAGCGCCCTGTAATCAGGGCGCTTCCACTTTAAATATTAACCAATAGAACCTTCCATCTCAAACTTGATTAGGCGGTTCATTTCAACTGCGTATTCCATTGGAAGTTCGCGAGTGAATGGCTCGATGAAGCCCATTACGATCATTTCTGTAGCTTCTTGCTCAGAAATACCGCGGCTCATTAGGTAGAATAATTGTTCTTCTGATACTTTAGATACTTTCGCTTCGTGCTCAAGTGAAACGTAATCGTTTTTGATTTCGTTGTAAGGAATTGTATCAGATGTAGATTGGTTATCCATAATTAACGTGTCACACTCGATGTTAGAGCGAGAGTTTTTCGCTTTTGGTCCGAAGTGTACGATACCACGATAAGTTACTTTACCACCATGCTTCGCAATCGATTTAGAAACGATTGTTGAAGATGTGTTTGGTGCTAAGTGAATCATTTTCGCACCAGCATCTTGGTGTTGGCCTTTACCAGCAATCGCGATAGATAATGTTAAACCACGAGCGCCTTCGCCTTTTAAGATAACTGCTGGGTATTTCATCGTTAATTTAGATCCGATGTTACCGTCAATCCATTCCATCGTTGCGTTTTCTTCACAAACCGCACGTTTTGTAACTAGGTTGTATACGTTGTTCGCCCAGTTTTGGATTGTAGTGTAACGGCAATATGCATCTTTCTTAATGATGATTTCTACTACCGCACTGTGAAGTGAGTTAGTCGTGTAAACAGGTGCTGTACAACCTTCTACGTAGTGTACGTGTGCGCCTTCGTCTACGATAATAAGCGTACGCTCGAATTGTCCCATATTTTCAGAGTTAATACGGAAATACGCTTGAAGTGGTGTATCAACTTTAACACCTTTTGGAACGTAGATGAATGATCCACCAGACCAAACTGCAGAGTTTAATGCAGAGAATTTGTTGTCTGTTGGTGGGATTACTTTTCCGAAATGCTCACGGAAAATGTCTTCGTTCTCTTTTAATGCGCTATCTGTATCTTTAAATACGATTCCTAGAGCTTCTAGGTCTTCTTTCATGTTGTGGTATACAACTTCAGATTCGTACTGTGCAGATACACCCGCTAAATATTTTTGCTCAGCTTCTGGAATACCTAATTTATCAAATGTAGCTTTAATTTCATCAGGTACTTCATCCCAAGACTTCTCAGATTTCTCAGATGGTTTTACGTAGTACGTAATTTCATCGAAATCTAAGTCATTTAAATCGCCGCCCCATTGTGGCATTGGCATTTCGTAGAACTTATCCAGTGATTTTAAACGGAAGTCTAACATCCACTGTGGTTCTTCTTTCATACGTGAAATCTCTTCAACGATCTCTTTTGTTAAACCGCGTCCAGCACGGAAAATCGAAACGTCTTTGTCCTTGAAACCATATTTGTAATCGCCGATATCTGGCAGTTGCTTCGCCATGTTGGTGTGTCCCTCCTTAGATAACCTCGTTTTTAGGAACCTTTAACATTACTTATCTTCGTTTAAGCCCTTTTCTAACGCTTTCCACGCTAATGTTGCACATTTAATACGTGCTGGGAACTTGCATACGCCTTGTAATGCTTCAATATCTCCTAAATCAATGCTGTCATCATACTCTTTTCCTAGCATCATGTCAGAGAAAATTTTAGAAAGCTGAAGTGCTTCTTCAATTTTCTTTCCTTTTACTGCTTGTGTCATCATTGAAGCTGAAGACATTGAGATTGAACATCCTTCGCCTTCAAACTTCGCCTCTTTTACAATACCTTCTTCTACTTTCATCGTAAGTTGAATACGATCGCCGCAAGTTGGATTGTTCAAGTTAACAGTAACACTATCTTCTAACACGCCATGGTTACGAGGATTTTTGTAATGATCCATAATAACTTGACGATATAACGTATCTAAATTATTAAATGACATTTGTGAAATACTCCTTTGTCTTGATTAGCGATTCAACAAATGTATCAATTTCTTCTTTTGTATTATATAAATAGAAGCTCGCACGTGCTGTTGAAGAAGCTTTTAGCCACTTCATAAGCGGCTGTGCACAGTGATGTCCTGCGCGAACCGCAATACCTTCTACATCTAATACCGTTGCTACATCGTGAGGATGTACGTCTTCGATATTAAATGTAACAAGACCAGCGCGATGCTTTGGACCATAAATTGTAACGCCATCTACTTCTGATAGTCTTTCTAAAGCGTATTGCGCTAATTCATGCTCATGCTTTTCAATATTATCAAGACCGATTTCTTCTAAGAAATCAATTGCCGCACCAAGTCCGATTGCATTACCAATAATCGGTGTACCTGCTTCAAACTTCCACGGAAGCTCTTTCCAAGTAGATTCTTGTAAATCTACGAAATCAATCATTTCGCCACCAAATTCAATTGGCTCCATATTGTTCAGCAATTCTTTCTTACCATATAATACGCCGATACCTGTAGGTCCGCACATCTTATGAGCAGATAATGCGTAGAAATCACAGTTTAAATCTTGTACATCTACTTTCATATGAGGTGTACTTTGCGCACCATCAACGACCATGATTGCACCGTTTTGGTGTGCGATTGCTCCGATTTCTTTTACAGGGTTAATCGTTCCAAGTACGTTAGACACATACATGATAGAAACGATTTTTGTATTCGGTGTAATTGTTTGACGAGCATCTTCTATCGAAATTGTCCCATCTGGTTGAAGTGGAAGATATTTTAAAGTTGCGCCAGTTTTCTTCGCAACTTGCTGCCACGGAATGATGTTACTATGGTGCTCCATGTAAGAAATTACGATTTCATCGCCTTCTTTTACATTTTCAAGACCATAGCTAGCCGCTACTGTATTTAATGCAGTTGTCGTTCCGCGCGTGAAAATAATCTCTTCCATTGATTTCGCGTTAATAAACTTGCGAACTTTCTCACGTGCACCTTCATACGCATCGGTCGCTTTCGTACCGAGCGTATGAACACCGCGATGCACGTTAGAATTGTATTCTTTATAATAACGTTCTAACGTTTCAATCACTTGAATTGGTTTTTGAGAAGTTGCTGCACTATCGAAATAAACAAGTTGTTTGCCGTTCACTTTTTGATCAAGAATTGGAAACTGTTTGCGTATTTCATGAATATTCATTAGCGAACTTTCCTTTCAATTACCTCAACAAGCTGTGCTTTTACTCCTTCAATTGGAAGCTCATTTACTACAGGTGCTAAGAATCCATGGATGACTAAACGTTCTGCTTCGCGTTTTGGAATACCACGGCTCATCAAGTAGTATAGTTGTACTGGATCTACGCGACCTACTGAAGCTGCGTGACCTGCCATTACATCATCTTCGTCAATTAAAAGAATTGGGTTCGCATCACCACGAGCTTTTTCGTCTAACATAAGAACGCGAGAAGATTGTTGTGCATTGGATTTAGATGCACCGTGTTCAATCTTACCAATTCCGTTAAAGATAGATGTTGCACTATCTTTTTGTACACCGTGTTTTAAGATGAAACCTTCAGAGTGTTTACCGAAGTGAACAACTTTCGTTGTAAAGTTTTGTGTTTGGTTACCACGGCCAATTGTTACTGTTTTCGTATCAGCAAATGAACCGTCACCCATTAGGTTCGTAACGTTCTCTGCAATTGTGTTTCCATCATTCATAAGGCCTAGAGCCCAATCAATGCGGCCGTCGCGTCCTACAATGCCGCGGCGGTTAACGTAAGTTGTTACGTCTTTTGCTAATAGATCAACCGCACCGAATTTCACTTGTGCCCCTTGTTCCACGATTACTTCTGCTACGATATTTGCAATACCTTTAGCATTTTCATTTGCAACGTAGTTTTCTACATAAGTTGCAGTACTGTTCGCATCAGCTACGAATAATACGTGGTTATATACGTTAGCTTCTTCGCCGTCTACTAAGAATACAGCTTGAAGTGGAGTTTCAAGAACAACGTTTTTCGGAACATATACGAATGCACCGCCGTTGATTAATGCAGCATGAAGTGCTGTTAAACGATGCTCGTCTACCTTCACACCGTCTTTCATTAAGTACTTTTGTACTAATTCAGCATGCTCAGTTGCAGCTGTTACGATGTCTGTAAAGATAACACCTTTTTCTTTTGCTTCGTCTGCTAAAGAAACGAATGCAGTAGTACCAGTGCGTTGTACTAATACGCTGTTATTTTCATCGATTAAGTTTTTCACTGCTTCTGGAAGTTCAGTTAAAGAACTTACAGACTCTTGCTTAGCAGTTTGACCTTTTCCGATAAAGTCCCATTTATCGATTTTTGTTTTATCAGGCGTTGGCATTGGAAGTTCAGTTGCTTGTGCAAGAGCTTGTAAGCGGAACTCAGTCAACCAAGCAGCTTCGTTTACTTCGCTAGCGCGCTGACGGATTGTTTCTTGATCGAAAGGTAATGTACCGATTGTCATGTTTATGCTCCTCTCTTACGCTTCTTGCTCTGCTGTTTCGTCTTCAATACCTAATTCTTTTTTAATCCAGTCGTAACCTTCAGCTTCTAGACGTTGTGCAAGCTCAGGGCCACCAGATTTAACAATGCGACCGTTCATCATAACGTGAACGAAGTCTGGAGTGATGTAGTTTAATAAACGTTGGTAATGCGTAATCATTAGGCAACCGAACTCTTCGCCGCGCATTTCGTTAATACCTTTAGATACAACTTTTAGTGCATCGATATCAAGACCAGAGTCGATCTCATCTAAGATTGCGATTTTTGGCTCGATCATCATTAATTGAAGAATTTCGTTACGTTTTTTCTCACCACCAGAGAAACCTTCATTTAAGTAACGTTGTGCCATTTCTGGATCCATTTCTAGGAATTCCATATTTTTATCTAATTTACGTATAAATTTCATAAGAGAAATTTCATCGCCTTCTTCGCGGCGTGCATTAATTGCAGAACGTAAGAAGTCAGCGTTTGTTACTCCGCTAATTTCACTTGGATATTGCATTGCTAGGAATAGACCCGCTTGTGCGCGCTCATCTACTTCCATTTCTAATACATCTTCACCGTCGATGATGATGCTACCTTCTGTTACTTCATATTTTGGGTGACCCATAATTGCAGAAGATAAAGTTGATTTACCCGTTCCGTTAGGTCCCATAATTGCGTGGATTTCTCCACCTTTTACTTCAAGGTTTACACCTTTTAAAATTTCTTTACCATCGATTGATACATGTAAGTCTTTAACCGTTAATGTAGAACCAGCCATCTCAATACCTCCATTAATCCTCTATATACATTTTAAAAATTCCTAAAACATTCACATTCTCATTTTATTCTCATTCTAATTTTATATCAAATAAAATAATATCGCAAACGCTGAGAAAATGTAACAATTTTTTCACAAATGTATATAAGTATTTCTCTCACATCCTATTATGATACACCTTTCTTCTTATTTATATAAAGAAAAAAGGGCTGGAAATTTCCTAGCCCCTTTCATGCCTACTCATTTACCGGAAGTACTGCTCCCTTATATTCTTTATTAATAAAATCTTGAATTTCTTTTGAATGCAAAACTTCTACTAATTCCTTAATTTCTTTTTTCTTTTCATCGCCTTTACGAACGGCAATAATATTTGCATACGGAGAATCTGATCCTTCAATTGCAATTGCATCTTTTGTAGGATTTAATTTTGCGTCAATTGCATAGTTTGAATTAATGAATAAAGCATCACCTTCATTATTTTCGTATAACTTTGGTGAAAGCCCTGGCTCAACATCTGTTTTAAACTTCAAGTTCTTGGGATTCTCCACAATATCTTTGACTGTCGCCTTAACGATATCTACACCATCTTTCAGTTTAATGACGCCACCTTTTTGCAATAATGCAAGCATACGGCCGCGTTCCGCTACGTTATTACTCATAATAACAGTCCCACCATCCGGAAGGTCTTTTAAACTTTTATATTTTTTAGAATAGATTCCCATTGGCTCTAAATGGATTTTCCCTGCATTTACAATTTTATATCCCTTTTCCTCGATCTCCTTATCTAAATAAGGAATGTGTTGAAAATAGTTGGCATCAATGTCTTTATCGGCTAACGCTTTATTAGGTAACACATAATCTTGGAATGTTTTAATTTTTAGTTTGATTCCTTTTTTCTCTAATATTGGCTGTGCTTTTTCTAAAATAACAGCATGCGGCACGTTAGAAGCTCCAACAACCAGTGTACTTTCATCTTTCCCACCGCAAGCTGCTAACGCAAGTACAAATATTGTTATAAAAACTGATAGTATGATTTTCTTCATATGACGGCACCTTCTTTTTTGTAATTTTCAGAATAAATATTGTATACAGATCTTTTTCTTATCATTCGATTTCTTACTTCCCAAAGGAAAAATAAGAGCTGGCATTTACCAGCCCTTATGAAAAACAATTATTCTTTCACAGGAACAACTGCCCCTTTATATTCTTTATTTATAAAGTCCTCAATCTCTTTAGAATGTAACACTTCTACAAGTGCTTTAATTTCTTTTTTGTCCTTATCACCTTTACGAACCGCAACTACGTTTGCATACGGAGAGTCGTTTCCTTCGATCGCAATCGCATCTTTCTCTGGGTTTAATTTTGCGTCAATCGCATAGTTTGAGTTAATTAAAACCGCATCGCCTTCTTTATTGTTATACACTTGTGGCAATAAGCCAGGCTCAATATCTGTTTTAAACTTCAAATTTTTTGGATTTTCCGCAATATCTTTTGTAGTCGCTTTAACAGGGTCTACACCATCTTTAATTTTTAAAATGCCCTCTTTTTGTAAAATCGCTAAACCACGTCCATGGTCGGCAACAGAGTTACTCATAATAATTGTCGCTCCGTTTGGAAGCTCTTTTAAACTTTTATATTTTTGAGAATATACACCGATTGGTTCTAAATGAATTTTCCCTGCCACTTCAAACTTGTAGCCCTTATCTTTAATCTCTTTCTCTAAATACGGAATATGCTGGAAGTAGTTCGCATCTAACTCTTTATCTGCTAAAGATTTATTTGGCAATACATAATCTTGGAATGGTTTGATGTCCAATTGGATACCTTTTTTCTCAAGTAACGGTTTTGCTTTCTCTAAAATCTCAGCGTGTGGTACATTAGAAGCTCCGACAACAAGTTTTTTTTCATCTTTATCTTTCCCACCACAAGCAGCTAGCCCAAAAATTGACGTTGTAATAAGTGCTGTAAGTAATAATTTTTTCATTTGAAACACCCTCCCATTTTAATTATCGTTTATCAATTCGAATTGTTACACGATCACCAATCCACTGAATTAAAAATACAACGAGTAATACACAAATTGTTGCAACGATTGTTACATCGTTATTCCCACGCTGAAATCCTTCTAAATAAGCAAGTGTACCAAGACCACCAGCACCGACAACACCAGCCATTGCTGTATAGCCTACAAGTGCAATTGTCGTTACTGTAATACCAGAAGTTAACGCTGGTAATGATTCAGGAATCAATACTTTCCAAATAATCGTACTCGTTTTTGCTCCCATTGCTTTTGAGGCTTCAATAACCCCTTTATCAATCTCGCGAAGTGCAATTTCAACCATCCTTGCATAAAACGGTGCCGCTCCAATTATTAAAGCCGGAAGTGCTGCACTTGCTCCAAGAATTGTTCCAAGGAGAATCTTCGTAAATGGAATTAATAAAATAATTAAAATGATAAATGGAATGGAACGAAAGATATTTACAAACGCTCCAATTATAGTATGAATCGCTTTGTTTTCCCACAAGTTATCTTTAGATGTCATAAAGAGTAATAATCCTAAAATAAGGCCAAAAACAAATGTAGCAAGCGCTGCGATTGCCGTCATATATAATGTTTCACCTGTCGCTTCTAGCATTTTACTCCAATCAACGTTCGCTAATAACTTATCCATGTGCAATCACCTCCAGCTCTACTTGTTCTTGATGGATTCCTGCTATCGCTTGCTGGATTGCTGCTTCTGAACCATTTAAGTGCACAATTAAATTCCCGTAAGATCCATTGTTTGTTTGAGCGATATTCCCTTGCAAAACACTTACTTCTAGATCCTCTCGCCTCATTAACCTTTGAAGCACCGGGCGTTCTACAGAATCTCCAATAAACTGTAAACGAATGACTTTTCCATCTGGATATTTTTCTAATAAGCTCTCAATCGTTTCATTTGTATCTTCAGAATCCGTAAGCTGTTGTACAAAACGTTTTGTAATCTCCTGCTGCGGGTCACGGAATACATCTAGAACAGGACCACTTTCTACAATTTTTCCTTTTTCCATGACCGCAACGCGATTACAAATCTTGCGAATTACATGCATTTCATGTGTAATCAGTACAATTGTTAAGCCAAGTCGTTTATTAATATCTAATAGTAAATCTAAAATTTGATCTGTTGTTTCTGGATCAAGTGCTGATGTCGCTTCATCACATAAGAGTACTTTCGGATTGTTTGCTAATGCTCTTGCAATCCCAACGCGCTGCTTTTGTCCACCGCTCAATTGAGATGGATATGCATCGCCCCTTCCTTCCAATCCAACCAGATGAATCAACTCATCCACACGCTTTTTTCGCTGCTCTTTATCGACACCTGCAATTTCAAGTGGAAAAGCGATATTTTCACGTACAGTTCTTGACCAAAGTAAGTTAAAGTGCTGAAAAATCATTCCGATTTCTTGTCTTGCTTTTCGAAGTTCATTTCCAGTAATTGCTGAAATAACACGATTGGCTATCGTAATCTGTCCAGAAGTTGGTTTCTCTAATTGATTAAATAATCTAATTAAAGAACTTTTACCAGCGCCACTATATCCGATAACACCAAAGATCTCGCCTTTTTCTATTTTTAAATTGGCATCATCTACAGCAGTGACATCACCGCTTTTTGATTTATATATTTTCTTTACGTTTTCCAATAAAATCATGATGTTCACCCCTTTTTGAATTAAAAAGCGCAAGCAGCTCGTTTAGATTTACTCCACAATTTTTTATTTTTCATGCAAGAAATCTATCGCTATCGCTCCTCTTATTATTCGAATGTCCTCCTCATTCAAACAACAAAAAAACCTTTCTGCTTTTAGAATGAGCAGAAAGGTTTATATGCGTATATCAACATGATCCCTTCCTCTCATCTCTCAAAGCATTTGCTTTGCAGGAATTGGCACCATTTCAATATAAAAATTGACGGTTGCCGGGCTTCATAGGGCTCAGTCCCTCCACCTCTCTTGATAAGAGAAATCAGATTTAATTTTCGTCTGATTTAAAATTTATGAAATTGTCTATATTTTATGAATTGAATTGTATCAACATACATCCACTATGTCAACAAAAAATTCTCAAAAAACGAAACTTCAGACTATTAAGCGCCTACTGGCATTGGCTTACATATATGAAATACGGATTCTAATAATAACATCGTACGATACGTTCCGTTATATTGCACACGTCCGCTGTGCAATAGTGTTTGCAACCGAACCTTTCCAGTAACTAATCGTCTTAAATCTTCTTCCTGAAAACAAATAAGTTGCTCCGTTCCCCGTGTCTCTTTCAAAAGCTGTATATACTCTCTTGAAATTTGAAGTGAGCAATACTCATCTCCAAAACGAAAATTAATCGTTTTTTCTCCTTGCCGAAGAAGCGGTTCTAGATGATATTGGCTATTAGCATACGTAACAAATGATTGAAGCAACGAATATAATCCCATTCTAGTCACATCCTTCATCTCACTTTCTACTAAATACCATTCCATCTTCTCAAACAGCAATCCTGTTACTTTCTCTCGACAAATAACGTATCCCTTCTATCGTTCAGGCATATTTCCCAAGAAATATGTCGAGGCGGCAAAAACTTTGCCGCCTACTGTAATTCTATATATAAATATTCCACCGAATGAAATGCATATATTTTCTTCACAAGTGTTCCACGCTCAAATATGAGTAAACAAGGTACACTTTCTATCTCATACTCTCGCGCTAAATGTGGCGCATAGTTTAAATCCAGCATTCCTATTTCCAACTCAGATATAGTCGCTTCTACCACTGTTAACATCTTCTTTGCTAATTGACATGTTCCACACATCGGTGTATATACATATAACACTGTTTTTTCTTGGTCTGCTATTAGAGCTGTAGCTTCAGCACTTGTCCAGTCAATCACTTCTATCATTCCTTACCGTAAATATTCTGTATAAACGTCAATGTCAGCTCCCCATAATACGTTCGCTAAATGATTAGAAGGAGCAGTCGCCACTTCACGGTACGAACGATCGATGTAAATATGCTCGGCCTGCGGGAATTCTTTTCGAAATTGTTTTCTAAGTTTTTCACCTGCAGCATCAGCATCCACTAGCACATATACTTCTTTATCAAAAAACTGATCAATGAGCTCATCCATTTTCGACAAACCAATTGTACCATTTGTACAAACAATTTCCACTGGTTCACGAATAATAGATTCAATCTTTCTTCTATCTGATTTTCCTTCGACAATAATGACTTTCTCTACATAGACCATATGTCATCACCCGATCACCATATACTATAAAACAACCTTACTTTAGTATATAGTATATTCGATATTTTCATGTTGTTTCCTGTTTATTTTTGCAAAGAAAAGCAGAGGCGGCTCGTTCAGAATGTGAGGGGGATGGAGCTTCTGACGTAGAGGCGCTCTTTCGTTCCACAATACAAAACAAAAAGGACAGCACACAGGCTATCCTTTTTGTTGACTAGAATTAGTCTTGGTTTGTCATTTCTGCATATTTTTCTGCAGATAATAACTTTTCTAATTGGCTTTCATCAGAAAGTTCAATTTTAACCATCCATGCACCTTCGTACGGAGATTCGTTAACAAGCTCTGGTTGGTCACTTAATTCTTCGTTTACTGCTACAACTTTACCACTTACAGGTGCGTATAATTCAGAAACTGTTTTAACAGATTCTACGCTTCCGAATGGCTCGTCAGCTTCAAGTGTTGCACCTACTTCAGGAAGTTCAACGAATACGATATCGCCTAACTCGCTTTGTGCAAAATGAGTAATACCGATAACAACTTGGTTGCCTTCAGCTTTTACCCATTCGTGTTCTTCAGAGTAACGTAAATGATTTGGAATGCTCATGACTGTACCTCCAGTGAATGTATTAATTATGTAAAAATACCTTATTGGTACTTTTTCCACACACTTTCAAACTGCTCTTCGTTAAAACCAAGTGTTACATTCGTGCCATCTGTTACGATTGGACGTTTAATCAACATGCCATCAGATGCTAAAAGCTCGAACATTTCGTCCTCACTTGCTTCCTTTAACTTATCTTTTAAGCCAAGTTCACGGTAACGCATTCCACTTGTATTAAAGAATTTTTTTAATGGCAATTCACTTTTCGCATGTAAATTACGCAAATCTTCTTTTGACGGTGGATTTTCAACAATATGAACCATTTCATATGCTACATCGTTTGCCTCAAACCATTTTTTCGCTTTTTGACATGTGCCACACTTTGGATATGAATAAAATGTTACTGTCATAAATTCACCTACTTTTTGCTAACCTTTATCTTTATCATATAGAAAACGTTTTATTATTTCAAACGATTCTTTTCTAAACTTTGACTTATTTCGTCACAATTTTCGTTTGTCCTGCAAATTTTCCCTATTTTCCGCCATTTCTATATATAAAATTTTTTTCCTCTCATTTCGTTTTCATTTAAAAATCGAACATATATGTTAAACAAACGTTTGATTAGTAGATTAACTACTCCAAAAGCGAACATACGTCTTAAACAAACGTTTATTTAAAAAGAAAAAATAAGAAGCCCTCTACAGAGGCTCCTCATTATCTATTCAAATAATCTGCAATTGTTTGAAATACTACGATATACATATTATGAATACTTTCGTCTGCATTACCACCGTTCGTTAAACCAATTCCCCATTGTTGCCCTTCGCCACTTCCAATATTTGCGAAACCTTGCGTGTACATAGCATTCGCATCTTTCGGGGCGTTATTATACTCCATATTCTTTTTAAGAAAAATCGAATACGATTTATCTTGTAAGCCAATAAAAAACACTGGTTTCTTTAACGATAAAAACAAGTCTTTATATTGCTCTTTCGACGCTTCTTGAAAGTACTCTTTCATTATAAGAAAACCATCTACTTCTCCGGATTTCTTTTTCATTTCGTTTAATTTTATGTTTTCAAACTTTATATTTCTAAACGTATCTTTCGGATTTTCACCAACAACTCCAATTACGAGTGCTCTCCCGTTATATTCTAATTTCTCTCCTTCTTTATCCTTTGCACATCCAGCACCCACTAGACATAACAATATAAAAACGAAAAAATAAAAGAAACGCTTCATTTAGCACCCTCCCCTTATTAAGTCAATTGACAAAAATGTAAGGTAAATTCAAGAAAATGTAAGTAAAATCGATAGCTCATTTAGAGTTTCTATATTATAATCAACTGGGTTTACTTACATTACTAAATACTAGGAGATACTCATGAAAAAATATAAATTTTCATCTTTTGTTCCATTAAGTTATATACTTCTACTCGTACTCGTAAGTCCCCTGTACGATGTATTAAATAAATCTACTGTTCACGCTGTAAACGTTACAACTGTAGTAGATGATTGGATTCCGTTTGTAAAAGTATTTATTATTCCTTATTTGCTGTGGTTTCCATACTTATACGGTGCACTTATTTATTACTGCTTTGCTGATCGAAAGCAATATTATGTCACTTTAAGTAGTGTAATTCTTGGAAAGCTTGCTTGTTTTTCTATTTATTACTTTTGGCAAACGACTGTACCGCGTCCAACCATCGTTGGAACAGACGTATTTTCCGAACTAGTTCGCTATATTTATAGCATTGATCAACCCGTAAACTGTTTCCCTAGCATTCATGTGCTTACAACATTTGTCATTATGTTAGCTGCCTTTAAACGACGAGAACAACATGTTTTTGAATATTATATTCTTACTTTCTTTGGTACACTCATCATTTTATCAACGCTATTTACGAAACAGCATGCATTCGTAGATGCCGTTTCTGGAATGACGCTAGCAAGCATACTATATTTTGATATTCAGCTAGTATTAGTAAAAGAGACGGTGACAGTACCGGTAAAACAAAATCATAAAATGTAAACAAAAAAGCAGACTGTGGCTTCTTCAGTCTGCTTTTATCTATTGTAAAGGAGATTTTTAAGTGCAATACATTGTTTGACGATTAAGATTGTGGCACAGTCATATCGCCAGAATGAATTCGACCCGCTTTTTTTAATGCGATATATATTATATAAGAAACAGCTACTGGGATTACGATATAAGTGATAACCATCGCCGGTACAACACCGAACCCTTGGCTAGAAATTAAATTAATTGGTGCAATCAGAGAACTTAATCCAAGACCTGCAATTTCTTTACCTGCTTCTAGCTGGAAAATCAATGCAGATACAGGGCCCACAATGGCACTGGCGACGACAGTTGGGACGAGAATCATTGGATTTTTAGTAATGTTCGGCAATTGGACTTTCGGAGTACAAAGTGCCTGTGCTAAAATACCACCTAAATTGTTTTCTTTTGCTGAGATAACAGAGAATCCAATAAATTGAGCGACGCATCCTGCAAGTGCTGCACCGCCTGCAACGCCGTCTAGGCTAAGTGCAATCGCTAAAGCTGCTGATGACGCTGGTGAGATTAGTAACAGTCCCCAAACAACCGCAAGTACGATAGAAGCAATAAATGGACTACCAGCTGAACTATCTTTAATAAATGCACCAACTGTATTTAAAACAGGACTAATATTTTGAGATAACCAAATGCCGACTATACCAGAACCTAATATTGCTGCAAATGGAACGAGCATCATATCTAAAGCTGTTTTTCCGCTTAATCGTTTACCGATATAAACTGCTAAAGTTGCTGTTAATAATGCACCGATTGGTTCACCAGTTTTAATGATTAGACCAGCTTCAGTAATCGAAATGGATCCTGCTCCAATCGCCCCGGCAACCATCGCTGAGAAAATGACAAGGCCGTTCGCTCCAAGCATAAAAGCAATCCCTGCTCCAATTGCTGGTGCCATCAGTGATTTCGCAACAACTCCAATTGTAATTAACATCGGAATATCAACAATTCTTCCAATATTTTCGATAAGTAAACCAATTCCAAGGGATACGAAAATACCTTGTGCAATTCCGGCAGAACCTTTAAAGACACGAGACATTATATATTCCTTCATCTGCTTCACCTTCTCCTAGTTTAGTAGCCAATTATTTTCATATAGTCACGTAAAATATCATTTGATTGTGCAAATCGGCCTTCTTCAGCTTCTGTTAAGTTTAGTTCAACGACTTCTTTCACACCATCTCTTGTAATAATTGCTGGTACACCTGTGCAAATATTATATTCACCATACTCACCATCTAAAATGGCTGAAACAGCAATTACACGGTGATCATCATTAAAGATTGAGCGTGCGATATAAGCTAGTGAGTTACCAATGCCGTAATAAGTAGTTCCTTTACGTTTATAAATTTCCCAACCAGCTTTTGCAGTTTTTTCTACAATTTCATCTAAGTTAATCTCGCCAAAACGCTCTTTTTGTTCATCTAAAATTTGTAAGATTGGTTTCCCACCAACTGTAACATGAGACCAAGCAACCATTTGGGAATCACCATGCTCACCTAATGAGTAACCGTCAATACTACGAGGGTCCACTTCAAGCATTTCAGATAAAATTGTTCTTAAACGTGAAGAGTCTAAAGATGTTCCTGTACCAAGCACACGATTTCTTGATAATCCAGACAATTTCCAAACTTGATAAGTAATAATATCAACTGGGTTTGATGCGATTAAGAAAATGCCATCAAATCCACTTTCCATTACACCTGCTACAACACTTTCCATAATCTTTGCGCTTGCTCCTAGAGTATCCAAACGACTTTGTCCTGGTTTTGGGGCTGGGCCTGCTGTAATAATCACAATGTCCATATCTTTGCAGTCTTCATAAGTACCTGCATATACTTTTGTTCTTGTATTTGTAAAGTTAATGCAATGTGATAAATCCATCGCTTCTCCAACTGCACGTTCATGATTTATATCAATTAATACTAACTCTTCGCAGACGCCTTGATTCACAATTGAATACGCACAGCTTGATCCAACTAATCCAGTACCAATAATTGCGATTTTTCTTGTGTTTTTATTCATCAGAATCTCTCCTAAGTATTTCTGTAATGTTTTTGTTTGTTCTTTACACTTTTTATTATAGAGATTCTCACTATAGAAACCATAGATTATTTGTGAAATATTGAGCAAAGTTTATGTATATTTTGTGAAACACGCTACTCTGTTTTCGTCATATTTGTTACAACTGGAAAAATATTTTATACATCTTTATTGACATATATATAAAGTGAAACTTTAATCAGTGGGGGTTTTCTTCATCCCCCACTGATTATTAGTTGAACCAATCGGGCTGTTACGGGCAGTTTATCTCCCACCTAACTTCTTTGCTCCCGCCGAATTTTGAGGTGGGAGTATTACTGCCCGTTAATGCGGGATAAATAAAAAAGCGAATGAATATCAGAGGATAATTCACTCGCTTTTTTTATTCATTACTGTGCGCTTAATTGACTTTTCGTTTGCTGAATAACCGCTGGATTTGCAGGAGCAGCTGGCTTATAATGCCCTTTTTGCAATGCATATTTATATACATTACGTTGTCTCATCTCATCCTGGTTTCGAATGTGAATCAGTGTTTGATGTAACTGTTCGTTATTTGACTCTGCTATATAATTCGCATAACTAGTCAAACTAGCATTTAATTCTGATAAATAATCGTTTACCATATCTTTTTCATTCATAATTGGTACCCTCCTAGCCTAAAAAGGACATTAATTGCTGTTTTGTATTTCTTGCAGCTTGCGCATCTTGCTGCAGCATTTGCTTCAATTGAGGATCTGTACACTGCTGTGCATACTGGTCTAATTTGTTCGCAACTGTCGCATGTCCCCCAATAAGATGGCGTAAATTTTCAAGCTCAAGCTCTGTTAAATTTGGCATAATAATTCCCTTCCTTTCTTTGGTCATTCATCATTTAGTATTTATTTATTTTTGGATTGTATGCAGAGAAAAAACCTTAGAATTACTTCTAAGGTTTTTAATATCTTCTTAAAACTAAAATAGATAGTGCATAAGAACTTAACACTCCGGCCAATAAACATGCATTTGCTAATTTATATTGTTCGCTTGTCAATGTATATAGGTTACCAATTAAAAAAATAATTAAGTAAGACAATAAAAAAACAAATAGCGAGATTTTTGCAGCACTCCCAGTAATTTGGTCCCCTCTTTCATCATTTCCTTCTTTCTTTTCAAAACGAGTAGAATAGAATACTCCAATTAACGCTACAATTGATACAATGCTGCCAATTACAATGATCATTCCACTTCCCCCTCTATCGTATATTGAAAGACTTCATGAAATTCCTTGCCAAGAACATGGGCGATTTCAAAAGCTAAAATAAGAGACGGATTGTATCGATTTGCTTCAATAGAAGCTATCGTTTGTCTACTAACACCCACTCGGTTTGCTAATTCCATTTGTGACCAACGTTTCTCTGCCCGAAATACCATCAGATTATTTCGTAACGTTCCTCTCTGATTCATAGAACCTCCATTTTTACATTATTTTCTATATTTTACAGTAATTTATTTTTAACATGTTGTAAATTATTTTTAACATTTTTTCATAACACAAATTACCTTCTAATGAGCAAATTTATCAGTTAAATTTATCCAATCACTTAAAATTTTAGTACAATAGAAATGAAGTAAAACCGAGTGAATATATGTATAAAGTAGGTGCTATATGAGTTGGAATACAATCAACACAAAAGAAGATATTGATAACCTCCTTCATTTATTTGGAGGTTTCCACGATAGTTGTTTGAAAGAATTATATATGTGGACAGATAGCTGTGTAGGTGAGAATTTATCTATGAGGATATCATCTAGTACAAACGTAAGAGTACTTTTTCAAAGACAATATGAGAATCCCTCCGCAATAGAATTACTATTTGAAGGTGTCACACAATTTCATTTAACTCCGCCACCTGAAAATCATGATTCAATCATTTTCGGTGTATCTCTTCTATTACAAAACAATTTATTTTATTGGGCAGATGATATCGGTTGGCAACCTAACAAGGTGCCGCCATATGAAGTAAGCTGGATTTCTGCGAAAAATGTAAAATGGAGAGATGTCAGTTCGTGGATGGGAGATAAAATGAGATATGGAGTAATTAGCGAAGATTAATATATACATAAGGTGACAGTGACGATTCACATATCAATATTTCAGCGTGGTAGACAAAAGTAAATGAAATTTTATCAGCGCAAATCCGAATATATCGGCGATTCAACAAAGGATATCGACGTTCCGACAAAGAACAACAAAAAAGCAATAGCCAAACGTGGCTACTGCTTCCCCTTACTTATTAAACTGTATAACGCTCATCTTCTAAAATCTTCGCTGCAATTTCACGCTTCTTCGGAATTACGTTAAGCGGCGTGTGGCGTGTGAATTTGCGAAGCGCTGATAACATCATGCGTAGCATATCACCATTTTCAACTGCGATAATTGTTTCTTTTGCATCTGCTTCGATTTGGTTGAACGCTTCTTGGCAGAATACTTCTGTGTATAATACTTTTTGTTTATTCTTTTCAAGACCAGTTGCTTTAATTGCTTTTTCTGTACGAAGAACAGCTGATTCCATTGCGTATAAATTGCTTACGATATCCGCGATATTAACAAGAACTTCTTGTTCTTTATCTAATGCTTTACCGTATTTTTGAACAGCTAATCCAGCTACCATTAAACCGATTTTCTTCGCATTATTTACTAAATATTTTTGAAGTGCTAATGGCTCATCGCCTACTTCTTCAGGCATCATCATCATTAACTCTTCTTGTAATTTTTGTGCTTTTTGAAGAAGTGGTAATTCACCTTTCATTGCTTTACGTAAGAACGTACCTGGTACGATTAAGCGGTTAATTTCATTCGTTCCCTCGAAAATACGGTTAATACGAGAATCGCGGTACATTCTTTCAATCTCGTACTCTGCCATAAATCCGTAACCACCATGAATTTGCACGCCTTCATCTACTACATAGTCTAACACTTCAGAACCGAATACTTTATTTAAAGAGCACTCAATTGCATATTCAGCAATAGAAGCTGCAACAGCTTTACCGTCTTTTACTTGCTCTTCTGTTAATGTACTCATATGGCTTTCAAATAAGCCTACTGTACGGTATACGGAGCTTTCAGCTGCATAAATTTTCGCTGCCATATTCGCTAACTTTTCTTGAATTAATGGGAAACGAGCGATTGGTTGTTTAAACTGTTGACGTTGATTTGCATATTGTGCTGAAATTTCTAACGCACGTTTAGAAGAACCAACTGTACCAACACCTAATTTATAACGACCGATATTTAAGATGTTGAACGCGATTACATGACCTTTACCAATTTCACCAAGTACATTTTCTTTCGGTACTAATGCATCTTCTAAAATTAACGTACGAGTTGAAGAACATTTAATACCCATTTTCTTTTCTTCAGGACTTGTAGATACACCTGGATATTCTTTCTCAACGATAAATGCTGTGAAGTGCTCGCCGTCAACTTTTGCATATACAACGAATACATCAGCAAAAGCAGAGTTTGTAATCCATTGTTTTTCACCGTTTAATACATAATGTGTGCCTTCTGCATTTAAACGAGCTGTTGTTCTTGCACCTAATGCATCAGATCCAGATCCTGGCTCAGTTAATGCGTATGCAGCTAATTTTTCACCAGTTGCTAAGGCAGGTAAATATTGTTTCTTTTGCTCTTCGTTACCGAATAAAACGATTGGCAGGGATCCGATTCCAACGTGAGCACCATGTGTAATTGCGAAACCGCCAGCGCGAGAGAATTTCTCTGCAATTAACGCTGAACTTACTTTATCAAGACCGATTCCACCATACTCTTCTGGTACATCAGCACCTAATAGACCAAGTTCTCCTGCCTCTTTTAATAAGCGAACAGAGCGATCAAATTCATGTTGCTCTAAATATTCAAGCTCTGGCAGAACTTCATTTACGATAAAGTCCTCTGTTGTTTTCGCTATCATTTTATGCTCATCGCTGTAATCCTCTGGTGTAAATACTTGATCAATCGTAATCTCATCAACTAAAAAGCTACCGCCCTTAACTGCGCTTCCTACTGTTTTCTCCATGAAAAATTCCTCCTCCATATTTTCATAAGCCGCTTCTCTCGTCTTCAGAGAAGCTGGCTCTCCCTTTGTTTTTTATACCCTTTAGTTACTTCCACTCTTTGTTTATCTAGCCCCGATAGCTAGAATGTTCGGTCATTTCCGTTTTTTATAGTAGCTCAAACACCCCAGCAGCTCCCATTCCGCCGCCGATACACATTGTTACGATACCGAATTGCTCGTTGCGGCGTTTCATCTCATGAATAAGAGATAATGTTAATTTTGCTCCTGTACAACCAAGTGGATGTCCAAGTGCGATTGCACCGCCGTTTACATTTATCTTTTCTTCGTCTAGACCAAGTTCACGAATAACTTGGATCGATTGAGATGCGAATGCTTCATTTAGCTCAAATAAACCGATATCAGATAGCTCTAATCCTGCTAATCTTAACGCTTTTGGAATTGCTGCGATTGGCCCAATTCCCATTACTTCTGGTGGTACACCCGCTACCGCAAATGAACGGAATTTTGCAAGTGGCTTCATGCCATCACTCACTGCTTTTTCACGGTCCATTAGAAGAACGGATGCTGCTCCATCACTCATTTGTGAAGAATTACCAGCCGTTACAGAACCGCGAACGTTAAATGCTGGACGTAATTTCCCTAAGATATCTAATGTCGTATCTGCTCTTACGCCTTCATCTTGTGAGAAGGTAATCATTTCTTCTTGAATTTTATTATTTGCTCCAACAGTTCGAAGCGTTACATCGATAGGTACTGTTTCATCAGCAAATTTCCCTTCAGCTAGAGCTTTCGCTGCGCGCTGATGACTTCTTACCGCAAATGCATCTTGCTCTTCTCGAGAAATTCCATATTTCACAGCAACTTGCTCTGCTGTATGTCCCATGCCCATATAATATTCTGGAGCCGCTTCTACAAGTCGGCTATTCGGACGAACAACGTGCCCCATCATTGGAACTAAACTCATTGATTCAGCTCCGCCAGATAATACAGCTTCAGAATGACCAAGCATAATGCGCTCTGCACCGTAAGCGATACTTTGCAAACCTGAAGAACAGTAGCGATTAATTGTAATAGCCGGAACATCGTAAGAAAGTCCTGCTAATCCGCCGATATTACGCGCCATATTTAAGCCTTGTTCTGCTTCTGGCATCGCACAACCAAAAATTAAATCATCAATTGGTCCTTCATAGTTATTCGCACGCTTTAACGTTTCTTTTACTACTAATGCTCCTAAATCATCAGGACGAACTGTTTTTAATGAACCTCTCTTTGCCTTACCAATTGGCGTTCTTGCTCCCGCAACAATGACAGCTTCTCTCATGAACGATATCTCCCCTCGTTATTAGTTACGTAATGGCTTTCCTTTTACAAGCATGTGCTGCATTCTTGCTTGTGATTTCATCTCACTTACTAAGCTAATAAATGCTTCACGTTCTACATCTAATAAGTATTGCTCATCAACTTCTGTTCCGTACGGCACTTTTCCACCAGCAATGACATATGCGAGCTTTTTCGCAATGTGTAAGTCATACTCGGAAATGTAACCAGATAAGTGCATTGCTTCTGCTCCAAGTAAAAGCGTCGCATATCCTGTCTCACCAACAACCGGTATCTTTTTACGAATCGGTGCTTTATAACCCGCTTCATATAAAGCAAGAGCTTTTTGTTTTGCATCGTATAGTAAGTGATCACCATTCACACTAATACCATCTTTATCGCCTAAGAAGTTGCGAGAAACAGCCTCTTGTGCAGATGTTGAAACTTTTGCCATCGCAACTGATTCAAACACTTTATTCGCAACTTTTTGTAGGTCAAACTCTACACCGTTTGCCATCTTGTTTAAATGTTTAATATATAGTTCTTTGTTACCGCCACCGCCAGGGATTAAACCAACGCCAACTTCTACTAATCCCATGTACGTTTCGCTAGAAGCTTGAATGCTAGCTGCTGGTAAACAAACTTCTGTACCGCCACCAAGCGTCATGCCATATGGCGCTGCAACGACCGGCTTAGAGCTGTACTTAATTTTTGTCATTGCATCTTGGAAGTTCTTCACAACCCACTCAATTTCAAAGTAGTTGTCATCTTGTGCTTCCATTAAGATCATCGCAAGGTTTGCACCAACGCAGAAGTTCTTAGATTGGTTTCCGATAACAAGCCCTTTATAATTTTTTTCTACTTCATCAACAGCGTAATTAATCATTTGCGTAATATCCATACCAATTGCATTGCTCTTCGAATGGAATTCTAAGCAAAGGATGCCATCTCCTAAATCGATTAAGCTTGCACCGCTATTTTTCTTTAGTACGCCATTTTTCTCTTTTAATTGTTTAAGGGAAATTGCTTTTTTATTACGTTCAATCAATTTGTATTCGCCGTTATCATAGTAATAGCTTTCGCCGTTATCATGTTTATAGAAAGTACTAAATCCTTTCTCTAACATGTCTTTCACCCATGCCGGAACAATTTTTCCGTTCTCTTCCATCTTCTGAACGGATTTTTCTACGCCAATTGCATCCCAAATTTCAAACGGTCCTTGCTCCCAGCCAAATCCCCATTTCATCGCTTGGTCAATTGCAACGATATCGTCAGCAATTTCTTTATGAAGCTTTGCAGAGTATAAAAGAGTTGGTGTAATGATGTTCCATAACAACTCTCCTGCGCGATCTTTCGCGTATACAAGCGCTTTCAATTTGTTCGCTAATCCTTTTTCTTGTTTGCTTAACTCTACGGAAGCAGCTTTTAATTTTTTACGCGCTTCGTATTCCATCGTTTCAGGATTTAATTCTAAAATTTCTTTTCCTTGTTTTAAGAAGAAGCCTTGACCAGTTTTACTTCCAAGCCATTTTTTCTCAAGCATGTCATGCATGAAAGCTGGTACTTTAAATACATCGCGCTCTTCTTCTTGTACATTTTCATATACATTGTTCGCAACATGAACGAATGTATCTAAACCAACAACATCTAACGTGCGGAACGTTGCACTCTTCGGACGACCAATTAACGGACCTGTTACAGAATCAACTTCCCCAACGCTATAACCGCGCTTAATCATTTCTTGCAATGTTACAAGTAATCCGTACGTACCGATGCGGTTTCCAATAAAGTTAGGTGTATCTTTTGCGATAACAACGCCTTTTCCAAGAACGTCTTCACCAAATAATTTCATAAAGTTTAACACTTGTGGATCTGTTTCCTTTGTCGGTATAATCTCTAGAAGTTTTAAATAACGTGGTGGGTTAAAGAAGTGCGTTCCTAAGAAGTGTTTTTGGAAGTCATCTGAACGACCTTCTGCCATTTTTTCAACTGAAATACCTGATGTATTTGAACTCACAATCGAGCCAGGTTTACGAACAGCATCTACTTTTTCAAATAATTTCTTTTTAATATCTAAGTTTTCAACAACAACCTCAATAATCCAATCTACATCAGCAAGACGCTCAAGGTCATCTTCTAAATTCCCTGCTTCAATCAGCGCTAAATTATCTTTCACCGTAAGAGGAGCTGGCTTTTGCTTTACTAATTTTTGCAGTGCCCCGTTACTAAAACGATTTCTCACACTTTTATGTTCTAATGTAAGCCCCTTCGCTTCCTCTTCTTTCGTAAGCGCCTGTGGCACAATATCAAGCAGTAATGTTGGTATACCGATATTGGCTAAATGTGCAGCAATCCCTGAGCCCATTACGCCAGAACCGAGAACAGCAGCCTTTTTAATTTGGAACATTCATTTCTCCCCCTATTCTTGAATGAATGCTCATTCAATTTTTCGACATAAGTCGCAATCAATGAGTGAGCCTCTACTAATAAATATATGATACTGTTTAAATTTTCGCAATATATTTATTGATAAAATTTTCTGAAATAAATACTTTTCTTTTATTCGGTTACCCTATAACTGTGTATTTTCGCGATAAAATACGCTTTTTCCTTTTTTAGAATTTGACGAAAGCGGAGGAATATATATGGGAAAACTTAAGAAAGACCCTTCAAAAGCAGGTGTTAGCGCAGCAAGTGTAACAGGAAATGCAGGACCAGTAGATCGCGGTATCGAAAAAGGTCGCCAAGGTAACAACCAGCAATACAAAAAGCATAACATGGGTGAAAAATAATCCTATATGTGCTTGTTCAAAAAGGAGGATAAAGAGAGCCGAGCAGTTCGAGGCGCGGAAGCCGGGAGGATACGGAGTGTAGCTGGAACTACATGAGTACCGGACTGGCGACGTAACGAAGAAATGCGAAAGCTATCTTTACCGGACTTTTTGAACTTCCGCTATATTTTTGGGCAGAGAACGTGGCATAATGAGTATTGGGCTGCTTCTCTGCCCAATTTATTTGTATACATAAGTAAAAGAGGGACTAAGTAATGAAACGAACAATAATCATGATTGTGATGATTGCTACACTGTTTACAAGTATGATCTTCTGCTCTTATGCAAACAGGCAAAAAGACGTAAGAGCTAATCAGCCTGCTATTACAGGCAAATACGCCATTACAATTGATGCCAATACTGGCGAAATTCTATATGGAAAACGTGAACAAGAGCGCTCTTATCCAGCAAGTATAGCAAAGATGATGACAACTCTTCTATTATTAGAGAATGTGAAAAAAGATGAAGAAATTACAATCACAAAGAACGCGATAAAAACAGAGAGTCAAAGTAAGAAAATTAAGCTTCGTGCCGGCGAAAAATTAAAAAGAGATGAAGCGCTGAAACTGATGCTCATCATCAGTGCCGATCCCATTTCTGAATCCATTGCGGAACATATTGCAGGATCAAAAGAGGAATTTGTAAAAATGATGAATGCGAGGGCCAAAGAGCTCGGAACAAAGCATGCGACTTTTAAAAATGCGAGCGGAGCTGATGCAATGGGCAATAAAGTATCCCCTTATGACATCGCAATCATTACAAAAGAAGCATTGAAGTATCCGATTGTGCTAGATTATATGAACACAACGCGCACAACATTACATACTTCACAGCGGTCTCCAAAAATCGCAAACTATGGCCGCGAAGAACTTTACGATGACCCATATGCAATTGGAAGTAAAAGTGGTTTATCTGCTTTAGGAAAATATACGGTCGTAACAGTCGATGAAAAAAATGGTAAACGAGTTATTAACGTTGTACTGTCTTCTACTCGTACTCAGTTATATCCAGATACGAAAAAGATGGCACATTACGCATTCAAGCAATTAAAATAACCAAGGAGTATTTTTCTCCTTGGTTATTTTTTAATCATTCCTTTTAAAACGAACGCAACGTTTGCTGGGCGTTCTGCTAGGCGACGCATGAAATAGCCGTACCAGTCATTTCCATATGGCACGTAAACACGCATTTTGTAGCCCTCTTTTACAAGCTCAAGTTGACGTTCTGTACGAATACCATATAGCATTTGGAATTCAAATTGATCACGTGAAATATTATGTTCTTCGGCAAGTTTCTTCGTATATTCAATAATCGCCTCATCGTGTGAAGCAATTGCAGTATAATTTCCATTTAATAAGTGCATTTTAATAATTTTTTTATAATTGTCATCTACATCTTTCTTGTCCGGGAACGCAACTTCTTCAGGCTCTTTATAAGCACCTTTTACAAGACGTAAATTTGGGCTATATGCATTTAAATCTTCAATATCCTTTTCTGTACGATATAGGTACGCTTGAATAACAGTACCGATATTATCGTATTCGGATTTTAATTGCTTAAAGATATCAATTGTTTTCCCGCAACGCGTATAGTCTTCCATATCAATCGTAACAAACACACCGTTTTCTTTTGCAGCTTCTAAAATGCGGCGCATATTATTCATTACGATTTCATCTGAGATATCTAATCCCATAGAAGTCATTTTTAAAGAAAGCTGTGAATCAAGTTTTTCTCGTCCAATTGCGCGAATTGCTTCAATCGATTGGCTCGCCATTTCATTTGCTTCTGCTTCATTATCAACGAACTCACCTAAATAATCGATTGTTACACAAAGGCCTTGCTTGTTTAATTGTTTAATAGCTGCAGCAGCTAAATCAATTGTCTCCCCTGCGACAAAGCGCCCTGCACCAAAGCGTAAACCGTACTTTTTAGCCAGTTTTGTTAACGCTTTATTTTTTGATAAAAAAAGAAACGAATTGCGCATTAATTGTTCCATGTAATTCACCCCTATGACTGTACTTTATCTGTTTTTTACCCCTCTTCAAAATTATATCATTGTTTAAAATTATTTGATACAAATAATTATTTAGATAATTTATAAAATACTATAAAAATGTTTAAAAGCCTATAATGTCGCTTTTAAATATTTTAAAAAAATTTTCGATATTTAAAAAGAAACTAGAAAAACAAGTGAATAACTAACCTAAAAATAAAAATTCGACACTACTCGTCATACCTCTTACTTCCCTCTATAAATTATATAAAAATATTAACGTAACTGAAGATGAATACAAATATAAGACCCTGAGTGCACTTAATTCACTCCTATAAAAATTAAGTAGTGTAAAAGGTAAGAGAAGATTTCTGTTGAAATAAGCATAGAAAGTATAAAAACATAAGATCCCAGTTTCACTTAAAGGTACTCATCTGCATAGCACATACAATTTTGTCGGGATGGAAATTTATAATTTGGAGTGTGAAAAATGACAGAAAGAATGAGTGCACAACAAGTTCAGATTAAACCTTGGAACGAAGCCAACCTTACTTTACTTCGTCTTATGAATACACCTGAGATGTTAGAATACCTAGGAGGTCCTGAAACCGAAGAACAACTCCTTGCCCGTCACGAACGATACCTTAAGATTAGTAGACTTGGGACCGGACGTATGTTTAACATCGTCCTACTCCCGCAACTCGAAATTGTTGGTAGTGTTGGCTATTGGGACAACTACTGGCAAGAAGAAACCGTGTACGAAATTGGATGGAGTGTCCTACCAGCATTTCAAGGTAGAGGAATCGCAACAAAAGCCATTGAACAAGCTATCACTCATGCTAGAATGGACCAAAAGCACAGATTCATTCATGCTTTTCCTTCCATCCGTAATCCTGCTTCAAACGCTATTTGCAAAAAACTCGGCTTCTTATTTATTAGTGAGTGTGATTTTGAATATCCGCCAGGGAGTATCATGCAATGCAATGACTGGCGTTTAGAAATAACTCCGACACCATAAAGCAATTCCTTTATAGATAGTTATTTTGTTGGATAAAGTGAAACTTTAATCAGCCCTCACCAATCGGACCTTTACGGGCAGCCGAATAAATTAAAAGCTTGAGGTCTATTCACCCTCAAGCTTTTTTTAGTAGCCATTCACATACTTTTCCAAGTTATCAGCTCTTATTTATCTTTTCGATGTTCTTCATTTAGTCTTTTAATATCCGCAATTAAGTTCACCATTTCTTCTTTTCCATCTGGATACGTCTCATTCCAATGCTTAACTAAAGCTGGCATCGTCTTGGCAATGTAAGAGTACAGCGCCCACTTTTGCACCTGTTCTTTTCGTTCTTGACTGCTTTCTCCTAGCAATAATTCCGTATACTTTTCAAGTAAGCCATCAAACTGCTCATTAAATTTGTTGTTCATCTCTTCTGCCTCCTTCCTGCACCTTCACCATCCATAATAAAAAAGTGTATCACGGCCACCACTGTCTTGCCTAATTTATCCATACAAAAAAGCAGCGAAATCCGCTGCTTTTCTCTTATAATTTCGAACGAACAGAATTTAATTTTTTCTCCATCGTACTTTCTTTATCACGACGGTCATCAATACGAATTGTTGTCGCTACACGCTTTGCACCTTTTGTATATGGTACCTCATGCATTTGTTGAATCACCTCGAGTAATACAGGAAGCTCTCCTTCAATTACTGTATTCATCGGTGTTAATTGATACTTCACGCGATCCGCATTTTTCTCTAACACTTTTTGTACTTCTGCTACGTATTCACTTACGCTTGTATTACCTGTTCCAACTGGAATAATCGATACATCAACAATTGCCATGATCGTTTCCCTCCTATATTTGCTTCATTTCTATTGTACAAAACTCTCTCCGACTTTACTAACCATAACTATACTTTTAATTTATTTTTCATAATATGCTTATTCGCAGTAATCCTTCTCCATCTGTTGTGCATATATTGATGTTACCCTTTTTTAATCACCTTATCCCTTTGAAAGGAAGTGGACACATGAAAAAGTTGTTTCTTACTTTATTAGCTATTCCTCTTCTATTTGGAACGACAGCGTGCGACATATGGCAGAAGGATCCAAAACCAGTGGAAAAACCTGAACCGAAGCCAGAACCAGCACCTAAACCAACCCCAACGCCTAGTCCAACCCCACAACCTACCCCAACTCCACCACCTAATCCAACTCCACCACCAGCTTCAGTAGATACAGCACAAATTATGCAAAAGCTAGTAAATGCAATTAACTCAGTTGGCAGTTCAAATGGCATTAGCATTAGCAACGTTAAACTCTTTACGGAAACAGCACAAATCGCAACATATAACGGAATATTTAATACCAGATTTGGATTAGGCGTTTCCATTTATAAAGCAACTGGTGGTATTGCGGCTGTTGCTATCGCTGGGTCCGGTACATCTAAAGAAGAAATCGATGCCTTTTATTCTACAATAAAGACTGTTATTCACTCTATTGATTCATCTCTAAGCGAGCAAGATTTAAATACCATATTAGAAAAACTCGGTTCAAAAGATTACTTTCAAACAAAGCAGTTCTCAACTCAAGCAATTAACGGTACATTAACTGTTACTGAAAACAATGGTGCACTTATGTTCAAGGCACTTCATAATTAAATAGACAAGAAAGAATAGGGTCCATTCGGGCTCTATTCTTTCTTTTTCCTGGTTAAAAAGTGAAGCACTTGTGTAAATGCATATACTTCTTTATTCTTAGTATAGATATAGAATCTATCTTGTTCGGGAGGCATTATGTTACAAAAATTCGGTTTCTCACAATATGAAAGCCAGGCATATGAAGTCGTAGTCTCAAGCGTTGAGCCACTAGATGCAACAACCATTGTAAAACATTCAGGTGTTCCAAAGGCAAAAATATATGAGGTATTAGCGCGCCTCATCGATAAAGGAATGGTCATGGATTCCGTCTCAGAAAAGAAAAAGTTATATACCGCCCTGCCACTAGACCTTGCTATTCAAAAATTAACGACAGAGTTTCAATCAAATATTAAAGAACTTCAAACAAACATTTCAAAAAGATCCTTCACAGATGACCGCGTTTGGAGTTTAAAAATGCAATCTTCTATTCAAATACAAAGTAAACAATTAGTAGAAGAAGCGAAACACTCTATCCGTATTTCCGCTTGGAATGATACATTTTTGGAGTATCTTCCTTTACTTGAAACAAAAACAACACAAGGCGTTGATATTGAGGCACTTGTAGTCGGTAATGTAGAAACAAAACTTGAAAACGTTCATTTTCTTATCCCAACGGAAGAACCTAACGCACTAGAACGCTACTTACTTCTTATTATTGATGATCGTGAAATTTTATTTGCTGGGGTAGAGCAAGAATCATGGCAAGCAATGAAAACAATGTCCCAGCCATTCGTGAAGTTCTTTACAGAGTTCTTCTATCATGATGTTGCTCTTGCAAAAATTACACAGAAGCATAACGATCTTTTTATGAATGATGAAGAGATACGAAGCATTTTAATGAAGTTGAGATATTAAAAATAGCAAAGGAGCTGTCCTTTGCTATTTTTCGTTTTGCTGCTTTATCTCCTCCAGCAATCTGATGATCTTTTCATTTTGTTTTAATTGCTCTTCAGAATTGATATACATAAGCCGAATCCATCGAAAAACGAATACAATTAAAAGAATAGGGATTAACGTCAAAAAAGTTCCTATACTAGATACCATTGTATTCATCATATCTATCACTCCTTTTTAGTGAACTTTCTATTAATTAACAATATTTTACATAATCCCAACAAAAAAAGAACCTATCAAACGATAGATTCTTTCTTTGCCACATGAGTAGATTGTCCTCTCGTAATTGAGAAAATTGCACAAAGTAATGCTAAAATCACAAAACCGCCGCCTACCCAAGCATTATATATAACAGACGATTGTTCAATAACAGCTCCGCCCACTGTTGAGCCAAGTGCGATACCTAAATGAAGCGCTGAGTTATTTAAACTTTGTTGAATACCCGCTGATTCCGGTGCAATTTCAATTAAATAGTTTTGCTGAGCTGGTGAAATCGCCCAGCTTAACATGCTCCAAAGTCCCATCATGATGATAAATAACGGGAATGAGAATGTCATCATCGGCAAGATAAAGATGGCACATGCAAAGACGATAATAATAGAGATAATACTTTTCTTCGATCCCCATTTATCTGCAAGCCAACCACCAAATCCGCCGCCGATTACTGCTGCAATACCAAAAATAAAGTAAAACACGCTAATCCAGTTTGCTTCCACATGCATCACATCTTTTAGAAACGGTGTTAAATATGCATACAGTGTTAAATGCCCTGTTAAAAATAAGAACGATGTTAACTGTGCACTCACGATTTTTTTATCTTTCAAAGTAGCAATTTGTTCTCTTACAGACAATACAGCTACCGGTGGAACCTTTGTTAAAAATAAAGAGATACTAGCAATTGCTATAACCGTTAATACCGAAATTAAAACAAACGGCGCACGCCATCCGTATGCATTCCCAAGTACAAGACCTAATGGTACACCAAGTACAAGCGACCCGCTAATCCCCATAAAAATAATTCCGATTGCACGTGCACGGAAATGCGGTTCTACTACACTAGATGCTAATGTTACAGATAACGCGATAATAAGTGATCCACTTGCCGCACAAATAACCCTTGAGAACATTAACATTCCGTAATTCACACTAAATGCTGAAATGATATTACCCATTAAGAAAATAGATAATGCCCCGATATATAATGTTTTTCGCTCAATTTTCCCTGTCACCGCTAATAAAATAGGTCCCGATAGAGCAAATACCACCGAGAATATTGTAATAAGTTGACCTGCCGCACTAATAGATACACCTAAATCATTCGCTACTAAATCGAGCGTTCCTCCAATAATTAACTCAACCGTCCCGACTACGAATGCCGCAATGGCTAAAATATATACACGAAAATTCAAGTTTTTCCCCACACTTTCTCTCGTTCACTTTTGGTTACTACAACAATAGTAACCAAAATAACAAAAGCAATCAAGTGTAAATTCTCCTATATGCATTTAGAAATTTTTTACAACTAAAATGAAGAACAAAAATAAGGAAAGATGAAATGGAATTTATCTATTTGCACCACTGCCTTGTCTAATACATATGGATAAATAACATGATTAAATGAGGGGGGTTTTTCAATGTATAGAAATGCCTATCATGGTAACCCAGCACCTATGTTTAGACAAAGAATCACTCTACAACAAGCAAAAGAAATCGCCCTAAAACAAATACCTGGGCAAATTCTACATGTAGACATGGATTTAGAACATGGGGTCTTAGTTTATCCCGCATTAACGGGCAGTAATACTCCCACCTCAAAATTCAGCGAAAGCAAAGAAGGTAGGTGGGAGATAAACTGCCCGTAAAAGCCCGATTCGTTCAACTAATAATCAGTGGGGGATGAAGAAACCCCCCACTGATTAAAGTTTCACTTTATGAAATATTCATTTTGACACCACAAAACAGATTATTCGAGGTAGAAATACTCGCAAAAACAGGAAAAATCTTAAAAATCGAAGAAGAAAATGATTTTGACTAAAACCAAATATTTTCAAGACGATGAAACTCTTACCTCTCATGAATAACAGAATAAAAATAATAAAAAAACGCATGAATGCTCCATGCGTTTTTTATCTATATCATCCTCATTCTTTACACTTGAGTTTCTTTTTTCCTATTTAAATACCAGTAAATTGGTAGTCCTGTAAACACCATGCCAATTGATAAGAAACAGCTTACTGGATCATTAATAATCGCACTTCCAATTACGAATAATGACCCTAAAATCGCTAAAATTGGTACGATTGGGAATAACGGTACGCTGTATGCACGTTCTTTCCCTTTATTGCGTTTTCGTAAAATGAAGACACCGATAAATGTCATTACATAGAAAATATAAATGATAAATACGGAAATCTCAGATAGCTTATTCGGATCACTAATAATCATTAAAATAATTCCTAATATAATTTCAAAAGTAATTGCATTTGCAGGTGTTTTAAATTTCTCATGAGCTTTTGCAATAAACTTAGAAAATGGAAGTTGTCCGCGTTCTGCCATTGACATTGGAATACGCGGGAATGTTAAAATCTTTCCGTTTAAGCAACCGAAAATAGAAATAATAATACCGATACTAATGATTTTTCCGCCATATTCTCCAAGAAGCATACCTGCCGCTGTCGCTGTCGCATTTTCCCCAAGATCTACAATCTTCGTTGCTGGTAACACGTTTAATAATGCCAAATTAATTAATACGTAAGCAGCTGTTACAATTAAAATTCCTACCGTCATTGCCTTCGGTAATAACTTAGTTGGATTTTTCATTTCACCACCGATAGAGGCAAGTAAAATCCAGCCATCATACGCAAATAGCGTTGCTAAAATCGCCATCCCAATACTTTGATTTTCTGATATTGGTACAACTACATTAAAGATATCACTATTCCCTTTCCAAAAACCTAACACAACAATCAATACGATCGGAATCATCTTTCCAACTGTTGTAACGGTTTGGACAATCCCCCCATATTTTGTTCCAATACTATTTACAACACCAAGAAATACAACTGTTCCAATTGCTATCGGTAAATTCCATGATTTATCTAAATAGAAAAAGTTAACCACTAAAGAACTAAAATACAAACCTAATGTCCCAATAATAGCTGGACCATATACAATTGTTTGCATCCAGCCGGATAAATATCCCCAAAAGCTCCCGTAAATTTCCTCTAAATACGTATACAATCCACCATTTTTCGGAATTTGCGCCCCAATTTCAGCTACCGTTAAACCACTAGCTAATGTTAACAATCCACCAATTACCCAAGCGAGAATTGCCATATTAGAACTCCCTGAGTAATCTAGTACGCTCCCTGGCTTCATAAACACACCAGATCCAATAATAGTCCCTACAACGATAGATAGCGCTACAGTTAAACCAATTTTGTTTTTCTCATCATGATGCATACCGCATTTCCTCCTTCCAATTCTAGTGTGATGCAAAAATGAAATAAAAAAACACTCCTCCCTAAAAAAGGGACGAGTGTTATATTCGTGGTTCCACCCTTGTTTAATTGATAAAATAAAACACACTTCACCAATTTCTCAAGTCTAGATAACGGTTTTTGCCGGCAAGCAATTACTAGATGTTCATTCACTGCTGCAGTTCAGAGGTGGTAATCCATTTCTTCGTATTAGGAAGCTCACAGCCAAAGGCTTCCCTCTCTGAGAATCGTAAAAAATTGATCGTGTCCTCATCATCACTTCTTGATGTCGAATTTGGTAGTTATTGTTCATTATATTGAATTTTTAGAAATAATCAATATGTTTTTTTATATAACATACAAAAAATATTTCCTCTTATATTATAACAGAACCTCATATATTTCTCTAATTTCCGATAAAAAAGGACAGATTTCTTTAAGAGAGAAATCTATCCTTAAAATAAGATTTTTAGTGTTTCTTTCGGTTGCCCACACGAAAGAGACTTCTATCAATCGTTTGCATTTTTTCTATATTTCAATTCGCTATTCGCCTTTTTCCATTAAAAATTTACGATCCTTACTTGGAAAATCAACACCTAACTCAGTCAATTGTGCTTTTGCTTTGTCCATAATAACCTTCGCTTTTTCTTTCGTTGCATCATCAAGATTAGCGAATATTTCCTCGTGTTTCTCTTTTTCAAGAAGGTTCACTCCTAGTTCTGACAATTTCTCTTTTGCTTGTTCATGCGTTAATGTTCCTGCTTTTCTTTGCTCCATAATCGCTTTTGCTTTTTCTTTTGTAGCATCATCAAGGTTCGCAAACATTTCTCCTCGCTTCCCTTTTTCAGGAAGATTTACACCTAATTCCGTCAATTTCTCTTTTACTTGCTTATGTGTTAATGTACCGGATTTCTTCTGCTCCATAATTGCTTTTACTTTCTCTTTCGTTGCTTCATCTAGGTTTGCTAGCATTTCACCACGCTTCCCTTTTTCCGGAAGGTTCACACCTAATTCCGCTAATTTCTCTTTTACTTGGTCGTGCGTTAATGTACCGGATTTCTTCTGCTCCATAATCGCTTTTACTTTCTCTTTCGTTGCTTCATCAAGATTCGCAAACATCTCTTCTCGCTTCCCTTTTTCCGGAAGAGTTACACCTATTTCGGCTAATTGCTTTTTGGCGTTTTCCATAATCGTTTGTACTTTTTGTTTTGTTGCTTCATCTAATTTTTGATTCTGATTTCCTTTTGTCGTTTGTTCCGCCTCTGATGTAGTATTTGCATCGTTAGTTGCCGCAAACGCAGGGATACTTGCTCCTCCTATGATTCCTAGTGATAAAGCCCCGGCAGCTACTAAATATCCAACTGTTTTTTTCTTCTTCATAGAAAATTTCCTCCTTCATCTTTTCAAAAACATGTACACTTTCGTATACAATGCATATAATAAAGTCGGTTTCTTAACTTTTCCTTAACTACTTCTAAAAGAAATTCCAATTGTACATATGGTAGCAAACCTTAATTAGAGCGGCTTTCTCATGCCATGGTAAACGGGAAATGTTATAAAACTATAAGAAGAACTATGGTGAACTGCCAAGGGTAGTTCGTATAAAATGGTGAATGAAATTTTATCGGCGATTTTTCAAATATATCGACCACTTCTCACCATATATCAGCGCAAATTCAAATATATCAGCGATTCGACAAAGGGTATCGACCAACCGACAAATAACAACAAAAAACAAGAGCCTCCTAGCTCCTGTTTCCCAACACATAAAAAAAGCCACCCCTAAATT
>NZ_JABUAE010000023.1 GCF_013314535.1 Bacillus sp. Xin1 | reverse complement strand
CAATATATCGGCGCAAATTCGAATACATCGGCGATTCGACAAAGGATATCGACCAAGCAACAAATACCGACAAAAAAATCTGCCGGTACTTGTTTCCTGATACTCTAAAAAGTTCGATAAGATTAGGCTTTTATTTTAAAGCTTTTAACACAGTTTGTTTCAATATTTCTACTCCATCCATTATACAAGCGCGATCAAACACCATATGAGGGTGGTGTAATCCTGGCTTTAAATCTGCTCCTAATCCTAACATAACAGCTTTTAAATGAGGCCTTTTAACCGTATAGTAATGAAAATCATCACTCCCTGTTGTATAAAGCGGCGATGCGCAGCCTTCCTCTCCATATATTTCAAGAATTCCTTTACGCATGATTTGTTCTGCTTCTTCCGATACCTCTGCCCCAGGTGCAATATCAACCCATTCGTAAGAAATCTTCGCTCCCATTGATTCAGCTGACTGAATGACACGCTCTATCTTTTTCATTAACTCTTCTAGCAATATATTACTCTCAGCTCTTACGTCCAAACCGAATTGCCCATTCCCTGGAATGATATTTAAATTGTCTCCACCAGCTTGGCATTTCGTCATTTTGACAGAGTATGATTTTTGCGGTGAGAGCCCAATGTTTTTTAATCCGATATTAATCATAGAGATGACATCAATCGCATTCACACCTTGATGGGGCCTTGCTCCGTGCGCATCATCCCCATGTATATTCCCTTCTAAAAACCCTGCTGCCCCGTGCCGGATAGATGGCGCTGCTTTTGTTAAAGGGAGTTCCTCAATCGGGCGTAAATGAACACCAAATAAGAAATCAACGTCATCTACAGCGCCCTTCTCCACCATCTTCAGTGCACCATTCCCTTTTTCTTCTGCTGGTTGGAAAATAAATCGAACCGTTCCTTTTCCCCAATTTTCTCGTTTCAACTGTAAAACAAGACCCATCACAATTGTCATATGAGCATCGTGACCGCAGGAATGATTCGCTTTAAATTCCCCATCTACCTCTTGCCACAATGCATCCATATCGGCACGGATCGCAATAACCGGTTTTCCGATTCCTATTTCAGCTATCAACCCAGGGCAATCATCAAATACTTTATATGAAATTCCTTCTTCTTCTAGAAATTTAGTAATATAAGCTGTTGTCTCATATTCCTTCCAACTTACTTCAGGGTTTTCGTGTAAATGCTGAAAAATTTCAGTTAAACGCTCTTGTAGCTCTAATGTTTTCAACTTTCCAGTCTCCTTCCTAAATTCGAAGCAGTTTTTTCGTTTATAAAAAATCCTATTTCGAAAAACATATTGAATATTCACTTAAATGTCAATAGATTGTCCCTTCATTTTTTTTGAAATATAATAGGGTAATTAAGATCAAGATTCTGAAAATTCTTTTTAAAATTATTCATCATTTGTCTAAACCCCTTATGAATATGTATAACTTTAAATTTATGATACAAAGGACGTGGATTATACAATGAAAATTACAGCCATTCATCTTTACGCAATTCGTTTACCACTTCGAGATCCATTTATTATTAGCTACGGCACTTATTATGATATGCCTTCTATCATTGTCAAAATCGAAACAGATGAAGGTATTGTCGGTTACGGCGAAAGTGTAGCTGATGATCACGTTACAGGTGAATCATGGGAAAGTACTTTCCATACTTTAAAACATACACTAGCTCCTGCTCTAATCGGGAAAAATCCAATGAACATCGAGAAAATACATGATATTATGGACAGCACCATTTACGGTGTTCCTACAGCAAAAGCAGCTATCGATATTGCTTGCTTTGATGTAATGGGTAAAAAATTGAATCAACCTGTATATCAATTAATTGGCGGACGCTACTATGAAGAGTTTCCTGTAACTCACGTCTTAAGTATCGCTCCTCCAGAAGATATGGCAGAAGAAGCTGCCTCTATGATTAAAAAAGGTTACCAATCTTTCAAAATGAAAGTCGGTACGAATGTAAAAGAAGATGTTGAAAGAATTGAAGCTGTACGAGAACGTGTAGGAAATGATATTGCCATTCGCGTTGATGTAAACCAAGGATGGAAAAATAGCGCGAACACATTAACCGCACTTCGTTCATTAGGGCATTTAAACATCGATTGGATTGAACAACCTGTTGTAGCGGATGATATTGACGCAATGGCTCATATTCGTTCTAAAACAGACCTCCCACTTATGATTGATGAAGGACTAAAAGGCTCTCGTGAAATGCGCCAAATTATTAAATTAGACGCAGCTGATAAAGTGAATATAAAACTAATGAAATGCGGTGGCATATACCCAGCTGTAAAACTCGCTCATCAAGCTGAAATGGCCGGTATTGAATGCCAAGTTGGTTCCATGGTCGAATCATCTGTTGCATCTTCTGCTGGATTCCATGTTGCTTTTTCGAAAAAAATCATCACGAGCGTTGAACTAACAGGACCGTTAAAATTCACGAAAGATGTCGGTAACCTCTCCTATGACGTACCTTTTATTCGCCTAACAGAAAAACCTGGATTAGGCGTTGATATTAATGAAGATATACTAAATGAATTAACCGTTTTTCAAGACGCTATTCGCTAAAGGAGGCCACAACATGAACACTCTTTATGAAGGAACATTGAAACAAAATGAACAAAGATTCAAGGTCGCACCATTATCTTTAAACCACATCGAGCAAATCCTATCATTACAAGATATTGTAATTGAAGCATTAGAAAATAAAAATAGTTTGCAACCTCTTACGTTAGAAGAATATCAATATATATTAAATGGGAATGGCCTAATGCTTGGTGCGTTTATAGAGCAAGAACTAATCGCATTTCGCGCCCTCTTAGCTCCGCCTATTGATGACGAACATTTAGGACTTGATATCGGTTTAGCACATGAAGAATTAGACCGTGTTATCTATCAAGAAATTTCAAATGTTCATCCAAAGTGCCGCGGGAATGGGATGCAAAAAATATTAGCGAAAGTGATTATGGAAGAGTTACAACAGACAGACAGCAAATACGATTACGTTTGCTGCACTGTTGCGCCGTTTAATATTCCTAGCTTGAAAGATAAGTTTGCGCAAGGGATGGAGATTGCGGCGTTGAAGGAGAAATATGGCGGGAGTATGCGGTATGTTTTTGTTAAGGAGCTACGCGGGAATGAAAAGAAAGGACGGAAAGATATGAAGAGTGTTGCGATGAGTGATATTGCTGGGCAGCAGGCATTGCTTACAGAGGGGTATCGTGGGTATGAGATGGAAAATTACGAGGGGGCGTATTTTATTCAATTTTACAAATAAAATAGTAGCCTTCACTCTCTAATATTGGATTATCTCTATTCATGTTGATTTATTGAAGATACAAGAAAGGTGAGGCTTCATTAAAAATCAGTACTCACCTTTCTGATAAAAAATATATCGTTCTAAAAATTAGTGAATGGTTAATAAAAAAGCTATTCCAAATATTGTCCAATCATTTACTACATGAATAATAAAGGATACCCAAATATTTTTTGTTTTTATATATGGATAGGTCAAGATGAATCTAGCAAGCCCAATTCCTAAAATAGCTTGTGTAAAATTCCAATTATATGTTGGCAAATGGATCGCTCCAAAAATAATCGAAGTAATTAACCAAGCAATCACGATTCCTGTTTTCCTACTCACCTTAAAGTATTGCACAGATAATTTTAAAATAATTAAAAATGGCAAAATAGTTAATAGCCCTTCTCCGAATAACATTGGGATTGTTTTTAAGAAGAATAACACTGCATCCCAAGACGCTCCTTCAAATTGACGCGCTGCCGGATTAGCAACGCCCCCAAAAACATTAGCAATAATATTCGCCATAATAAGCGTAACGATAATATTGACAAGATAAGTACCAATGATAGTAAGAACATCTTTAGGAACCAGTTTTCTAAAAATTGATGTCCATTGCGAGCGCACTACAATATAGAATTCTACTAACGAAAAAATTACATTAAAAAAAGGGTGTACACTAAAGGTTGCAAATTTCTCAAAACACGACTACTAATACACGATTAAATCCAAGTACATAATTTGTAAAATAAAAAAGGTGTTCAAAAATGAACCACCTTTTTAGCAGAAACACTTTATATTTTTCTTTGTATCCACCGTAACCTAACTTCACTGAAAGCACTTATCTCTTTATTCCATCTTTTATTCTCTTCTAAAATAAACACAACCTCTTGAAATGAAAGACTACTGAATCTTTTTCCATTGTAACCAGGTCACACACTCCACATGTCCAAAGTATATGTGGCAACACATGGGATGTCGGTGGGTTGGATAAGTACATTTGGCGTTTAATCAATCGCTAATAACGGCTCTAATTTTTTGTATAAAAAAAGCCGCTTATACACAAGTAAATGAATAGAATTTTGTATATAATTGGCTTTTTTAAGATAGATGCTGTTTTACATAAAAGCACCCGTTCGTATTGTAAGGTTAACCAGATACTTCTGATTGACCCTTTGTATTGATTCTTATTATACAATACCGCTTACTGATTTAGCGTTGGTGCTTTCAGCCAAGCTTAAGAGCTTTATTCGCACGAATCATCATCCCAGTCGCGTCGGTAAGCCAGTGTCGCGGGGTTCGTATTGCCAAAACTCAGATACCACGGCTCGCCTAGCGGACCTCCCGATGAAGTAGGGGGCACGAACACATCGTATGTCTTATGATGATGATGGACATTGTAGCGCCGCACCGAACCTGTGTCAGATCCATCGCCAGTAATGGGGACAAACAGTTTTCCGTCCGGTCCGAACAGGAGTGCCTGCGCAAAGGCGCGCGGCTGTCCGATGACATCGAGGTCAATCTTGTCGAGAAACTTGCCCGTATCGCCGTCAAAGATTAGGATTTTATCTGTGTCACTAGCGTCCCGTCTGAAACTGGTGATGTAGAGATTGCCCTTAGGACTGAAGACCAAGCCTTCTGGACGGTGGAGGTTGTTGACGTCGTCGCTCTTAATGAAAACATCAAGGAATTTCTTTTTCTTCGGGTCGAAGCGTAGCACCCAGCCTTTAAGCGGATTATTAATGTCGAAGACGGAAACATACAATAAGCCGTCGGGACCGAAAACCACACCGCGGGGATTGAATGGCTCCTTGAAGCCTGAATGGTCTAGGTTGCCCAAAAACGCACCAGTTCTACCATTATACGTCCGCACTTCTCCCTGCCCCGTGGCAGGGTCAATAATATCCGCAACATACAGAATATTGTTCTTCGAGAGAACGATGCCCCGTGGCGCGAACGGGGCGCCTTCTGCATCGGAACGGACGAGTTTGCCCAAGAATGCCCCAGTATTTCCGTCGTACTTCAACACGTTACCGTTCTCGGGTTGGTCGACGTTTTGGTTGATGGCTAGAAGATTGTCACTATGTTCGAATATAAGCCCTCGAGGACCGTGTAAAACGTTGTTTCCTGGTGCAATAAAGCTGCCAAGGAACCTCCCTGTTTCTGCATCAAAAGTTTTCACGGTGTCATCATTACCGTCACCAATGTAAAGATAGTCTTTTCTTATTTTCATTCTACCCATCAAATCCCCCTTTCTATCAATATATTTTTAAGTAAAAACAAATTTTCACTTGATTTAATATATTCGTAGGAGAACCTCTTTGAAAGGGACAAACTTATTAAAAATAACATAATTTCCAAAATTAAGAGAAATAGATTAAGAATCCTCTCTCACGCAAACATGTTAAAGTACGTAAAAAGGCAACGCCCTAATAAGGATTAGTTGCCTTTTTTAAATGAATTGCGAGACACACTCCACATGCCTAGAGTGTATGCGGCAGTACATTGGGATGTTTGTGAGTCCCCTGTTATAAGAGAAGAAGTAATTATAAACTAAAACTGTAGTGCAATAGTAATCGCTCCAAAGATGTCACTACTAAACCGTCATCTTCCAACTCGATAACGCTAACCAGTTTTCCATTTCCTTATAATCAGGCATTATCTTCCCAACAAGGCGCCAAAAAGAGCGATCGTGATTTAAATGAACCATATGGCACATTTCATGAACAACTACATAGTCAATCACCTTCTGAGGTGCCATTGCTAACTTCCAATTAAACGTTAACTGTAGATTGGAATCACAAGTTCCCCATGTACGGTTACTATCTGAAATACGAATGGAACGTGGTTTTGTTTTAAAGTTACTTTGATACGATTTAATACTCTTCTCTACTAATGCCTTACACTGCTTATAGTAAAATCGTTTTAAAGCTTGTTGTATTTTCTCATTCTTCAGCTCTTTCACATAAATGTGTAGCTTATTCCCTTCAAAAACTGCATTGTCTTGCGCAATACTTGCATCTTGAGAAATCTGTATTGGATATGTGTTTCCTAAATATAGAAAGCCCTCTCCTTGATCATAAGCCTTTTCCTGCGGTCCAAGCATTCGCTCCTGCATTTCCTTACGTGTTTTCTGAATCCAATCCCATTTCTCTTCTAGCAATTGAAGTAAGTATTCAACAGGCGTCCCTTTCGGAGCTTGCACTTCAACATTTCCGTAAGAATCTACATAAAGACGTACTGATTTTTTCTTCTTATAATTTATATGAAAATGAATTGTCTCACCTAAATATGTATGTACCATTTCATCACCTAACGTATTCGTTCATAATTATTTTTACAAATAAAAAAAGAGTAGGATACAAACGTCCTACTCTACCTATTATATCATTTACTTTTTCAACATAAATGTTACAACACTTATTTATTAGCCTCTATACTTTACAGCTAATCCCTTTACAAAATTCCTTGCGTATCTATCACCGCATTCTTTGTAATTCTTATGGCCTTTCTTTCTTAATAAAGCACCTAGTTCTCCTTTTGTCACCTTAACACCTACACTGTCTAATATAGCAAGTACATCCTCACTCGTTAATGATAGTGCTATTTTCATTTTCTTTAGAAGAAGGTTATTGGCACTCTCATTACTCTGTAAAGGCATCGTTTTTCCAGCTGGTTGCCCTGGTTTCGGATCTTGCTTTCCTCTTTTTAAAGTAATAAATCCATTTAAAAATGACTCTAACATCATCATATCGCATGTTAATACGTAATCATCTTCGACTACATCAGCATTTTCAGCTTCATGTTGTGGACTTCTCTTTACCTTTGTAAGCATATCAACTACTTCTTCTTTCGTCACTTCCACGCCACCAAGTTTAAATATTTCCACCATATCTATATCTTTTATATCCATAGCGTATCTCACTCTTTTTAATATATCGTTGTTGCTCATTGCCATTGTTTTTCCTCCTAAAATATTGATTGTTTATCCAGCAGTTAAAGTGTATTTTCTAACATGCTCTAAACTATCTTGTTCAATATAATCGTATCATCAAGAATCAGCCTTCAGATTATATCCCTGTCACTTTTAAACTAATGTAATGTCTGCTAAATTAATACTTTAACATTTTAAAATCATGTTTTTAGACTTTTTATCCCAAATAAAATTTTACTTTATAATAACATTCTCAAATATTTTTCGAAGTTAACTCCTTCTACTTCAGAAATTTGCTCCAAGGATGTATCATGAATGGCTGCTGTTAGAAATGCCTCTGCAAGCTGCACAGATTTTTCTAGACTCTCTCCTCGCATCATGCTTCCCATTATGACAGAAGCAAATAAATCCCCCGTACCAGAATAACTTTTACCATTATACGGAATTGTGCTATAAAAGGTTTTATTCCCGTCCAGATACATATTCCCGATAAACCGCTTATCTGGATCTGCTGACGGTGGATTCACGCCAGTTATGATCACCTTAGCATCAGTTTCTTGCTGCAATGTCTTTCCAGCTTCTTCTAACGCTTCGATAAAATCACTTTCATTTAAATAGCTATATAGTTTTTCATAAGATAATCCTGTTAATAGACAGCATTCCGTTACATTTGGTGTAATCACATCTGCACATTTCACAAGTTCTCTCATTCGCACTAGCAATTCTTCTGTAAAAAGTTTATAGGCCTCACCTATATCCCCCATCACAGGATCAACAAGCAAGATGGTTTCTTTTGTATGAAATTTATCTAAAAAACGAAAAATATTATCAATTTGCTCTCGGCCAGTTACGAAACCAGTATAGATTCCGTCAAAGGTTGCATGAAGCTTGCTCCATTCCTCTTCGAAATATTGCATTTTAGATGTAAAATCTTCACAAAAAAAACTTGGATAACCTGTTTGTGCAGACAATATAGCAGTTGGTAAAGGACATGCCTGCACCTCCATTACTGAAAGAACCGGAATCGCGGCTGTTAATGAACATTTTCCAAAAGATGATAAATCCTGTATTACAGCGACTTTTTTCATAATAACCTCCATAAGATCTATCCCACTTAAGCTTTATTCATATTATCACAAATGAAAAATGGAAAAATCCCCGATAATCCCGAGGAAAAATTCACCATTTACCTTTCAACTAAGTTAAATGGCTTTCTTACACTAAAGAACTTACGCCTTCAATTCTACATTCACTAGTAGAAAGCATCTCTTATGATACCGCTGGGAAATATTCGGATTCAATATAGTTTCGTTAATCCTTTTTATAAAACTTAAAAAAGCAGCGCCCCCCTTATCAGAGAGCTGGCTGCTTTATTTTAAAATAAGTACCGCCACACACTCCACATACGCAGAGTGTATGTGCAACACAGAGGTGCTGGTGATTTTATTACATTCTTAAGACCTTTTTCTTTCAGAAAACAGACTTTATCAAAACAAATTTGTCGTCTACAAAGGAACTCGAAACTAAATAAAATAAGTACCCATAAATTGATGCAATTCATTTCCCTCTAACTTTTTGAGAGTTACATCATTTCACTGTCCGCGTTTTTTTCAAAGTTATCAAGCAATGCACGCACTTCATCTGTTGATTTCGTGCTCATCAATTGATTTCTTAATTCAGCAGCTCCATGGAATCCTTTTACATAAATTTTGAAAAAGCGATGAAGCCCTGTAATTGAACGTGGCAGTACTTCCGCATATTGATCTTGAAGATCAAGCTGCAGTCTTAAAAGATCAAGGTATTCTTTACTACTATGCTCTTTTGGCTCTTTTTCAAAAGCAAAAGGATTTTTAAAAATACCACGCCCGATCATAACGCCATCAATACCATATTGTTGGGCAAGCTGCAGCCCAGTTTGACGGTCAGGAATGTCTCCATTGATTGTTAGTAACGTATTTGGTGCGATACGGTCACGTAATTTTTTGATTTCCGGAATTAGCTCCCAATGTGCGTCTACTTGGCTCATTTCTTCTCTTGTACGTAAATGAATAGAAAGGTTCGCAATATCCTGTTTTAAAATATGAGTTAACCACTCCTCCCACTCATTTACCTCCTTAAAACCAAGTCGTGTTTTCACGCTGACAGGCAGTCCGCCCGCTTTTGCTGCTTGAATAAGTTCTGCCGCAACGTCTGGACGCAGAATAAGGCCACTACCTTTCCCTCTTGATGCCACATTCGGTACAGGGCAGCCCATATTAATATCGATGCCTTTAAATCCTAGCTCTGCCATGCCAATACTCATTTGACGGAAATATTCGGGATTATCCCCCCAAATATGTGCCACCATTGGCTGTTCATCTTCTGTAAAAATTAAACGGCCACGTACACTTTTCATACCCTCTGGATGGCAATAGCTATCCGAGTTTGTAAACTCTGTGAAGAATACATCCGGTCGACCGGCTTCACTTACTACGTGACGAAAAACAACATCTGTCACATCTTCCATTGGTGCAAGTACAAAAAATGGTCGTGGTAAATCACGCCAAAAATTATCTATCATTTCAAACTCAAATCCTCTCAATATGAATACAACTTCAAACTCTCGGTCAAAAAATATAAAGCCAAATGTTCCACTTCTTTTACACTTATATCATGCTTCATAACTTATTATCAAACACAAGTACATTTATAATTTGTGAAAATCGACAATATTTATTTTAACTAAAATCGGTCCTAAATGGTATTTTTATAAAGTGAAACTTTAATCAGTGGGGGTTTTCTTCATCCCCCACTGATTATTAGCCCTCACCAATCGGGATTTTACGGGCAGTTGATCCCTCACCTAACTTCTTTAGAAAAGCGGAAGCGGCTCGCTCAGAATCGCAGGACGCCCGCGCCCCTGACAGAGAGGCGCTTTTTACCTCGTCCGAGGGGATTAAACGACCGAAGATTCTAGCCGCTAAAGCTGGACATTGCTTTCGCTGAATTTTGAGGTAGGGATCTTACTGCCCGTTAATGCGGGATAAACAAAAAAGCAGATGGTATAGATTTTTTCTATATCAACTGCTTTTCTATTATACCAACGTAAGCCAAGCCACACACTCCACATGAGTAGTATGAGGGAACATATCAACAGGTTGTACTTCCTGTGTTTTATATCCGCCTGCTTCTAATACTTTTAAGTCACGTGCTAATGTTGCTGGGTTGCATGATACGTATACGACGCGTTTTGGTTTCATGTCGATGATTGTGTTTAGTAGCGCTTCATCACAGCCTTTACGCGGCGGATCAACGACCATTGTGTCGGCAATTACGCCTTCTTTGTACCATTTTGGAATGACTACTTCTGCTTCTCCTACTGCAAATTCAGCATTTGTCATGTTGTTGAGTTCCGCATTTCGGTTTGCGTCTTCGATTGCTTCTGGAACGATTTCAACACCGTATACTTTCTTCGCTTTTTGCGCTAGGAATAATGAGATTGAACCGATTCCGCAATATGCATCAATTACTGTTTCGTTTCCATTTAATTTTGCGTATTCTAACGTTTTATCGTATAGCACTTTCGTTTGTTCAGGGTTTACTTGATAGAATGAACGTGCTGAAATCGCAAATTTAATGTCACCGATAAAGTCATAAATATATTCCGATCCATACAGCACTGTCGTTGTATCTCCGAAGATTACATTTGTACGCTTCGTATTTACGTTTTGAACGATTGATTTTACTTCTGGGAATCTCGCTGTAATTTCTTCAATGATTGCTTTTTTGTTTGGCAGTTCTGCTGTACGTGTAATGAAGACAAGCATAATTTCCCCTGTTACTTGTCCGTAACGAGCCATTACGTGACGAAGCGTTCCTTTATGACGTTCTTCATTGTACGCCGCGATGCCGTGCCTTTCACAAATACGTTTTACTTCTTGAATTAACGTATCATTTTCTTCTGCTTGGATTAAGCATGTTTCCATATTAATGATGTCATGCGTTCCTTGACGATAGAAACCAGCTACAAGTCCGCCTTCACGTTCTCCAATTGGTACTTGTGCTTTATTCCGGTATACCCACGGGTTCTTCATGCCAAGTACAGGATGAACAGGAACATCACTTAGTCCTCCGATGCGCTGCATTACGTCACGTACTTGTTTTTCTTTCGCTTTTAGCTGCCCTTCATATGTTAAGTGCTGAAGCTGACAACCACCGCATTGGTTGTAAACTGGGCATTCTGCATCCTTACGATATGGACTTTCTGTATGAAGCTTCATTAAGCGACCAAATGCAAAGTTCTTCTTTACTTTAATAATTTTAATTTGTGCTTCTTCACCTGGTAGTCCGTTTTTGACGAAAATAGGATATCCTTTCACTTTCGCAACACCGGCACCATCATGTGTTAAATCTTCAAATACTACATCTATAAACTCGTTTTTTTCAACTGGTGGCGTCATTTTATTACTCATTTTCCGACCTCTCTTTTTCATAACACTGCGTTACATTTTATCATACTTATATGGTCTATTTCTATTGGAAGAAAAAAAGCTATTGACGATAGTTCTCTAGTAATGTTACGCTACTACTAATTTAATACGGACGATGTTACCTCATATATACTCGATAATATGGATCGAGAGTTTCTACCCGGCAACCGAAAATTGCTGGACTATGGGGAAAACTAATGAATATTAGCTTTTTTTTGTATACAAAGACTCATATTGATTAGCTTTCTCTCATAGACGAAAGTGAATCCATATGGGTCTTTTTTTATTTTTCTAAAAGGTCAGACATCTTACGTATGACATAAAACCTCTCTAACTTTATTTATTTTTGATTTCCAAGCATATAAGTTACGGCTATGAAGAATAAAAAGTGACCTACTCTCGTTTTCTCTTTTTGGTTTCACTTGGCATGGAGCTAAAAAAGGACCTGACCGCTTCTATGCTCGGCTGGATCCTCTCTCCCATCTAAAAGGAAAGGGTTTTTTATATCGGTCTTTATGCCGGATTTTAAATTTGTATTTATTAGTTATATAACGAGTGTTTTATGTAAAAACTTTATACGAACTTCTGAAAGGGGCAACTACATGCAATATGTAATAAGCGTTATCGGTATTCTTGCCGTGTTAGGTTTATGTTTTGCTTTGTCAAACAACAAAAGTAAAATCAACTTCCGTGCAATTGCTATTATGATTGGTTTCCAAATTTTAATTGGTTGGTTTATGTTTGGCACAAAAATTGGTCAGCAAATCATCATTCTAATTAGTAAAGTGTTCAACAAACTGATTAAACTTGGTACAACAGGTGTCGATTTTCTCTTTAACGGTATTCAAAGAGACTTTGTCTTTTTCTTAAATGTATTACTCATTATTGTCTTTTTCTCAGCACTACTTTCTATTTTTAGTTATTTAGGTGTTTTACCATTCATAGTTCGCGTTGTCGGCGGTGCACTTTCCAAAATTACTGGTTTACCACGCGTTGAATCTTTCCACGCAGTAAACTCTGTATTCTTTGGTTCAAGTGAAGCACTAATCGTTATTAAAAATGACTTAAAACACTTTAACAAAAACCGTATGTTTATTATTTGTTGTTCAGCAATGAGCTCCGTTTCAGCTTCTGTTACAGCATCATACGTTATGATGTTAGATGCAAAATATGTACTAGCAGCATTGCCACTGAACTTATTCTCTAGCTTAATCGTTTGTTCTTTATTAACACCAGTTGATACGATGAAAGAAGAAGAAACGATTCAAAAATTTGATAAAAACTTATTTGGTGATAGCTTAATCGGTGCAATGATTAACGGTGCCCTAGATGGTTTAAAAGTAGCTGGTATCGTTGCTGCTTTAATGATTGCTTTTATCGGTGTTATGGAAGTCGTTAACTATGTAATTAGCGCAGCTTCAGGCGCAATGGGATATGCCGTTACATTACAACAAATATTCGGTTATATTCTTGCTCCATTTGCATTCCTAATGGGTATTCCAGCTCACGATATTATCCCAGCTGGTGGAATTATGGGAACAAAAATTGTTTTAAATGAATTCGTAGCTATTCTTGATTTAAAAGAAGTTGCAAAAACGTTATCTCCACGTACAGTTGGAATCGTTACGGTATTCTTAATTAGCTTCGCAAGTATTAGCCAAATCGGTGCGATCGTTGGTACAATCCGTGCCCTGTCTGAAAAACAAGGAAGCGTAGTATCTAAGTTCGGTTGGAAAATGCTATTTGCATCAACACTTGCTTCTATTTTATCCGCTACGATCGCTGGATTATTTATTTAATCATAAATCACCCTATCTTCTTCCATTTCGAGAGGATGAGGGTGATTTTTTCATCTCAAAAAGTAAGCATCCTAAACATCTAATAGTATGCAAAATTGCATACATTCTTTCATAAAATTTCTCTTTTATATATCAAGAGATAAATATATACTAGTATTGGCCAGAAAATCTTTTTTGTCTATTTACAGTGAAGAAATATCCAACAACAAAAGCCAAAAGTGAAAAGAGTGTTCTTTAAAACTACCTTCGGAAACTACTATTTTCGAAGGTAGTTTTTTTGTTCACAAAAATTTTACATAAGAAAAATTCTTTGCAAATACACATCGTTTTTGTCGAATTCTCCCAAAAGAGGTATTTCCCTCTATATTCTATAGTGATATGATGGACAAGGGTATGCTTTATATAAACAATCTCTTATGAAAAAAAACAGATAGAGAATTTATTACATATAAGAGACAAAAATAAAAACACAATAGAAGGATGATATTATGAAGAAATATGCATGTATTGCTTTGCTTTCTTCTGCTATTCTCGTAGGTTGTAACACTAGTACTGCTAGTGAAAAACAGACAAAAGAAGCAACTTACAAGGGCCAAAAGGAAACGAAGGAAGTACAGACCAAAGCAGTAGAAGTACCTTTGACACAAGGAATCCTTTCATGGGATCCATTTGAATACAACGCAAAAAATACGACGCTTTATACAAAAAGTTTAAGAGATTCATTTAAAGAAGTGCGTTACAATATTTGGCGTACAGCTGACGGTCCTGAAAGTAAACAAACCTTTGTATCACAAGACAAAGCTCGTGATTTTGCTCTCCCGTTTCATTTACAATCCTTTCATTTAAAACGTGGAGAATTTCAAATTGAAACAGTGGGATTAAAAGATGACAACACAGAAATTCCCCTGGTGAAATCTACGATTACATTCCAGCAATATGTACCTTTCCTTATGTACCATGCTATTGAAAAATACCCTGGACCAAGTGATGGTGATTTAGGTTTATATGTGCCACCAGAACAGTTTGAAAAGCATATGCAATATTTGAAAGATAACGGTTATACAATGTTAACATTTGAACGCTGGGGTGATGTAAACCGCGTCAATAAACCTGTCTTTGTAACAATGGATGATGGGCGAAAAAATAATATGAATGCTCTTCATATTTTACAAAAATTAAAAGATGATAAGTTCCAACCAGCAGCAACTGAATTCCTTATCTCAAATGACATTGATAAACCAAATCGTCTTACAACAGATGAGATAAAACAAATGCTTGATTCAGGTATTTTCTCTATTCAATCTCATACTGCTAATCACGCAATGATGGCTTATACAAGTAATTATGATGAAGAATTACGTGCATCAAAAGAAAAAATTGAAAATCTTACAGGCAAAAAAGTCATCGCCCTTGCCTATCCGGTAGGTTCTTATAATGATCCAGCTGTGGAAGAAACAAAGAAACATTATGAATTTGCAGTAACTACCGATCATGGAACCCATATTACAAAAGGCACACCAAATGAACAATACTTAATTAAGCGACATTTTATCGGCCCTAATACAACAATGGCGCAGTTCATGTCACTTGTAAAAGAAAAGTATTAATCGTTTTTTTAGGCTACTTTTATGAAAAAGTAGCCTTTTCTTTACTTTTCCCACTTTAAAATTAGCTTAAATTTTAGTCTTGAACATGTAGCACCACTTTTGCTAATGTTATAATTTGTAAAAAACACATTGGAGGTCCCAATGAAATTACATGCTCTTTTTGATTTCCTACATCTATTATTTTTAAGCATAAAAAGTCATTATGTTTTTGGCATTCCTAGTTATGTATTTTTAATTCCTTTCATCTTTGTTATTGGCTATATTGTTATCATTTGTAACAAACCTGCAAAGAGAAAAAGACTTCGAAGTAGAGAAACTTCTTAACTATTTATTTCTTTGAACTGCCACCACTTTATAATAACGATATAAAGTGAAACTTTAATCAGTCCGGCCCCACCTATCTTCCTCGTTTCTCTCTGAATCTTGAGGTGAAGGTCTGACTGCCCGTTCACACGGGAAAAAGGTGAATACACAATAGAAGGTGAACGTTATGAAAAAATATGCAGCTATTGCTTTATGTACATCTGCCATTCTAGCAGGTTGTAATTCTATCAATGCAAGTAATGAACCGAAAAAAGAGAAAACGGTTCAAGAACAACCAAAAAACCAAGAAGAAAAAATACAACCACAAGGTAAAATATCTTGGCATCCCGTTACACATGAATCCACAAACACATCTATCTATATGACGGATATAAAAGATTCTTTAACCGAAGTACAATATAAAATTTGGCGAACTGCTGATGGAAAGGAAAGTGCAAAGTTATTTTCATCAAAAGAAAGAGACAAACAGTTTGCCATTCCTCTTGATGTAAAAGAATTTGAAGGAAAACGCGGTGAGTATCAAATTGAATCAACTGGTGTAAAAGAAGATGGTAAAAACATTCCATTAACAACATCCTTTATTGTGCTTGAGCAGCACGTTCCTATCTTAATGTATCACGCTATTGAAGATTATTATGGTCAAGGTATTAAAGACTTGTTTGTTTCACCTGCTAACTTTGAAGCACAAATGCAATATTTAAAAGAGAATGGCTATACTTTGTTAACGTTCGAACGTTGGAATGATATTAATAAAGTAAATAAACCGATTTTTGTTACATTTGATGATGGCATGAAAAATAATATGAATGCATTTCATATTCTACAAAAGTTAAAAGATGATACATTTAAGCCAGTAGCAACTGAATATATGATTGTTGATAACATCGATGCAGAAGGTTCCTTATCCACTACGGATATAAAAGAAATGGTTAATTCAGGCATTTTCTCTGTACAATCTCATACAGCAACACATGCTGATTTACCAAAAATCACAAATTACGAAGAAGAGTTAAAAGGCTCAAAAGAAAAGCTGGAAAAAATTACTGGCAAACCTGTCATTGCCGTCGCATACCCATTTGGTCATGTAAATGATCAAGTTGTCGAAGAAACAAAAAAATATTATCAATTTGCGACAACGACAAAACCAGGACAGTTTATTCCAAAAGGTGAAACGGATGAACTGTTAAAAATAAAGCGTGTTCGCATGCACCATTCCACAACGGTTGAACAGTTTGGACTTGCTATTAAATAAGTAAAAAAATAGAATCCAATCTCATCTGAGTTCTATTTATATTTTTAAAATTTTCTTGTATTATGTATATAAGAAATATTTCGAATAAAGGAGATTGTACATATGTCATTTGAACAAACGTTAGAAAAGTATGCTGCTCTTGCAGTAAATGTCGGTGTTAATATTCAGCCTGGACAAACATTATCTATTAATGCCCCACTTGAAGCTGCTCCATTTGTCCGTCTTGTTACAGAAAAGGCATATAAATCAGGTGCAAAACATGTATATGTAGATTGGAATGATGAAGTATTAACACGTTTAAAATTTGATTTAGCTCCTGAAGAAGCATTCACAGAATTCCCTGCTTGGAAGGCACATGCACGTGAAGAATTAGCAAAAGAAGGTGCTGCATTTATGTCTATCTATGCAGAAAATCCTGACCTTTTAAAAGGTGTAGATGCAAAACGAATTGCAAGTGCTCATAAAGTTGCTGGAGAAGCAATGAAAGTATACCGCGATTATGTACAAGCAGATAAAGTAAGCTGGTGTGTTATCTCCGTTCCTACGAAAGAATGGGCAGCAAAAGTATTCCCTGACGTTGCACCAGAAAATCAAGAAGAAAAACTATGGGATGCAATTTTCCAAGCAACTCGTGCAAACCTAGAAAATCCTGTAGAAGCATGGAAAGAACATGATGAAACATTACATAAAAAAGTAGATTACTTAAATGAAAAACATTATAAAGCTCTTCATTATACAGGTCCTGGAACAGATTTAACAATTGAACTTCCAGAAAAACACGTATGGGCTGGCGCTGGTAGCTTAAATGAAAAAAATGTACCATTTATGGCTAACATTCCAACAGAAGAAGTATTTACAATGCCGTTAAAAACAGGTGTAAACGGACAAGTATCAAGTACGAAACCACTAGTTTTTGGAGGCAATATCATTGATAACTTTACACTTACATTTGAAAATGGACGTATTGTAGACTATAAAGCTGACATTGGCGAAGAATCTTTAAAACATTTGGTAGAGACAGATGAAGGCTCTCATTTCTTAGGAGAAGTTGCATTAGTACCTCACGACTCTCCAATTTCTAACACAAATATTTTATTCTATAATACTTTATTTGATGAAAATGCATCTTGCCATTTAGCAATCGGAAATGCTTATGCATTTAACTTAGACGGAGGTAAAACAATGTCGAAGGAAGAGCTTGCAGAAAATGGTGCAAACGCTAGTATTACACACGAAGACTTTATGATTGGCTCAGCTGAACTTGATATCGATGGTATTACAGCGGATGGAACACATGAACCAATCTTCCGTAAAGGGAATTGGGCGTTCTAAGGCTATAAATAACTTAATAAAAAAGAGCTATTTTCCTAGGAAAATAGCTCTTTTTTATTACAATCCTAACGAAATATATTTAATTTCTAAATACTCTTCAATTCCAAAATGACCGCCTTCACGACCAATCCCACTTTCTTTAAATCCGCCAAATGGAGCTTGTGCAACAGATGGAAGCCCATCGTTTAAGCCAATAATTCCATATTCTAGCGCTTCACTAATTTGAAAGGCTTGGCTAATATCTTTTGTAAATACATACGCCGCTAAGCCATATGGCGTGTTATTCGCACGCTCAATAACCTCTTCTACCGTTTCAAATTTCGCAACTGGTGCCACTGGACCAAATGTTTCTTCAGTCATACATAACATTGTGTCGTTGGCGTCTCCAATGACAGTTGGCTCAATGAAGTGACCATTTAATTCTGTAAGTGTTTGACCTCCATACAGAATTTCACCGCCTTTTTTGATTGCATCTTCAATATGCTCCTGTACTTTTTCTACAGCATTCGCATCAATTAGCGGTCCTACAGTCGTACCTTCTCCAAATCCATCGCCTACTTTAAGCTGCCCTACTGCCTTTTGGAACTTCGCCGCAAATTCTCCATACACCGCTTCTTGTACAAATACGCGATTTGTACATATACATGTTTGTCCAGCATTACGGAATTTCGAACCAATTACTGCTTCTACTGCTTTATCTAAATCCGCATCGTTCATTACGATGAATGGAGCATGGCCACCTAGCTCAAGCGAAACTTTCTTCATCGTTTTCGCAGCTCCACACATTAGTTCTTTGCCGATTTCAGTTGATCCTGTAAATGAAACCTTTCTTACGCGTCCATCTTCCATCCAAGTATCGGCAATTGCCTTTGCACTACCTGTTACAATGTTTAACACACCCTTTGGGATATCAGCTTCATGTGCAAGTTCAGCTAATTTTAATGCCGTTAACGGTGTTTGACTTGCAGGTTTTACAACTGCTGTACAGCCTGCTGCAAGTGCTGGTGCTACTTTTCTTGTAATCATTGCAGCTGGAAAATTCCACGGTGTAATTGCCGCAATAACGCCCACAGGTTGCTTCGTTACTAAAATGCGTTTATTGGGGTGGGAAGCTGGGATCATTTCACCGTATACTCGTTTCCCTTCTTCTGCATACCACTCTACAAAACTATTTGCATAGTTCACTTCCCCAAGTGCTTCTGCAAACGGCTTTCCTTGTTCTTTTGTCATAATCGCCGCAATTTCTTCTTTGTTTTCATCAATTAATGTAAACCACTTTTTTAATTTTTGTGCACGGTCAGCTGCCGTTAATTTTGACCAAGATTTAAAAGCTTCGTGTGCGGCATCTACAGCTTGCTTTGCCTCAGTTACTCCGCCCTTTGGAACAGTTGCAAATACTTCCTGCGTCGCTGGATTATTAATCTCAATTTGTTCCTGCAGCTTAATCCACTCTCCATTTATATACATCGCTTTTTGATCTAAGTTTACATACGTCGCTTTCTTATCCAATGTTCTCTTCCTCCTTTATATTCCCTTCATTTTCTTCTATATTTCTATCATACTTTCAAAAAAGCATTCGAACAAAGAAATAACCTCCAAAAACCTTTCACCCTAATACCATTTTAATTTTCCAACATGTAAGTCGAGGTTCTGAAAATTAAAGAAGTTCTCTCCTTATTCTCTCCTGACATGGAGCTAAAAAAGGTAGTGATCACTTCTACACATGATCAGATACTCTTTTCTGCCAAAGAAAAAAGGCTTTATGCAATTTTTTCAATTTGTATTTATATAATTTCTTCTCCTATAAACTTCTTGATTTTTCTAGTAGCTGCAGATTGACTTATTTTCAGGAATTCTGCGACCTTATAACTTGACCCATGTGTTTTATACGCTTTCATAATAATATTTCGTTCTACTTCTTCCAGCATTTTATAGAGGCTTTGACCGGATTGCTCAACTGTAGATTCCTGCATAGATATCGGTAAGTCTTCTATCATAACGATGTCATCAGCAGTAATAACAATCCTTTCAATTACATTTTCTATTTCTCTATTATTTCCTTCCCAAGGATACCCTACGAGTATTTGTAATGTGCTAGGTGCTAGCTTTACATCACGTCCATACTTTTCATTAAAATGTTGTAGGTAATGATAAACTAACGGTAAAATATCTTCCGTTCTCTCGCGCAGCGGCGGAATTTGAATCGGTATGACATTAAGACGATAATATAAGTCTTTCCGAAACGTCCCTTGCTTTACCATTTCAGCTAAATCCCTATTCGTAGCTGCCACAATTCGAACATCTACTTTTTTTAGTTCTCTACCTCCTACTGGGCGGAATGTTTTTTCTTGTAGTACTTGCAGCAGTTTTGCCTGAATTTCAAGCGGCATTTCACCAATTTCATCTAAGAAAAGGGTTCCTTTATGAGCTAACTCCAAAATGCCCTTTTTCCCTTCGCGATTTGCGCCTGTAAAAGAACCACCTGAGTAGCCAAACAGTTCCGATTCAATTAAGTTTGTCGGTAATGCCGCACAATTAATTTCATAAAACATTTCATTTTTACGATGACTTACTTCATGCAAATGACGTACTAATCTACTTTTTCCTACTCCAGTCTCACCTAAAATAAGAACCGTACTATCTACCATGGATACTTTTTTGATTGTTGCGACTATTTTTTGCATAGCTACACTTTTAAAAATAAGCCCTTCATATTCATACGTTTCTCTTAACTCTTTTTTATATGTCTTTAACTGATTATCCATCTCCTCTACCTTTTTTCGTAATTGATAGAGTTCCGTAAGATCACGAGAGTAACTAATCACTCTTCGTAAATTCCCTTGTTCATCAAACACAGGCCTTGTTCGAACGTGCAAATACTCTCCCGACTTTGTTGTTTGAACAAGTTCAATTGGTTTTTTCTTCTCAATTACTTCCAATGTTGCAGATGGATAAAAAATCCCTTCTTTTTGCAGCTCTTTTACATGTTTTCCTACTAACTCTTCAGCAGATAATTGATAGTGTCTTTCGCATGTACTATTTACACGAACGACAGTCCCTTCCTCATCCGTAACAAAAATTTCATCAAATGCATATTCAAACACATCTTTTAAATCCATAAATGCTCGTTCCTTTTCTGCAACCATTCCAGCCACTCCTCAAATGCAGGATCCAATCTTCCCTTTATTATCACCTACATTTCATTATAAAGTGAAATCTCTTTTTAAGGGAATTTTCTGTATTTTTTCTGAACCGAGTAAACTAGAATGATTGCACATTTGTTGTAAATCCATTTTGCTTTTCAGGCAGATAGGTTACTGCCATGAAAACAAAAGGGAATCCGCACTCATTTTCTCTCTTTTCTTTTATTTGGTATGGGCGAGGAAGAGGACCTGACCGCTTCTATGTATAAACGGACGCTCTCTCCCACCCCAAAAAAAGGTTTTATCTCGCTATTATTTACACACGAGCGATATCTGCTTGCTCATAACAAGCTTGCAAGGAATCTTCAATAATTGTAAGCCCTTCTTCCAATTGCTCATCTGTAATAACCAGTGGCATTAGGACACGAACTACATTCCCATACGTTCCAGCAGATAATAAGAGCAGTCCACGTTTATTTGCTTCAGCACATAAACGTGCTGTTAATTCTTTATCTGCTTCTTTCGTTGTACGGTCTTTAACAAGTTCAAATGCACACATCGCTCCTAAACCACGTACGTCACCAATACAGTTGTACTTTTCCTTCATTTCCTCAAATCGATCCATCACAACTTTCCCTACATGCAGAGCTCGATCATTTAATTTTTCTTTCTCTATAATATCCAAAACAGCTAATGCAGCAGCGCAGCCTAATGGACTTCCAGCGTATGTTCCACCAAGTTCTCCTGGTGCTGATTCATTCATAATTTCTTTTCGCCCAATAACTCCACTAATCGGTACTCCTGCCCCTAATGATTTCGAAACAGTAATTAAGTCTGGAACGACATCATAGTGATCAATTGCAAAGTATTTTCCTGTACGGCTAAAACCTGTTTGGATTTCATCAGCTACAAATAAAATACCGTGTTCCGAGCAAAGACGACTTACTTCTTGTACAAACTTCTTACTTGGAATGATAAAACCACCTTCACCTTGAACAGGCTCCATTACAACGGCAGCTATGCTTTCTGGGGCAACTTCTGAGATTAAGAAATTCTTAAATTCTTCAATAATAAAGTTATCATATTGTTCGTCTGTTAAGCCTTCTGGACGACGGTATTCATATGGGAATGGTGCTTTATATACTTCCGGTGCAAATGGTCCAAATCCAAATTTATAAGGCTTTACTTTACTTGTCATCGTCATTGTCATCAATGTACGACCGTGAAATCCTTTTGTAAATGCAATAATGCCAGTTCTTTTCGTATACTTACGAGCAATTTTCACAGCATTTTCAACCGCTTCAGCACCGCTATTTAAAAACAGTACTTGTTTCTCAAAGTTTCCAGGAGCTAATGCAGCAAGCTTCTCTGCTAATTCAATATACGGTTCATACATCATTACATTAAAGCCAGTATGAATGTATTGATCTACTTGTTTATGAAGCGCCTCTTTCACAGCAGGATGACAATGTCCTACGTTAATCGTTCCAATTGCTCCTGCAAAATCGATAAATTGATTTCCATCTACATCTGTTACAAGCGCACCATCGGCTGACTGTACGAATGTTGCAATCCCATTGCTCACGCCCTTTGGTACGATATTTTGACGGCGTTCTAATAAAGAAGCTGCTTTTGGTCCTGGAATTTGTTCATTTACTTTAGCGAATTTTTTATTCATCGTTTCTCCCATCCTTTTCTATGCTATGATTTTCTTTTTCTATATTGCAAGATGTATGCCAACATAACGAATGCATAATCTTCTAGTTTTCTCAGGATTTCGACATAAAAATAAGTCTATATTGACTTAATGCGAGTCAATATAGACTTATTTTATTTATAGATTAGACTTTTCTCGTTCCCAAATCAGTTCTCCAGAATCAGAAATGAAATTACTGACAGAATCTAATACAATATCTGCAAGTGGTGCTAACGTTTGACGATCACCCGTCCCTGAAAGAACTCCAATTGCATAACAAGCACCGCTATTTTTTGCTAAATATAAATCTGTTGGTGTATCCCCAACAACTACTACCTCTCCTGGGTCTAACCCGAACTTTTCACAAAATGATTCTACAATTTGCTTATCTGGTTTTTGAGCTGGAAATGTATCTGAAGCTATAATATAGTCAAAAAACGATTCTAATTGACACTGTTTTAAAAAGAGTTCTGTTGGCGCAAAATCATCAGCAGTCACAACACCTAAAATTAACCCTTTTTCTTTCAATGCTTGTAAAAGTTTTGGTAAGTCTGCTGTCATTCTCATATGTGAACGATGTTCGTACATAATAGTAAATAGTTTTTCACTTATCCAGTGATGCATATCACTCTCTTCAACAGACGGTATATACTTACAACAAATTTTCGCTATATCGTGGCTTGTTCCTGCTGCCAATACACTACGTGGATGAACGAATGCCCCTTCAACACCAATTTCCTCCAAAATAGTTAACCGTAATGATTGAGGTAATTGATGTAGTTCTATAAGTTCAGCTACAAGTTCTTCTGCTACCTTTATCCAAATTGAGTGAAAATCCATTAACGTTCCATCTTTATCAAAGAGTATTGCCTTTATCTTCTCCATAACACCCTACCTTTCTGCCCTTCTCACATTCAGTGTAGCAAGTAAATGTGGATGTAAGATGAACGCATTGTAAAAATACCATAAAAATCAAACCAACTCCCAATTTACAAAAGAAATTAATGGCAATATTCCATGTACACATAAACCATAAAAGAGGATGCCTTTTATAGGAGGGTACCGAAAAAATCCACTTTATAAGAAAAAGGAGTCCACTACCTACTATATACAGGTAATGGACTCCTTTCTCTTTTCAACATCCTGATAAAATGCGTGCTATTATTTCAAAGCAATGACTTTTTCAGTGCCTTCTTTTATAGGACATCCTCTTGATGTTCAGGAACAAATAGTTCAAGACAATGATATATATTTTCAAATTCCATCGGTGCATCTCCGCCATATTCACCATCTAAATTAATCATTAATTTATCCGGTGAATGAACCTTAATACGATTTGCCTGCGTATATAAAACCTTTGGGTTATTAATATGCTCACCGCGCTGCGCTTGTGTTGCTGCTTTAATTAAATCAGCAATAGAACCCTTCTTCAGCACTAATAAATCAAATAAACCATCGTTAATAGATGCATATGGTGCAACCTTTTCAAAACCACCAACAGAGCGCGTATTCGTAATTAAAAACATCGTAATCTCTTCTTGTAATAGCTTTCCATCATACTCGATTTCAACATATGTTGGATGTAGTGATGGTAACATTTCAATCCCTTTTAAATAGTACGCTAACTGTCCAAGAACTGTTTTTAATTTACTTGGCACTTCATATGTTAATTCTGTAATACGTCCTCCACCAGCAATATTAATAAAATATGTATCATTTGCTCTGCCTAAGTCTAATGGAACTGTTTTACCTTCACAAATAATATTGGCAGCTTCTTCAATAGAACGAGGTACACCAATTGCACGTGCAAAGTCATTTGTCGTTCCAACTGGAATGATACCGAATTTCGGACGATGTTCATGTCCTACTAAACCGTTCACTACTTCATTTAACGTCCCGTCACCGCCTGCTGCAATCACAACATCAAACTTACGATCTGCAGCTTGCCTCGCCGCCACAGTCGCATCTCCAGGACCAGTTGTTGCATGACAAGATGTTTCATATCCAGCTTGTTCTAATTTTTGTAATACTTCTGGTAAGCTCTTTTTAAATAACTCACGACCAGAAGTAGGATTATAAATTATTCTTGCTCGCTTCATTATTCATTAGCACAGGAAATTTCTGATTCATAGAAAAAGAATATACCGAATCCTTATTCAGCGTTCCTATGCCTACCTCCTCTCATCTTCCTATCCTTCTTTTATCCCGCTCAAATAGGCAGTAAGAACCCGATTCGTGTAGCCCTTCATTAGTATATGTTCACTAACGAAGGTTTTGCTTTATTTGACCAAGAAATATATCTTTCCATTCTTTATTACTTCTCATTATTTCATAAAAAATAAATATAACGAATAATAAGTATCTATTATTTCACGAGATGAAAAACTCTCTATGTCTAGATTTATCATTATTCCCACCTTTTTGCAACTATCATACCATAGTTGCTATACAAACATTTTCTCACATTTGACAGTTAATCAAACGTTTGTTTAAATAATTTCTTAATTTAAACAAACGTTTGATTAACTCAGAAAAAACACCCAAATATGGGTGCTTTCTCTGTTTAATCTTTAATCGTTTCAGCTTATCGTTTATTGATTTCTTCTAACAAGATCTTGTTAACAAGTGGCGGGTTAGCTTGTCCTTTTGTTGCCTTCATAATTTGACCAACTAAGAAGCCAATCGCACGGTCTTTACCGTTTTTGAAGTCTTCAATAGATTGTTCGTTATTATCAAGAATTTCAGTTACGACTTTACGAAGTGTGCCTTCGTCAGAAATTTGAACAAGACCTTTTGCTTTAACGATTTCTTCTGGGTCTCCACCTTTTTCAATTAATTCGTTAAATACTTTTTTCGCAATCTTAGACGAAATTGTACCCTTTTCAATTAATTGAACCATTTTAGATAGACCAGCTGGCGTTAATGCTACGTCTTTTAATTCTTTTTGTTGTTTGTTTAAGTATGCAAGTACTTCACCCATTAACCAGTTTGATGTTAATTTCGCGTCTGCACCATCTGCGATTGTCGCTTCAAAGAAATCAGACATCTCTTTTGTTAATGTTAATACGTGTGCATCATAAGCTGGTAAACCAAGTTCTTCAACATAGCGTACTTTACGAGCATCTGGAAGTTCTGGAATAGAAGCACGAACGCGTTCTTTCCACTCATCATCGATGTAAAGTTCAACTAAATCCGGCTCTGGGAAGTAACGATAATCGTCAGATCCTTCTTTGACACGCATTAGGATCGTCTTCTTCGTTGCTTCATCATAACGACGTGTTTCTTGTTGAATGATGCCACCAGATAATAGTTCTTTTTCTTGGCGTACTTGTTCATGCTCAAGTCCTTTTTGTACATAAGTAAATGAGTTTAAGTTTTTCAGTTCTGCTTTTGTACCAAACTTCTCTTGTCCTACTGGACGAAGGGAAATGTTCGCATCACAGCGAAGAGAACCTTCTTCCATTTTACAATCAGATACACCTGTATATTGAATGATCGATTTTAATTTTTCTAAGTATGCATATGCTTCTTCTGGCGTACGCATATCCGGCTCAGATACGATTTCAATTAATGGCATACCTTGACGGTTATAATCCACTAATGAGCCTTCACTTGTATGCGTTGATTTACCCGCATCTTCTTCTAGGTGAAGACGTGTAATACCGATACGTTTCTTTTTGCCATCTACTTCAATTTCAATCCAACCATTTTCCCCAATTGGCTTATCATATTGAGAAATTTGGTATGCTTTCGGATTATCTGGGTAGAAATAGTTTTTACGATCAAACTTTGTTTCTGTTGCGATTTCACAGTTTAATGCCATTGCAGCTTTCATCGCAAAGTTAACTGCTTCTTTATTTAGAGTTGGAAGCACCCCAGGATATCCTAAGTCAATTACACTTGTTTGTGTATTTGGATCTGCTCCGAATTCTGTTGGACTCGCAGAGAAAATTTTCGAATTCGTTTTTAACTCAACGTGAACCTCTAAACCGATAATTGTTTCTAAATTCATCTATGCTCGCCTCCTACAGACTTGCTTTTTTTGTATGATAATCTGTTGCTTGCTCAAACGCATGTGCAACGCGGTAAATTGTCGCTTCATCGAAGTGTTTACCGATAATTTGTAAACCAAGCGGCATGTTGTTCGCACCAAATCCACATGGAACAGAAATTGCCGGAACACCTGCTAAGTTTACTGGGATTGTTAAAATGTCGTTTGCATACATTGTCATTGGATCGTCTACTTTTTCGCCTACTTTAAATGCAGGAGTTGGCGTTGTTGGTCCAATGATAACATCATAGTTAGCAAATACATTTTCAAAGTCATTTTTAATTAATGTACGTACTTGTTGTGCTTTTTTGTAATATGCATCATAGTAACCAGAGCTAAGAGCAAATGTACCAAGCATAATACGACGTTTTACCTCATCACCGAAGCCTTCGCTACGCGTGTTTTTGTAAAGGTCCATTAAGTTATTCACATTGTCAGAACGAACGCCATAGCGTACGCCATCAAAACGTGAAAGGTTAGCAGACGCTTCAGAAGAAGAGATTAAGTAGTACGTTGCTAAAGCATATTTAGAGTGCGGAAGAGATACTTCTTCCCAAGTTGCGCCCATACCTTCTAATACTTTTAAAGCAGCTAGCACTGACTCACGAGCTTCTTCGCCAACACCTTCTCCTAAGTATTCTTTTGGTACAGCGATACGTAAGCCTTTTACATCACCTGTTAAACCAGCTAAGTAGTTACCAACTTCAATATTTGCAGAAGTTGTATCCATGCGGTCAACACCTGAAATTGCTTGTAATAAGTATGCATTATCTTCTACTGTACGTGTAATTGGTCCGATTTGGTCAAGAGAAGATGCGAATGCAACTAAACCAAAGCGAGATACACGTCCATAAGTTGGTTTTAGACCAACAACGCCGCAATATGCAGCTGGTTGACGGATAGAGCCACCAGTATCAGATCCTAAAGAGAATAGTACTTCTCCAGCCGCTACTGCTGCTGCAGAACCACCACTAGATCCACCTGGAACGTAATCTAAATTCCATGGATTTTTCGTAGCATAGAAACCAGAGTTTTCATTTGAAGAACCCATTGCGAACTCGTCCATATTTAATTTACCAATTGTAATTGTGTCAGCAGCTTTTAGCTTTTGCACAACTGTCGCATCATAAATTGGATCGAAGTTTGCTAAAATTTTGCTCGCACAAGTTGTACGAAGACCATTTGTTACAATGTTATCTTTCACACCGATTGGCATACCAAATAGTAAACCATTATCTTCAGCACCAATCTTCGCATCTAATTCTTTTGCTTTCGCACGTGCATTTTCTTCATCTAATGTAAGAAAAGCTTTTACGTTATCTTCAACATCCGCAATACGCTTGTAAGATTCTTCTACTAAATCCGTAACGGAAATCTCTTTGTTGTTTAATTTTTTATGTAACTCTGATACAGAATGATCAAATAATGACATCGAAATTCCCCTCCTCTATTCTAATACTGCTGGAACACGGATTTGATTATCTTTGTGATCCGGTGCATTTTTTAATACTTCTTCAACTGGTAAACCTTTTTCTGGCACATCTTCACGCATAATATTTTTCATATCTAATACGTGAGTTGTTGGTTTAATACCTGTTGTATCTAATTCATTTAACTGTTCTGCAAATGTAACAATTGCATCTAGTTGTTTTTGAAATTTTTCTGCTTCTTGATCTGTAATTGCAAGACGTGCTAAATGCGCTACATGCTTTACATTCTCAACGGAAATTCTTGACACGGCTAGGCCACCTCCATAATATATCGTTCAATCTACAATACTATTGATGATACCAAATTTTCAGTACTTCAAGCAAGTCAACACACGGTACTTACAGCATTTTTACATAAAAAAAGAAAGGCTTCTGCCTTTCTACACAATTCACTCTTTATTTAAGGTTCATTTTTCGGAAAACACTCGTTATCTTCTTCATTATCACAAATTGTTTTTTGAAATACAAAACAAGACATTGCTAAAAGTAATGTTCCAAATAAATAGTAGTCTTTTACACTAAGCATTTTATCTAGTATATACATACCAGTTTTGTATTACTCTATCACATACATTTTCTATCTATAACTACTACATCACTTCCATCATGAAGGTACTGTAGTAGCTATTTGTTTTTTTAAATCCTTATCCATTATTTCTACATTTTTACTTTTCTTCAGTTTGTCCATTACATCATCAATCGATTTAGCATTAGCACTTAAATAACCCTTCTTCACTTGCTCTTTGATATCATTATATTTCTTTTGTTCATGCTTAGTAACTTTGATGATATGGTAACCATAATCTGTTTTCACCGGATTACTGATTGTACCAACTTCTTGATTAAATGCAGCTTCTGCAAATTCTGTAACCATTTCACTACGCGTAAATTCACCAAGAGATCCGCCTTTTTCACCGGAAGTTGTATCTGTAGATTTCTCCTTTGCCAGCTTAGCAAAATCCGATCCATCATCCAGCTGTTTTTTAATTTCAATTGCTTCTTCTTCCGTACTAACCAAAATATGAGATGCTGTCACATATTCATAGTTCGTCTTATTTTCATTATAATAAGCTTTTAGCTTTTTCTCAGATGTCTTGATTCCTTCCGTAGTAGCTTTTTCTTGCAGTAAGCTTAGCTCCAATTGTTCTTTAAAAGCAGCTTCGTCGGCATATCCATTACTAGTCAATGCTAATTCAAATTCATCATCTGACCCATACTGAGATTTTATTTCATTGAACGCTTTATTTAATTCTCCATTGGAAATTTTATATTTTGTACTCAATAATTTTTCTTCAATTAAACTCTCTAGCACTGTTGCTCCGCTCGATGTTTTTAGCACCTCATATAAGTCATCTTTTGTAATATTTCCGGCATCCGTTTTGACGATGACTTCACTGCTGGAGGGTGAGCACCCCACAAGTCCAATAGTGAGCGCTAGGCTGAAAGATAAAGCTGCGATTGTTTTTTTCATTTTTCTTGATCTCCGTTCTACAGTAATATATACGAAATTACCTAATGGAATGTGTTTATTTTTTTACATATACTCTCTTTCATTTTGCCTAAAAAACTTTAATAGCCATTTAAAAATCGAATGATAGATTTATTGATTGGTCTCCCTTTTGACTACGCTTCTATCACTAATAAAAAAACGCTACCTATTCTCGTTGGCAAAATTATTACTTTTGTTAGTTTCTATTTGATTCCACTCTCTTATTGCAAGAAACACGGAACACCCAATATCGACTTCCTACATAATTTATTAAGCTACCAATCAAAGTTGCAGTCACTTTAGAAACAGCCAAAGACTGCTCTAAAGTGTCATACATACCACTTAGTATTAGAGATACTACAACAAGACTTAAAAGATTAACGCACATAAATTTCAATGGTTCTTTTACAACTTGTTTTCCCTTTCGCTGGAATGTCCACTGTCTATTAAGCAAGTAGCTGTTCGCTACACCACAGCTATAGGAAATCCATTGTGCCAATAGCAGCGGTACCTTCCCCATGACCAGCAGTGTGAAAATCATTATATCGATACCAGTATTAAGCACACCCACTGCCAAGAATTTCAAAACTTGTATCAAACCCTTATTCATACACTACCTCATGGTTCGTAATTGACTTTTCCTTTCTCTGTTCCTCATAAAATTCTCGGACAATATATAAAGGTCTTCCTTTTGTTTCATCGTAAATCCGTCCAATATATTCACCAATAATCCCCAGCATAAACAGCATAAAACCGTTAAAGATTAACATAATACTAATCATAGAAGGCCAGCCCTTCATAGTTGCTTCAGTGAAAAGAGCAAGGTAGAGGACATACATAAAATACAGAAAGCCCGATCCAGATAGCAATAAGCCAGAATAGATCGCTAGTTTCAAAGGCTTATATGAGAAAGAAAGAATTCCATCCAAACATAGCTTTATCATTCGTTTGAGGGGGTATTTTGTCTCACCTGCTAACCTTTCATCCCGAACATATTCAATAGATATTTGACGGAATCCAACCCAGCTGACCAATCCTCGAACAAATCTATTATTCTCTGTGATTCGTTTCATTTCTTTACATACCTTTTGGTCCATGAGACGAAAATCTCCAGTATCCACTGGTATATCGATATCTGTGGAAGCGCGAAGCACACGATAAAACGTGCTTGCTGACCACCTTTTAAACCATGTTTCACCCTTACGCTTGATTCTTTTTGCGTAAACTACTTCATAACCTTCTTTCCACTTGTCAATCATTTGTAAAATTAATTCGGGTGGATCCTGTAAATCAGCGTCAATGATAATAACCGCATCCCCTCTCGCGTAATCCATGCCAGCCGTAATTGCAATCTGATGACCAAAATTCCGAGAAAAATCAATGAGCTTCACTGTTTTATCACATCTAGCAAATTCCTTTATAATATCAGCACATCTGTCTTGGCTTCCGTCGTTAATGAACAGTAACTCATACGTACCATTCGTATCCTTCATGACCTTTTTCAGTCTCCGGTAGGTTTCTTCAATAACAGCTTCTTCGTTATACATGGGAATTATGATCGAATAACATATATCGCTTCTCATTCTTGCTCCACTCCTTTACAACGTTACTTTATACAAAGTATTTGAGCGTTCAGGACTACCCATATTAACGCTTTCCTTGTCACTGTTTTGCGTTGTCTGCCATTCTTCAGATGGAATTTTCTCACCATTTTCCTGAATCCACTTTGTCACTTCAGAACTTCCGCCTCGCATCCCTTCACCTGAAATGAGGAAGTATTTTACTTTCCCACTTGATACCAATTCTTTTAATTCCTCAACGGTATAAACCGGATCAGAACCAGAAAATCCGCCCATTGTTATCACGGATTCCCCTTTATCTATCATGTAAGGAGCTCCAGTTTGATAGCTTGTTGTAGCAAACAAATATTGTTCACCAGTATTGTTTTTCTTTAAGTATGACAAAGTTTTACTATCTAAACTCTCGCTATCCATTCCTCCTTGCTTGTTTCTTGGTATTCCCGATGGTTGTCCACTAGTCATTGGCACTTTCATATCATCTTCTGATGAAGTATTAGATTTATCTTCACGATCTCGTTCGGTCGGAATTTCACCGCCGTCAGGACCTTCTTGTCCATTCATTGTAGGCATCGCTCCTCCTGCGAAACCACCCATGTTACCTTTACCATCAGCCGAGCTTGGTCCCGCCTGTGGCAGCATACTGTTTCCACCATACGAAATCGGTGTAGTAGCCCAATACAATGGTCCAATCAGCAGTATAAGTAATCCTGCAATGCTTACTGCAAGAGGTAACTTTACCTTTCTATACTTAAACAGAACAAGCACCAGAGCAAAGATTATTCCTGCAGACGTTATACTAATAGACCAACCAGCCCCAATTACATCATCATAAGGATGGATAATGTACCATTGGAATCCTGCCGTTCCTACAATTGCTGCCGGCAATAACCAAGACTTCCAACCAGCATTGTTTTTATAATCCCCAAAAAGCTGTGTCCAACCTGATCCAAACAAAGCTGCAATAGGAGCTGCAAGCATAATTAGATAATAATGATGGAAGAAACCTGCAATACTGAAGAATGCCATTGCCGGGATTAACCATACGAGCCAGAAGACTGTTTCTTTATGCTTGGGCGTTATATTGTTTCTTCTTAAACCAGCCAGCAAACCGACACTAGCGATGGCAACGAACGGAAGAAGCCAACTAGCCTGCCCAGACAATTCAGACTGGAATAGACGGAGTGGCCCTTTCTCACCAGTTCCAAAATTGCCACCTGCTCTGCCACCCGGACCACCATTATTACCTCCGGGCGGGCCGTCTCCTTTACCAATTTGAACGCCCTGGTTATCTCCGTTTGTTGAATTAACCCTATTTTCAGTGTCATCGTTCGGCTTTGCCTCATTGTTATCTAGAGGCGATTGATATTGACTATTTACATTAGGAGCTCCTCGGTCATCTCCTTCACCCGTTTGAACTCCCTGGTTACCACCATCACTACTTGCCGATTCAACTCCATTTTCAGTCCCACCATTCGTCATCTCCCAATTGTTATCCTGAGTGGGTTGCTGTTGGTCGTTCGCACCAGGTGCTCCCCCGTCGCCTCCTTGATTTCCTGTAAGGCGCGAGAGTCCATTGTAACCAAACGCTAATTCTAGAACTGAATTTGTCTCACTACTACCAACATATGGACGCTTATCCTCAGGAATAGCATCCACAATAACTGCCCATGAAAGAGAAATAGTAAGCATGATAACCGTTGCCCCAGACAGTAAACCAATCTTTTTCTTCCAATTTACTTTGGCAGCCCAAACATAGAAGACATAAAAAGCGGGAAGTACCATATAAGCCTGTAGCATCTTCATATTGAAAGCCAAGCCTATTACCGCAAAGGCACCAAAGAGACTCCAAACGCTACTACGCTTCACGCTTCTAAATAAAAACCAAGTAGCTATCAAAAGGGTAAATACAAGCATACTATCAATATTATTTGTTCGACTCACTGCCGCTGCAATTGGCGTACATGTGAAAGCTAAAGCACCAAGCCGTGCAGCAGTTAAGCCAAAAGATGGTTTTACTAAAAAATAGATGAGTAGTACCGACCCCACTCCAGCCAATGCCTGAGGGAGAATCACGCTCCAACCGCGCAAACCAAAGATATAAGCACTGATTGTTTGTATCCAAAATGTAACAGGTGGTTTATCCACTGTTACAGATCCTGCTGAATCGAGAGAACCGAAAAAGAAATTATGGAAGTTTTGCAACATACTTGCCACTGCGGTCGTATAATAAGTATTTGCATATTGATCGATCCAAATGTTATATCCATTTAAAAAGACTGCCAATAAGACTATTAATATTAAAGGCACATCTAAGCGTTTTTTTAACCGTGAAAACATAGTATTACAACTCCTTTTATATATTGAACTAGGCCATGACTGTATTATCTCTCTTCCATCTGAAATGGACTTGAATATAAGCTGAAAGTTTCCTGAATGCGTAAAATACCTTTAACATTAAGGATTAAATAAGAAGGAAAAAATAATTTCACTACTAATCCAAACTCCTTTCAGCAAATTTTCAGCGTAATCGTAGATAATAATAATAATAATGACAACACAGGAGGTATGAAAAAGATGAATCCTCTTAAAGGAATTAAAATATTGTTAGTAGATGACGAACCACACATTTTACAATTTTTAGAGATAGGATTAATGAACGAAGGATATGAGGTAAAAAAAGCTACTGATGGGATAAGCGCTATTAACCTGGCACAAGAATTTAAGCCACATGTAACAATCTTAGATGTAATGATGCCAGGCATTGATGGATTTGAGGTGTGCCGGATGATGAAAAAAAGCGGTGCCCGCACTTCTGTAATTATGCTCACCGCAAAAGATGAAGTGGATGACCGGATTAAAGGACTAACATTAGGCGCAGATGACTATGTTATAAAGCCGTTTAGTTTTGATGAGTTACTGGCACGTATACACGCTCGCCTTCGCAATCAATTTCCGAACCTATTTGGCGAAGTAATTTATGGCCCATTTAAAGTAGATGATCGTAGAAAAGAATTACTATTTAACGGTCAAATTTTAGAACTTTCCCCAACAGAATATGAACTTCTTAAATACATTGTAGTCAATCATGGAATTGTATTGAGCAAGGGAAGGATACTTGATAAGGTATGGGGCTATGACTTTCAAGGGGATGAAAATATTGTAGAAGTGTATATTCGCTCACTCAGGGAAAAATTAAAAGATAAGGAACATCGACTCATTCGTACGATTAGGGGTGCCGGTTACCGTGTGGATTTACCATGATTACAAACATCACTGCTTTTATAAAAAAGATATTTGTACCCCGGTCTCTACGGCGTCAACTCCTAACGCGAACATTATTTATTTTATCTCTTATTCTTTTGAGTATTGGTCTTTTGCAATATTGGGTGATGAAAGATTTTCTATATAAAAATGAGTCTGAAACATTACGAGCAAAACTAATGTCTTTACCACCAGAAATAGACTTACTTCCCTTTGATTCACAAAATAAAGTAGAAAACCACCCTGAACCTAACCGACCAAAATTCCTGTTTTCACAAGATATTTCACTTGCAGTTATCGGAAAAGATGGTAGTTATGAAGATCTAGCAAGGAGCACTGGCATGTCATCTCCCAAGCTTTCAAACGAAGACTATACAAAAGTATTAGAACAAATTTCAAATCACAAACAAATCGAATATAGAGTGCTACGCAATAAAGAAGGAATCGATCAGTTAGTAGTATTCAGACCAATGAGAGGCACTCCTGCTCATCCGAATGGCACTTTAGATCAAACTCCTGATCATATTCTTCAAATCGGAACAGATACCGCACCTTTACGTGATGTTCTATTCCAACAACTGCTCACATTCATTGTTCTATCTGGACTAGCCCTAGTTGCCGGCTTAGCACTATATTTACCGGTTCTGAAAAAAACACTTGTCCCTCTTTCCAACATTGTAAACGCAGTGAAGAATACAAATGCAGGCAATTTAGCTGAACGCCTACCGACACACCAAGGACAAGAGGAAATTGACCGTTTATCAGAAACGTATAACGGTATGTTAGAACGATTGGAGGCATCCTTTGAGTATGAAAGGGAAACAAAAGAACAAATGAGGCGTTTTATTGCTGATGCTTCTCATGAACTAAGAACACCGCTTACGTCAATTCATGGTTTCTTAGAAGTTCTATTGCGAGGTGCAGCAGACCGTCCTGAACAGCTCTATAACGCTTTAAATAGTATGCATGGCGAATCAAAACGGATCATCAAGCTAGTAGAAGACTTATTATTCCTTGCAAAGATGGATCGCGAACCCGGATTACATTTATCAGAAACCAATATTACAAACCTCATTCGGCAGATGGAGCCGCAATTAAGTGTTTTGGGAGGTAACCGAAAGATAGCATACGATCTAACAGAAGGTATAAAAGGAGATTATGATACCGATAAAATCAAGCAAGTGATCTTAAACTTATTTCACAATGCAGTCCAACATACCGACCCAATTACAGGAAAAATAACAATTTCTTTAATGGCTATGGAGAATCAAGTAGAACTTTCAATCCATGATAATGGTTCCGGTATAAAAACAGAGAATCTCCCCTATCTATTTGACCGTTTTTATCGAATAGATAGCTCTCGAGCAAGACAGTACGGCGGGGCTGGTCTAGGTCTTGCTATTACTCAAACTATCGTTTACGCACATGGCGGAACAGTAGTTGTAAAGAGTAAGCTTGGAGAAGGAACTACATTTTTTGTTTATCTTCCGTTAACATAAGGTATCGCTATTCTCTTTTAAAGTTATAAGAAAAAGAAGAGAACCATCGCTCTCTTCTTTTCTTATACTTATCTTAACTCTTATGAAGAATAACCCTTCCATACTCTCATACTTCTGATTCTTAATAACTTTCCATTGAATTGAACCACCCTATGATGAAATGTCACACAAAGTATCTCTTTCTATTTTATTGCCTTGGCATTTAACATTCTTCCTACAAATAGACTGAAAGATTAAAATAAATATTTGACATTTATTCCTATTCAACATAGAATGATAATAAATATTACGAACCTCGAAATATACGGGAGTGGAAATAATTGTTGCAATACGAACATTTTTTAGACTTACTGCTAGATAACGCCAAGAAGCTTTTCTATCCAGAAGAATGGGTAAGCATTGATTTATCGCTTTCTAAAACGGAGGTATTCTGTCTATTATGGATGGAACGAAATACAGATATTACAATGACAAAGATCACCGAACTCCTTGATATTCCGATGAGCACGACGACAGGTGTCGTGAATCGACTTGTGAAAAAAGGATATATCGAGCGCTACCGAAATGAAAATGATCGACGCATTGTACTCATTCGTTTAACTGAAACTGGCGTAAAACTCGTTCAAGAAGTGAAACAAAATGCAGCTCATTACTTTAATCTTGTGACGGAAGCATTATCAGAAGAAGAGAAAGCATTCTTACTACAAATCTTCCAAAAGATTATGAACCATATCGCTACGTCACAACAAAAACAAGTCGAAAAGCTTCCTACACCTAAGATGAAAAACATTCCGATTGAATAAAGCCCTTTATGGGTTTTTGTTCAAATTATTATTTCGACATTCGTAATATTCGACATTCGAAACAAAGGGGATATAAATATGAGAATTATTTTGTATACAGGTAAAGGCGGCGTAGGAAAAACTAGCATTTCAGCGGCAACAGCACTTCAAAGTGCAAAACAAGGGTTAAAAACATTAGTCATGAGCACGGACCCAGCTCATAGCTTAGGAGATTCATTCGGCATAAAATTATCTTCTGAACCACTAGAAATTCGTGAAAATTTATGGGCGCAGGAAATCAATACAATTTATGAAATGGAAAAAGGCTGGGGGAAATTACAGAAGTATATTACATTGCTATTCACATCAAAAGCAGCTGACGATATTACAACAGAAGAGTTAACAATGTTTCCTGGCATGGAAGACTTAATTAGTTTACTCCGTGTACTCGATTACTATAAACAAAAAACATATGATGTCATCATTATTGACTGCGCACCAACTGGAGAAACGCTAGCCATGTTAAGCTTTCCTGATATGCTCGGCTGGTGGATGGAAAAACTCTTTCCGATCAAAAGAAAAGTTTTAAAAGTTGTCCGTCCTGTTGCACAACCGCTCCTCGGCGTCCCACTCCCTACTGATGATATTATGGATGAATTAACGAATACACTTGAACAGCTAGGGGAAATGCGGAATATTTTATCGAATCGAGAAGTAACGAGTATTCGCGTTGTTGTCAATCCAGAAAAAATGGTTATTAAAGAAGCGCAGCGTAGTTTCACCTATTTAAATTTATATGATTATAACGTCGATGCCATCATGATTAACCGTGTCATCCCTGATACTGTTACCGACTCCTACTTCCAAGCGTGGAAAGATGCTCAAAAGAAATATAAAGCACTCATCCAAGATAGCTTTCAACCACTTCCTATTTATGAAGCTCCGATGTTTGAACAAGAAGTAGTTGGTTTACCTATGCTAGAGCGTGTAGGAGATGCTTTATTCAAAGATGATGCAGAACCAACCCCCGTAAAATTTAACGGTCGTACACAATATGTAAAAAAAGATGGAGATGTATATATTTTTGTTCTCTCTATTCCATTCTCAGATAAAAGTGAGCTCTCTTTAAATCAAAAAGGTGATGAACTTATCATTCGCGCCGGTTCTGTTAAACGTAACATTACGTTACCTAAAACGTTAACACATTTATCCATTCAAGGAGCGAAATTTGAAGGGGATGTACTAAACATTCGTTTTGGAGGTGTGGTTCATGCGTGAAGAGTTATTAAGAAAAGTCATTCGGACAAAAATAGAGGTTGGGATGCATCTTATAAATGAACTACCTACTCCTTTTGGACAACAAGCTAAAAAAGTGATAAATATTTTACAAGAAGAACTCTCTTCTTGTATACAGGAAAAGAAACAACCGACAGAAAAATCATTAAAACGTATCACAATTGAATAATTACAGTAAAAATAAGAAACCTCTTTTCAGTTAGTTTCTTTACTTGATCAAATAAAAAGGACCAGAAAAACTCCTGGTCCTTTACTCTACCTAACAGACATTGGATTTTATATGATACAGAATTGGATGGATAAGCAATATTCCCAAATACTGTTCTCGAATTAAATAGATTAAAACTCTGAAAAATCATTCCGATTCTTTGTCTCAGTTTTCGTAATTCTTTCGTTGTTAACGATGTAATATCTTTCTCATCTATTGAGATTGTTCCCGATGTTGGTCGTTCTAACATATTCACTAAACGTAACAATGTACTCTTTCCAGCTCCACTGAAGCCGATAATGCCAAATATCTCACCCTTTTCAACCGATAAGGTTACATCTTCAACAGCGTAAACTGGTTGACCACCTGATTCATATACTTTACTTACATTTTCAAAAGAAATCATTACTTTCCCCTCCTATATGCTGTAATAACTTGAAGCAGAGCTTTGAGGTAAAATAAAAAATGCCCTCCTTCTTATCCGTAATAAAAATAAGAAGAAGAGCATTTATATACTCATTCACATCTTCTCATCTTCCAAGCCTCTAAGAGCTTGCTGGAATTAGCACGGTATTCAAAAACCCGTTGCTGAGGTATCATAGGGCCAGTCCCTCCACCTCTCTGGATAAGAGTGTATCGATTTAATTGTCATTTAATTAAGTTTTATTATAAGACTCCGAAAAACAAGAGTCAATAAAACATTCTAAAATATATTAATTATTTTTCTATTAAAATTTTCGAATAAAAGAAAATTTCTTTTTTATCCCGCATGAATAGGGAGTAATACTCCCACCTCAAAATTCAGCGAAGCAAAGAAGTTAAGTATGGAATGAAGCTCCCACCCACTGATCAAAGTTTAACTTTATGTAAAATTCTTCTTCGTCTACTTTTTCAAAAAGGAAAATATCCGCTGCTAATTGAATAACATTACATGAATACGAAACAAAATGGAGGCCGATAACTGATATGAAAACAGCCCTTTTACTCGTTGATATTCAAAATGATTATTTTCCAAATGGCAAAATGGAACTGCGCGGTACCGTTGAAGCTAGCGAGTATGCAAGTCAACTACTTCAGCATTTTCGAGAAGTGAATCAATCTATTTTTCATATCCAACATGTATCTATTAAAGAAAATGCTACTTTTTTTCTCCCTAACACAGAAGGCGTCCACATCCATGAGAATGTTCGCCCCTTAAAAAATGAAAAAGTTATTCTCAAACACTATCCAAACAGTTTTCGGGAAACGGACCTATTAGAGCAATTGCAAAACTTAAAAATTGAACATGTGATTATATGCGGGATGATGACTCATATGTGCATTGATGCTACAGTAAGAGCTGCTTTTGATTTCGGTTTTCGTTGCACTGTTGTGCATGATGCATGCGCAACAAAAGATCTCCTCTTTAAAAATGCTACGATTCCTGCTGTCTATATCCATAATACAATTTTAGCAAGTTTAAATGACATATATGCAGATGTCATGAGCACAGAAGAGTTTTTAAGTTTTAGAAACTCCATTTAAAAAATAAAAACACTACTTTCAGTGAGCAAAACCGAAAGTAGTGTCCTCTTGTCTAACCATAGATTTTCTTTCAAATTGTATTATACAGGAAATTCGAAAAATTAATACAGAAAAATATGACGAATGGATTATTTTTTCTGTTGGTTTTGTGTCTTTTCATCTTTAAAGAAATTTTCCCATCAATATCTTTCTTATATAAAAAAGACCTTCCCCATTACAGGAAGGCCTTTTCATCTATTTCTTATAAAGTTTCAGAAGTAGTTTTTCCTTGCATATGAAGTGCGATATAGTCAGGTCCACCAGCTTTAGAGTCTGTACCAGACATGTTAAAGCCACCAAATGGTTGGTAACCTACGATTGCACCAGTACATCCACGGTTGAAGTATAAGTTACCAACGTGGAAGTCTTCACGTGCTTTTTCGATATGTTCACGGTTATTAGAAACAACAGCTCCTGTTAAACCGTATTCTGTATTGTTTGCAATTGCAAGCGCATGATCAAAGTCCTTAGCTTTACAGAATGCTACTACTGGTCCGAAGATTTCTTCTTTCATTAAGCGAGCATCTTCCGCAACGTCAGCAACGATTGTTGGTTGGATGAACCAGCCTTTAGAGTCGTCTCCTTCGCCACCTGCTACGATTTTACCTTCTTCTTTACCAATCGCAACATAGCTCATTACTTTATCGAATGCAGCTTGGTCATTAACAGGACCCATGTTTGTACCTAGTTCAGCTGGGTTCGCAACTGTTAATTCTTTTGTTAATTCAACAGCACGATTTAATACGTGATCGTACACATCTTCGTGGATTACTGCACGAGAACACGCAGAACATTTTTGTCCTGAGAATCCAAATGCAGATGCAACGATAGATTTAGCAGCTAATTCAAGATCTGCTTCTTTATCAACAACGATTGTATCTTTACCGCCCATTTCAGCGATAACGCGTTTTAACCAAATTTGGCCTGGATTTACTTTTGCTGCACGCTCATAAATACGAATACCTACATCGCGTGATCCAGTGAAGCTAATGAAACGTGTACGAGGATGATCTACTAAGTAGTCACCAACTTCAGAACCACTACCTGGAACGAAGTTTACTACGCCAGCTGGTAAACCAGCTTCTTCTAACACTTCCATAAATTTCGCTGCTACTACAGGAGTTGTACTAGCTGGTTTTAGTAATACTGTGTTACCAGAAACTACTGCAGCTGTTGTCATACCCGCCATAATTGCGAATGGGAAGTTCCAAGGAGAAATGATAACACCTACTCCTAATGGAATGTAAGAGAAACGATTATATTCAATTGGACGGCTTTCTACTGGGATACCGTCTTTTAATTTTAACATTTGACGACCATAATATTCCATAAAGTCGATTGCTTCTGCTGTATCAGCATCTGCCTCATTCCATGGTTTACCTGCTTCTTTTACAAGAATAGCAGAGAACTCATGTTTTCTACGACGAACGATTGCTGCAGCACGGAATAAAATGTCTGCACGCATTTCTGGTTTTGACTTTCTCCAAGTTTGGAATGTTTCATCCGCCACTTGCATCGCTTTTTCAGCTAATTCACGGCTTGCTTTTGAAACACTACCCACAACTTCTTCTTTATTTGCAGGGTTTACAGAAACGATTTTCTCGTCTGTAGTGATCTTTTCTCCCCCGATAATTAATGGATAGTCTTGTCCAAGATAAGATTCTACTGTCTTTAAACCTTCTTCAAACGCTAACTTATTAACCTCTACTGAAAAATCTGTAAATGGCTCATGTTTGTATGCTACTACCATTCTTTTTAGCCTCCCCTTAGAAAAACGTTTACATTTTACAACATTATTCTACATGATAATTTAGATTTATTCAAATATTCCTAGACTTATATTTTAAAAATTAATTAATTTTTAAAATATAATAATTAAAAAAAGCTTCATACGTACGTATGAAGCTAAATAATATGAGCATATTCCATAATATTTTTTCCAATTAATAGAATTGTTACTAATAAAAATAAAGTACGAACATATCCAACACCTTTTTGCACAGCAAACTTCGATCCTAAATATGCTCCTAAAATCATAGATAATCCCATAATAATACCGTATTCAAAATGAATAATATCTAAAAATAAAAATGTAATTAAAGATACAATGTTACTAACGAAATTCAAAACTTTTCCAGATGCAGCTGCTCGAATAAAATCCAAACCAATTAATAAAAATGCAAAAATTAAAAATGATCCTGTCCCCGGTCCAAAAAATCCATCATAAAATCCTACAATTAAAATAACGAAGTAAAACATTAATGTTTTTCCTTTTGTCATCTTTTTATAGGTGGAGACACTTCCCCAATCTTTTTTTACAATAATATAAATTGCAATAAATACTAACATAACCAGTACAAGTGGACGTAAAATATCTGGTGGAATAAATTTTACAACTAAAGCTCCCAAAACAGCCCCAATAATAGTTAATGGGATTAACTTTCCTACTATACGAAAATCAACTTTTTTTGAACGAATAAAATAAATTGTACTTGTTAATGACCCCATCGTCGAAGCTAACTTATTTGTCGCGATTGCCGAAGCTGGTGGTAATCCTACAAACATAAGTGCTGGAAGTGAAATAAGCCCTCCTCCTCCAACAACCGAATCAATAAATGCGGCCAAAAAACCAAAAGCAACGAGTAATACAATAATCTGTAAACTTAACTCATCCATGTCTTTTCTCCTTACCCCTTTAATTCATAACATTAGAAATTATAACAAAATTACAGCAAAAAAAAAGCTGTTCCATATAGGAACCGCTTTTTTCTTAATCAAAAATTTTCACAAATGGCTCATCCTGCTTCGCCTCGCGAATAATAATTGCTTCTGGTCGTTCAACAGATTTAATTGTCACTTGTACTTTTACATAATTCGGGAAGTATTCCATCACTTTGCCAGCAACATATTGCGTGAACCCAATTACTTCTGCTTTTCCATTAAACTGAACAGGAATTTCAATCTTCATTTCTTGCAATTGATCATCTTTATAAAATCCTGTACCAACCACAGCTGTATAATCATTTTTGAAATACTTTTTTAACTCTACTTTAAAGTTTTCTACGTTTGTATAATCTTCGCGCACATCTGTTTTGGCTGCTTCAGAAGGGAACAAGTAATATTTTTCGTTAATTGCTTTCCAATCCTCTATCTTTTCACTACCTTTATCTACTTGCGCATACGATACAAATTTCCCTGGTACAAGTGCCGATTTTGGTCCTTGGCGATAAATCGCGAACGTAATCGGAACATTTTTCGTATCTGCATTTTTGTGTAACACTTTTAAAATCTCTTCTGCCATTGGCTTTGCTTTTTCTAACATTTCTTGTTCACTAATTTCTGTTTCACGTGGATATCCATTTTCTTCATTAAAATAATGAACCGAGTTCATCGCAAGACCAATCACAATACCTCCAAGTTCAACTTCGTTATTATTTTTTTTCAAATAATAATCATGCTCTAAAATATTCGAAAGATATATTGGTGTTTTTTTGTTTCGAACCTCTAATGATTCCGATCCTGCTTCTAACGCTGGATTCAACCCAATGTTAGGAAATTTCACTGCGTCTTTTTTCAGCTTTTCTTCTAACTCTTTTTGCTCCGCATCTGTACGCTTTCTCTTTACAAGCATTTGAACTGTTTCTTTATCTAAAAAGTTCCCACCTTTGAATAGGTAATCCTTTGTACTAAATGACCCTTTCGCAATACGCATTAATCCTGTTTCAAATTCATCAATATCTAGGCGACTATTCAATCCTTGTACAACTAAGCCACGTGCAGAACCTGGATCAAATGGAACTGTCGTTTTATAATACTCATCAGAAATAGAATATTTCGGAACGATTGCTTGTTCCTTTGAGTTACCCGATTTTTCAACAACTTTTTCTTCTTTTTGTATACCTGCGCTACATCCGCTTACAAGTAGCCCAAGACTTAATACCGCTAACGCTATTTTTTTCATGGTAAGTTTGCACCTCTTACTTATTCAGCTCTTGTAAGAACCTCTCTTCATTCCAAACCTCAATATTATGCTTCTCTGCTTGTGCTAATTTTGATCCTGCTGCTTCACCAACAACGACTAAATCCGTACTTTTACTTACACTACCTGTTACTTTCCCACCTAGCTCTTCAATCTTTTTCTTCGCTTCAGTGCGCCCCATAACTTCTAGTTTTCCTGTTAGGACAATTGTTTTTCCAGCGAAATAAGATTCAACATGTTGTAAATCCACACGTTTTATACCTTTATAGGTCATATTAACGCCGTACTCTTTAAATTGCTGTAATAATTCTAACACGTCTTCATTATCGAAGTACGTTACGATTGATTGAGCCATTTTCTCGCCAATTTCATTAATCTCTTTTAACTCTTCTTCTGTTGCTTTTACAAGGTGGTCCATTGTTTCAAAATGCTCAGCTAACGTGCGGGCAGCTTTAGCACCAACATGACGAATACCTAGCCCAAATAATAGACGCTCTAGCGAATTTTCCTTAGAATTTTCAATTGCTTGTACTAATTTAGAAGCGGACTTCTCACCAAAACGCTCTAATTGTAGCAATTGATCCTTCGTTAATGGATATAAATCTGCAAATGTTCGAATATAATCTGCTTCAAAGAGCTGTGTAATAACACGTTCCCCGAGTCCATCAATATTCATTGCATTTCTTGAGACGAAATGGATTAACCCTTCACGAATCTGCGCTGGGCATGTCGGATTAATACAACGAAGAGCTACCTCTTCTTCTAAACGAACAAGTTCGCTGTCACAAGTTGGACAATGCGTTGGCATATGATACTCTTCTTCTTCACCAGTACGTTTATCAAAAATCACGTTAACCACTTCTGGAATGATATCTCCAGCTTTTTTCACAACAACATAGTCACCAATTCGAATGTCTTTTTCACGAATTAAATCCTCATTATGTAGAGATGCACGGCGGACAATTGTTCCTGCCACTCGAACAGGCTCTAGTTCCGCAGTTGGTGTTACAACACCAGTGCGTCCCACACTTAGTTCAATCCCTGTTAATCTCGTTACAACTTCTTCTGCCGGAAACTTATAAGCAATCGCCCAGCGCGGGCTCTTTGCTGTTGTTCCTAAACTCTCTTGCAGCGTGACATCGTCTACTTTAATTACAATTCCATCGATCTCATAATCAAGGTCCGGACGCTTTTCCTGCCATTCTTCTACATAAGCGATTACGTCTTCAATTGTTTCACATGTGCGGCGATTTGGATTTGTTTTAAATCCAAGCTCGCCTAAGAAGTTTAGTGACTCGCTATGTGATGCAATCGTCTTTTCTTCTACATCAGCAAGACCGTACACAAACATAGACAGACTCCGTTTCGCAGCAATTTTCGGATCTAGCTGACGAAGTGATCCGGCTGCTGCGTTACGTGGATTTGCAAAAACTGTTTCACCATTTTGTTCTTTTTCTTCATTTAATTTTACGAATGAACGCTTTGGCATATAGGCCTCGCCACGCGCTTCTAATGTTACTTCTTCTTTCAAGCGAAGAGGAATCGCTTTAATTGTTTTTAAATTTTGCGTAATATCTTCACCAGTTACACCATCACCACGTGTTGCCCCTTGAACGAAGCGTCCTTTTTCATAATGAAGGGAAACAGCAAGACCGTCAATTTTTAGTTCGCATATATATCTTACATTTAAACCATCAATTCCTTGACGTACTCTGCGATCAAAATCACGTAAATCTCCTGCATTAAAGGCATTTCCTAAACTTAGCATCGGTGATTTATGCGTTACTTTTTCAAATATATCAAGCACTGCTCCCCCAACTCGAACAGTGGGAGAGTCTTCTGTTAAAAATTCTGGGTTCTCTGCTTCTAATTTTATAAGCTCCTGCATATCACGGTCATATTCCGCGTCAGAAACAGAAGGATTGTCTAATACGTGATATTGATAGTTAAATGCATTCAGCATATCACGCAGTTCTTCTATACGCTGCTTTGCCTTTTCTTTTGACATATCCTTACTCCTCTCTATTGTTTCGTTACAGGTGCGAATTTTGCTAATAAACGTTTAATACCAATCGGGCTTGGGAATGCAATATCTAATTCTTTTGCGTCACCTTCACCTTTCACACTTACAACTGTACCTACTCCCCATTTTTGATGGGATGCTTTATCACCTACAGCCCAACCAATTTGCTCTCCTCCTGTCGTTTTTGCAGTCGGACGTACAAATGGAGAGCGCGAACGTGTTGTCATTGTCGTCGCACTAGCTGTTCTTCCTTTTGCACTAAATGTTTCACGCTTTGGTGCTGTTTCATTTAATGACTCTAGTAACTCTGTGGGAATTTCCGAAATAAATCGAGATGCGGCATTCATATTTGTTCTACCAAATAAAGTACGCATTTGAGCGTTCGATAAATATAACTCTTCTTCCGCACGAGTGATTCCTACATAGGCTAAGCGGCGTTCTTCTTGCATTTCATCTTCTTCCATAAGAGAACGAGTATGTGGGAAGACTCCCTCCTCTAAACCAATAATAAAGACAACCGGGAACTCCAATCCTTTTGCCGAGTGCATCGTCATTAAAATAACTTCTTCACCTGCAGTTGGATCCTCATCCACACGATCAATATCCGCAACAAGCGCTAAATCTGTTAAGAAAGCAACAAGACTCTTATCTTCACTTTGTGATTCGAATGTTTGCGTAACAGATAAGAACTCATCTAAGTTTTCAAGTCGCCCTTCAGCTTCTAAAGAACGTTCATTCTTTAACATATCGCGGTAACCTGTCTTCTCAATTACTTCTTCTACTAGTTCCGTAACGGATAAATATTCTTGCATGTTTACCCAGTTGTGTAATAGACTTGCAAATTCTTTTACTGCTTTTGTGATTTTTGCACTTACTCCAACATGCTCAATTTCATCTAATACAGCTGTTAATGAAATACCATTTTGCACGCCGTAGTTAATAATTTTATCGATAGACGTGGCACCGATTCCGCGTTTTGGCATGTTAATAATACGCGCGAAACTAATTTCATCATCCGGATTTGCAATTAAACGTAAGTAAGCCAAAATATCCTTAATCTCTTTACGGTCGTAGAACTTAATGCCACCGACAATTTTGTATGGGATATTTGATTTTAAGAAAATCTCCTCGACCATACGAGACTGCGCGTTCGTACGATACAGAACCGCAAAGTCTGTATATTTTCGATTTCCCATTTGAATTTCATCACGAATTTTCTTCGCAACAAAATATGCTTCATCTTTTTCCGTTGCAGCACGGTAATACGAAATTTTACTTCCGATTTGATTATCCGTCCATAATTTTTTCGGTTTACGATTTGAATTGTTTTCAATTACAGCGTTGGCTGCATTTAAAATATTTTGTGATGAACGATAATTTTGTTCTAACAAGATAACCTGTGCATTCTCATAGTCCTTTTCAAATGACAAAATGTTAGAAATATCCGCCCCACGCCAACGATAAATTGACTGGTCAGAATCACCAACAACACAAAGATTTTTAAAGCGAGCTGCTAATTTATTTACAAGAATGTATTGTGCTCTGTTCGTATCTTGATACTCATCAACGTGAATATATTGGAATTTACGTTGATAAAATTCCAATACTTCTGGAATACGATCAAATAATTGAATCGTGGTCATAATTAAGTCATCAAAGTCTAATGAATTATTTTTCAGAAGACGTTTTTGATACTCTGTATATACATCACTTGTTAATTTTTCAAATGGATCAGCAATTGAAATTTGCTTTGCATATTTGTCAGCTGATAACAATTCATTTTTCGCATTACTAATACCACCTAAAATAGAACGTGGATCGAATTTCTTCGGATCAATATTTCGCTCTTTCATGATTTTTTTTACGACAGTAAGTTGATCACTTACATCTAAAATCGTAAAGTTTCGATTAATCCCAATACGGTCGATATCACGACGTAAAATACGTACACACATCGAGTGGAACGTAGAAATCCAAATATCTTCTGCTTCCGGACCAACAAGTGTATCGATACGCTCACGCATTTCACGAGCTGCCTTATTTGTAAAGGTAATTGCTAATACGTTCCAAGGTGCTACACCTTTTTCACCAAGTAAGTATGCAATACGATGTGTTAGCACACGCGTCTTACCACTACCTGCACCCGCCATTAATAAAAGTGGTCCATTTGTTGTTTGCACTGCTTTTTGTTGCTCTGGGTTTAAACCATTTAATAATTTATCAGTTATACTCATATGTGCCTGCACCTACTCTCCTTTTACAGCTTTTACTGTTTGTAACGCCGCTTTTATATCATCATAAATTACATTTCCTACAACAACTGTATCAGCGCACTGCGCCATTTCTTTTGCCTCTTTCGCACTTGAAATTCCGCCGCCGTAATATAGTTTTGCTTGTTGTAATTCTGCCTTTACATTTTTAACAAGTTCAATATCTCCATAAGTGCCGCTATATTCTAAATAGAAAATCGGCAAGTTCAGAAGCTTGTCTGCCATACGTGCATATGCAATCACATCATCTTCTGTTAAATCACATTTCGCTTCTGTAAGCTGAGCTACCTTCGCTTTTGGATTTAAAACACAATATCCTTCCATGAAAATTTCATCCCAGTTCATAATATCCCCAAATTCTTTCAATGCCTCATGGTGAATCCCCGTTACCCATTCTACTTTGCGGCTATTTAAAACACTTGGGATGTAGTAAAAATCAAACCCTGGTGTAAGTGCTTCAATGTCAGAAACCTCTAACACGCAAGGAACTGCATACCTACGAATGCTTACTAGCATATGTAATACATTATCTATCGTTACTCCATCACTTCCGCCTACAATTACTGCGTCCGTTCCAGACTCACAAATCATTTCTAAATGTTCATCACTTAATTCTTTATTTGGATCAAGCTTAAATACATGTTTCCACTGTGAAATATCGTACATGAAAACACCCTTTCTTTTATCTAATCATCTTTATATGCTTTTTCAAAAAAGCGGTTATTTTGACCACACTTTTTAAACTTCCTTTTACTATACACGTTTAAAAAGGAGGATCTAGAGAACCGAGCAGTTCGAGGCGCTACAGCCAGGAGGATACGGAGTGTAGCTTTTACTACATGAGTACCGGACTGGCAAAGCAACGAAGAAATGCGAAGGTTATCTTGACCGGACTTTTTAAACTTCCTTTTATGCATTCTTACATTATAACAAAAAAAGACACCTATACACACGCCCAATCCAACATCTTTTTCACCGTCAAATGTTGGATTACATATCGTGAAACTTACGCGGAATAATAACAACTGAAATAGCGTTTTCTATTTCTAAGCTCATGAAGAAGGAGTGTTTTCTTTGATGAAGCAAAACATCGGCATAATGAATGCTCTAATCCGAATCACAATCGGTTTGGTCGTCCTAAGTTGTAGCACAGCGAAACTCACACGTAAACCGTGGTGCACTTGGTCAAAAGTTTTACTGTGGATTGGTGCAATGAAAGTTGCAGAGGGAATTATTCGTTTCTGCCCTATTACGGAAGCATGTAAATTCGGAAAACACATGAACATGAGTGATTTTAAAATACCTAGCATGGATTTAAATAAAAAAGGACATGCTAAACAAGAAGAAGTAAGTCACACTTCCAGTACTGACACCAAAAAGTCACAAGGAAGTTATGATGCTTCTGACAAAGAGATTGAGTCAGCGATTGCAGAAGCAATCCTGACGAAACCGCTTTGAATCATTTGTCACGATGCAAGATGCTCTCAAAGGGACTTAGCTGCTGCAGTGGGCGGCTAAGTCTTCTTTATTTTACCACGAAACAGAACTAACGTTCCCTATTCATTTTATTTTCCCCAAAATATTTTCATAAAAAAGAGCGTATTTTTTATCCTTTATTTCCCTTACGTTTGAATAATTCTTGCTCTTGCTCTAAATTTACTTATTTTTAGGCTTTACCAGCTTTTTTTTTTCAGAAAATTAGGTTTTTCCCCCTTGCATTTCATGATATAAAAGTGATATCATTTTTATATCAGAAGGAGGCGATTCATATGAAAGAAAAACAAGTATTTTATGTAAATGGCTTTCTAGGCATTATCGGAATTTTACTCTTAGCTGGTATTGGTGTATTTTTCCTCGTACAAGAAATATTTATAGTAGCCGCACTTTGTATTATTTTAGCTGCAATTCTTGCTACTGGTATTGGAATTGTTCAACCAAACCAAGCGAAAGTTATTACATTTTTCGGTAATTATTTAGGGACAATTCGTGAAAATGGTTTATATTTAACGGTTCCTTTATCACTTCGTCAAACTGTTTCCCTTCGCGTAGAAAACTTTAATAGTAAAAAATTAAAGGTGAATGATGTCGATGGAAATCCGATTGAAATTGCGGCTGTTGTTGTTTATAAAGTTGTTGATTCAGCAAAAGCAATTTTCGGTGTCGAACATTATGATGAATTTGTAGAGATTCAAAGTGAGACAGCAATTCGTCACGTTGCAACGAAATATCCGTATGATAATTTTCAAGATGACACTTGTATCACACTACGCGGAAATGCTGAAGAAATCTCTGAGGAATTAAAACGTGAATTAGAAGCACGATTAGAAATTGCTGGTGTCGAAGTACTAGAAACACGCTTAACACATTTAGCTTATGCGACAGAAATTGCTCATGCAATGCTTCAACGTCAACAAGCAAAAGCCGTGTTAGCTGCACGAAAAGAGATTGTTGAAGGCGCTGTTCAAATGGCCAAAGATTCTATTCAAAAATTAGATGAAGAAGGCATACTTGATTTAGATGACGAGCGTAAAGCGAACATGGTTAACAACTTATTGGTTGCCATCGTTTCAGATAAAGGCGCACAGCCAGTGATTAATACAGGAAGTCTATATTAAAGGTTGTAGGTAATATGGCGAAAAAGAAAAGTTTTCCATTACGTATCGACCCTGAATTACACGCAGTCATTGAAAAATGGGCGAATGATGAATTCCGCAGTGTTAACGCTCACATCGAGTATTTACTTCGAGAAATGGCGAAACAAAAAGGGAAACTAAAAAAAGAGAAAGAGTCTTAAATTTATGTTAAGTCGTTCTCTTCTCCACAAAAAAGCAACTAGATTTAGTTGCTTTTTCTAATTATTGAAAATGAAATCACTAATAACGTGAAACTTTAATCAGCAGGGACTTTCTTCATCCCCACTGATTATTAACCCTCACCAATCGGGCTTTTACGGGATAAACTTTGTAATATCCATATAACATCGATTATGAAACACGGGTTTTATAACGAATAACGAATACAGAAATGATACGAGAAACAGATTGAAAAACTTTCCACTTATATAATTATCAAAAATTGATCTAATAATTCGAGATTATTCTCCTTTTTCTAATGTAAACTTTTGCATATTAGTTTACATTCAAATCCCCTTAATCATTGACTTCATACCAAATCTCTTGATATCCTCAACATACATAACAAAAGTATACATTCAAAACACTATAAACAAAGAGGTCAAAATCCATGAACAAGAAACCACATCTCATTGATGTCCAACCCATTCGAGGCAAAGAACAAATCGAAAATATGAAATGGGCCCTAAAACGCCACTGTTCAGAACGAGATTATATTCTATTTCTAATTGGAATCAATACAGGATTACGTGTCAGCGATCTACTCCAAATCGAAACACAAACTATATTAAAGTTAAAACGAAAAAAAAGAAAAGAATTCAAAATCAAAGAAGGGAAAACGAAGAAAGAACGCATGATTAATCTTACTTCTATTTTTGATGAAGTCTATTCGTATGCCCAAACCCTAGAAAATACCTGGTTATTCCCTTCCCGAAAAGGAGATCAACCCATTAGTAAGATCCAGGCTTATCGACAATTGCAAAAAGCCGGAGATTTTGCCGGTATAGAATCCATTGGAACCCACACTATGCGTAAAACTTTTGGCTATTGGTTCTATAAACAAACAAAAGATGTCGCTATGTTGCAAGACATACTCAATCACAGCACACCACAAATTACACTTAAATACATTGGAATCAATAAAGAAGAGAAAGATAATGTCCTTGATACATTCCTTATTTAATTCCTTTTAAAATAAAATATCAGTCTATTAAAAAACAAACAAAAGAAGACTAACAATTAAATACTAGTCTTCTTTTTCTAATTAAAATACTAAAAACCGAAAAGCTTTAATACCAATTCGAACTTATAAATAAAAATTTAATTACTTTTCTTATATTATTCTTTTAACATACCTAAAAAATCACTAAAATTATCTACAACTTCACTAGTTACCGGATTCAACTCTTCTGATTCTTCATGATACCATACTACAACAGATGGTATTTCTTTTTCTCTAAAATCTAAACAAAGAAAATCACCTGCGAATAAAGCAGCAAACGGAATAACATTTACTCCTGTTAAATCTTCATCATCCGTTAAACGAGTATCAATATCAGATAATACAACCTCTATATTATACCAACCATTTTCATCACCATCTTCTGGGGTATCCAACAAACATAGGAAACGTTCAATTAGAAGTTCATTTTTTTTATGTGAAAAAACATTAGTAATAGGAATAGAGCCATTATACTTTTTCAAAAAATCTATAAAAGCAGCTGGTAATTTTATTTCACAATAATCCTCAAATGATTGAATTAATTCATCATCTGGTGGTTGAAGTTCACTACCATTTTTAATCTTCATTTTATTCTTTACCTACCTTTAGGAGCTATAAGACCAATCACCCTTTACCCCATCCACCTTTATGAAATATGCTAATATGAAAGTAATTTTCTATTCATCACCAAACATTAAGTCATCCAATTCTTCTATATCTTTTTCGATTTCTTTATTTCTTTCAATTAAATTTTTTATCATTTCTAATGATACTATTCTATTATGTTGATAAATTGTTAACATTGCTCCCATTGACATTAACTTTTCTGCTGTACTTTCTAAAGAAATCAAACCATCAATATCATAACTTTCTTTTATCATCAATGGCTCTTTTGTTTCAATACTCTTTTTTATTTCACTAATTGGTTTAGAAGTAACTTTCCTTAATATAGGAATATACTTATTAGTATTTTCATCACTTTCCACTACTAATTTAATTGAAACCATTATCAAAACCTCCTAATATTTAAAAGTCTACTATGTCGTTAATAGGCTTTCCTGGTAAACTTGTTTTATAATTTCTCCCATGCCATCCATAAAAATGTTCTCTATGTGTTAAAGGAAATATAACCTCTCCTTTATCTGCCAAATGAGGATATTTTGCAGCACTATATGTATGATGTCCTTGTAAAGTCTCTCCATTAAATTTTGCTTTTTTGTTATTTAAAATATCTTGTATTTGTTCCTCAGTCCAATTCCTTGAAGGAGTTTCTCCATTCAATATTCTTTCTTGTTCTTGATTCCAGAATTCATCTACCCCTTTACGTCTTCTAACACTAAATTTTTTATTCCAAATATAAGATTCATATTCCTCTTTTGTAATGGTTCTATTCTCAATTTTTAATTTCAAATTTTTCATTTTTTTTGCAGTTAATTGTTTATACGGAATAGGATGTTCTACTAAATCTAATCCTTTAACCCTTTGAGCTATAATATTTTCCGCTTTTTCAATATTTACTTCACTAACAATTTTATCAACATCATTACTTGTAGTAAAACCATCGATTGATCTAGTATTTTCCTTAACCGTAGTTTTCACAAAGTAATCTTTAATTGTAGGTATTTCAATTCTCATAGAACCCATACCTGCAAAAGCAAAGCGATCCCCCATTTGTAAATTACCAATAGTATGAGAAATAACTTCTGGAATTTTCTCTTTTGCTTTTTTAGTTGCCACCTTACCCAATTTACTTGCTTTACTTAGTCCTTTATCTCCAATAACACCTAATGCAACTTGTGTTAAAGCATAACTTCCCCATTTCGCACGGCTTTCAGCATCTCCATTTATTACATCATTAATAAATGAATCTGACACTACATTATACATAGTACTAAGGGTATCAATAGGATGCAACGCAGCATTCCCCATGTTTTCCCACGTTTCCCGTTTACCAAGCGCTTTAAATCCTTCTATGGTGTCTCCAATTGCTTCTCCTGCACCTTCTATAGTGCCATCTACAACTTTTCGGAAAGTAGATTTTTCAGGTAACTTACCACACATTGCCCCGTCTTCAATTGAACTACTCTTTAGATGGTTTTCAGCCTGACGTGCCCTCTCTTCTCCAATCGCTTGAATAGAAGTTGTCCACTCCATATTTAAGTCCTTCGTACTGAATGTACCACTTGCAGGACTAAAACCTTTCCCACTTTGGACTTCTGCAAGACCTGTAGCGATACTAGCAGCTAATTGAATTGCTGTACTATAATTATCACTAGATGTTTGATTAAACTCATACAGGTGATCTAACTTTTCTTGCAGTTTTTTTCTCATCGCAGTGAAAAGATTCGCCATAGCATCCATACCTGGAATTGGCATAGTTTGAGTGATGGCTTCCATACTTGCCTTCATCCGGTCAATTTCTCGAATTTGTTCTAATATTTCTTGTTCGACTACATCTGTGGAAGCTACCTTTGATTCAAATTGACTTGGAAAGGCATCATTCTGAACGATTAATTCTTCACATAAGTAAATGATCCCTTGTGCTAAAGGGCGAAAGGTTTGTACAAAAAATGCTTTTGCACTGTCATAAGTTTGCCCTTGTAAAACAGTATCAATTGCAAAAGCGTCAATCGAATGAATGGCTTGTTCCATACCTTGAATGGTAGCGGTACATACAGCATTCATGCTTTGAGTTTGGTTTCGTACTTCTCCCAAATACATATTTAAACTCATGCATTGACCTCCCTTGCTAGTTGTTGTTGCTGATAGGAAAGGTCGTTTTCTAAATCACTAAGGTCTCGTCTTTCTTTAAGCAACTTTTCTTTTTGGTTTTCCAATTCGAATGTAAGTTTTCGCTCAATGTGTCCTGCTTCTTGACGCATATTCATAAAAAAATGAGATAATTCTCTATCGCCATGCCAAGTTTCTAGAATACGGTTAAATAAACGATTACTCCGACTTTTCCATTCGTGAAAATCTGCTTCCGCTTGCTCCTGAGTGTGAATCGCAGATTGATTTCGGTCTTGTTCTTCGAATACACTTCGTAACTTTTGGTTTAATTGATTAATTTGGTTTTCAATATCTTGACTCATCATATTCCTCCTACCGTTTTACCTTTACGTAGGTTGTCACATTAGCGAAAAGTGTTGTGAAGTTCGTTATCCATTCTCTCAAACCCTTGGGCTACTAAATGAATATTATCCACCGCTTGTTGAAGGGCGGAACAAAATTGTTTCGTTAAATCTAAAGCTTGTTGGTTCGCTTCTTGTGCTTTGGAGTTAACAGATAGTGTAGTACGCGTCGCCTTCTTTATAGAACGATTTGTCGCACTTTCGATTGTATCCGAAGCATTTCTCATCTGCGTAGCAATTTGTTGTGCCGTTTGAAAATTACTTTGAAATTGTCCCATCGCTCAAATCCTTTCTCTGATTTTCAGAACATGCCAAAGAAATCCCAATAAATATATGAGATTTCCCTATCAATATCGCTCTTTTTAAACGTGTGCCCAACCTAGCTGGGTACGCAATCAAATGAGCCATACAATATAAGTTGTATGGCTCATTTGAAATTCTTGTTATGTAGAGTAAAACGTTTTTTATTTCAAACCGAAATTACGTGATAATTCTTCATCATGAGAAGCAACAGCTTCTGCAGTTTTGGAAAGTTGAACATTAATCTCATGTAGTAATTGTGAGAAGTTTTCTACTTTTGGTCTTAATTCGTTAAATTGTCGATCAAAACCTTCGAAAGCACGACCTTCCCACTCACCGCGTAATTCATTTTGCAATCCTTGTAATTTACGAAGAATATCATCAATTTGTTGAGAACTTTGTCCATATAATGCAGCCTTTGATTTTAGTTCTTCAGGGCTCATACGAATTTGTCCAGCCATTTTAATCTCCCCTTTAAAAATATGAATTGGTTAATTTTACTAAATTATTATAAATTATTGTAAGAATCTTTTAAAGACTTTATTTTACTAAAATAAAGAAATAAAAATAGTTAAAGAGGCTACTCTTGTTTTTTTTCCTTCTCTTCTTTTTCAATTTCAGATACCGATTTTTCAAGTTTTTAGATTGGAAGCAAGTGATGGAGAAATTCTTGCATATTTTCATAGTGAAGTTGAAAATTATGATTGGGCTATTTATGATTCAAATTATAATTGTGTAGGTATGTTTAAAGAAAATACTATACAGGGATTTGGAATGGTACGTGGTTCTTTAATGAATGAAAAAGAAATAAAACTTTCTGAGGTAGAAGTTGAATTTGATTTTTTCGAAACGTCTTTTCGTACGATAGATGATCGTATATTAATAAACTGTAAGAGAGGATATATGCCTTTGAATGGAGTGAAAGATTTGGATTAAATGTACCTATTATTAAATTAGGTAATAATATTTCTAATGCTGAAAAGATATTTGGTTTAGGTATTCTTCTTTATATTTTAGAAACGATTAAAGTAAGAAAAAGTAGGATTTTTAATGATTAGAATTAAATATTTAGATTATAAAATTTATTGAATATTTTATTAGGGGTCACATCACCCAAAGTGAAAGTAACTCCAAAATCAACTTTTATTATATATTTTGAAGTTTAACGTTTACTTCTTAAATTGATGAGCATGTGTTGTGCCAGAGCCAACTGGAAATGGGAACGGCAAGCGGGGTGTACCCGCTTGCCGTTTTTTCATAGCTTCGTATGTATTTGAATTCCTTTCGCTTTCTCCTCTTCCCCCTTCACGCGTACAATTAAATCATATGATCCGGATTTTGGTGCTTCAAAAGAAAGCAAACCTCCTTTTTGAGAAGTGACTTCTTCTTCATAAATGACCTTATCGTCTTTTGTGACTTGCAATAAAATCGTAACTTCTTCAACCGCGGCCTCATAAGGAATTTCCACATTTCCTTTTTCAGCTTTAATCGTTTGCACATTGTAATACCCTTGCAGGGAGCCAATTTTTAAAGTCGTTTCGCCATTTTTTTGAACCTTTGTGACTTTTGTTGCTGTATTGCATGCGCTTAACAATACAACAAGAGTGAGAATGAGAAATGAACGTAGCAATTTCATAGAGATTCCCCTTTGTTTTTTATCATGATAAAATTTTACCATTGCGGTAACTATTTTATCATTTTTTGATAAACCAACATATTCATCAAAATTAAAGCTTATAAAAATATATAAAGATCCACTCTTTAACTATTTCAAAAACACCAACAGCTTAAAAGAATCACTGTTTTTCTTCAACTTCCTTTTTAAATAATTTTTGAAATTCTAATTCTCTTTCATTAATAAAACCAAGATGTAAAACACTAGAAATATCTTCATGATTCAAAAAGAAATTATACTCTGAAGAAATATTACCATGAAGAAAATAATAACATACATAATCCCATGTTTTTTTGTTTCAGAATCGATCTGTTTTCTTCCATAAACCATTAATGGATGTTCCCAATCTTTAAGCATTACAACAGAACCTATTGGAAGTAATTCTAACTCTAAATTTTGTCCCACCTTATTTTCCCTTTCTTAAAATAGCTTTTTTTACAATAAAATAAGTAATAGAAAATAATAAACAAGTACCAATTGTACCAAAAACTACAATTGAAATTTTACCAGCTAGTGTTTCATTCGGATCTAATGCATTAGGTAAAATTGTACCGAAAATTGCAATACACGCTAATATAATCATAAGATATTTAAAATTTTTCACTTTTTTATTCATACTAATTATCTCCTTTACTCCTTAACAGCAACTTCTAAACCAAATCCCCATAAACCTACATCAGGACCAAATGGTAAATGGAATTTGAATCCGCTGTTTCCAGCCTTTATATACCTCTTTCTCTCTAGTTCAAAATTATACCATGTAAAAAACCGGAATTTACTCTTTGTAAAATAAAATTAAATAGATTACATATCATACAATTAATCATTTGTTAAATGCAACTAACATAAAATATCATTATCGGAATTCAATATATCTAGAAACTTAGAAAAGTCTCTTTAGAAGATTTGAAGGGACTTTCGTTCGTATAATTAGTGTTATCAAAAGTTCGACTTTTTCCAATAAAGTGAAACCTTAATCAGTGGGGGCTTCATCGCCCACTAATTATTAGCTCTCACCTCACTTCTTTGCTTCCACCGAATTTTGAGGTGGGAGTATTACTGCCCGCGTTAGTGCGAGATAACGTATTTTATCTAATTTTCTACTTCAGCTAAGGAAGTTATCCAAACTTTATAAATAAAAGAATGAGGAGCAATTTAATCCCAATTACTTTTCATATTAGGTAATCATTTAATATGTTTTAGGAATATTTACAATTCCTTTTTTCTTCTATGCTATAAAGCAATGTAATAAACTTACATAATGCCGCGGTTTTCACACTATCTTTCCGATAAATAAAGTACGTTGGAATAAATCTATTTTCATTTAATAACGGTGTACGGACGAGCTCCCTATGAGAATCAAATTGCTCTGCTACTTCCCGCGGGAGCATGGATACTCCAAGACCAGCTTTCACACATCCGATAATACCATCTAAGGAGTTTACCTCCATTACCTTCCTCGGAACAATCCCTTCCGACAATAACCATTCCTCCAATACCTTTCTATAAAAACAGCCAGATTGAAAAACGATAAATGACTGCTCTTCCATATATTTATGATCCAATAAAAACTTTCTCTTTGACAGTAACATCATTTCCTCCTGAAATACTTCTATCTTTTCTAATGCTGGATCGTCAGTGATATTGGCTACAAATGCTCCTTCTAATTCATGTAAAAGTATTTTTTTTGTTAATTTTTCCGTGCTGTTCGTTTGAATCCCAATCTCAACCTCTGGATATTTTGTATGATAATTAGAAAGAATGTTTGGCAATCTAACTGCTGCTGCCGTTTCCATTGCTCCGATTTTCAACATTCCCCCTGGCAATTTCGTATATTTAATCTCTCTTTTTGACTCATTCAATAATTGAATCATTTTTTCAGCATATTTCAATAATGTTTCTCCTGCTGGCGTTAGTGTGACCCCATTGCGATGCCGGTAAAATAACTGTGTCTCATACTCCGCTTCTAATCTTTTTATTTTAGCTGTAATATTCGATTGGACAAAATTAAGACGAACTGCTGCTTTTGAAATACTTTTTTCCTGCGCTACCATATAAAAAGCTAAAAAATCTTGTAAGTTCATTTTTCTCGTCCTTTCATTCGTATCATTATTTTTGATATTACATATTAAAAAACAGTATTTTACGCACTATGTATATTCCCCTATCATATGTATTAAAAGCTGCGTCAAGAAGGGAGATTACGTGCAAGAAACAAAGACATGGAAAATGATTCTATCCGGTATCTTTGCCTTAATAGCTGTAATGGGCATTAGTCGTTTCGCTTACACGCCAATTATCTCTTTTATGGAAAGGCAGGCTCATGTAGAAGAAGACCTCGCTGGATATTTAGCATCCAGTAACTATCTCGGCTATCTGCTTGGTGCCTTCTTTATTGGATTTATTACGTTAAAAAATCGTGAAAAAGTGTTACATCATTGTTTATTTTTCAACGTCCTTTCGACCCTTTGTATGGGCTTTACCTCTCAAATTTTCTTTTGGTTTTCTCTTCGGTTTATTGGAGGTTTTACGAGTGCTATCGTGTTTGTTCTTGCCTCTAGTATTGTTCTAGATTATTTATTTCATCGGAATAAGATTATACTAAGCGGGATGATTTATAGTGGTGTTGGAATTGGAATTATTTTCGCTGGATTATTCGCCCCTCTGTTCAACTCGCTTTGGTATTGGAAGGGATCTTGGATTGGACTCGGTCTTATTAGCTTTAGTTTAGCTATTTTTGTATGGAAATGGTTAAAAGAAGATACTAGACATACTGTGCAAAAATCAAAAGTTACTACAATAAATACGACTCATAGAAAAAACTATTTATTTTGGCTCATTTTAGCTTATGGATTTGAAGGATTTGGCTACATCATTACCGGAACTTTTCTTGTCACTATTGTAGAAAGAATTACCCTCTCATCCTTTTATGCGTCGTGCAGCTGGATTATTGTTGGTATCGCTGTTATTCCATCTAGCTATATTTGGTCAAGCATTGCTCAAAAGTATGGAACAACACGCGCTCTTATCTCCGCCTACTGTCTACAAATTATAAGTGTTCTTTCTCCACTCCTTATTCCTAACGTAATCGGAGCATTTTTAAGTGCTTTTCTTCTCGGAGCTACATTCGTAGGTATCACTATTTTAACAACGACAGAAGCAAAAAGAAGCAAACCAAATGAAAGTAATAAAGTTATCGGTTATACAACTGGAATTTATGGTATTGGACAAATTATTGGACCGATTTTCACAGGGATTATCGCGAAACAGACACAGAGCTTCTCTTTTCCACTCGTTGGCGCTGCGCTTACATTAGTAATTTCTATTTTTCTATTGTTGATTGGAGAATTACGATGTAAACAAGTCGAGAGAAAGCGATCCTATGTAGATATCAATGGATAAGTATCTTTTTGAAAGCATGAATCTTAAAGCTATTCCACATAGTATGCAAACTTTCCTATCTCGAAAAATATCTTATGTATCATTCATATACTCATAATTTTCTTCATAAAAAGAAGCTAACATAAAACATGTTAGCTTCTAAAAATCTACCTTTGCAATTGCACGATACCCTATATCATTTCGATAAAATAAACCATCACTCTCGATTTTTTCTATCTCTTTATATACTTTATCCTTTGCTTCTTGTAAGTCTTTTGCTTTACAAGCAACAAATAGCACACGACCACCGTTTGTTACAAAATCTCCATGTTTCATAGCTGTGCCTGCATGAAAGACAATTACATCTTCTAATGTATCTAATCCAGAAATCACAGCACCTTTTTCATATGCTGCTGGGTATCCTTTTGAAGCAAGTACGACACCGATAACTGCTTCCTCTGACCACTTAAGTGTTAGCTCTTTTCCATCTAATACGTAATTACATACGTCGACTAAATCACTTTCTAAACGAGGTAATACAACCTCCGTTTCTGGATCACCAAAACGAGCGTTGAATTCAATTACTTTCGGCCCTTCGTTAGTTAAAATAAGCCCCGCGTATAAAATACCTGTAAATGAACGTCCTTCTTGAATCATTGCCTTGGCAGTTGGATGTAAAATTGTCTCAATTGCTTCGCTAACTGCTGATTCTGGAATTTGTGGTACTGGAGAATATGCTCCCATTCCTCCTGTATTTGGTCCTTTATCACCGTCAAAAGCACGTTTATGATCTTGTGCAATGACCATTGGATAAACAGTTGTTCCATTTACGAATGCCATTAAAGAGAATTCCTGTCCATCTAAAAACTCTTCAATAACAACCTTTTTACTCGCTTCACCGAATTTTACATCTTGCAGCATTTCTTTCACAGCTTGCAATGCCTCTTCTAACGTCATTGCCACTGTTACACCTTTTCCAGCTGCTAAACCGTCCGCTTTAATAACAATTGGCGCACCAATTTTTTGAATGTATGCTACTGCTTCCTCATAGTTTGTGAACGTTTCATATGCTGCTGTTGGAATATCGTATTTTTTCATAAGCTCTTTTGTAAAAGCTTTACTTCCTTCAATTACAGCGGCTGCTTTATTCGGTCCAAAAACGCGAAGCCCCTCTGCTTCAAAACGATCAACAATTCCATTCATAAGAGGAATTTCAGGACCAACGAATGTTAAACCGATATTGTTCTCTTTCGCAAACAGAACAAGTGCATCAAAATCATTTTCATCAATATCAACTGGCATTGCCACATCTCTCATGCCTTCATTGCCTGGTGCTACGTACACCTTCTCCACTTGCTCAGACTGTGCAAACTTCCAAGCTAAAGCATGCTCGCGCCCACCGCGACCGATTACTAAAACATTCATATATTATCCTCCACTTTTTAAAACGGAAAACAGGAGCAAGCCTATTTTCCGTGTCGTATTTTGTAGATAAGTCGATATCCCATGTCGAAACGCCGATATATCATGAGAAACGGTCGATATATTTGAATTTGCGCCGATAAAATTTCATATACTTGTATATTTCTATTAATGTTTGAAATGACGTACGCCCGTGAACACCATAGTAATTCCATATTCATCAGCTTTTTTAATAGAATCTTCATCGCGGATAGATCCACCAGGTTGAATGATGGCTGTAATCCCTGCTCTAGCAGCCTCTTCTACTGTGTCTGGCATTGGGAAAAATGCATCAGATGCTAAGGCACTACCTTGCGCTTTGTCAGCAGCTTGCGTGATGGCAATTTTCGCCGAGCCAACGCGGTTCATTTGCCCAGCGCCAACACCGATTGTCATGTTATCTTTTGCTAAAACAATCGCATTTGATTTTACGTGTTTAACAACTTTCCAAGCTAGTTTTAAATCGGCCCATTCTTGCTCCGTTGGTTCACGTTTTGTTGGAACTGTAATTGCATCTTCATCTAGTGCTAGTGTATCTTCTTCCTGAACTAAAAGGCCACCTTGTACAGAAGTTAATTTTTTACTTGCATTTGCTGCTTTTTCAATATTTACAGTTAACAGACGTAAATTTTTCTTACTTTGCAACACTTCTAAAGCTTCTTGTGAGAAAGAAGGTGCGATAATAATTTCTAAGAAGATTTCATGTAACTTTTCAGCCGTAGCTTTATCAATTTCACGATTGGCTGCAATAATGCCTCCAAAAATTGATACAGGATCCGCTTCGTAAGCACGTGTGTATGCTTCATGAATATCAGTACCAACACCAACTCCACATGGGTTCATATGTTTTACAGCTACCACTGCTGGCTCTGTAAATTCTTTTACAATGCTAAGTGCTGCGTCTGCATCATTGATATTGTTATAAGATAATTCTTTTCCATGTAATTGTTCTGCATATGCAACAGAAGAAGTTGCTGCAAATGGCGCTTTATAGAATGTTGCTTTTTGATGCGGATTTTCACCGTAACGTAAATCTTGTTTTTTCTCGAATGTTACTGTTAATGTTTCTGGGCTTTCTTCTCCCATTTGTTCAGTTAAATAGTTTGAGATTAATGCATCATATGCCGCTGTATGGCGGAATACTTTTGCTGCTAATTTTCGTTTTGTTTCGTCTGTAACTTCACCGTTTTCTTTTAGCTCAGCTAGTACAACATCATAATCTGTTGGATCAACGATCACTGATACAAATTTATGATTTTTCGCAGCTGAACGAATCATTGTTGGACCACCGATATCAATATTTTCAATTGCATCAGCAAATGTCACATCAGGTTTAGCAACTGTTTCTTTAAATGGGTATAAGTTTACAACAACAAAGTCGATTGGCTGAATGCCTAATTCATTCATCTGCGCTACATGCGTTTCATTATCACGTACTGCAAGTAAACCACCATGAATGTTTGGATGTAATGTTTTCACACGACCATCCATAATTTCCGGGAATCCTGTTACCTCAGAAATCCCAATTACTTGCAAGCTATTTTCTTCCAATAATTTTTTCGTTCCACCTGTTGAAATAACTTCAATCCCTTGTTCAAGTAGCCCTTTAACAAACTCTACAACACCTGTTTTATCTGAAACACTTACTAATGCACGCTTTTTCATTTATCCTTCACCCCTAGTTGAATGTTATTTAACAGTCTTCTCTTTCATATATTGAACGATTTCGTTCACCGTATCTACGTACAATCTATGTTCAACTTGCTGAATTTTCTTTTGTAAACTCTCTCTCGTATCCACGTCAGAAACATTTACTGCTTCTTGTGCAATAATCGGTCCTGTATCCATCCCTGCATCTACGTAGTGAATTGTCACTCCTGTTACTTTCACTCCTGCCTCTAACGCTTGACCGACAGCATCTTTCCCTGGAAAACTTGGCAATAATGATGGATGAATATTAATGATTTTCCCGCCATATGCTTCTAATAATGTTGGCCCGATAAGACGCATATATCCCGCTAAAATAACACAATCGATCTCGTATTCTCGCAGTTTTTTTAGTATCTCATTTTCAAACGCTTCTTTTGATTGATATTCTTTCGCTGAAAAAGCAAAGCATGGAACATGATGATAATGCGCTCGTTCGATAACACGTGCCTCAGGTTGATCACATACTAGTAAACTAATATCAGCTTGTAAGCTTTTTTCTTCCACTGCATTCATTAGCGCTTGGAAGTTAGAGCCGCTTCCTGAGGCAAAAACTGCCAATCTACTCATAGTTCTGTGCCTCCATGAAAAGCGACACCTGATCCTTTTACAGTGCGCCCAATGATGTGTGCTTTTTCTCCTTGCTCTGCAAGAAGCTTAACAACATCTTTTGCATCTTCTTCTTTTACTGCCACTACCATACCAATACCCATGTTAAAAATATTGAACATCTCTTTTTCTTCTAGTTTTCCAACCTCTTGAAGCAAGCTAAAAATCGGTTGAATTTGCCAAGAACCTAGTTCAATTTCCGCACCGATTCCTTCTGGCAACATACGTGGAATATTTTCAATAAAACCGCCACCTGTAATATGAGCCATGCCATACACTTCATATTTCTTCAATAGTTCTAAAATAGGTTTGACATAAATTTTCGTTGGCTTTAATAGTTCTTCACCAAGAGGTAGTTCTAAACGACCATGTATACGATCTAAAGATAGCTGTCCGTCTTCTAATAACACTTTGCGCACTAAAGAATAACCATTACTATGAATACCGCTAGATGCTAAACCAATTAACACATGACCTTCTTCAATAGACTGACCCGTTACAATTTTCTTTTTATCAACAATACCAACCGTAAAGCCTGCTAAGTCGTACTCTTCAGTGGAATACATACCTGGCATCTCAGCTGTTTCTCCACCAATTAGCGCACAGCCAGCTTGGCGACAACCTTCTGATATACCTTTGACGATGTTTTCAATTTTACTAGGTTCTGCTTTACCGCAAGCAATATAGTCAAGGAAGAAAAGCGGTTCTGCCCCTTGGACAACAATATCATTTACACACATTGCTACTGCATCAATACCAATTGTGTCATGTTTATCCATCATGAAAGCGAGCATCAATTTTGTACCTACACCGTCTGTTCCAGATACTAATACAGGTTCTTCTAATGCAAATTTTGATAGATCAAACATCCCTCCAAAACCGCCAAGACCTCCTAGTACTTCTTTTCTCATTGTTGTTTGTACGTGTTTTTTCATGCGAGATACCGCTTCATATCCAGCTTCAATATCTACTCCTGCTTGCTTATATGCATTCGCCATCGTTTTTTACACCTCGTCTTTTAATTTCTCCCACCAAAGCGGGCGCTTTAGAAAAGAGCTAGCTTCTACTTCAAATAAAGTAGAAGCTCCTCACTTTTTTTATTTCATACTTTCTAAAAGCTCTTGCTCGTAATCATAAAGAGCTGTTGGATAATCCCCATTAAAGTACGCCATACATAAGCCGCCATATTTCCCTTCATATGGGCGTCCAATTGCATCTACTAAACCATCTTCACTTAAAAATGTTAAAGAATCTGCGCCAATGATTTGACGTATTTCTTCTATAGAGTGGTTTGCTGCGATTAATTCTTTTCTTGTTTGAATATCAATGCCATAGAAACAAGGATATTTAAGTGGTGGAGAAGCAATTCTCACATGCACTTCTGTCGCCCCTGCCTCGCGAAGCATTCGAACAATACGTTTACTTGTTGTTCCTCGTACAATCGAATCATCGATCATTACAACGCGTTTCCCTTCAACTACTCCTCGTACCGCTGAAAGCTTCATTTTTACCCCTTGCTCACGCAATTCTTGAGAAGGTTGGATAAAGGTACGACCAACGTAACGATTTTTAATTAATCCTAATTCATATGGAATGCCAGTTGCTTCTGCATAACCGATCGCTGCCGAAATACTAGAATCTGGTACACCTGTTACAACATCTGCTTCAATAGGAGCTTCCTTTGCTAAAGCTTTCCCCATGTTTTTACGCGCTGCATGAACATTGATACCAGCAATATTGGAATCTGGACGTGCAAAGTAAATGTATTCCATACTACAAATTGCGTGTTCCACATCATTTGTAAAACGATCTACTTGAATGCCCTCATCATTAATGATAAGTAGTTCCCCAGGTTCAACATCACGAATGTATGTCGCACCAACTACATCAAAAGCACATGTTTCAGATGCTACAACGTACGCATCTCCCATTTTTCCGATTGAAAGTGGACGGAAACCGTTCGGATCTAACGCAACGATCATTTCATTACCTGTTAGTAAAAGATACGCAAATGCGCCTTTTACTTTGTTCAACGCATCTTTTACGCTCTCAATGAGTGAACCTTTTGTATTACGCTTAATTAAATGAAGTAGTACCTCTGTATCTGAACTCGTTTGAAAAATACTTCCTTCTGCCTCTAATTCGCGACGAAGCATTTTTGCATTAATTAAATTTCCGTTGTGAGCTAATGCCATACTATGATCAGAGAAACGGAATAGTAGTGGTTGAACGTTCGCTACTTCACTTCCGCCTGCTGTTGCATAGCGTACATGTCCAATTGCTGATCTTCCATTTAAGCCTTCTAGCTCACCTCTTGAAAACACTTCTGATACTAAACCTAACCCCTTATGACCAACAATTTTCTCCCCATTATTTACAACAATGCCTGCGCCTTCTTGCCCACGGTGCTGTAAACTGTGCAAGCCGTAGTACGTAACCTGTGCTGCATTTTCATGCCCCCAAATTCCGAAAACGCCACATTCTTCATTTAACCCCTTTATTTCAGCAAGCATGGGATTGCCCCTTTCCAAGCCTTTCTCATTTCATCAACATTTGCTACAAGTAATACTTCGTTTTCTTCATTATGAATTGTTACTTCATTTGTACTTGTAACTTCCCCAACTTGAATTGCTTCTACTGCTTTTTCGAATGCTTCTTGTTGTTCACGTTTTACTGTTACGACAAAGCGTGATTGTGATTCTGCGAATAATGCTGCTGTTGCTTCCCCAGCTAATTTCACAGTAGCACCTAAGCCTTTCGCACCGATTGCACTTTCAGAAATTGCAACTGCCAATCCGCCTTCTGCAACGTCATGTGCAGATTGAACAAGTCCAGCTTGAATTGCTTCTAGTAATTGTTTTTGGCGCTTTAATTCTACTTCTAGGTCGATGCTTGGTGATTGACCAAAGATTTTACCGTATACCATCTTCTGTAATTCACTTCCACCAAACTCAGCTTTCGTTTCACCAATTACATAAACTAGATCTCCAGCTTCCTTAAACTCTTGTGTTGTTACATGTTTTAAGTCATGAACAAGACCTACCATACCAACAGTCGGTGTTGGATAAACAGCTTCACCGCTACGTTCGTTGTACATTGATACGTTTCCGCCGATAACTGGAGTTTGTAATGTACGACAAGCTTCACTCATACCATCTACTGATTTCTCAATTTGCCAGAAAATTTCTGGTTTCTCTGGATTACCAAAGTTCAAGCAATCTGTAATTGCAAGTGGCTCTCCGCCTGAACATACGATATTACGTGCAGCTTCTGCTACTGCAATTTTACCGCCCATTTCAGGATCTAAGTAAATGTAGCGAGAGTTACAGTCTGTTGTCATTGCTAATGCTTTCTCTGTGCCACGTACACGTACAACTGCCGCATCTGACCCTGGTGTAACAACTGTGCTTGTGCGTACTTGATAATCGTACTGATCATATACCCACTCTTTACTTGCAATCGTTGGTTGTTGTAATAAAGCTAGTAATGTCTCTTTATAGTTATCTACTTTTGGTGTTTCCATTTTCATTTCTTGGAACTCTTTAAAATATGCTGCCTCTTTTGAAGGTTTATGATAAACCGGTGCTTCTTCTGCTAATGCATCCGCAGGTACTTCTGCTACCATTTCACCTTTATGGAATAAGCGAAGCATTTTATCTTCCGTTACTTTCCCCATCGTAACAGCCGCTAAACCGTACTTCTCAAATAAGTCTACAATTTCTTGCTCTCTGCCTTTTTTCACCACAATCAACATACGTTCCTGTGATTCAGATAACATCATTTCATATGGTGTCATACCTGTTTCACGTTGTGGTACATCATCTAAATACATTTCAATACCCATTCCTGCTTTACTTGCCATTTCCGCAGAAGATGATGTTAAACCTGCCGCTCCCATATCTTGAATTCCAACAAGAGCATCAGATTGGATTAGCTCTAGACATGCTTCGATAAGAAGTTTCTCCATAAATGGATCGCCTACTTGTACTGCTGGTCGTTTCGCTTCTGAACTCTCAGATAATTCTTCTGATGCGAAAGTTGCACCGTGAATACCATCGCGTCCTGTTGAAGCACCTACGTACATAACCGTGTTACCAGCACCGTGTGCTTGCCCTTTTTTAATATCTTCATGATTAATTAAGCCAACGCACATTGCGTTTACAAGTGGGTTTCCTTCATAACATGGATCAAATTGTACTTCTCCGCCCACAGTTGGAATCCCAATACAGTTACCGTATCCTGCAATCCCTGCAACTACTTCTTCAAATAGATATTTTACGCGTGGTGATTGTAGTTCACCGAAGCGAAGTGAGTTTAATAATGCTACTGGACGCGCTCCCATCGAGAATACGTCGCGAATAATACCACCAACACCCGTTGCCGCACCTTGATATGGCTCAATTGCCGAAGGGTGGTTATGACTTTCCATTTTAAATACAACCGCTTGATTATCACCGATATCTACAATCCCTGCACCTTCGCCAGGTCCTTGCAATACGCGATCTCCTGTTGTTGGGAACTTACGAAGAACCGGTTTTGAGTTTTTATAACTACAATGCTCTGACCACATAACAGAGAATAGTCCTGTTTCTGTGTAGTTCGGCAAACGTCCTAAAATCTTTTCAACCATGGCAAACTCTTCGTCTGTTAGCCCCATTTCCGCATATATACGTTCTTCTTTAATTTGTGTTGGATTTGGTTCAAGCATTAACGACATATGTTTCCCTCCAATGTTTCAAAATAGATTGAAAGACTTTTAAACCTTCAGCGCCGCCAAGAAGTTCATCAACAGCACGCTCTGGATGTGGCATCATGCCAAGTACATTACCTTTTTCATTTACAATACCTGCAATATCTGAAACGCTTCCGTTTGGATTTTCTACGTAACGGAATGCAATTTGGTTCTTTTCTTCTAGTTCTTTAAGCGTTGCTTCATCACAATAGTAATTTCCCTCACCATGTGCGATTGGAATGTTAATTACTGCACCTTTTTCATATTGCGATGTAAACATCGTTTCGTTATTTTCAACACGTAACTGAACAGTACGGCACATAAACTTTAAGTTTTTATTTCGCATTAATGCACCTGGTAACAATCCTGATTCAACTAAAATCTGGAATCCATTACATACACCTAGAATTGGCTTTCCTTGCTCAGCAGCTTTTTGTACTGCCTTCATTGCATTTGCGAAGCGAGAAATGGCACCGCAGCGAAGGTAATCACCGTAAGAGAATCCTCCTGGTAAAAGAATCGCATCATACTCATCTAAATTCTCTGCATCATGCCAAACGTAGTCTACTTCTTCGCCAAGCTCATCTTTAATTGCATGAAACATATCAACATCACAGTTTGAACCTGGAAAAACGATTACGGCAAATTTCACTGTGCGACAACCTCCTCAACTTCATAACGGAAGTCTTCCATTACTACGTTTGCTAATAGTTTTTCACACATTTCTTTTACCTTGCTATCCAGGTCAGTTACTGATTTGTCAATTGTTAATTCCATATATTTACCGATACGAACATCTTGTACTTCTGTGAAAGAAAGACTGTGAAGAGCACCTTTCACTGCTGTTCCTTGTGGATCTAATACGCTCTCTCTTAATGTTACATATACCTTAACTTTATACATGTGAAGCTCCCCCTAAACGTTTTAAAATTTCTTCATATGCCTCTGTTAAATTACCAAGATCACGGCGGAATACATCTTTATCCAATTTCTCATTACTCTCTTCATCCCATAAACGACAAGTATCTGGTGAAATCTCATCTGCTAATATGATTTCGCCTTCTTCTGTTAATCCAAACTCTAATTTAAAATCTACTAATCTTACACGACAGCTTGCGAAGTGCTCAATCAATACTTGATTGATTTGTAGAGCTTTTTCTCTTAATGTACTTACTTGTTCTGGCGTTGCAACGTTTAACACACGAATATGGTCTTCTGTTACAAGTGGGTCTCCTAAATCATCATCTTTGTAGTAAAACTCTACGATTGGTGCTGCAAGTGCAGTTCCTTCTTTCATTCCTAATCGTTTTGAAAGACTTCCCGCAATTACGTTTCTTGTGACAACTTCTAATGGAATAATACTTACCTTTTTCACAAGTTGTTCTATGTCTGACAGCTTCTCAACAAAGTGTGTTTTAATTCCTACTTCTTGTAACTTTCTGAATAAAAGAGTTGTAATCTCATTGTTCAGACGACCTTTTCCTGTAATTGTCGCTTTTTTCTCCGCATTGAAAGCAGTAGCACTATCTTTGTACTCTACCCAAACCATATCTGCTGCTTCTGTACGATAAATCCTTTTTGCCTTACCCTCATACAGCAATTCTAGCTTTTGCATTTCGCAAGCCCCCTGTAGTTTGAAAAATGTGAATAGTATTTTTATAAAGAATGGCACAGAATGACTCTATTCCGTGCCATATAAAATTTTCAGATTAGTTCAGTCCAAGACGTTCAAAAATTGTATCAACATGTTGCATATGATGCTCATAGTTGAAGCATTCGTTGATTTCTTCTTGTGTTAATTTGCTTGTAATACGCTCATCTGCTTCTACAAGCTCTTTAAATTGCACTTGTGTCTCCCAAGCTTCCATCGCTTTAGGCTGTACGATATCATAAGCTTCTTCACGTACCATACCTTTGTCAATTAGCGTAAGCATTACGCGTTGAGAGTAAATTAAACCGTATGTTCTTTGCATGTTGCGCTTCATATTCTCTGGGAATACCGTTAAGTTTTTCACGATATTACCAAAGCGATTTAACATGTAGTTTAATGCGATAGTTGCATCTGGTAAAATCACGCGTTCTGCAGAAGAGTGAGAAATATCACGCTCGTGCCATAATGGAACATTTTCATAAGCAGTTAACATGTAACCACGAATTAAGCGAGCCATACCAGTCATATTTTCAGATCCGATTGGATTACGTTTATGCGGCATTGCAGACGATCCTTTTTGTCCTTTGGCGAAAGCCTCTTCTACTTCACGTGTTTCACTCTTTTGCAGGCCACGAATTTCAACCGCAATCTTTTCAATAGATGTTGCAATTAGTGCAAGTGTTGACATGTAATGCGCATGACGATCACGTTGCAATGTTTGTGTTGAAATTGGTGCTGCTTCCAAACCTAAGTTTTCACAAACATACTTCTCTACGAATGGATCAATGTTCGCGTATGTACCAACTGCACCAGATAATTTACCCACGCGAACTGTGTTAGCTGCTTGCTTGAAACGCTCTAAGTTACGTTTCATTTCTTCATACCAAAGACCAAGTTTTAAACCAAATGTTGTTGGTTCCGCATGCACACCGTGTGTTCTTCCCATCATAACTGTGTATTTATGCTCTTTTGCTTTGTTCGCTAAAATCTCAATGAAGTTTTCTAAGTCTTTTAATAAAATTTCATTTGCTTGTTTTAAGATGTAAGATAACGCTGTATCAACCACGTCTGTTGATGTTAAGCCGTAGTGTACCCATTTACGCTCTTCGCCTAATGCTGGTGTTTCTGATACTGCACGAGTGAAAGCAACTACATCATGACGTGTTTCTTTTTCAATCTCATAAATACGATCAATATCAAATGCTGCATTCTCGCGAAGTTTTTTCACATCTTCTTTTGGAATATCGCCAAGTTCAGCCCATGCTTCACAAGCTAAAATCTCAACTTCTAACCATGCTTTAAATTTGTTCTCTTCCGTCCAAATCGCACCCATCTCAGGGCGTGTATAACGACTAATCATCTTTTTCCCTCCAAAAGTTGTTCTTGATGGTCCCAAATATGCAAACTATGCGCTTTTTCTAAAGCAACTTCAATATTTTCATTTAAAATATTTACATGCCCCATTTTACGCTGCGCTTTTGCTTCTTCTTTTCCATACAAATGTAAATAGCACCCGGTAAATCTATTCACTTGGCTTAGGACCCCTTCTATATGTTCGCCTAAAATGTTTACCATGACAACTGGTTTTAACAAATTTGTTTCTCCTAGAGGTAAATTACAGATTGCTCGAATATGTTGCCCAAATTGACTTGTTTCACATGCATCGATTGTATAATGTCCTGAATTGTGAGGTCTTGGTGCTAATTCATTAATATAAATCTCACCATCTGCAGTAGCGAACATCTCTACCGCTAGTGTTCCCACAAGCTGAAGTTCATCCGCAAGTACCTGTGCGTATTCAATTCCCTTTTGTGAAAGTGCTTCTGTGATGCGAGCTGGTACAATAGATTCATGTAAGATGTTATTCACGTGAATATTTTCAGCTACTGGAAATACCTTCGTTTCACCACTTACGCTACGAGTTACAATCACTGATATTTCTTTTTCAAATGGCACCCATTTTTCTAAAATACATTCAGTTTGACTAGCAAGTTCACTTGCTCTCTCAACATCTGATTCACTTCTTAAAACCACTTGTCCTTTACCGTCATATCCTCCTGTTGTTGTTTTTAACACACAAGGGAAGGACAGTTCTTGAATCGCTTCAAGAAGATCATCTTGCTTTTGGACAAGTCGATATGGCGCTACCGGTAAACCCGCTTTTACAATTGCATTCTTTTCTGTAAAGCGATTTTGTGTTTTGTATAGTAGCTGACTGCCTTGTGGTAAATACGCATGTTTTTCAAGCCATTGTAAACATCTATAATCAATATTTTCGAATTCATATGTGACAACATCGCTTATTTCTGCTAAATGCTGAATCGCTTTCAAATCATCATAAGATGCAACAATTTCAATATCAGCAACTTGTGCACATGGTGAATGTTTTGTCGGATCTAGTACAGCAATTTTATAACCCATTTCCTTCGCTGCTAGCGCCATCATTCTTCCAAGCTGGCCACCGCCAATAATTCCAATTGTTTTTCCTGGTAAAATGATTCTTGTCATATTAGTTCACTACCTTCACGCACATTTTTCTCAATTGCTTCTCGTCTCAGTTCTAGTGCATCATGTATATCATCATGAAATGAGCCAAGTATTTGTGCTGCAAGTAGTCCTGCGTTTGTTGAACCAGCCTTACCAATCGCAACAGTTGCAACTGGAACTCCTCCTGGCATTTGAACGATAGACAGTAACGAATCCAAACCATTTAACGCTTTTGATTGAACAGGAACACCGATTACAGGAATATTGGTCTTCGCTGCAACCATTCCTGGTAAATGAGCAGCTCCTCCAGCTCCAGCAATAATAACTTTTAATCCACGTTCACGAGCTGTTTCTGCATATTCAAACATATAATCTGGAGTCCGATGAGCGGATACAACTTTCTTCTCATACGGAATATTTAATTCATCTAAAATGTCACAAGCATATTTCATTGTTTCCCAGTCTGACGTGCTTCCCATTATGACTCCAACTAGTGATTTCATATTAGAATCCCCCCGATTCAAATAAAAAAAGCCTGAAATAGAACATTTTCTCTTTTACTATGAGAGAAAGCGCTCTACTCAGGCATACGTATCCTTTGTGAATAGAAAAATACCGAGTGACTTTCCCTCATAGTCTAACGAATAACGGTCGTTAGGTAGAGACTTGCAGGCCATATCCCCGCGATTATATGAGGTGCGATATAATATTGTTTCTATGGCTATATTAACAATATTCCATGAACAATGTCAACAAATAATCGAATGTTTTTTTATTAGTTATTGATAACGTTCGTGTTTTAGTTATATTCAAAAGAGGAAGTGAAAATATATACAAATCAGAAAGGAAATTAAGATAATAATTCAAAATATAGATATACCAGGATTTCCCTGTAACTACAAGGTTTCATTAGGGTACTATATCAATGGAGCTAAAAAGAATTACATAAATGAATCAAGCATTTCCTAAAGCATATGAATCATTTACAGTTATCAAGATTCAACATATATTTTTTATTTATGAGCTTTGTGCTTATATTAATGTGTACGGAAAAAATTGTTATGAGAAAAGCTAGTTGATGAATTAACAGTACTAGACTTTTCAGGTGGTTTAAACGGTTCAATCGTATCAGAAGATTGAACATTAAACAATGATAAAATATTCCCAATGGTATGTAGAGATCTTAAAGATATTGAACTACTCCCACCTACCTCTACAAGAGCTTGAGGTGGGAGATTCTCCTGTCACTGTCCTCCCAAAAACAGTTCCTCTCGTTCAACAAAGAGGATACAACGATAAGAGTTCGGTAGTGTCTGTATGTAATGTAAGACGACCCATTCTATCTTCCGACGAAAGGCAAACAAAATAGGTACAGCTACTTTTTCTTATATCGAGGCTAGAACACTTTGTCATGCATCCAGTTCCTAGACTTGTTATCTGCTCTGGTAGTAAGCGTAAAAATCTGGGACAAAGTGCTCTTTTTTTATCATACAAATTGAATAGCACTATATGTTTAAAATAAAAAATAAGAAGCTTAGGGAGAACAAATAACAATGAAAAAGGATAAAGAATTAAAAGCCTATGCAATAGGTAATGATCACTGTTATGAAGTTGTTATTAGCAATAGTAAAGATATTGCTGTTTTTTGGTTAAGAGATGCCGCAGGATATAATAATGAGGAAATGGACAAGTTGGATGTGTGGAAGTTCCCATTAGATAAAAAAGTATTTATTAGGGATTATGGAGAAATATCTGCAAGAGAATTAATTCAAGAAGTAGTTCAAAGCGAAGTTTTTCGCAGTTTTCCAATAGTTGTTTTTAAAAAGAAAATGGAAAATGATTATTTTGAAAACTGGCATTCTCACTTTGAGATAGAAGAACCTACCGATTAAAGTGTTTTTGAACTAAATGATGCCTTTATGCCTGAATATAAAACCACAAAAAAACCTAAGTCAAAATGACTTAAGTTTTTTGCTTGGCGACGTCCTACTCTCACAGGGACAAGGTCCCAACTACCATTGGCGCTAGAGAGCTTAACTTCCGTGTTCGGTATGGGAACGGGTGTGACCTCTCTGCCATCATCACCAAACTATTGAAGGTA
>NZ_JABUAE010000022.1 GCF_013314535.1 Bacillus sp. Xin1 | reverse complement strand
CTTGGTAAATAAGCAGTCCTTTTTCTTTTATTAAGAAGTTGTAACTAATAAGGCGTGAGGGTGCTGCGTTTTATATTCTTCTTTCCATGGAATGTTTAATTGCTCCCAAGTTTGCCCGCTATCTAAAGATTGGAATACACCATTATTATTTAAAGTATAAAACGTATGAGGTTCTGCGGGGTTTGTTGCAAGCATAGAGATGACAGTGCCAATTGCTGACGGTAGCCCATGCTGTACTTTTTGGAAAGGAGTGTTTTTTGTCTTTCGATAAATATAAGATTCATAAGGTATACGATGGTGAGCTAGGTCAGCACTTGGTGCAGCAGAGACAAGTATCGTATCACAATCACCTGGATCGATGGCCATACTATATAAATAGTGATGTTCTAAACCCTCGCTACAAGAAATCCAACTGTTTCCGCTATTATAACTTTCAAGATATGCACGTTCAGGTCCGCTCATAAACCCATCGCCACATGATGCATAAAGGCGATTAGGGGCCTGTGGATGCATAAGTAGTTGGTGAGCATCAATAGGAGCACCGAATTTTTTATCCTCCCATGTTTGGCCATTGTCTTTACTTTGGATAACAGCTCCGGCTTCAATTGATACATGGATCATATCTTGCTTATTTGGATCAACTGTAATCCAGCGCACATGATGTGTAAATGGACGTGGTGGAAATGCCCATGTGTATGAAGATAGCAATGATTTCATATTTTTACATTCACTCCATGTTTCACCACCATTTTCGGAATAAAATAAAGCGCTAGGTTCTGTTCCTACATAAACAACACCGTAACCGTTAACTTGTTTTAAGGGATTGATAGCGATAGAAGTAATAGCAGAATGTAAAATGCCATCTTCTTTCGGAAAGTCAAAATAACGATAAGAATCTCCAATTGGTCGCCAAGAATCGCCTCTATCATCGCTTAGCCATAATCCCCGGCCAAATGTTCCACAATATATACGATTTGGTTGGAATGGGTCAACCGCAATACAAGTAGGTTGCATATTTTGTAAGTGATATTGAACTTGAAGTTCTTCATTTCTTTCTTCCACGACAAGAAGTTCACGTTCCATACAAAGGAATAATCGCTTCAATTTTATATCCTCCTTTTCATTTCTTAACAGTATTAAATAATATGAGAAAGAAAAAGAAGTAGTCTTATTTTCGGTTGAGAAAAAGGAAATAGTAGCCGGAATAACGATAGGGGTATAAGTGAAGGGGTGGATCGTAGATAGGGGTATAAGTGAATAGACTTGGATAAATTAGTAAGGCTTGTCACATGATAATATATAGATATTGTTTTTGAAGGGGATCTACATAGGACATTCACATCATCATGGTCATTCACAAAATAAAAAAGCATTAATGATAGTATTCATATTAACGACGGGGTTTATGATTGCCGAGGTCATTGGTGGATTTGTAACGAATAGTTTAGCACTTTTATCAGATGCTGGGCATATGCTAAGTGACGCAGTATCTCTTGCTTTAAGTTTGCTTGCCTTTAAAATTGGAGAAAAAAAGCCGACTTTAGAAAAAACGTACGGGTATAAGCGAATTGAAATGTTAGCCGCATTATGTAATGGTGTCGTTCTTATCGTTATTTCGATATACATTTTTATCGAAGCAATTCGCCGTTTTCAAGAACCAGTAGAGATTGCTAGTAATGGGATGTTACTCATCGCTGTTCTTGGTTTATTTATTAATATGATATCAGCTTGGATTTTAACGCGGGGCGGAGATGTGAAAGAAAATTTAAATGTACGAAGCGCCTTTTTACATGTATTAGGTGATTTACTAGGTTCAGTAGGAGCGATTATAGCTGCATTACTCATTAAGTTTTTTGGATGGACGGCTGCTGATCTCCCATTGCTAGTATCCTCGTTTCCATATTAGTTATTATAAGTGGTTAGCGTGTAACACGTGATACCGTTCATATATTGATGGAAGGGACACCGCAGCATATAGAGGTAGGAAAAGTGAAAGATACGCTATTAAACATTGCAATGGTTAAAGAGGTACATGATCTACACATATGGTCAGTTACATCGGATTTTCAAGTTTTAACGTGTCATCTTGTTATAGAAAAAGGTGAGGAGACACAAGGTGTATTAGCAGAAGCGACACGTTTATTGAAGGAAAGCTTTCATGTAGAACATGTTACGATACAAATAGAAGTAGAGGGAGCATCTATCCATAAAGGACCACTTTGCGAAGTATGAAAGAAAAAAGATGATAAAAAGTGGCATAAACGATCTTACGAAACATACATATATATAATGTGGCCACAAACAGTTTGTAAGGTAAATATTTCATCATATTACTTTACTTCTAAAACATCATCTTTTATAATCAAAGTGGTAATTGATAAGGATTATCATTTTCAATTATTGTAGAAAGGAGTTTTAAAAAGATGAGTAGTCAACTCCGTTTTGCTGTTGAAAATCGTAAGAGGCAGCTAATTGATCAGTTAATTGGGGCAGGTGTATTTAAAGTTCTTGATCGACAATTATACGAGCTTTCCTTAGAGGAACTAGAAAAAGAGTATAGAGACATTGAGAAATATGCCGAGATTCGTGCATAGTCATATAGAATTGTAAAGAAAGAGCCGTTTGTGTTGAGAGAACACATAAACGGCTCTTTTCATTATTCCATAGAGATTATTTTTTGGATTTCTTTCATTGGCCGTAACCAGTTTTGAGACATGATTTGTTCTATATGTGCTGTATCCTGTTTTTTCAATGCTTCGATGATTAAATTGTGTTCTTCAATCGATTGACGTGCAGGAATGAAGTTCTGGAAAAAAAGGTATTCAAGACGTAATACATGTAGCTGAATGTTTGCTAAGAACGGTTCGATGTATGTATTTTTAGCGATTGCTACAATTGTGTTATGAAATTGTATATCTAAATGTAAAGCTTGTTTTGAATTTTTTTCATTTATGGCATTTTCAAATGCTTCGTTTATCTCGGAAAGTTTCATTAGATCTGTTTCGTTTATTTGATGAATTGCTTGCTTTCCAATAATGGTATGAAGACCAGCAATTGTTTCATAGATGACAGATACATCTTCTAGTTTTATAGGGGCAATTTTTGTTTTTTGTCCTGGAACCATTTCTACCAATCGGGAGAGTTCTAACACTTGTAACGCTTCTCTAACGGGCGTTCTACTCACACCTAAAGCTTCGGCTAGCTCACCGTCATTAATTTTTTCATCAGGCTTTAAAACACCTTCAATAATCCAATCTTGTAATTGATTTAACACAAGTGACTTAGCGGATACTCTTTCTTGTTTACGATAGTTTTGAGGAATAGGCATGACTAGACAGTTCCTTTCATTTTATGTTTTGTTTTTTTGTCTCGACAAGTCGTAGTTTCGGTTTTCTTTCATCAGGCTTTTGACTAAGTACAAGTACCATTACAATAACACAAAGAGCGCCTAATAATTGAAATGATTGAAACGGAACATGCAAAATGAGAATCGAAGAAATGATAGCTGCAAGTGGTTCTGTACAACCAAATAGTGTCGTCTCTTTCGGTGTAAGGTAGCGGATGCTATCTAAGTATAAGTAAAACGCGATAAGTGTTCCGAAAATCACAACGAATGTAATGAGAAAAAGATTGTTAGGCTGTAAATATTTCATGCCTGATAATAAGATAAACTCGTTCGTGGAGAAAAAGTGTAAGATGGTTACACCAACGCCTCCAATAATCATGCCCCATCCAACAATGACAGATGAAGACCACTTCTCTAATAATTCCTTGGAATAAAGGCTATAGAATGCTAGTGACAGACCAGATAAAATGCCCCAAATGATAGCTGGAGTTGAAACAGCTAAATTATCAATGGATCCATTCGTTAGTAAGAAGAAAGTTCCAATTAAAGAGAGTGTGATAGAAATAAAATCGATTTTGGTAGGACGAATATTCCATTTAAAGATAAGATAAACAGTGATAAATATTGGCGCTAAATATTGTAATAATGTTGCAACGGCAGCATTTCCTTCCTTAATAGATGCAAAATAGGTGTATTGCACCGCGAGCATGCCTAACAATCCAAACAAAATCATTTTGTTTGCATCGGTTTTTTGTTTCCAAATGCCGAGCACTTCTGATTTTTTACTACCAAATGAGGAGAATAAGAGCAAAATACTTCCGGATATAAGTAAGCGGATTGTAACTAACCATTCTGTAGAGACATTTTCTTGTTGAAAAAGTTGTTGTGCGGCAGTTCCGGACAATCCCCATAAACTAGCCCCCGTAATGACCATAATAATGCCTTTCAATCTTCCTGAATCCATAGCAAGATCCTCCTTTCCAAAAGAAAATCAAATTTAAAATATCAAATACAATATGTAATATATCACGAGTAATATTAAAAATAAACAGAATTTTTTGATGGTAACAAAAGGCAAGTGATAGGTATAATGATGGTAAAATATTGTAAAGGTGGGATTTGATGATTGGCGGATTTATCATTTGTTTTCTTGTAGGTATGTTAATAATCATTCTGGGATATCAAATTCATATAAAAAAGAGGTTATTTCTTATAGCGGGATATCAAGAGGAGACATTCGTAGGAGATAAAGAAAAGCTTGCAAAAATAGCAGGGATTTTTTCTTATGTAATAGGAATTACTACCGCTCTGTTACCATTTGGATTAGAAATAATTGGTGATGCTGCGGGAATTGGTTATGGGATTTTTGTTGTTATAAGTACAATTGCACTTGTTATATGGAGTAATGTAATAAATAAGCCTAGTAATTCTAAAGAATATACGAAAACAAGATGGTAACCTTTTAGGGAAACCATCTTGTTTTTTTGCTTTGCATTATGATGCCACGGTAAAGGGAGGGATCGGATCAACAAAATCATCCCAATCCAGTCTCATTTCTTCCTCGGTTAATAAGCATGTATCTAAAGAACGTTCCATTTCATATTGATTCATTTCAACTCCAATAAAGACTAGTTCTGTTATTCGATCTCCGTACTGCTCATCCCAAGTTTTTAGTATTCCTGGCTCTTCTATAAGTATTTGCTGCTGCTCAGCTTCAGGTAATGCTGCAATCCATTCACCAGCTCCCTGGATGGTAATCGAAGAACCAGCTTGCGATAGAAGTCCCATCATATGATTACGAGATGCGAGCCAGAAAAAACCTTTCGCTCTTACAACATCCAAAGGCCACTTTTGTAACCAATTCATAAGTCGAACAGGATGAAATGGACGTTTACGGCGATAAACAAAGGAACTAATGCCGTATTCTTCTGTTTCTGGCGTATGGTGATCATTATTTAACTCTTGAATCCAACCAGCTGCTTGACTTGCTTCATCATAGTTAAATAAATTCGTATTTAAAATTTCATTTAGTGGTACTGCGCTAAATGAAGATTCAATAATTTGTGCACTAGGATTTAATTTTTGTAATAGAAGATGGAGTTCGAGAATATCTTCTTTTTCTAGTAAATCCACTTTGTTCAAAAGAATAACATTTGCAAACTCAATTTGATCTATTAGTAGATCGATAACTTCTCGTGTATCTGTTTCATCAATTGCTTGCTTTCGATCTAGTAAGCTTTCACCAGCTGAAAAATCATCCCAAAATCGATTGGCATCGACTACAGTAACCATCGTATCGAGACGACATTTGTTTGTTAAATCAATTCCTAGTGCCTCGTCTATATACGTAAATGTTTGTGCAACAGGAATTGGTTCACTAATTCCAGAAGATTCAATCACAATATAGTCAATATCTCCTTCCTCAACAAGACGATTTACTTCAATGATTAAATCTTCTCGAAGTGTGCAACAAATGCAACCGTTTTGAATCTCTACTAATTTTTCTTCTGTACGAGAAAACCCTCCTTGTTTCACAAGAGCAGCGTCAATATTTACTTCGCTCATATCATTTACAATGACAGCTACTTTTAAGCCCTCTCTATTTGTCAAAATATGATTCAATAATGTTGTTTTACCAGAACCTAAAAAACCACTTAATACGGTAATGGGTACTTTTTTCATTATATATTCCTCCTCATAAATCGTAATCATTACGTTTTATGATAAATGACCTTAAAAAGAAATGCAAGAATAAATCATAATGATTACGATTTGTGAATAGAAATGAAATGTGAAAAATGTTTGGGAATTGTCATAGAAAAAAAGGACAAGCATACGTTTAAATATGAATAAAGTGGAGGCGAGGAATTTGGTTTTTAATAGAATATCAAAGGAGTTAATTGGTACGATTCTCATTGCTATTTTTCTTTTTTTATTCTTTTTTGTAGATTTCACAAACCTAGCAAATTTGCATAAGACTATTCCAAAAGAATGGTTGAACGTAAATACAATTTTTTTAAGTATTTTCTTTGAGGCAGTACCTTTTATTTTATTAGGAGTTCTTGTTTCTTCTGTTATTCAAGTATTTGTGACAGAGGAGATGATCCAAAAAATATTACCAAAATCAGCAATTGTTGCAATGGTTCCTGCTGCATTTGTTGGTGTCCTTTTTCCAATGTGTGAGTGCGTCATCATTCCGGTAGTAAGACGGCTTATTCAGAAAGGTTTACCCTCGCATGTAGGAATAGTGATTTTAGTAAGTGCTCCGATTTTAAATCCAATTGTGTTTTTATCAACGTATTATGCATTTCGAACGAATCCAAATGTTGTATATGCTCGTTTTGGGTTAGCATTATTTGTTGCATTATTGATAGGCTTAGTTGTGCATTATGTATACCGTAATAAAAGTATTTTAAAAGAACAAAAAGTGATTCTTCATGATGAGAAGAAAAAAAGTTGGCGAGACGTAATAAGTCATGGAGTGGATGAGTTTTTTGATACAGGAAAGTATTTATTAATTGGTGCGTTCTTAGCAAGTTTATTTCAAACATTTTTAGATCGTAACTTGCTTGTAGAAATTGCAAATAGCGAGGTAATTTCACCTTTTGTCATGATGGCTTTTGGCTATGTACTATCGCTTTGTTCAGAAGCGGATGCATTTATCGCAGCTTCATTCGGTCATATATTTTCCGTAAAAGCACTCGTTGCTTTTTTAGTATTTGGACCGATGTTAGATTTGAAAAATACTTTGATGTTATTTGCTTACTTTCAAAAAAGATTTGTTTTCTTCTTTATTGGCATTGTCACGATTAGTGTATATATCGTTGTTCAGTTTGCAATGAGTTAGGAGATGGCGATCATGAAAAAGCAAAGGAAACAAGAATTTCATGCATATATTCGAGGGATTATTTTACTTGGGTTTGCAATGCTTCTATTTAAACTACTAGTAACAGGAAATATTGATAATTTTATCGCACCCAAAATGATAAAGTTTATCTATTTCGCGTTTTTTCTTTCGATCATTTTAGGCTGCTTACAAGTATGGAATGGGAATGAAGAGAAAAAAAGAAACTGTAACTGCTGCGAAAATCATACAGTACCAAAATCAAAAGTTGGAATTTGTATGTTATACGCAATTTTTCTCATTCCGATTGTGAGTGCCTTTTTATTTTCTAATGTGACAATTGATGGTAGTGTAGCAGCAAAACGTGGCATGAATCAAAGTGCAGGAGCGAAGAAACAACCCGAAAGTTCTGATTGGAGGGAGCTATTAGTTGATCAAGAAGAAGAACCAATTCAAAATCTTCCTGCATCAGGGCAGTCACTGGGAGAATTAGAAAGAAATATGATGAAACAAAATACAATCCAAGTAGATAATCAAAATTATATTCAAACGATGAATGTAATTGGTCAAGATGTGCTTGGATTTAAAGGGAAAGAAATCACATTTACGGGTTTTGTTTATCATGATAAAGAAGTAAAGGGAGATCAAATAGTAGTCGCTCGTTATGGAATTACGTGTTGTGTTGCTGATGCTTCTGTTTGGGGAATGATTGTTTCAGGAGAAGAGGTGAAAAGTCTTCCGGAAGAAACATGGGTGAAAGTAACAGGGACACTAGATGAAACGACATATAAAGGGACGCTATTTCCACTTGTAAAACTAAATAAAGCAGAAAAAGTGGAACAGCCGAAAGATCCGTATGTGTATGATGCTTTGCCGCAGTGATATGTTGCAATAGCTATTCATACTGCTAAGGAATAAAGGTGGAAGGGTAAGGGGATGTTTGTATTGTAAAATGATAGAAGGCGAAAAACTGTTGACTAATGTAGTTCAACGGTTTTTTTCTTTTTAGGCCATTTTTAGGCAAATATAAATAAAAATACGGTTTTTTAATAATTTTCATTGCGAAATATCGGCGCTACTTTTACAATGGAAAAGGTGTATATTTATTATACTAAAAAAAACAAATCGGAATAATGTGAAAATTATAGTTTGTCTTTGTGCCTTGTATACAAAAGTACATATTAGGCGACATATATCATGTTATCGACTTGTAAGGAGAGAAGCAAATGAAAAGTGTAAGATTACCATCGATTCCAGAAATCATTATTCTTTTATTACTGTTTCTTGCTATTGTCTTTTCCTTTCAAACGATCTTTAATTTGCCTATCCAATTAGCGCTATTTATTTCATGGTTTTTAGTAATTGCGCTTGGACTAAGGCTAGGGTTTCGTTATCAAGAATTGCAAGATGCAATTACAAAGGGAATTTCTAACGGATTAGAAGCGGTTCTTATTTTAGTTGCTGTAGGAGCACTAATTGGAACATGGATTGCTGGCGGCGTTGTACCGACATTAATCTATTACGGATTAGAATTTATTCATCCGAGTATATTCTTATTAGCAACGTTAATTATTTGTTCGATTACTTCTCTTGCAACGGGTACATCGTGGGGAACAGTTGGTACAGCTGGTATTGCGATGATGGCAATCGGTGAAGGTCTTGGTTTACCACTTCCATTAGTTGCCGGAGCAGTACTTTCAGGGGCGTACTTTGGGGACAAGTTATCTCCGCTTTCTGATAGTACAGTACTTGCTGCTTCTATGGCAAAAGTAGATGTTATTGCACACGTTCGTGCGATGCTTGTGTTAGATGTTCCAGCATACATTATTACTGGAATTATGTTTACAGTTGCTGGTTGGATGTATGGTGGGGACAACGTTGATTTAAACAAAGTTGAATTTTTAAAAGAGGCATTATTAAAGGAATTTGATATTAAAATATGGATGCTTGTTCCAGCGGTTATTGTTATTGCGCTATTAGCAATGAAAAAACCATCCATGCCAACAATTGCAATGGGGGCGCTTCTCGGTGCAGTTTGGGCAACCTTGTTCCAAGGTATGCACTTTGGAGATGCAATTGGAACAGCATATAATGGATTTTCTATTAAATCAGGTGTCGATTTCATTGATAAGCTGTTAAATCGAGGCGGAATTAATGGTATGCTCGGTTCAGTAGCGGTTATTATTTTTGGATTAGGTTTCGGAGGATTACTTGAAAAACTAGGTGTTTTAAAAGTAATCGTATCAAAATTTGAGAAGAAACTAAACTCTGCAGGAAATGTAACGCTATCCACATTAATCGTTGCTTTCCTAGCAAACGTATTCGGCTGTGCAATGTACGTATCACTTATTTTAACTCCAAAAATTATGCAAGACAGCTATGATAAATTAAAACTAGATCGCCGTGTATTAGCGCGTAACTCAGAAGTGGGTGGAACACTAACTTCAGGTATGGTTCCATGGTCTGATAATGGGATTTTCATGGCTGGTATATTAGGGGTCGCAACATTATCGTATATTCCATTCATGTGGATGAGCTTCGTATCATTAGCACTAGCAGTTATATACGGATATACAGGGAAATTCATTTGGTATGTTGATGATGCTGAAAAAGGAAAACAAGCGTCATAATAACTAGGATTATCTCTTTCAATATTAAAACAACCCGTAAGTTCAATGTGAACTTACGGGTTGTTTCGTTTCTAGTGATATTCGTATATTTCCCCTATCAGAAAGCAAAATATATAGTATCAAAAATAGGAGGAGAGCTATGACTGAATCATTATTGCTGGAGTATGGGGGAGTTATATTAATTTTGATCGCATTAGAAGGTGTTTTATCTGCGGACAACGCTCTTGTACTTGCTATTATGGTTAAGCACTTACCTGAAGATGATAGGAAAAAGGCATTATTTTATGGATTATTTGGGGCGTTTCTCTTTCGTTTTGGATCATTGTTTTTAATCTCATTTCTTGTGAATGTGTGGCAGATGCAAGCAATTGGTGCAGTGTATTTATTGTTTCTTTCGGCTAGAAGCCTAGTTAAAATATACCGAAAAAAGAAGTGGCAAAGAGAAGGACATGGAGAACAGGAGAAAAAGGTTGAGAAAAATAATTCGAAAAAGAAAAGTGGTTTTTGGATAACAGTTCTAAAGGTAGAAGTTACAGATATGGCGTTTGCAAGTGATTCTATTTTAGCTGCGGTAGCTCTTACATTGACAATTACCCCGTTAAATAAAGGGATGATAGGTGGCCTTGATGCAGGAAGGTTTTTCGTTATTTTAACAGGTGGAATGATTGGTTTAGTCATTATGAGGTTTGCAGCTACTTATTTTGTAAGGTTATTGCGCGCAAGGCCTGGTCTTGAAACTGCAGCGTTTATGATTGTTGGGTGGGTCGGTGTGAAGCTTATTATTTCAACGTTAGCACATCCTATGATTGGAATCATTGATAAGGATTTCCCTCAATCAGTTACGTGGAAAGCTATTTTTTATATCGTATTAATTGCGATTGGTTTTTATCACCTGATCCATCTAAAACATAATTTTTTAAAGATAGAATTATGAGTAAATAAGAGTGAGAATCCTTATCATTTGAAGGGAAGTCTGTTACAATAAAAAAGTAGCAATTATATTTTCAAGGGGATGAAAACATGGAATACAGAATTGAAAGAGATACATTAGGAGAAATGAAAGTTCCAGCTGATAAATTATGGGCAGCGCAAACACAACGTAGTAAAGAAAACTTTCCGATTGGGACGGAGCATATGCCACTTGAAATTGTACAAGCATTTGCAATTTTAAAGAAGAGTGCAGCAATTAGCAACCAGAAGTTAGGAAAGTTATCCGAAGAGAAGGCTCATGCAATCGTAGAAGCAGTTGATGAAATTTTAGCAGGAAAATGGAATGAACATTTCCCACTTGTCGTATGGCAAACGGGTAGCGGTACACAATCGAATATGAATGTGAATGAAGTAATTGCAAACCGTGGGAACCAAATTTTAAAAGAAAAAGGGCTTGATGTACATATTCATCCGAACGATGATGTCAATATGTCTCAAAGTTCAAATGATACATTCCCAACAGCTCTTCACGTTGCTTGCGTGATCGCGGTAGAGAATCAAGTGTTACCAGCAATTATAAAATTAAAAGAAACGTTAGAGAAAAAAGTAAATGAGTTTCAAAGTATTATTAAAATCGGTCGTACGCATTTGCAAGATGCAACACCTTTAACATTAGGGCAAGAAATTAGTGGTTGGCATCGTATGCTAGAAAAAACGGAGCGTATGATTGCTGATAGTAATACATATATGAAGGAACTTGCGATTGGTGGTACTGCAGTTGGGACAGGCATTAATGCTCATCCTAAATTTGGTGAGATGGTAGCAGAGGAAATTAGCCAGTTTACAGGTAAGCAATTTGTATCAGCGCTAAATAAGTTTCATGCATTAACAAGTCATGATGAAGTTGTGTTTGCACATGGTGCATTAAAAGCATTAGCAGCTGACTTAATGAAGATCGCAAATGATGTACGCTGGCTTGCAAGTGGTCCACGTAGTGGTCTTGGTGAAATTATTATTCCTGCAAATGAGCCAGGAAGTTCAATTATGCCGGGTAAAGTAAATCCAACGCAAAGTGAAGCACTAACAATGGTGGCAGCGCAAGTTATGGGAAATGATGCAACGATTGGCTTTGCAGCGAGCCAAGGTAACTTTGAGTTAAACGTATTTAAACCGGTAATTGCATATAATTTCTTACAATCAGCTCGTTTATTAGCCGATGCGACAATTTCGTTCAATGATAAATGTGCGGTCGGTATTGAAGCGAATGAAGAAGTGATTAACCAGAATGTAAATCGTTCTTTAATGCTTGTTACAGCATTAAATCCACATATTGGCTATGAAAATGCAGCGAAAATTGCGAAGCATGCTCATAAAGAGGGATTAACGTTAAAAGAAGCAGCATTACAATCAGGTCTATTAACGGAAGAACAATTTGATGAAATTGTAGATCCGAAGAAAATGATTGCACCGAAAGAATAATCTTAATGAATAATGGAGAGCCAAGATTCTAAATTGAGAATTTTGGCTTTTTGTATGATGAAATAATGGAAATGAACGTGAGGTGAGAATAATGAAGTAAGTGTGTTGTTTCTACACTATCAGTGCTTATCACATTTATCCCGCTATTTTAGGGCAGTAAGACCTCCACCTTAAAATTCAGCAAAAGTAAAGAAGTTAAGTGGGGGATGAAGAAAAACCCAAATAATTAAAGTTTTACTTTATCGCATTACAATCGATATTCAGAATTATATTCACATCCTTTTATATGTCTGATTCACCGAATTGGACGAGTATTGTAATACTAACTACAGCAGTATCTACGTATCACTTCTTTGAGATTGTCTACATATAATTACTCTTCTACTCTTCGTTTTTTATCTTCCATCATAGTAGGATTTGCAATTCTTAAACTTATTGAAAGAAGGGAAATGGGGGCAAGATCAAAGTAAATTTAATAATTAGTTTCACACGATAACGCTTATGTGTTATAAAAAGCTCCATATTAGTGAAAACATGGAGCTTTCATAGTTTTTATGAACGAGTAAATTTGAAAATTTCATTAGCAGCTCTAGCATAACCACCCGCGTTACGAAATGATTGACTAATTTTTTTGGTATTCTTTTTGTAAATGGGGTTTCTTAACATTTCATTAACAGCCTCTTTGATATCCTCCACTGATAGTTGTTGAATATTTAACATCGTTCCTGCACCAAGTTCTTTTACTCGTTCAGCAATCGTATGCTGGTCATTTATGATAGGAAGCATAACTAAGGGTACTTCAAAATAAAGCGATTCATTGGTACTGTTCATTCCGCAATGGCTAATAAAGAGATCAGTTTGACGAAGTATATCTAATTGAGGAACGTAGTTACGTACAATAAAGTTATCAGGTATATCCTTTAGCTGCTCTGCCTTTAATTGTTTGCCTATGTTTAGCACCACTTTAACTCTTAAATCTTTTAAAGCGGTAAAGCACTTTTGATAGAAGTCTGGCTGATTGTTCATTATCGTTCCCAGAGAAATGTAAATTACACGTGTTTTATTTAATAGATTCATTGGAAAATCGTTTGCAATTTCATTTTTTGTAATGGAAGGACCAACAAAAATATAGTCCTTCTGAAAAACGCTGCTATTTCTTTGGAAATAGGAAGAAGTGAAGACGATATTTAAATCTCCTGAACCAGGGCAAAGTAAGAAATTGTAAGATAATGGAAGTTTATATTTATTTTCTAAATATTGTTTACGTTTAGCGATTTCTTCTAATTGTAAAAATGCATTTAACATGGCCAAACGTTCTTGTTTTTGTTCCATATTATCTATTCCTGTTAGGGACATATTTATTTTTGCATCTTGTGAATATGCAAAAGTGGTCCATGTTGCAATAGATAATAATTTGTTTTGGTTAGCAATCCATTTGCCAGGTAAAGACTGTGCATCGTATATGAGATAATCATACGTTTCGTTGGAAATGTCTTCTAGAATAGAGTCGGTGATTGATTCCATTGCACTTAGAAATTGCAATAAATATTCTTGAGGCTGGGAAGCCATAAGATCCATGCTTTCTGCAAGCTTTTTTTGTGCCTCTTGATTAACAGGGCGAAACTGGGCACCGACTTTTTTGATTTTTTCTTCAAAATGATTGGATGAATAATAGACAATATGTTCTCCTTGTTTTATTAAATCACTTACTAATCCAAGTGTTGGGTTTACGTGTCCTTCTCCACCAACGTTGATGTAAAGTGCTTTTTTCATCTTTAGCCCTCCATTAAATATAGTTTGGTACACGCCTTAGCGAAGAGAATATACGTTTTATCATTGATTATCCCTATAACAGTGCGAAGTATAAATATGATGGTTGTCAAAATCAAATCTCAATTTTTTAGAGGTGTATAGTATTTATGAATGAATAATGATATTTTATGTAAATGAAATTGATTATTGTTTGGATTATAATGAATTATTTTTGGATTTGTCTATGTTTTTCTTTTTTATGCGGGATTAGAGGTTGTGTTTATTCAAGTATTTGCGAGCAGTAAGACCTTGATAGATGTTGTAGTGAGACAGTAATCCATTGTTTTTATTCATTATAAAGTTCCTTTTATACATTATATACAAACGTTTTAAAATTTGTTTATAAAATAAGTAAACGTAATGTTGAAATGTTTGTTTAATTTGTGATAATATGATGAGGTGGATAAACGATATCGTGATTTGTTTGTATTAATAATAAACCATTTGGAGGATTGTTTAGTATGAGTGATATTTCAGAGAAGTTTTGGGATGCATCTATTGAAGAATTGAAGAAGGGGTATATCTTTGAAGAAGATACAGAAGAATACATCTGTTTAGCTTGTGGAGAGAAGTTTATAAAAGGGGTTATTTATCAAAACCAAAATGTTTTATATGAAGCAGAGAAATTTGTTCAGCTTCATATAGAGAATGAACATACGTCTATGTTTGAATATTTATTAAATCTTGATAAGAAATTTACAGGTTTAACGGATTTACAAAAGAAGATGGTTCAGTTTTTTTATATGGGCTTAAATGACAAAGAAATTGTGAAAGAAATGGATGGAGGAAGTACATCAACAATTCGCAATCATCGTTTTACATTACGAGAAAAGATGAAACAGGCTAAGGTGTTTTTAGCACTGATGGAACTATCAGAAGAAAAATCGAAAACGCAGCCTAAATTTTTGCCAATTCACAGAACAGCTACAATGGTGGACGACAGATATAACATTACGGAAGAGGAAAATGATGAAGTGCTGAAGTTGCATTTTACAGAGGGGTTAGATGGACCACTTGTTAAATTTCCAAAGAAACAAAAACGTAAACTGATTATATTAAAACATTTAGTGAAAAAATTTGATAATAGTAAGAAGTATTCAGAAAAAGAAGTGAATGAAATTTTAGAAAATGTGTATTCAGATTTTGTAACTTTAAGAAGATATTTAATTGAGTATGGTTTTCTAGATCGAACAGCTGATGGAAGTCAATATTGGGTTAAGTTATAAGAAAAAGGTAAGAGGGAAGGAGAATGAGAAATGAATAGGAGAGCAGAATTAAAGCAACTATACAAAGAAACAGAGATTGAGGCTGGGGTTTATCGTATTACAAATACAAAGAATTTGAAGATAATGAGCGGGAGAAGTTTTGAACTCAATGTAGGTTCTCATACAAATAGAGCATTACAAGATGACTGGAAGCAGTATGGTGCAGATGCCTTTGAGTTTGAAGTATTAGAAGTCTTGAAGAAGAAAGAAACTGGGTATTTTTAATGTTAAGGAAGAATTGGAAAAATTAGAAGAGAAGTGGCTGAGAGAATTACAGCCATATGGAGAGAACGGATATAACCGAGCATTCTCTTAATAAAGGAGAAATGAAATTTGAAATCACAGGCAGATCATAGTCAAGAAGGTGCAGAATCACAAAATCAACATAAGGAAGAGAAACCGATATGGAAATCAATGTCCATGTTTTTAGTTCCGTTACTGTTAAGTAATGTCTTACAATCAGTAGGACAATTATTTGGGATGGTAGTCGTAGGTCGTTGGCTTGGAGAACAAGATTTAGCTGCTATTTCAGCATTCTTTCCATTGTTTTTCTTACTTGTTTCGTTTGTAATTGGAATTGGATCTGGTAGTTCTATTTTAATTGGTCAGGCTTTTGGAGCGCGTAATGAGGAGCGTTTAAAGGCTATTGTTGGTACAACACTTACATTTACGTTTATCATAGGAGTTGTTTTGGCAATAGTAGGAAGTGTATTCGCCATGGATATTATGCGTTTTATGGGGACACCGGAAAATATTATTGATATGAGTGTACATTATGCACGTATTTTATTTATTTCCATGCCAGTTTTATTCTTATATTTTGCATATACAACATTTATGCGAGGTACAGGAGATTCTAAAACGCCATTTTACTTTTTAATAGTTAGTACAGTATTGAACATGATACTATTACCTATTCTTATTTTTGGCTGGCTCGGAATGCCGAAGCTTGATGTTTATGGCGCTGCTTATGCCTCTGTTATATCAACAATTATAACATTTGTTGTCATGCTTATTTATTTAAAGAAGAAAAATCATCCATTGAAATTGGATGAAACAGTGCAAAAATACCTTCGTATGGATTGGGAATTATTAAAGTTATTACTACGACTTGGTATTCCTGCAAGTATCAATATGATTTTAGTTTCGCTATCTGAAATTGCAGTAATTGCATTTGTAAATCGCTTCGGTTCTGATGCGACCGCAGCCTATGGAGTCGTGAACCAAGTAGCAAGTTATGTACAAATGCCAGCAGTTAGCCTTGGGATTACTGTATCTATTTTTGCTGCACAATCCATTGGTGCGAATCAATTCGATCGATTACAGAAAGTCGTTCGAGCTGGGATTGTGCTGAACTATATTATCGGTGGCGTATTAATCGCACTAATTTACATGTTCTCAAGAGAGATTTTATCACTGTTCCTAACAAATCCAGATACAATTGAAATTGCGCATAGTTTAGTTATGATTACGCTTTGGAGTTATTTAATTTTCGGTCATGCACAAATTATTGGTGCGACGATGCGGGCGAGCGGAACCGTACTATGGCCAACTATTATCGGTGTTGTATCGATTTGGCTTGTGGAAGTACCGGTTGCTTATTTCTTATCATACCATACGGATCTTGGTATAGAAGGGATATGGATTGGATATCCAGCAGCCTTTATTGTAAGTTTAATTTTACAATACGCGTACTATAAATTTTCATGGCAGAAGAAACGGATTACAAGACTTGTGAGTTAAATAGAAAATAAATAAAAGTGTCCCTGAGCTTTCTAGTTTAGGGGCACTTTTATTTGAGTACTCATAAATAACTTTTTAACGTTACATCAAAGTGGTGTCTCATGAGTGTTCCATCATGCATATAGAATTCCCAAGCTTTCTCTGGATCTCCGATAATCTCAAAGGAATTTTCGGTTATATATAAAGCACAGTTATCCTCCAAAGCGATTCCTTCTATATTCCGTGCATGATTTTGTAAGAATAAATGAAAAGCGGTTGCTCTATCCGGTTGATTGTAATGAGGGCAGAAATGTTTGGTTATTTTATTCCAGCCATCGATTTCCATATAACCATCTCCTTTATAATTAGAACGGAGTCCGGTTGTAAACCAGCACATAGCACCAGCGCTATATCCTGCAATGAATGTTTCATTGTGCAGTGCTGCTATTAACTTTTCATCTATTTTGTTTTCCTTCCATTTTTCAAGCATATTAATATAGTTTCCTCCGCCTAGATAGATAAAATCAGCGAAATGAATCATTTCACTTATTTTATCTTCGTTAGGACTTTCTTTTATACAGCGTAGAATGTGAACATCACATTGGAACTGCTTTTCAAATGTTTCTCTAAAGTCGTTTATATAACCTTCATCATCATTGCTTGCCGTTGGGATAAACAATACTCTTGGAGATTGTTTCCCAGTTAACTCTATAAGTCGTTGATTTATATGGAAATGATCTATTTGTTCAAAGTAACCCCCACCAATTACAGCTAATTTCATAATGAATCACCACCTAATAGATTTTTGTTATTGATAAAGTTTCGATGTAGAGAAGTTTCTTTCCTTCTGTAACAAAAGATGAAAATGAAAAAGCATGTATGAATAAAGAGAAAGGATGTACGTTATATTTTAGTAAATCTATATTTGACCTTTCGTTAATTTTGTACTACAATTCGTAGTGTGAAAGGAGACATGGTATGTTTACCCAAAACTATAAATTAAATGAGCAAGGATTAAACCATTTCTTTGGACCGCTTGAAGCGAAGATTATGGAGATTATTTGGAATACCCCGGATATTACGATCAAAGAAGTTCAGCAAAAACTAAGTGAAGATTCTCCTGTGAATTTTAATACAGTAATGACTGTAATGAATCGCTTAGTAGAAAAAGGACACTTGCAAAAACAAACGGTAAAAAGAAGCGGTGTATATCGTGCTGCACAAACAAAAGAGTCTTTTTTATCAAATCAAACAAAGAAAATGACACAGGAACTGATGGGGGAATTTGGTGATCTCGTTGTGAATCACATGTTAGATGAACTAGACCAAGCTGATCCAGTTTTAATAAAGAAGTTAGAAGCAAAACTCAATCAACTGAAAAAAGAGGACTAGTGTGATGAAGTGGCAAATACGAAAATTAGTATTGTTTGCAAGCATCATTAGTATTCTCTTTTTCGGTATGTTAGTGTACTACGTTACATATCCATTTTTCTTCGGAAATAAGGTATTTTTTCTATCACAGTTTTGTCTCTTTGAATTGCAAAAACATATGAGGGAGTTATCAATTATTCGCATTGTAATGGGAGGTTTGCTAGTATTCACCTTATTTGTTGTGTGTAAAAGAGTATGGAGGCAGTTTTTCTATAGCAAAAAATTAAAGCGAAATTTAGTTGAGATTACTCGTAAAGGGAAACAAATGTACTTGCTGCCGTCATTAGAAGTTACGGCATTTACAATTGGATTGATTCAACCGCAGATTGTTCTTTCGGAAGGTGTGTTTCAATCATTTACAGACGAAGAAATTGATGCGATTGTTTTGCATGAAGAATATCACCAAAAAAATCGTGATCCGTTAAAATTGTTTCTTTTTACGGTGTTAGCTGAAGGAATGATGTATATTCCAGTATTGAAAGGTATGTTACAGCGCTATCATACGTATCAGGAGCTATTGGCGGACAAATATGCGATGGATCAAATGAAATCATCGTTTGAGTTAGGTAGCGCGTTATTGAAATTAATGAAAATAAAAACAGCATCTAATCCGTTTATAACAGCTTCTTTTGCGAAGACAGCAATCAATTTACGTGTAGAGCAAATCATTAGCCAGTCATCTATAAAGCTCAAGATGCCGTTATATACAAATTCTGTTTATGTGACAATGGGGCTATTTCTCATTTCGTTTGTACTTATTATCGGAGAGTGCATATAGCCTCTTTTTTTTATATTGAACACTACTTTATGTAGTGTTTTTTTGGAGGAGTAAAATGAACGCAGCAGACTTAACGATATGGCTTGTAGTAGGCGCAGGGATTCTTTCGTTTGTATCACCCTGTTCGCTGCCACTATATCCATCTTATTTATCGTATATTACAGGTGTTTCTATTCAAGATTTAAAAGAAAAACGCGGTATGATGCAAAAAACAGCACTGATGCACACATTGTTCTTTATAATAGGTTTTTCCGTTATATTTTATGCATTAGGTTTATCTGTAAGTTGGATTGGTGTAACATTTTCATCCAATCAAAGACTCATTCAACAAATCGGTGGAATCTTTATTATCATCATGGGTTTATTTATGACAGGGCTCATTCAACCGAAATGGCTTATGTCTGAAAAGAAATTTCATTATAAAAGTAAATCAACTGGATATATTCGTTCTATTTTTGTTGGCATGACATATGCAGCTGGATGGACACCATGCGTGGGACCAATATTCTCTGCAGTATTAATGCTTGGTGCAACTAACCCAGATGAGGCGCTTCTTTATATTACAGCTTATACACTTGGATTTGCGGTTCCGTTCTTTGTCATGGCATTTTTTATAGGTAAGGTCAAATGGATCGTTACATATGCGGGTGTCATGATGAAAATTGGCGGTAGCATGATGGTTTTGACAGGTATTTTACTTTATACGAACCAAATGACGAAAATAACAGCATTCTTTATCAGATTATTTGATGGATTTACAGGATTTTAAAAATAGGGGGAAAGAACGTGAAAAAACTAATTGCAATTATACTGGCTGGAGCATTTATTTGGGCTGGAGTTAACTTTTATAATTCTAAACAAAAAGAAAAAGAAAGGAAAGCGAAACAATCGGCACTGCAAGAGAAAGAAGTATTGCCTCAAGTAGGATTTAAGGCACCGAAAATTACACTGAAAGGACTAGATGGAAAGCTGTATTCATTAAATGATGCAAAAGGGAAACCGTATATTATTAACTTTTGGGCATCGTGGTGTGGGCCATGTGAAATGGAAGCACCGGACTTAGTACATCTTTATGATAAATATAAAGGAGAAATCGAAATTTTTGCGGTGAATGCAACGGTTAGTGATCCAGTACAAGAGGCAAAGGCGTTTGCGGATCGTTTCGGATTTAAGTTTCCTGTTTTACTAGACATGGATGGAGTGGCTGGGCTTGATTATAAAGTTTTTTCATTACCAACAACGTTTTTTGTTGATAAAGATGGAATTATTGTAGACCAAGCACGCGGAGTATTACCCCCGGATCAATTGGAAAAGAAATTTAAACAATTGATTGAGCAGTAAAAGGAGTTCACAGGATGATGGACTGGATGATAAAAATACAGCCGATTTCTCCCATAGTGGGAAGTTTGTTTGGACTCATGTTCATGAAATTAAAAATGAAAAGTCAAGGTCTTTTATATGAAAGAATGATGGATGCCATAACAAATGGATTTTTAATCATTATTTTAACATGGAAATTCGCACCAGTAATTTTGAATCCAGGGTGGGCTTTTCAATCGCCATGGCAAGCGTTATTAGCTGTAGGGAGTACTCAGCACATTATAATTGGTTGTTTCATTGCAAGCGGATATATTGTATGGCGCAGTAAAAAGGTTGATTACTCGCTTTCTATTTTATTAGACATACTTCCATTTGGAATAGGAAGCATCATCATTTTCTATTTTTTATTCCATCAAAAGGTTGGTTTGCAGACAACAATGCCGTGGGGAATGAAACTTTATGATTCAAAGTTTTCTTATCATCCTATATACATGTATGAAATCATTATAGCAATCTGTATCACGGGATGGTTGTGGGTACAAAAAGAGAGGCTAGGAACTAGAAAGTACATAAGTTATTTTCTAATTGTAGAAGGAACTGCCCATATTTTTATTTCGCTTATAAGTGAGCAAGTTCCGTTATTATTTGGTCTGTCTATGCAGCAGTTACTTATTTTTGTTGTGATTAGTGCAGGGATTGTGTTACTTCCAAAAAATAAAGTGAAACTTTAATCAGTAGGGGGCTTCATCCTCCCCACTGATTATTAGCCCTCACCAATCGGACTTTTGCGAGCGACCGTCTTCCGCCTAATTTCTTTGTTATTGCTGTTTTTATGGATTGTATGAACCGGCATTTTCTTATTTATAATCAATGTACTAACATTTTTGCCAGTGCGTGTGCTTGGACCGATTGTCGAATCTCTGACTATATCATAAGTACGTTGCTTCAAAAAAGAAGGGCAATACATATTATTTATGTATTGCCCTTTTACTATGTTTTGAGCTGAATGTATTAGAAGATAGGTGGGGTAACTGAAAATAAGACAACTGCATTTTGATTAAAATTATTTATCCATTTATGTTTTAAATACGCTGGTATTTTGACACTATCACCAGTTTCTAATATATACTCTTCTTCACCTAAATACACCGTAATTTTCCCGTCTAAAACAAATGCTAATTCTTCTCCTTTATGCTCTAGAAGATTTTCCGAGGAAGAAGTGTTCGGAGGCACAGTCATAATTGCTGTTGCTAAATTTCCTGTGAAATCTGGTGATAACAATTCATAGGATAAATTATCAATAATCATTTTTTTACGTTTATTGGAACGTACGATTAGATCGTCTGTATTTGTTTCTTCAAGTAAAAAACTAAATGTTGGAACATCAAGAGCTTTAGCTAATACTTTCAATGTTTGAATGGAAGGATTAGCGGAACCACGTTCAATTTGACTTAGCATAGACGGCGTAATTTCAGCCATATTTGCTAGTTCTTTACTACTCAAACCTTTGGCTTTTCGTTGTTTTTCGATCTTTTTACCGATATCTATATTTTCCATGATAAATTCTCCTTACTGGGTATTTAATTATATTTAAAAAAATTAAATTTTAATTAACGAAAATACGATTTTATGTTAAACTGTATTAAAATTAATTTAATTATAATTTATTATACAGCTGGCTACAAGGACATGAGGAGGAAGAGAAATGAAGGGAATAGAGGAATTGAAAGAACAATATCCACTATTAAACAATCTAATTTCATTAGAAGAAATATTTTGGGTGAATCCGAACGTTGGAAATTTCCAAACAGCGATACAAGCCTCTCCGCTTGCGGAGGATGATGTAAAAGGTGCTGAAGAGAGATTAAAGCGTTTCGCACCATATATTGCAAAAGTATTCCCAGAAACGAAAGGAACGAATGGGATTATAGAATCTCCTTTAGTGAGAATACCTTCTATGAAACATTCTTTGGAGAAAAATTACGGGCAACCTCTATTGGGAGAAATAGTATTAAAATGTGATAGTCACCTTCCGATATCAGGCTCAATCAAGGCTAGAGGTGGCATTTATGAAGTGTTGAAACATGCAGAAGAATTAGCTTTTCAGCACGAAATGTTAACGGAGCAAGATGATTATTCAATTTTAGATAGTGATAGATTTAGAGACTTTTTCGCAGAGTATTCTATTGCGGTAGGATCAACTGGGAATTTAGGGCTTAGTATCGGCATTATGAGTGCTAAGTTAGGCTTTAATGTAACTGTTCACATGTCAGCTGATGCGAAACAATGGAAAAAAGATTTACTAAGAAGTAAAAATGTAACGGTTATTGAATATGAAGCGGATTATAGTAAAGCGGTAGAAGAGGGGAGATTGCAAGCAGAGGCAGACCCTCATTGCTATTTTGTTGATGATGAAAATTCGCATGATTTATTTTTAGGGTACGCGGTGGCAGCATCTCGATTGCAAAAACAGTTAGAAGAGTTAGAAATTGTAGTAGATGAAGAACATCCTTTATTCGTTTACCTTCCGTGCGGGGTAGGTGGTGGACCTGGAGGAGTAGCATTTGGCTTAAAGTTATTGTATAAAGACAATGTTCATTGTTTCTTTGCAGAGCCTGCTCATTCACCATGTATGTTACTTGGTTTAATGACTGGGCTTCATGATAAAATTGCGGTTCAAGATATTGGTATCGATAATGTAACAGATGCGGATGGTCTTGCGGTAGGAAGACCATCTGGATTTGTTGGCAAAACGATGGAACCATTTTTAAGTGGGAGTTACACAGTTAGCGATGAAGAGTTATATAAGTTGTTAAAAGAGCTTGCTGATACAGAAAAAATCTACTTAGAGCCTTCTGCACTAGCAGGGATGATTGGACCGGTTAAATTATGTAAAGAAGAAAAAGAGTATTTGCAAAAGCATCATTTAACAGAAAAAGCAAGAAAAGGTACACACATCGTTTGGGGAACTGGTGGTAGCATGGTTCCTGAAGAAGTGATGATGCAATATTATCAAAAGGGTTCGGATTTAACGTTAGAGGAAAAGAAGTAAAAAAAGATGAGGCTTGGATGGCCTCATCTTTTTTATTTAAATAAAATTACCTCTAAGATTATATGAAAATCAGTTCAATTTACTGTATATCTAATGAGTCATTCTAATAAATACTAAAATTCTTTGTTATTTTTAACTAGGTTCATTATAGTATAGATATAAACTTTTATAAAATAAAAAGAGTTACGAATATGGATTGAATATAATGAAGAAGCTTCATTTTACATAATAAGAGGATGTGTATATACAATGTCATTACAGTCAAAATATTTAGCGGGTATTTCACTTGGGGTGATGGGAGTAGGGTTTGCGGCGACTATACCATTCCAAGGTTCAATGATAGGAGCAATTGTACAGGGTGGATTTGAAGCGGGATTAGTAGGTGGACTGGCTGATTGGTTTGCAGTTACAGCGTTATTTCGCCATCCCATAGGTATTCCAATTCCGCATACAGCACTGCTTCCTAAAAATCGGAAACGTGTTACAAAAGGGCTTATTTCTACACTGGAAAATGAGTGGCTGACGAAAGAAAGCATAACAGGTAAAGTGAAAGAAATGCAGTTGGTGCAAATGGTGTTACAAATCGCTGAAAGAGAGATGCAATCGGATACTGTAAAAAAAGGGATTGTGACAATTGCTGAAAAAGCAATTCTTCAAATGAATACTGAAAAGTTAGCTACTGTAATTGAAAAAGAATTGAAAACGTATTTACATACGATTAATACAGGAAACATACTGCAAGTCCTAATTGATCAATTAGTTGTACAAGAATATGATGAAAAAACACTTGATTATATGTTAGTCAAGGCGAAAGAGTGGACAGCCCAAGAGGAGGCGCGTTATCAGCTTGGGAGCTTGGGAATGAAAGCGATGGAAAATATAAAGGTAGATGGATTTTTGCAGTTTACTCTTAAATCGTTCATGAATATTGTGGATGAAGACAAAATTGGGAGGATTTTACAGAGGTTTGTTATTAGTAACATAAGTAGTTTGCAGGATACTGATAATAGTACAAGACAGCTTATATTAATGAAAATTCGTCAAGAACTTATGAATGTTAAGGAAAATGAAGCAGTATTACGAGAACTAGAAAAGTGGAAAGAAAACTGGATCACAGATTGGAATGCTGCTGAAAAAATAAAAGAATTGTTAGGACAAGCACAAGAAAAGGCAGTTGCTTTTATTAAAAAAGAAGAATTTGCAGATCAATATCTTCTCCCATTTTTAACGAAACAAATGAACAAAGTGAAAGAAGATCCAGTAACAGTTCAAAAAATAGAGGACTGGTTGCAAAAGCAAATTGTTAATCTTGTTGAAAATAATCATTCTAAGATTGGAAAGCTTGTCCAAGAAAATCTTGATAAGTTAGATGATCAAACATTAATCGAAATGATTGAAAATAACGTCGGCAAAGATTTGCAGTGGATTCGAGTGAACGGTGCTGTTTGTGGATTTATGATTGGGTTGGCGTTAGAAGGATTGAAGGCTGTGATATAAGCTGAAGATAGGTTATATTAATTATAAAAAACAAATCAAAAACCTTTTACATGATATAACAAATGTGAAAGGTTTTTGATTATAGATTTTTAATTTTCAAGAACATTAACATTTAAATTATAAGCTTTTTTGATATATAAATGATGAGCACCGTTCCCAATCTTTAATGTATTTTTATACCATTGTCCTTGCTTGTTTGTATCAGGATGTTCTTCTGAAGAATGATTCTCTTTTTTTGTTAATTCTTCTATGCTGTCCCATCCTATAGTGCCTTCAGATTCTTGTTGGCTGGTGAATGCTGATAGTGTTATATCGCTATTTTTCGCAAGGTAGACAGATATGTTTTGACCTTCTTGTACAGACCAATTGCTTTGTAATTGTCCTGGATAAAGAGAGGGTTCTCTCTCTGATTTTCGAATTTCTACGGAAGAACGAGCGTTGCTATCATACTTGATTGTGATGCAAAGAATTTCTGATTAACAGGTAGCTGTTTTAGCGTAATGTACATTGTTTCACCGACTGTTTTCATAGAAAGAAAATCTTCTTGTTTTAATTTGTGTTTTTCGTTTTTATTTATTGTTATATGGTAAGTGTCGAATAAATGCACCTTGTCTATGTTACTACTTTCGATTGTAAGAGGAGTATTATTCGTATCAATAACAAGTTTTTTTATGGAATCGGGGATACTGTGTTGTATATCTGGAATGTCGTTTGCTTGTTCATTTCCTTGTTGTGCTTTTTTATTAATTGTTTTTCTTCAATCGTTCTCTCCCTCCTTTTTGCGTATTCTATTAAATAGACGTATAGGATACTTAGTTACCCTGCACCTATTAAAAAAAAGAATAATATATTTTGTGTGAACAAACCATTTCAAAAATGTAAAAAAATAACTTAGAGCAGTATATAATAAGCAATAGAGAAATGTTACATAGAGAAAGGATGTGAATGTTAGTAGAGGGGAAGGTATCTACTAACAAATATGAAAATAAAAATATTGATAGCCGATGATAACTCGTTTATTAGAGAAGGCATGAAAATTATTTTAAATACATATGAAGAGTTCGAAGTATTAGATACTGTAAATGATGGAAAAGAAGCTGTAGCGTATTGTGAAAAATATGAAGTTGATATTGCGCTTTTAGATGTTCGTATGCCGAACATGAATGGGGTAGAGGCGACGAAGTTAATTTGTGAAGAGACGAAAACGAAACCGCTTATTTTAACGACGTTTGATGATGATGAATATATTTTAGAGGCAGTAAAAAACGGAGCGAAAGGTTATTTATTAAAAAATAGCGATCCGGAGCGTATTCGTGATGCAATAAAAGGGGTATATAACGGACAAACTGTTATGCAAGATGTAGTTCTTGATAAAATTAAGAGTAATTTAATGGAAAGTAAAGAAGAAGAGTCTAAAATAGATAAGAGCCTTTTTACAGAAAGGGAACTTAGTATTATCGCATTAATAGCAAAAGGGTTCTCTAATAAAGAAATTTCGAAGCAACTTTTCATATCAGAAGGAACGATTGCAAATTATATTACCTCTATTTTAGGGAAAACTGGACTTGAACATCGCACGCAAATTGCGATTTATTATTTAACAGGAAAAGTAGATTAATATTATGGAATTTTGGTTAACTGTAAGTAAATTCATTGTCTTTTTATATATTGTGTTTAGTTACATTCACTCAAATGTTACGAACTTACCGTGGGTTATATTTACGTTACTTTTATATCTTTCTGTAAACGTGACGATTGCTATATTAAAGGAAGATCCGTATAAAAAAGCATTAATCTGTGCGTCAATAGGTGTAGTCATACTATTTACATGGAAGGTTCATCCATCTTATATTTTGTTTTTACCTTTGAACTTATACGAAGTCGTAAGTTATTACATAGAAAAGAAGTGGCCAATCTTTTTCATAATGATCCTTCCCATCATTTTTATAGGTGATGATATTCAAATGACATATGGGCTCATTAGCGCATTTTGTTTTCTCGCTTTAACGATAGCAGATCGTTATATAGGTCGCTTACTTAAATTGGAAATGCAAAATGATAAGATGCGAAAAGATATGCAACGGCTCACAAAAAGTTTAAATGAAAATAAAGAGTACATAAGGCAATCAGAATACACATTTAAGTTAGAAGAGAGAAACAGGTTATCACAAGAAATTCATGATAAAATTGGTCACTCGATGACAGGCGCACTGATTCAAATGGAAGCCGCAAAGAGGTTAATGGAAATTGATAAAGTGAAAGCTGCGGAGTTATTGCAAAATGCGATTCATATTTCTAAAGATGGGATTGAAAGTATCAGAATTACCCTTAAAAATATGAAACCACCAACTGAACAAATTGGAATTCATCGTATGAAATTATTCATAGATGAATTTGCGAGTAAGCATGAAATACAAATTCCGTTTGTGTATAAAGGGAATTTAGATACAATTTCTCCAATTCAATGGAAGGTCATTGGAGAAAATGTAACGGAAGCATTAACAAATGCAATGAAATATGCAGAGGCAACCGTTATTTCAATAGATATTCATGTGCTTAACAAGATGGTGAAAGTACAAGTGAAGGATAATGGAAAAGGGGCACCTCGTGTGAAGAAAGGACTTGGGATTATTGGGATGGAGGAAAGGACTGCATCCGTGAATGGAACGGTTATAGTAGATGGAACAAGTGGTTTCTCGGTAACGACGCTATTACCAATTTCCTAAATGAAGATTGTAATGAATGATCTCATATGAAAAAAGTGAATATTCTCATGTGAAAAGAATGAACTTCTGCACTGAGCAGGTTCATTTTTTTTGTTTATAATAACAGCAGAGAAATCGAAATAGGGGTGAAATGATGAATACATTGGAAGTTAAAAATTTAACGAAAAAATTTGGTGACTTCATCGCAGTAGATAATATGTCTTTATCAATTAAAGAAGGAGAAATATTTGGATTCTTAGGATCGAATGGTGCTGGTAAGAGTACAACAATTAATATGATTGCTGGCTTGTTAAGAAGTAATGAAGGTGAAATTAGCATACTAGGAAAAAATATAAAGAAACATAATCGATTTGCGAAAATGAACATCGGCATTGTTCCGCAAGATATAGCAATATACGAGGAGCTAACTGCCTATGAAAATGTGAAATTTTTTGCTGGATTGTACGGACTAAGAGGTGCTGAACTAAAAGCGAGAGTAGAGGAAGCACTTCAATTTGTAGGGCTTAGTGATAAATATAAAAGTTATCCGAAAAACTTTTCTGGCGGGATGAAAAGAAGGCTGAATATCGCTTGTGCAATTGCGCATAGACCGAAGTTAATTATTATGGATGAGCCGACAGTTGGGATTGATCCGCAGTCAAGAAACTACATTCTTCAGTCTGTCCGAAAATTAAATGAGATGGGAAGTACGATTATTTATACGAGTCACTATATGGAAGAAGTAGAGGAGATTTGTACAAAAATTGCGATTGTAGATCACGGTAAAGTGATTGCAGAAGGTACGAAAGAACAGTTAAAAGCAATTATTACTGATACGAAAAATATTTGGATTGAAGTGAAGTCAGTAGAAAATCTAGACGTAGAAAAATTAAAAGAGATAAATGGTGTGAAAGTTGTTCAAATTGAGGAGAACGTAATTAAAGTAAATTCTGATGCAGGATTGAATAATTTAAATAAAATTATTCAACACCTTATTAATCATGACATTGAAATTCGCTCGTTAGAGGAGCAGGCACCTAACTTAGAAACGGTGTTCCTTACATTGACCGGGAGAAATTTACGAGATAAATAAAGTCATATGAAGAAGAGAAAAGGGAGGTTCATCGATTGAATATCTTCAATATTGCAATTATGCACATTAAAAGAGATTTCAGGGACGTAAGAACTTTAGTTATTATGTTAGCATTTCCAATTGTGCTTATGCTTGTGTTAGGTACAGCGTTAAGTAATGCATTTAATAGCGATATTCATTCTATTAAAGATATACAGGTGCTATACAAAGATGAAGCGAGTAGTACATTTTCTCAATCATTTGAAGCGTTTGCGAAAGAAGTAAGTAAATCGGGTATTCACTTTAAGAAAGCTTCCGAAGGTATAGATGGAAAAGCAGAAGTGAAGCAAAATAAATATGCTGCTTATGTGGAATTAAATAAAGATGGTGCGAAATTTTACGGAAGTGACAGAAGTAGTGTCGAGGGAAGTATTATTGAAGGAATGCTGACTACGTTTGTTGATAAGTATAATGTAGCAGTTGAAGTTGCGAAAGTAGACCCTAGTAAGGTTAGCGCAGTTATTTCAAACGGAAATCATAATGATTATATTAAAGAAACGTCTTTACAAGCTGCTAAAAAACCAGGTTCTATGGATTACTATGCGGTTGTAATGACGACCATGATAGCACTGTACGCTGCAATGGGTGCAAGTTATTTAATAAGAGGGGAACGGTTACGTAAAACAGGAGATCGTTTAATTGCGGCACCTATAAGTAAAGCTGAAATTTTCATTGGAAAAATACTCGGTAGTCTTGTAGCGAATGCGCTTTGTCTATTACTCGTTGTTTTATTTAGTAAATTTGTTTTTCAAGCAAATTGGGGTGACCATCTTGGAATCGTATTTCTTATTTTACTAACAGAGGTCTTTCTAGCAATTAGCTTCGGTTTAGGAATCGGGTATATTACAAAAACAGGTGAAGCATCTAAAGCGATTATTATGGTTGTTGTGCAATTAGCTTCTATTTTTGGCGGGGCATATTTTGTAGTTGAAGAAAATGTCGTTACCAATTTATCACCATTAACATGGGCGAACACAGCGATTATGAAAATTATTTATGCGAATGACATAGGAGCCGCACTGCCAGTAATCTCTTTAAATTTTGGAATGTCAGCACTCTTTTTATTAATTGCGGTCATTGCATTACGTAGACGGGAGGGGCTATAGTATGAAAGATATTTTATGGCTCATACAAAAAACATTATCTGTGCTTTTGAAAAATAAAAAAGGACTACTTATTATTATTAGTTTGCCGATAATAGGAACGCTAATCTCCTTTTCGATATATGGAAATGTAGGGCAAGGTACATTAAATATCGGGGTTATAAATAAAGAAAATCAATCTATAGCAAATGATACGGTAAAATTTTTAGAAGGTTTAAATCATGTAAAGATAAGTAAAATTAAGGAGTCTGAAGTGGAAGATAAACTCACTTCAAAAAAACTTGATGGTGTTATTACACTAGAGTCTGGTTTTTCGGAAAGTGTTCGAAAGGGTAAACCGAGCCATATAGAGATTTCATCAATTAAAGGTGATCAAGTAACGGGGTTTATGAAATCGTATTTGTATAATTATATTGATAATATTACTGCAATTAGTAAAGTAGCACAGAATGATCAAAGTATGTTTGATAACCTGTATGCAGGCTATCAAAAAAGTTCATTTAAGCTAAAAGCTGAGACACTTCAAGATACTTCGAAAAATAAAGATATGACGAATCAAACAGTTGGTTTCCTTATTGTGTTTATGTTATTTTCAGCAGTAAATTTATCAGAACTTATTTTGAAAGAAAAAGAGAATAGAACGTATTTTAGATTACTATCAACACCGATAGATGGGAAGAAATTTATATTATCTAATGTCTCAGTGAATATGATGATATTAACGATGCAAATTGTAATTACAATATTATTTATGATGAATGTTTTTCATACGAATATAAATATGCCTTTCATAGTTATGATTGGTGTACTTATGATATTTGCTTTAATCGCAATTGGTTTGTCATTAGTCATTGTGTCTTTTTCGAAAAGTTCAACTGCTGCAAATGCGATGCAAAATATAGTTATAGTACCAACATGCTTGCTCGCTGGATGCTATTTTCCATATGACATCATGCCGAAAGCAGTACAAAAAGTAGCTGATTTCCTCCCGCAGCGATGGTTATTAGATACGATATCAAAATTGCAGCAAGGGACACCGTTTTCTGATTTGTATTTAAACATTTTAATTTTATTCTCTTTTGCGATAGCATTCTTCTTAATTGCGATTTATAAGTTTGGAAGAAATAATAATGCGAGGAATTTTATTTAATAAAAGGGGTGCGGTATAATGCTGCATCCTTTTTTGTAATTGTTCATAAAATATAATTTCTATTGAAATACTATCTGAAGACAATTATTTTGTGCGGAAGGAAAACGAAATGGTGAAAAAGATATTACGTATTATTTTTATTATCGTGAGCATAGTAATTTTTCTCTGTACTTGGATGCATATTGATGTAACTCTGGGGAGAAAAATAGAGGCTGAGAAAAATCAACCGAAAGAGTATGCTCCTCATTATAGTGATTTTCAGTTGTATGTAGATGGAAAACCGTTATATAAGCAGCTGTTTTCTGATATAAAAGAGGCGAAACATTCTATTTTTACATTTTTCTATATTATTTCTGATGATGAAAGCAGTCATTCATTTTTAAACTTGTTGAAAGAAAAAGCAGAGGAAGGAGTTGAGGTATATTTATCGGTCGATTGGATTAATGATTTATCATTCCAAAGAAAGCTTACGAAGGAATTGAAAGCGAGTGGTATCCATTTTACATATAGTAGAAAGCCGGATTTTCCATTCTTTTTCTATTCACTACACCATCGCAATCACCGCCGTATTACAACGATAGATGGGAAAATAGGATATAGTGGTGGATTTAACATTGGTAATGAATACCTAGGGAAGGACAAGCGCTTTGGCTATTGGCGAGATTATCATGTGCGCTTGGAAGGAGAAGGAGTGAATGATTTAGAAAAGCAGTTTGCGTTAGATTGGAAACGAGATACTTCAGAAGAAATTACGAGAACAGCTCCACCTAACATCAAAGGAAAAACGCTACATACGATGTCTAGTTATAATGGACATAAAGTTGTTGCGAAGTATATGGAATTAATAAAACAAGCGAAGGATTCTATCATAATTGCTACATCTTATTTTATACCGAGAGATAAAGAACTTATGAATGCTTTAATTCAGGCAAGAAAACGTGGTGTCTCGGTAAAGGTACTTTGGTCTTATAAACCGGATATCCCGCTTATAAAAGAAGCAGCGTATCCATATATTCGTCAGTCATTGCAGAATGGGATGGTTGTACATGGTTATAAAAAAGGAATGTTTCATGGGAAATTAATGTTTATTGATAATGAAACAATAGTTATAGGAACAACGAATTTTACTTCACGTAGTTTTCATATTAATGATGAAATGGATTTCTATATATATGGTGGTCCAATGGTTCAACAAGTGAATCATGCGTTAGAGCAGGATTTTCAAGATTCGAAAGAAATCACTTCATCCTTTTTTGAAAAGTTATCATTTTTAGAGAAGTGTAAAGAAAAAATAGCAGGGCTGTTTAATTACTATTTATAATAAAAATGGATGGGGAATTAATGTGTAAATTTTTTATTGTTAGTATGAAATTCAAAATAGTAAATGAAATAATACCGTAATTCTTAGTAGAAATAACGAAGGAATTAGCATTCAAAAACGCTCAGAGAATAAACTCAGAGCGTTTTATTTCCAATTCAAATGACCATCTATAAGTCTTTTTTTAAATAGTAATGCTGAAAGTCTCTACCGACATGATCAAGGACACCAAACACTTGATAACCGTGCTTTTTATAAAAATCTAATGCTTGAAAACTTAAAGTATCTACTTTTATGAAATCACAATTCTTTTCTAAAGCTATTTGCTCGATTTCTAATAAAAGTTTAGTTCCATAACCTAGTTTGCGTATGTCTTCATCAAGTATAAAAGTATGAATCTCTAACCAATTCCAGCAAATTTCACCTAATATTCCCCCGCGAACCTTGCGTCTTCATCCTTAAGGAATAACTGAATCTCCTGATATCTACCCCTTAAATCTGTTGGGAAATGCTTTACATTATATTCATAAAGTTTATTATTAATGTTTTTTTTATTAGTGGTATTTAATTCTTTTGTAATATGTAAATCCATGCCTTTTCTCCTCCTGCAATTTTTGTGAAATGATGAATTTGAAACAAATTTCTCCTTTGAATAAGCATCATCATCTCAATATATTTATTCTAACGAAAAGTTTTTAATATTCTGTTTTTATTTTCTGATATTCAAAAATAATAATTCGATCTAACCTCCGATTTAGGCATATAATATCTATTATTAGCTTATGGAAAGTAATGCTAGTTCGAGTTTTATTGTAACTGTTCAAACCATATAACATTTAAAAAGCGAAAATAAATTCTATAATATTTCACACTCGGAACCGTATTTTTCCATTAAAATATTCTTTGAAGGATAAATATAGATGTTTGAAGGAGGATTGGCATTTGAATCGTCAAATTGCTATTCGTGAGATTGTAGAGCGCATACTCATGTTTAAACTAGATCATCCATTAAGAGTCGGTGTTAGCGGTATAACAGCATCTGGGAAAACAACATTTGCAAATGAGTTACAAAAAGAAATTCATTTGCAAGGAAGAAAAGTCGTTCGGGCGAGTATAGATCATTTTCACAATCCAAGGACAATTAGATATTCACAAGGAAAAGAATCAGCTAAAGGATATTATGAAGATGCTCATGATTATAAATCATTTACTGAGCGATTATTGATTCCGTTAGGGCCTGATGGAGATATGCGGTACGTGATGAAATCACATGATTTAGAAACGGATATGTATATGAAAACAGAGCCCATGCTCGCTTCAAAAGATATGATATTTATAATAGATGGTACTTTTTTATTAAAAAAAGAGCTTCAACATTTATTCGATTATAAAATATTTGTAGAAACAGATTTTGAAATCGCGAGAGAACGTGGTTCGAGTCGAGAAGCGAGAGCCTTTGGGAATAAGGAGAAGGCAGAGGAAATGTTTTTACAAAGATATCATGCGGCTTGTCATATGTATAGGGAAGAACACGCGCCAAAGCAATGTGCAGATGTAGTTTTTCTGAATAATGATATTGAAGCTCCAAGGGTTGTATTTCAGAATTTGTGATTTTAGCAATAGTATTGGTAGTAGTTAACATAAGAGTATTTCATGAATTGTGGATAATGGGGGCGTTATTCGTTATGATACTACTTTTTAGAAAGTGTATAGGTGTGCTGAAATATCACACCTATAACACAGTATTGCATTCGAGTTATTCTTGAAAAAATTACTTTTCTTCTACGAGTTCTGTTAACTCATGATTAATTAACGTGCCAATATGCTCACCTAAACATATTTTTTTCATAACTCCTGGTTCATCGAAGTTAAAAACATGTGCTGGTAAATGATAGTCACGAGCAAGTAATAAGGCTGATTGGTCCATCACTTTAATGTTGTTCCGAACAACATCGTTATAATTTAAATGACGATACATCTTTGCTGACTTATTTCGTTTTGGGTCACTTGTGAAGACGCCATCTACACCTTGTTTTGCGACTAAAATCGCATCGCTATTCATTTCAATTGCGCGCTGGACGCTCGGGTAATCCGTAGTAACGAACGGTTGCCCGTTACCGCCGCCAAAGATGACGATATATCCTTTTTCTAAATGGTGAACGGCCCGTAAACGAATATAGGGCTCTGCCACCGCTGTAAACGGAATAGATGTCATAACGCGCACTTCTTTATCTGTCTTGCTTGTGAGTACGCCGCGTAGCATTAAGCTATTCATAATTGTACCTAATGTGCCTATATTGTCTGCTTCTACGCGGTCAATTCCCCATTCCTCAGCTAAATTGCCTCTGAATATGTTACCCCCGCCAACGACAAGAGAAACTTCAATACCTAAATCGACAATTGATAAAATCTCAGTTGCGATATGTTCTAAACGTTTGGAACCGAAACTATTTCCATCTTGATCAGCGAGAGCGCCGCCGCTGAGTTTAATTAAAACGCGATTGTATGGCCTCATTATCATCACTCCTTATTTAAAGCAAAGCATTTTTCAGTGGAGTCCGTAACTATCACTGAGAATTAGTCTTCATCATATAGGGTTCTTATAGGCAGTTTATTCCTGATCTAATTGCTTTGCTCATGTAAAAAATTTCTACATGCTAGTAGCATATTAAGTTCAATAAAAAAGGAGCAGAGGCGAATGCCTTTGCTCCTTTACGAGAAAGTGAAATAGAAAAGGAAGAGTTATAATGAAATCTTTCTTAAGTTTCTTCATAACATTCACTCCTTTTCATCTTATTTATGTTCGAATAAACTTATCTTTTAGATTATACGAAGAAGTCAGATATTTTATCGATGTTATTTTCACTTTTTTATCGCCAAAGGATGTCAATGAATAATTAAAGAAAAAAATTCGAATTTTTTGTGACGAAGTTGTAGGTTTTCGTCTGATTTTGTAGGTTTGCTTATATCATGTGAATGAGCTTTTATTATTATAAATTGAAAGCGTTCGCATGAAGGGGATGAAAAACATATGAAAAAATTCGGATTGGCGACACAAATATTTGTCGCACTCGTGTTAGGGATTGTGGTAGGGGCAATCTTTTATGGCAATAAAACAGCGATTTCTTATATCACACCAATTGGGGATATATTTATTCATTTAATTAAAATGATTGTTGTGCCGATTGTTATTTCAGCATTGGTTGTTGCGGTAGCTGGTGTAGGGGATATGAAGAAGCTAGGAAAACTAGGTGGTAAAACAATTCTTTACTTTGAAATTATCACGACAATTGCGATTTTAATGGGATTAATCGCGGCGAACTTGTTCCAACCGGGAACAGGTGTTGACATGAATAGCTTACAGCAAAGTGACATTTCATCATATAAGGAAACAGCTGATGCAACAGAGAAAAAAGGCTTTGCGGAAACCATTGTTCATATTGTACCGACAAACGTATTTGAATCACTGGCACAAGGTGATTTATTACCAATCATTTTCTTCTCGGTGTTATTTGGTTTAGGAGTTGCAGCAATTGGTGAGAAAGGAAAGCCAGTTTTTAATTTCTTTGAAGGTGTACTCGAAGCAATGTTTTGGGTCACAAACCAAGTTATGAAATTTGCTCCGTTTGGCGTATTTGCACTAATCGCTGTCACGGTTGCAAAATTTGGTGTGGCAACACTACTTCCTTTAGGAAAGTTAGTGCTAGCTGTGTATGTAACTGTTATACTATTTGTTATTGTTGTATTAGGGATTAATGCACGTATGGTAGGTGTAAATATTTTCACCTTAATGAAAATTTTAAAAGAAGAACTTATCCTTTCGTTTACAACAGCAAGTTCAGAAGCTGTTTTACCTAATATAATGAGAAAAATGGAAGAGTTTGGTTGTCCGAAGGCAGTTGCATCTTTCGTTATTCCAACGGGCTATACGTTTAACTTAACAGGATCGGCTATTTATCAGGCGTTAGCAGCATTATTCGTCGCGCAAATGTATGGTGTACACATGTCGTTAACGGAGCAAGTAACATTATTATTCGTTTTAATGTTAACGTCAAAAGGTATGGCAGGGGTTCCCGGTGCCTCATTTGTTGTAGTATTAGCAACATTAGGTTCAATGGGATTGCCATTAGAAGGTATAGCGTTAATAGCTGGTATTGACCGCATTTTAGATATGATTCGTTCGTCTGTTAATGTGCTGGGAAATGCATTAGCAGCCATTGTTATGTCGAAATGGGAAGGCGAATTTGATCATGATAAAGCAAAACAATATGTAGAAACTGTCAAGCAAACAGAAGCGGCATAAGAAAATAGATAAGGAGTGGTAATGTTGGCAACATTAACTGAAACTACCAAAAATGTACGAATTGAAAAAGATTTTTTAGGTGAAAAAGAAGTACCAATGCATGCTTATTATGGGGTTCAAACAATGCGTGCTGTAGAAAACTTCCCAATTACAGGCTATAAAATTCATGATGGTCTAATTAAAGCGTTTGCGATTGTGAAAAAAGCAGCGGCACTTGCGAACGTAGATGTAGGAAGATTGGAACTAAAAAAAGGCGGTGCTATTGCCGAAGCTGCACAAGAAATTCTTGAAGGGAAATGGCATGATCACTTCATCGTTGATCCAATTCAAGGCGGCGCAGGAACTTCTATGAATATGAATGCAAATGAAGTCATTGCCAATCGTGCTCTTGAATTATTAGAGATGGAAAAGGGAGACTATCACTATATTAGTCCAAATAGCCACGTAAATATGGCGCAATCAACAAATGATGCATTTCCAACAGCAATTCACATTGCGACATTAAATGCACTAGAAGTATTATTGCAAACAATGGGCTATATGCAAGATGTATTTGAATTAAAAGCAGAGCAATTTGATCATGTGATTAAAATGGGACGTACACATTTACAAGACGCTGTGCCAATTCGTCTTGGGCAAGAATTTAAAGCGTACGCTCGTGTACTTGAACGCGATATAAAACGAATTAAGCAATCTCGTCAACATTTATATGAAGTGAACATGGGGGCGACAGCAGTTGGTACAGGATTAAATGCAGATCCAGAGTACATTGAAGCAGTAGTGAAACATTTAGCTTCAATTAGTGAGTTACCTCTTGTTGGAGCGGAAGATTTAGTAGATGCAACGCAAAATACGGATGCGTATACGGAAGTATCAGCAGCGCTGAAAGTATGTATGATGAACATGTCTAAAATTGCAAATGACCTTCGTTTAATGGCGTCAGGTCCGCGTGTTGGATTAGCAGAAATTATGCTTCCAGCTCGTCAACCAGGTTCATCTATTATGCCAGGGAAAGTAAACCCTGTTATGCCAGAAGTGATTAACCAGATTGCGTTCCAAGTAATCGGAAATGATCATACGATTTGTCTTGCTTCAGAAGCTGGTCAATTAGAACTAAATGTTATGGAGCCGGTACTTGTCTTTAACTTACTTCAATCCATTAGCATTATGAATAACGGTTTCCGTGCCTTTACAGATAATTGTCTAAAAGGAATTGAAGCGAATGAAGGACACTTGAAAGAATATGTTGAGAAAAGTGTAGGAATTATTACAGCTGTGAATCCTCATATTGGTTATGAAGCAGCAGCTCGCGTTGCAAAAGAAGCAATTGCAACTGGACAATCTGTTAGAGAACTTTGTGTGAAAAATGGTGTATTATCACAAGAAGAATTAGATTTAATTTTAGATCCATATGAAATGACACATCCGGGGATTGCGGGAGCAACTCTTCTAAAGAAAAATTAAAAGAAGAGGGGACATTCCCCTCTTTTTTGTTTACAATATAGAAATGGTATATATGAATAAAGGTAGGGATGGTATGAGTAAATTTACAGTTTCTTCTAATGGTGCGTTAGAAACAACATTAAGAGGAGTAGAAGTATTAGCAACGCCACTTTTAAATAAAGGTGTCGCTTTCACGAAAGAAGAAAGAGAAGAGTTAGGACTGAAAGGGTTATTACCGCCAGCGGTATTAACATTAGATGAACAAGCACGCCGTGCATACGAACAATTTTGTTCGCAGCCGGATGATTTATTAAAGAATGTATACTTAACAGCGCTACATGATCGTAACGAAGTGTTATTTTATCGTTTGCTTACAGATCATTTACGAGAAATGCTTCCAATTGTGTATACGCCAACTGTTGGTGTAGCGATTCAAAGGTATAGTCATGAGTATCGTAAACCGCGTGGAGTTTATTTATCCATTAATGATCCTTCTGGTATAGAAGAAGCGTTTTCTAACATTGGTGCAACGGCTGACAATGTAGATTTAGTCGTTGTAACAGATGGTGAAGGAATATTAGGAATTGGTGACTGGGGCGTTGGTGGTATTAATATCGCTATTGGAAAGTTAGCTGTTTATACGGCAGCAGTTGGAATCGATCCTAGTCGTGTATTACCTGTAATTTTAGATGTAGGAACAAACCGAGAGGATTTATTAAATAACCCGTTTTATATCGGAAATCGCCATCCACGTATAACAGGTGAAGCCTATGATACGTTTATTGATACATTCGTAAAAGCAGTGTGTAATAAGTTTCCGAAAGCACTATTACATTGGGAAGACTTTAGTTCACGTAATGCACGTAGAATTTTAGATAAATATCGTAATGATGTATGTACATTTAATGATGACATTCAAGGAACGGGTGCCGTTTCACTTGCTGCTGTATTATCAGCAGTGAAAGCTTCTAATGTTCCTTTATGTGAGCACCGCGTTGTTGTATTTGGTGCTGGAACAGCCGGAATTGGAATTGCAGATCAGGTGCGAGATGCGATGGTTCGTGCGGGCTTGTCAGAGAAAGAAGCAAACGAGCGATTTTGGTGTATTGACCGCAATGGTTTACTTACAGATAGCATGAAGGATCTTCTTGATTTCCAGGTGCCATACGCACGTAAGGAACCTGAAGTAAACGAATGGAAGCAAGGGGACATGATTGGGCTTGCAGAAGTTGTGAAACATGTAAGACCAACAATTTTAATTGGTACATCAACAGTTGCTGGTGCCTTTACAGAGGAAATTGTAAAGGAAATGGCTTCTCATGTAGAAAGACCAATTATTTTACCAATGTCTAATCCAACGCCACTTGCAGAAGCAAAACCAGTAGATTTAATTCATTGGACAGAAGGAAGAGCATTAGTGGCAACAGGAAGTCCGTTTGAACCAGTTACATATAATGGTGTAACGTATGTGATCGGACAATCCAATAATGCGCTTATTTTCCCAGGTCTTGGGCTTGGAACAATAGTTGTTCGTGCAAGTGTAATGACAGATGGTATGTTTGCGGCGGCAGCAGAAGCAGTGGCAAGTATGGTAGATACAAGTCAGCCAGGAGCACCTATTCTTCCAGAAGTAGAAGAACTGCGTAACATCTCAGAGATAGTAGCGATTGAAGTAGCAAAAGCAGCAGTTGCTGAAGGAGTTGCTCGTGAGGAGCTCAGTGATAACGATATCAGAAAAGCTGTGAAAGAAGCAATGTGGCAGCCTGAATATCGTCAAGTAAAAGCAGTAGAAAAGGTAACAATATAGAAATAAAGCCCGTTTATATCATAAGCGGGCTTTCCTTTTTCAATTTTTGAAAAACTATATTTCAGAAATGGGAAGTGACATCTTTGAGCTGGAGTCAATTATGGAAAAAAGATATGTCCATTTTAATTATTTTAATGGTTGTTGTTCCTATTGCTGGTGAGCTGAATTTTCACCCGTTTAATGATACATTTCGTGTGAGTTTTGGAACACCAATTTTTTTCTTTTTACTATTGTTTTTACGTAAAATACCGGCTGCTGTAGTCGGTCTACTTGTTGGAGTATCTGTAGTAGGATTTCGGGTTTGTCTTGATTGGATGTTGCAAGGTTCTTTTCATGTAACGGATTCTTTTTATTTGCGTTATCCAGTCTTTTTTTATTATTTTGTTTATGGAAGTCTTTTTTCGTTATGTAGGGTAAATAAATTCCATCAAAAACCAATTGTAATTGGATGTCTTGGGATTACAATTGAGATTATAGCCAGTATGTCAGAACTAGCTTTTTATCATGTTTTAGTACTTGGTACAACGATTACGATTTCCGAAATAAATAAATTAATTATTATCGCGGTTTTTCGAAGCTTCTTTGCCCTTGGTTTCTTAAATATGATGAGTTTATATGAGACGAAATTAAAAGAAGCGCAAGTTCGGAAGGAAAATGAAAAGATGTTGATGCATCTTTCCAATTTATACGTGGAATCTGTTCATTTAAAAAAGACACTTCAAAATGCAGAATTAATTACACAAGAAGCATATCAATTATATCGAAATTTACAAGCTAGTAATGATACAACTGATATAGAAATGCACAGTAAAAAAGTATTAAAAATTGCTGGGGAAGTACACGAAATTAAAAAAGATAATCAAAGAATTTTTGCGGGATTATCAAAGCTTCTATTAGATAAAAATCTTTCTGAATACATAGAAGGTCATGAATTGACGGAAATGATTGTTAGGATAAATGAAAAGTATGCTCAGCTATTAGGGAAAGAGATAACCTTTTCTAAAAGTATAGAAGGCGAGTATAATGAGTATCATGTGTACACTATATTGTCAATTTTAAATAATCTAGTTGCAAATGCTGTAGAGGCAATAGAGGATGTTGGTGCAATTATAATACACGCCAAAAAACAAGAAGAAAATGTAATATTCGAAGTAATAGATAATGGTCCTGGTATTGCACAAAAATATAAAGAATTAGTATTTAAGCCGGGATTTACTTCGAAGTATGATCAAACAGGGACACCGTCAACGGGAATAGGTTTGTCCTATATAAAAGAGATGGTTACAGAACTAGGAGGAGAAGTGAGCCTTGAAGACGGAGAAAATGAAAGAGGATGTAAGTTTGTCGTACGTTTACCTGTGTCTAGTTTAACCAGGGGAGGATGATGGGATGTTTTATTACATCGCAGATGATGATGAAGTCTTCCGCTCTATGCTATCACAAATTATTGAAGATGAGGATCTTGGAGAAGTGGTAGGAGAAGCGGAAGATGGTGCTTTTGTTGAAGCGGATCAGCTAAATTTTAAGAAGGTAGATATTTTATTTATTGATTTATTAATGCCAATTCGGGATGGAATTGAAACAGTACGTCATATTCTACCGGCGTTTACAGGAAAAGTGATTATGATTTCTCAAGTTGAATCGAAACAATTAATTGGAGAAGCTTATTCTTTTGGAGTTGAATATTATATTACAAAACCATTGAATAAAATTGAGGTTGTATCTGTTGTACGAAAGGTGATGGAACGTATTCGGTTAGAACGATCAATCCAGGATATTCAAAAATCATTGAATAACGTCTTCCAATGGGAACAACCACAAGTTCGAAATGAACCCGTGAAAGAAGAGAAAAAAATAGCGGACTCAGGTCGTTATTTATTATCGGAACTCGGAATCGCTGGAGAGAATGGAGGTAAAGATTTACTGAGTATGCTGGAATATTTATTAGGCCAAGAAAAAGAAAAAACATTTGAATATGGTTTTCCAGCACTGAAAGACATTTTTCATTATATTACGGTCAAAAAATTAGGAGGGACGGCCTCAGAAGCAGAAATTGATAAAGAAAGAAAGGCTTCAGAACAAAGAGTGCGTCGAGCGATTTATCAATCTTTGAACCATCTAGCTTCCCTTGGTTTAACAGATTTTTCAAATCCGAAGTTTGAAGGCTATGCGCCGAAGTTTTTTGATTTTACCATTGTTCGTAAGCGTATGACAGAAATGACGAAAGAAGAGCTAACAACATCAGGGCATATAAGAATTAATACGAAAAAGTTTATTCAAGTGCTGTATTTTGAGGCAAAGAGATTAATGGAGATAGAATAGAGGATGCTTCTAAATGAGCATCTTCTTTTTGTGGGTAAAATCCTGAATTTTCGTTGTTTTGCGGTGGTAAAAGGGTATAATTGAATGTAAATGTGTTTTAGAAGAAGGTTTGTAAATAACCGTATAATGAAATGGATTTCTATTTTTGCTGGAGTTGTTTTAGTTTTGGTTGGGATGTATTTTGGATATGAAGCAATTAAAGAAATTGAGGATCTCATATAAGAGAGGGTTGCGTTGTGAGGTTATATTAAATTTTATAAATCACTTGATAAAAGAGAGCATTTATAAAGTGAAACTTTAATCAGTGGGGGTTTTCTTCATCCCTCACTGATTATTAGCCCTCACCAATCGGGCTTTTACGGGTAGTTTATCTCCCACCTAACTTCTGTGCTCCTGCCGAATTTTGAGGTGGGAGTATTACTGCCCGTTAATGCGGGATAAAAATGTTGCACATTATGTAAAGAATAAGAAGAGGATAGCCAGGGTAGGAAATAATTATGTTTTTAGCTATCCTTTTAAAAAATATAATTGGATTAGGTCTTTTTGGAATGGAAAAAGACCTTTTTTTATTTTAGTTTAGCATTTTTATCTTCCATTTTTTCAGGTGAATGCACTTTTGGTATTTTAGAATGATCCACATATTCATCTGAAAATTCCATAGCATACTTATCACGATGATGTATGTTAGATGACGTGCGTAAATCTCCACCTTCATGCAAAACCATTCTTTTCATATAAATATGAAAAAATATTTCCACTATACCAATGAGAAGAGCCGCCCAAAAGGAGGATGCTGTAATATTACGAGTTAGATCTATATTTGTAAGAAGATAAATCAATACCCAGATTCCTAAAAAACTCAATCCAAAATCTACAATTGTAGCAACCGTATTTCCATACTGAGGTAAAATAAACAGATCTCCTATTAAATAGGCTGCGCCTGTAATTGCTAAAGAAATAAACAATACCCTAGGGATTGAGATATCTTGAAAAATCGCTAATATCATAAGTAGTACAGCACTAACTGCAGTATATTTAATTAATAAGGCCACAATATGTTTCATTAGTGTCCCTCCATTTTTTACTTTGTAAGTAAGGATAAAATATTTATCAACATGCTCTATATTAGGTTGTGTTGATACTTAAAAAAAAATACAGGAAATGATAAACATAAAATTGATGTAATACTCCTATGAAAAAATATTCATTCGGCTATAAATCAGAATAATCTTTAGTTAAATGGGTTAATCATAAAAAAGAATTCCATATTTATTCGAATATATTTGAATGTTTTCCTATAGGGGGGTTAATTTTGAGCACAGTAGAACATACACTATCCATTTTTGCTTTAGGCGGAGTAAATGAAATAGGGAAAAATATGTATGCCGTACAATATTCAAACGATATTGTGGTAATTGATTGCGGTTCTAAGTTTCCAGATGAAAGTTTATTAGGAATTGATCTGATTATCCCGGATATTACATACTTGCAAGAAAACAAGGATAAAATTCGAGGTTTAGTTGTTACTCATGGACACGAAGATCATATTGGAGGTATCCCGTATCTATTAAAACAATTGAATGTACCAATCTATGCAACAAAATTAACAATCGGTTTAATTGGTATTAAATTAAAAGAACATGGGCTTCAAAATTCGACCCAACTATTTGTTATTGATTCTGAATCGGTTATTGAGTTTGGTTCAATTAGTTTGACATTTTTTAAAACGAATCATAGTATTCCTGACTGCCTTGGTATTGCTTTTCATACACCAGAAGGTACTGTAGTACATACAGGCGACTTCAAATTTGATTTGACTCCTGTAAATAATCAATATCCAGATATTCATAAAATGGCTAAAATCGGAAGTGATGGCGTTTTAGCTTTACTCTCTGAAAGTACGAATGCAGAACGTTCTGGATTTACTCCATCAGAACGATCTGTTGGTGAGCGCATTGAAGAAGTGTTCATCAAAGCTCGTAGAAAAGTCATTATTTCTACCTTTGCTTCTAATGTTAATCGTGTACAGCAAGTGGTAGATGCAGCTATAAAGACGAATAGAAAGCTTGCTTTGCTTGGGAGAAGCATGGTAAATGTAGTGTCTGTTGCTCTAGAACAAGGTTATTTGAATATTCCTGAGGGAATGTTAATAGATGCAAATGAGATCAATCAAATGGATCCAGAAAGGGTGGCTATTCTTTGTACTGGAAGTCAAGGTGAACCTATGGCTGCTTTATCCCGTTTAGCCAGTGGAAACTATCGACAGGTAGATATTCTGCCAGAAGATACTGTCATTTTATCTGCAACTCCTATCCCAGGAAATGAACGTAATGTTTCACGTATTATAGATAATTTATTTTTATTGGGAGCCAATGTGATTTATGGGTCGGGGAGTTCAACGGGAATGCATGTTTCTGGACATGCCTATCAAGAAGAATTAAAATTAATGCTTACTTTAATGAAGCCTAAATATTTCATTCCTATTCATGGTGAATTTAGAATGTTACATCATCATAGCCTATTAGCAGAGTCCGTTGGCGTTAAGAAAGAGAATATTTTTGTTATTAGTAATGGTGATGTTGTTGACATAAAGAAGCAAGTCGCTTGGAACTCTAGACGAATACCTGCAGGGAATGTATATGTAGATGGATTGGGCATTGGTGATGTTGGAAACGCTATTTTACGCGATCGTAAGCAGCTTTCTGAAGATGGTATGCTTGTGATAGTGATTACTCTTAGTAAAACAGAAGGAAAAATTATTTCTGGTCCGGATACGATTTCTCGTGGATTTGTATATGTTCGTGATTCGGAAGAATTTTTGCAGAGCATTAACCAATTAGTTGTAACAACCATTAATAACTTACAAAAAGAAAACGTTAGTAGGTGGAATGTTCTTAAAAAAGAAATAAAAGAAGTACTTGGAAAGTTTGTATACTCACATACAAAAAGAAAACCAATGATTCTTCCTATAATAATTGAAGTTTAAACTGATTGTTTTAAGGAATTGCTGTTTGATATTACTGTGTATGCATGTAAAATGTTGTATAAGAGTAGATAAAAAACATTAGAAATGCTTGTATTCTAATGTTTTTTTTATATAACGTTAAGAAAGATAAATTTTTATATTTAGGGAAGGGTCAAAATAATGAGCTTTACATTAAATAAAACAATAGTTAAACAGTTATGTGGAGAAACCTCATATAAAAAAGGTGAGGCCTATTATAAGACGAACAAGGTTGATATTACAAATTATAATGCTGAGAGAAATATTTGCGAGGCAATAGTGAAAGGAAACGAAGATTTCTATGTCAAGATAGAAACTGGTGGTAATGGTGATGTTGTTGGGGAATGCACTTGCCCTTCACTAGCTTCTTTTCATACATACTGTCAACATATTGCAGCTGCATTACTATATATAAATAATTTTCAACAAGGTGGTGGGTCATTAGAAGCTAATTCAAAAAAGAATTCCACGAACGCTCGAGATACTCAACTAGCGAATGGCATGTTGGATTTATTTGATGAAAAGCCGCTACGACCAAAAAGTAAGCAGCATCGATTTGATACACGAAAAATACTAGATGTGGAATTCGTTTGTACTCCAGTTGCTTCAAAAAGTGGGGGAACGTTGTTTGGGATTCAGGTAAAGTTAGAGAAATTATATCCTGTTTATAAAATTAGAGAGTTTCTTAATAGAGTGGAACAAAGAGAGCCTTTTATATGTTCAAATGATTTTACGTATATACCAGAGGTCTACAGCTTTCAACAAGAAACGGATGCTGTTATTCAACTGCTGATTCAAATTTATCGGAATGAAAAAATGTATGTAGAATCGTTGCAAATGAGCTCTGAACAAAATGAAAGTATGATTTTAATTCCACCAGCTTCTTGGAAGGAAATGCTTTCTCTGCTTTCTAGTACTTCATTTGTAAGGCTACACTATGATGGGAAATCATTTCATGGTGTACATGTCTCAAAAGGGTTACTACCCTTAGATTTTGAGTTCAATAAAGGGACAAATGAAGGGTATACACTTCAGATTGATGGATTACAACAAGTTGAAGTAATGGATACATATGGTTATGCTCTTTTTGAAGGGAAGCTATATCATTTAAACATGGAAGATTGTAAGCGACTCATTGAATTAAAAAGAATGATGAATCGTTCTCGTAGTAATCAATTTCATATTTCTGCTGAGAAAATGGAGCATTTTGTAGCGAAGGTAGTACCAGGTTTAATGAAGCTAGGAAATGTTCGAGTTGACGAGGTTATATCGGAGCGTGTGGAAACACCTCCTTTGAAAGCGAAACTATTTTTAGACCGAGTTAAAAATCGCTTATTAGCAGGACTAGAATTTCAATATGGAAATGTGGTTATCAATCCGTTAGAAGAGGATGGACAACCTTCTGTCTTCAATCGGGATGAGAAAAAAGAACGAGAAATTTTAGAGATTATGAATGCTAGCGCCTTTGCGAAGACTGAAGGCGGTTATTTTATGCACAATGAAGAAGCGGAATATCATTTCTTATACCATGTTGTCCCAACGTTAAAGAGTTTACTTGATATTTATGCAACGACGGCTATTAAATTGCGTATTCATCGAGGGAACAGTGGACCTCTTATAAGAGTGAGGCGGAAAGAACGAATTGATTGGTTAGCATTTCGTTTTGATATAAAGGGGATTCCAGAAGCTGAAATTAAAAGTGTATTGGCAGCGCTTGAGGAGAAACGGAAATATTATCGGTTAGCAAACGGTTCTTTACTATCGCTTGAGAGCAAAGAATTTAATGAAGTGAATCAGTTTATAAAGGAATCGGGTATTCGCAAGGAATTTCTAAAAGGAGAAGAAGTGAAAGTACCTCTTGTGCGCAGTGTGAAATGGATGAGCTCACTTCAAGAAGGAAATGTTCTCAATTTAGATCAATCCGTTCAAGAATTAATGGAAAACATTCGAAACCCTAAAAATATGAAATTCGCTGCACCAGACATTTTAGTTTCAGTGCTTAGAGAGTATCAAAAAGAGGGATTCGAGTGGATGAAAACACTGGCACATTACCGTTTTGGTGGTATTTTAGGAGATGATATGGGCCTCGGAAAAACGCTGCAAAGTATTGCTTTTATCGCTTCGGTTTTACCTGAAATTCGAGAGAAGAAACTACCTGTACTAGTTGTATCACCATCTTCTTTAGTTTATAACTGGTTGAGTGAGTTGAAAAAATTCACTCCAAATATACGAGCTGTTATTGTAGATGGGAATCAGGCGGAGCGCCGAAAGATTTTAAAAGATTCTATAAAGTATGACGTCATTATTACGTCATATCCTTTATTACGAAGGGATGTAAGGCTATATGCCCAGCCGTTTCATACGTTATTTCTTGATGAGGCACAAGCGTTTAAAAATCATATGACGCAAACCGCAAAGGCAGTGAAAACGATTCAAGCAGAGTATCGTTTTGCACTGACCGGAACGCCTATCGAGAATTCTTTAGAGGAACTTTGGTCTATTTTCAATGTAGTATTCCCGGAATTGCTTCCAGGAAGAAAAGAGTTTGGAGATTTAAGGCGCGAGAGCATCGCAAAGCGGGTGAAGCCGTTCGTATTGCGTCGCTTGAAAGAAGATGTATTAAAAGAGTTGCCAGAGAAAATTGAGCACTTGCAGTCTTCAGAATTACTTCCAGAACAGAAACGATTATATGCAGCTTATTTAGCGAAATTGAGAGAAGAAACGTTAAAGCATTTAGATAAAGATACATTGCGTAAAAATAAAATTAGAATCTTAGCTGGTTTGACGAGACTTCGACAAATTTGTTGTCACCCAGGTTTGTTTGTAGACGATTACAAAGGAAGTTCAGCTAAGTTTGAACAACTACTCGAAATTGTAGAGGAGTGCAGAAGTACTGGGAAAAGAATTCTTATCTTTTCGCAATTTACGAAGATGCTTTCCATTATTGGACGTGAATTGAATCGTCAAGCTATACCATATTTCTATTTAGATGGGAATACGCCGTCAGCTGAGCGTGTAGAACTATGCAATCGATTTAATGAGGGGGAAGGCGATTTATTTCTTATCTCTTTAAAGGCAGGCGGTACAGGGCTGAATTTAACTGGGGCTGATACTGTTATATTATACGATTTATGGTGGAATCCTGCAGTCGAACAGCAAGCGGCAGATCGTGCTTATCGAATGGGACAAAAGAATACTGTACAAGTAATCAAATTAGTAGCACATGGTACAATTGAAGAAAAAATGAATGAGCTACAAGAGAGTAAGAAGCATTTAATTGCAGAAGTGATTGAGCCAGGACAAGAAAAATTCTCCTCTATTACAGAAGAAGAGATTAGGGGAATTCTTAGGGTTTAACATAGTAAAAAAAGCGATTCTTTCTTATTGATGAAAGAATCGCTTTTTTATTATGAACGTAAGTATCATGAAATGAAAATTCGGAATGCTTACGCCGCACTACGATAATTTTCTTGTGTTTCTTTTTGCTGATTAGGTGGTTGAATGAAAATAGCGATAATAAGTGAAACGACACACAATACGCCAATTACCATGAAGGTAGGTTTGAATCCACCTAAAAGTGCACCGATAAAGGAACCTGCGAGTGCTCCAAAACCAAAGCCTTGATACACGATTCCGTAGTTTTTGCTATGGTGTTTCATACCGAAGAAATCACCAACAATAGCTGGGAAAATAGTGATATTTCCACCGAAGCAAAACGCAACACTTGCTACACAGACGAAATAAATGCCATAATTTAAATCTACAAAGCTGAGAACGAAGACAGATGTAGCCATCACGATAAATGTTGCGGTAACAATTTTTAAACGACCGATTTTATCTGATAACGGTCCCAGAATGATTCGACCAGCTGTATTAAAGATTGCAACCATAGCGACAGCATTGGCAGCTGTTGTTGCGCTAAGCCCTACAAGTTGAACACCGATGTCTTTTACCATGCCAATTAAGTATAAGCCACTCATACATGATGTAAATAGCATAATAAATAACAGATACACTTCTTTTGTGCGCAGCATTTCTTTTTTTGTATAGTCTTGACTATTTGTTTCATGAGCCGTATTTTGTTCAGCTGCTTGATGGATCAAACAAGCACCAATTACTATCATAGCTGTAACAATTAAACCCCAGTATATAAACGCTTGCGATACACCAACTGAATCAATCAACTTTGCGTTAATGTATTTAAATATTAGGCTACCCGTACCATATGCAGAGACAGATATACCAGCAATTAAACCTTTACGCCCTGGAAACCATTTTATTAAATTGGATAGTGAAGTAATATAAGCTGTACCATCTGCATAACCTACAACAACTCCTGCTAGTACATAAAGCATTAGTAATGAGGAAGCTTGTGAACTAAGTATTAATCCAATTCCTAGTGCTAATCCAGATATCATAATGAGTTTGCGAAGTCCCCATTTTTCTTGTAATTTACTCGCAAATAAGGTTGAAAATGCTAAAGAAAGGCTAGTGATTGAGAAGGTTATAGCAACAGCGTTAAGACTCCATCCGTATTTACTCACTAAAGGCTGATTGAATAAGCTCCATGTATATATCGTTCCAAGTCCCATTTGTACAATGACTGTACCGAGGACAATAAGCCATGGATTAGTAGGTGATTTTTTCATACTATCCCGCCCTCTCTCTTTGTTTCAATTCTATTCCATAATCGTCTATCGACGTTTGATTTAACCACCATACAACATGCTAGAAAATCGTATGCTTTTTTTGCACTCATTTTTGCCACCTCTTTAAGATTTGATAGCTTTATTGTATAGGATGAAAACGATTACGTAAGCGATTTCAATGTGGAACGTCAAATATATGAAACCAGTTACAGAAAAAGAAGGATGAAATGCAAAAAGCTGCTTGTTAAATACGAAGCAGCTTTTTGCATAAATATGATTTATAGGTACTTTTGAAAAAACTTTATTTTAAAGTAATGGTCTTTTTTGTAATTAAATTATACGTAGAGTTAAACCCAGGCTGTATTTCAGAAATATGATTTACACTTACTTTTCACGAGGGTTTTTAGTTATTTTTTTGTACCTTTACTTTTATAAGGTTTCGCATTTTTCTTTTTCTTAGCACTAGATTGCCAACGGTTCCAGCCTTTACTTCCTGTTCCTTGACCGGTACCTTTCTTAGCCTTTGCTTTTGTTTTACTCATATTATCACTCCGTTACTATTCTATAAAAAATCTACTTTGATAGCAGTCAATGTCTTTGAAACATAATCTCGAGCTATGACTATGTTTGTTCCTATTCGTTATGAATCAGAACAAACAACTGAATGATATAGTATATCATAAAATCGGCAGTAATTTGATGTATTATGAAATCATTATCGAAATTTGCATAGATCTATTCAAATTGTAGAACGTTATACATATGAAAAGAAGTACAAAGGAACTGAAAATGATGAGAAATACAATGGATTCTATTTTTCGAACGCTTACCCTTCTTGTCATAGTATATGATGGCTACTTTAGGTAAAGTGTTTTTCGGAGCGAAGCCACAAAAGAAGCGATAACTCTCATAAGGTTTTAAAGAATCGATAAAGAAATAAAATAAAGAATTGAAAAATATTTTTAAATTTTTGTTGACTTTCTTATTTTTTTGTATAGAATATTCATTAATAAAATGTTTCAGAGATGTGACAACAAAACGACTGTGAAAGGACGAGTAGTAGTAGGACGTAGTCAAAGCGAGTCAGGGGTGGTGTGAGCCTGATACGAAGCCTGTTATGAAGAACCTCCTGGAGTCGCTAACCGAAATCCTTTAGGGGAAAGTAGACTTAGCCGGGAACTTCGCCGTTACAAGAAGAACAGTATCGAGATTTCTCTAATCTCCGTACTGAATAAGTGAGCAACCTCTGTTGCTAATTTGGGTGGTACCGCGGAACCAAAGTCTTTCGTCCCAGTTTTTTTGGGAAAGAAGGGCTTTTTTTGTTGGCTTCTTTTCACTACATCCAAACATTTTAGGAGGAAACTAACATGTATCAATCATTAATGACAGTAAGAGAGACACAAATCGCAATTAAGGAAGTTAAAACATTTTTTGAGGATCAATTAGCAAAACGTCTTGGACTATTCCGCGTATCTGCACCACTATTCGTAACGAAAGAATCAGGTCTAAACGATCACCTAAACGGTGTAGAACGTCCAATTGAATTTGATATGCTTCATTCGGGAGAAGAATTAGAAATTGTTCATTCACTATCGAAATGGAAACGACTTGCACTGCATGAATATGGTTACGAAGTTGGTGAAGGGTTATATACAAACATGAACGCGATTCGCCGTGATGAGGAACTTGATGCAACGCATTCGATTTATGTTGACCAATGGGATTGGGAAAAAATCATTCAAAAGGAATGGCGTACAGTGGATTACCTACAAGAAACAGTACGAACAATTTATGGAATATTCAAAGATTTAGAAGATTATTTGTTTGAAAAATACCCGTTCCTTGGAAAGTATTTACCAGAAGATATCGTATTTGTTACGTCTCAAGAATTAGAAGATAAATATCCAGAGTTAACACCGAAAGATCGTGAGCATGCCATTGCGAAGGAGCACGGTGCAGTCTTTATTATCGGAATTGGTGATGCACTTCGCTCTGGTGAAAAACATGATGGACGCGCATCTGACTACGATGATTGGAAATTAAACGGGGACATCTTATTCTGGCATCCAGTACTACAATCTTCATTTGAATTATCATCAATGGGGATTCGTGTTGATAGTAAATCACTTGATGAGCAGTTAACAAAGAAAGGTGAAGATTTCAAACGTGATTACGATTTCCATAAAGGTATTTTAGAAGACATACTTCCACTTACAATTGGTGGTGGTATTGGGCAATCAAGAATGTGCATGTACTTCTTACGTAAAGCGCATATCGGTGAAGTTCAATCTTCTGTATGGCCTGATGAAATGCGTGAGGCATGTAAGAAGGAAAACATTCATTTATTTTAATGAAAAATGAATTGAATTATTTTTTGAACATGACGATTTGTAAGTCTACAAAAAGAATGATTTAAATTCGCTTTACCTTTTTAATGGTTTTGAAGTGTGAAGTTCTTCAAAAAAGCATCCGAAATATCAAAGGTTATCTTTTTCTGTTGAAGATAAAGCAGAAGAAAAGAGACACATGATATTTTTGGATGTTTTTTTACGTTTCGTAAATTGGAATACCGTACATGATCAAAAGAAATAACAGCTATTGTATGCTAGACTGAAGTTTGAAATAACATGTATGGAATCATGAGTCTATTAGGGTGCAGATTACGCATTTGCTTTATAGATGTCTCTGACAGAATGTGCATTGAGTAACCAAAAGGGGAGAAGAGTATGCTACATAGTTTACATGCAATAGAAGAAGCAAGAAACGGAAACATATATACGAAAGAAGCAAATATATGGTTAGGGTTTTTATTAGAAGAATATGGGACAGTAAGTATAGAAAGAAATTACCGGAGTGTATTAGAGTATGTGGAACGGACGCTAAGGCATTTAGAAAAAATGAATGTTTCATATGGTATTCGTGCTCGTGTAGAAACTGTATTGTGCTGGAGTGAAGTATCAAAGTGTGGTTCTGTAACGCAGCGCAAGAAGTGGAAGGATTTGGGGGTATCGTTTTTAGCACATAATGAAGATTCAGCTTATATTTATAGACGCTATTTTCCATATGATGATGTAACGTTTACACTTATTCGTACACATGGATTAATAGGGCAAGTATTACGAGGAGAAGTATCCATGAATTCTCATGACGAATTGGTAAGATTATGGAAGCAAGGTGTGATTCAAAAAGATGAACTGCGTGATGTGCTTCGTGTTTTAAATGAATGTATTATTACTGGGGTATCGGATAAGTTATGGACAAGAGTAAAAGGAGAGGTATATGAACGTATTGAACAAATACTTTCTGGAGAACTGATTGAATATAGTGTAAAGGAACGAATTCGGCGGTTACGTACGAATGCTTCACCTAATCATACATATTTTGTTCAAGAATATGATTCAATTATGAATGATAGGTTAGAAGAAATGTTTACAGTTGTATTTAATTATGACCTTTGGTATGTAGAAGCAGCATTAACTCATTTTAGTTTTGAAGAGTTCGTGAAAGTATTTGCATTAGCCTACCAACGTATTACTGAGAAGAATGTAGATCATATCAGTTTTCAGCCTCTTATGGACGCATTGTATTATGAGAGAGAGGGGGAAAAATACTTAAATATTTATACGAAACGAGCAATTGAAAAAGTATTGCGAAGTGTATCAATAGTAGAATTGTTAAATATGACTCAAACTCTTCAATCAGAAATGTATCCTGAATTAAAGGAAACTGAAAATGTATTAACAATTGGTTTTGGAACAAGTGAAGTTGGAAAAACACTCATCGAGTTTTGTTTAGCTTGTAAAAAAGAAAATAATGCTCATTATGAACAAGCAGTCATGATGTTATGTGAAATATTTGGCTTACGCCGGGATGTTTTTGATCGGTTGGAAAATGAGGACGAATATCTTTCGCATATGAATGGGAGTGTAGATGATAAAGTTGCGGTTCTTCCATATGTAGTAGGAGATATAATAGTAGAAATTGGTCCCGGTGGGGGCGCAATGATGAATAAATTTAAAGAAGTTTATCCGGATAAATCGGTTATTGGTGTAGATTTGTCACGAAATGTAATTGAAAAGTTAACAAATGATAAATACGAAAAAGGCTACGACTGGGAAGTTAAACTAGGCGATGCTTTACATCTTGCAGAAACATTTCATCCGGAAAGTATTTCTACAGTTCATTGTGGCTCAGTGAATCATGAAATCTTTTCTTATGGAGAAACAGAAGGTAAGAAGTTTAATATTGCAACAATGGAACGTTTAGTGAAGAGTGTATTTCAAATATTGACTCCTGGGGGACGTTGGATTATTCGTGATGGAGTAAAAACAGAAGGTGAAGGATGGTGTGAATTGCAGTTTCATGATGAAGCCGCAATGCCTTTCTTAAAAAACTATCAACGTGATTTTAAAGGAAGACAAATTCAAGTTAATACATTAGACGTGGATCAAGTAAGGATGCCGGTTAACGATGCAATGGAATTCTTATATACGTATACGTGGGGGGAGGAAGCATACCCACATGAAGTACAGGAACAATTTGGTGTATTTACCCTTCAAGAGTATATTGACTTTGTAGAGAATGTTGTAGGTTCAGAGAATGTAAAAGTAATCGAAGCAAAGCAGTACCTTTTAGAAGGCTATATAGAACATTTATCATCGAAAGTTACATTATTTGATGAGCAAGGTGAACAAATAGCATTGCCAAATAGTACATGTTTGCTTGTATTTGAGAAAATATAAATTTGTTTGATGTTTGTACTTTATTATACATTAATGGGCGGTAAATTCCTATTGATTAAAGATTTACTTTATTATATAGGTGATTAAATACCATGAAAAACATAAGGGAAATATGTATGTAGGAACAGATTAAATCATTAATTTGGCATATATTTCAATAGGTATCATCACAGCATGTTATTCTATAATTGAAAAGAGTTTTGTAGAGGGAAAAATAGGAATGTTTTGGTTGTTAGTAGTTTTGTTATTACATTCTATATTTTAGGTTTTAAGAATTATTGTCGAAAGGAATAAGGTGTGAAAAAAGATTCCGAAACAGAGTCAAAAATAATCTGTTTCGGAATCTTTTTTTAGAACGTACATTGAGTTTTAGAAGTTTTATCTCATATAAACTAACAGTAAAACTCCTACCTCGTAATTCAGTGAAAAAAATGAGGTGAGAGGTGACCAGACAATAAAGTCCGGGTTAGTACGGGCTGATAATTAGTAGGGGATGAAGAATATTCCCAATGATTTAAGTTTCAATGTATATTTTAAGATGATTTTCTCTAGATTTTACTTAGATTTTACTTTCACCACCTACAATGAAAATAAGAAAACGTAAGTGAAAAAACTTGCACTTATTTCATAAGGTGAGGGGGAAACAGGAATGGAATTAATAATTGATCATGTAACGAAACGGTACGGCGGGAAAGTAGCGTTGAATGATTGTAGTTTACATGTAAAGCCTGGTGTATTAGGGCTTTTAGGACCAAATGGGGCAGGGAAATCTACTCTTATGCGTATATTAGCAACAATTGAACAACCGACGAATGGTAGTGTGATATGGAATGGGGGAAACATTCAAAAGAAACCAAGGTTGTTACGTTCACAGCTTGGTTATTTACCACAAGATTTTGGGGTATATCCAAATATGAATGCGGTTGAGTTTTTAGAGTATATCGCAGCGATGAAAGGTTTAGCCATGAACTCTTTAAAAAAGCGAATTAATGAACTACTTGAAGCACTGAATTTAACGAATGATAGAAAACGACTATTAGGTAACTACTCTGGAGGAATGCGACAAAGAGTTGGCATTGCACAAGCTTTATTAAATGATCCCAAACTATTAATTGTAGATGAGCCAACAGTAGGATTGGATCCTGAAGAAAGAATTAGATTTCGAAATTTATTGTCAACTCTTTCTGCAGATAGAATTGTTATTTTATCAACGCATATTGTAACAGATATTGAATCTAGTGCAACGAATATTGCTTTACTATCAAAAGGAAATGTATTAGCTCATATGGAACCTGAACAATTATTAAAACGTGTCGAGGGAAAAGTTTGGGAAGAGGTGATCCCAGCTTCAGAACTACACCATGTTCAAAAGAAATATATAGTAAGTGGTGCTGTTCATCGGACTGATGGCATTCATGCTCGGATTATTTCGGTTCATGCTCCTAGTAAGGCGGCACGTATGATCCCAGCTTCTTTAGAAGATGCTTATTTGTATTATGTTTCTGCGAAGGGAGGAACCCGAATTGAACAATGTATATAATCTATTTTACGTTATTAAAAATGATGTTAGAAAACAAATGAGAAGTTATTCATTTTTAATTGTAATCGGTGTAACGATTCTTTTTGGATATGCCTGTGTACCGGCAGCCTCAGCGGGATATGAAGTATTTTATCTTGGCGGAGTGAGGGGGATTTATAATTCAAATTGGCTTGGTGGTATGGGGGCGATGACATCTGCTTTATTTATTTGGTTACTCGGCTTTTATGTATTAAGGAGCCAAATTTCAGACGAGCAGCGATTAGGTGTCGGGGAATTAATTGCTGCTTCACCGATAAGCAATTTTCGATATATTTTTAGGAAAACAATTTCTAATTTTATTGTATTAGTAGTGATTGAGATGGTATTAATTGTTGCTTTTATCGCAATGCAATTTATACGTGGAGAAGATCTTTCATTTCAATTAGGTGGTTATTTGTACCCCCTTATTTATATTGTGTTTCCTTCACTTCTGCTTCTTGCTGCGTTAACAACCTTTTTTGATGTATTTCCTGGTTTGAATGGTGTAATCGGTAATATCGTATTCTTTTTCTTATGGGTGTTATTAGCGATTTTGTCTTTTGAAGTACCAAATCGTTATTTAGATGTATTTGGTTTAGGAATGATCCGTTCAGATATGATACATGATGCGGTTAGCGAGTATGGATTTTTAAAAGAAAATGGCGGGGGAGGATTTGGATATAACCCTGTTGAGGGAACGATACGAACATTTGATTGGAATGGAGTAGATTGGAATCCTGGAATATTTGTCGTAAGCTTGACTTGGCTTGGGGTGGCGCTTTTATTCATTTGGATCACTTCTCTTATTTTTAATAGATTTCGTACATGCTCTAAAGTGAAGGAAAAGGAAGAAGAGTTTGAGAAGAAATATCAGTCTGCCATTGTGAATGAGAAAAATTTGAACAATTTTATATTTACTACGATTAAGAAGACAAGAGGAATAAACATGTTTCTATTAATCAAAGCGGAGTTATCTATTATGTTAAAAGGCTTTACAGTTTGGTGGTACGTTCTTGCAGCTGGGTTTATAGCATTTGGCTTGATATGCCCAGTACATATAGCAAGAGAGTGGATATCTCTCATTCTAATTTGGCCCATTGCAATTTGGTCACAGATGATGACGAGAGAAACATACTACGGTACGGATCAAATTATTATGTCGAGTTGTTCTCCATTTTATAAGTTTTTTGCAACATGGATTTCAGGTATTATAGTGGGTTTTATTATCTCTAGTGGTGTTATCATTCAATTTATATTAATTGAAGATATTTCGTTCTTGCTTTCTTGGCTTAGCGGTATAGTATTTATTCCAACGCTAGCCTTAGCATTTGGAGTATGGAGTAGGACACGTAAATTGTTTGAAGTGGTGTATATGCTTTTATGGTATTTAGGGCCAGTGAATCATCTTCCATATGTAGATTTTTTAGGAATATCAACATCATATGTGATTATGTATATTACGCTATCTATTTTATTACTATGTGTCGCATTGGTTGGACAATTGCAGCAAATGGGAAGGTTACGGCTAATATTTAAATAAATAGCCAAGAAGGAGTGACGGAATGAGAACTATCAAAGAGAAAATATATTTGTTTTCATTTATAAGTACAATGATTTTGAGTTTAGTAGCTTGTGATGAGAAAGGGAATGAAGCACCAGTCTCCAAAAAGTTCGCTGCAGAAAATATAAATGAGATTTATGTAAAAACAGTAGGACAAAATATTAAACTTCACTCTACAACAGGAAAAGATATTAAGGTGGATACAGGAGAGATGAAAGATCTAAAAGTAAAAGAAGATGGGGAGAAACTAGAGATTATTACAGAGAATTCGTCGTCTATTGTGAATTTGAAAACAGCTACAGTACATATATATATACCTCCCCGAAAAAGTATATGAAAAAATAGATATTAAAACAGAATCAGGAGAAGTAATAGGAGAGAATATAACATCAAAGCAATTGAATTTGTATAGCGATTCAAGTGATATGACAATAAAAGATTATAAAGGAAACAGTATAAAAGGGGTTTCTGAATCAGGAGGGATTACGTTACAAGGAGTGGAGGGAAGCTTCGATATTCAAAACAATACAGGAGAAGTGAATGTATCCGCTGCTTCAAATCTAAAAAATGAAAGTAAAATAAAAACGGAATCATCTAATGTAAATATAAAATTGAGAAAAGAGCCGACAAGTCTTGAGGTTGATTTGTCGACACCTGCGGGGAAAATCAAAAATGAATTTTCACTTTCAACTGGTGAAAAAGGGAACGATCATAAAGTAAAAGGTCATATAGGAACTGGAAAAGAAAATGATACAAAGTTAACCGTGCATTCTATGACAGGAAAGATTGAATTAAGGCATGAAAAATAACGGAGGCATGAAAAACGATATGTTCTGAGTGGTGATTTCAGATTTGTTTAGAATATTTTTTCGCTGAATATACCTTTTTAGGAATATTTATACAAGTATTTTCAAATTCTCATAGATTAACCTTCAAAGGCGCAACATATACTCTCTTTTTCTTGACATGCATATCATATAGTATTAATATACCGAGGAGTATGTTAATACTATATGTATGGTAGAAATGCCTGATGAAAAGGAGTACAGAGTGTCATGGGAAGAAAAAAAGAATTAACAAATTCGAAACGACAGTTATCGGACATTTTAGCCCAAACTGTGAAGACTGGAATTATTAAATCGAATTTGGTCCCGATGTTTGCTGGATTGACATTGGCTTTATATAAATATAAAATTAGCCCATTTGAAAAAATTCCAGAAATTATATTTGCGATGATTGGTTCGATTTTAATCATAGGAGCAGCAGGAGCTTTTAACAATCTGTATGATCGTGATATTGATTCAATTATGGAACGAACAAAAAATAGACCGACTGTAACGGGAGAAATCAGTTTTAAAGCCGTATTATGGCTTGGGATAGTCATGACAATTTCTGGTTTAGCATTTCTTGCGCTAACGACATATTTAGCAGCGTTATTAGGATTTTTAGGTTTATTTTTGTATGTCGTACCATATACAATGTGGAGCAAAAGAAGAACAATTTATAACACGGAAATTGGAAGTATTTCAGGAGCAATGCCGCCGCTCATCGGGTGGGCTGCTATGTATCCGGATATCACGCATCCAGCTATTATCGGTCTTTTTATTATCATGATTATTTGGCAAATGCCTCATTTCTATGCGATAGCCATTCGTAAACATGATGAGTATAAAGCTGCAAAGGTTCCGATGCTTCCAGTAGTAAAAGGGGTTAAAAGAACATATATACAAACGAACGTGTATTTAATGATTTTAATTATTATCAGTATTCTTTTAGGGTCATTAAGTATTGGTCTTATGTTAGTATCACTTCTTTTAAGCATACTATGGCTTGCTTTAAGTATTTATGGTTATAGAAAAATGGATTCAGAGAAATGGGCAAAATCATTGTTTATTTTTTCTCTGTTTCATATGACGATTTTATTTTCCACAATTATTATCTATTCTCTAGTAGGTATCTTTTTCGGAAGTTGAAAATAAGGTGCTGATACAAGAGTTTTGTAAAAAGTAAAAAACCAATTTCTCCTCTATAAAAGGAGAAATTGGTTTTTTTATGTAAAGAAGAAAGTTTCATTTCATGTAGACAATCTCAGAAGAAGACTAGCGATTTGAGAGTATGATATGAATCTTTGAGCCTGTACCGATTTTACTCGTAACACGAATCGTCCCGCCGTGTGCTGTTATAATTTTATGAGCAATTGTCATCCCAAGGCCTGTTCCTTCATTTGAAGCATTTGTATTTGTCCCACGATAGTATTGCTTAAATAAGTTTTGAACGGTTAATTCATCCATGCCAGCGCCAGTATCTTCTATTATAATATGTATATCTTCTTGTAATAGAATAGAGGTATGGATTTTTGTTTCTGGAGGATTGTGTAAAATAGCGTTCATAAACAAGTTTTGTAAAGAACGGTGGAATAATTTTGTATCAATTGGAATCATTATGTTTGTATTGATTGATTCAAAACTAAAATGATAATGCTGAGAGCGTGGATCGTTTGTTATATCAGCTATCAGTCTTCTTGTAAATTCAACGATGTTTATTTCTTCTTTTCTTAATGGGATTTGTGAATCTTGAAGACGAAAGGAAAGGTTTAAGTCTTCAATTAACTCTTTCATATGATCTCCCTTTTGCTGAATTTCTTGCAAAAATTTTTCTTTTTCTTCGTGACTCCAAGTATGATCTGGTGATAACATAAGCGCGCTGTATCCTGTAATATAGGTAAGTGGTGTTTTGAGATCATGAGAGATTCCTGCCATCCATTCCCGTTTCATTTTCTCAAGTTGTTCACGTTCAGTTTCTATTTCTCGTAATCTATTTGTTAATTGCTCTATATTTAGAAAGACGTCTTTATATAGGCGGTACGGCCCTTTTAATTTCCTTGTTTTTTTCTTATACATTTGTTTTGTGTTTGCTGACGTCACGTAGGATCCTTCTGCTAGTTGGTTAATCCAAGAAATCATCCGGAATAGAGGCTTACTAATATGCCACCCATATACAATGGCGCCGATAAGAAGCGTACATATAAAGAGGGAAAAAACGATAAGAGCTTCTGTATCCTTGTCATCTTTTCCTATTCCTATAAGAGGGAGTATGCCTTCCATAAAGATTGCCATAAAAATACTCATAAAAAAAGTACCGATACATAAACTGCGAATAAAATGGAAGCCTAATCTGAAACCAATTTTCATATTATTGCTCCTTCGTATGTGGGATAAATTTATAACCAATCCCTCTTAAATTGACAATGTATGTAGGTGATTTAGGGTTTTCTTCTATTTTTTTACGTAATTTAGAGATATGCATGACGACGGTTTTATCATCACCCATAGAGGTGAATCCCCATACTTGTTCGTACAATTGTTCAGCAGTAAAAATTCGGTTTGGGTGTGTACATAAGAAAGTAAGTAATTCTAGTTCCTTAGCGGTGCAATGTATAGGTTCAGCGTTTACTGTTATCAATCCTTCGCTAGGATATAGAGAAAAGGATTTAAAATGTAGGTTTAATTTTTCTTCATTGTGCAGTTCTTGTATCATATGTTGTCTACGCAATTGGACGTTAATCCGGGCAGCAACTTCTAAAGGGTTAAATGGTTTTGTTATGTAATCATCTCCGCCAATTCCTAGTCCTGTTAATTTATCTAAATCACTTGAGCGCGCTGTTACAAATAAAATAGGAGTATTTGTATAGTTTCGAATTTGTCTGCATAGTTCAAATCCATCAATATCCGGTAGCATCACATCGAGTAAGATAATATCGAATGGATGATTTTTAATAAGAGTTAATGTCTCAGCTCCATTGGTAGCGGTTGTTATATGAGAGAAGTTTTCTTTTTTTAGTGTAAGTACTAACATATCTAGTATGCCTTGTTCATCATCTACTAAAAGTATTTTTTCTGTTCTCACTACGGATCCACCTTTACATGTTTTTTGAATCTATTAAAAGATATTTGGAAAATATTTCACATGTAATAGTGTAACATAATACTATTTTGCTAGATAAAAAAATAACAACAAAGAAAGATTCTTTGTTGTTATTTTCAACATCAAATTAATTCATTTGTACCATAGGTTCAATTTTTGCCATAAATGATTGATGAAGTGCTTCTACACCAACTACTAAATGGAGGCGATCAATGACAACAGATACTTTAATTTCAGATGTACTTACCATTTTAATATGAATATTTTCTTCTTTTAATGTAGAAAACATGCTAGCCGCAACACCAGGATTTGATACCATGCCCGACCCTACGATAGATACTTTAGCTAGGTGATTTTCATATTCTACAGATTCATAATGAAGCGTTTCTTGATTTTGTTCTAATACTTCGAGTGTTTCTCTTAAATCATTCGAATGAATAGAGAAGGATAGATGTACAGTACCTTCATTTGTAATACTTTGAATAATAATATCAACATTAATATGAGCTGTAGCTAGTGTAGAGAAAACAGTTGAAAGTGATCCTTGTTCTAACCCTTTCATTGTTACACGTGTAATGTTATCTTCAAATGCAATACCTTTTACCACTGATTGTTGTTCCATGTTACATTCTCCCCTTACAATTGTTCCATTTTCTTGTTCCATGCTTGAACGAACTTCTAAAACGACGTTATAATTTTTTGCAAATTCAACAGCGCGTGGGTGCAGTACACCAGCTCCAAGATTTGCGAGTTCTAACATTTCATCATAAGAAATTTCATCTAATTTATATGCGTCTTTTACAACGCGTGGATCAGTTGTGTAAACGCCTGTGACGTCTGTATAAATATCACATTTTTTCGCTTTCAGCGCAGCTGCTAATGCGACAGCAGTTGTATCAGAACCGCCGCGGCCAAGTGTAGTAATCTCGTTCTCTCCACTTAATCCTTGGAAGCCAGCAACGATTACAATCGTACCTTCTTGTAAATAGGATTGAATACGTTCTGTGTTAATATCAGTGATTCTTGCGCTTCCGTGTACAGATTCAGTTGTAATACCAGCTTGCCAGCCCGTTAGTGAAATAGCTTGATATCCTTTTGCTTGCAATGCCATTGTTAATAAGGAAATTGTTACTTGCTCGCCAGTTGTTAGGAGCATGTCCATTTCACGTTTACTCGGATTTTCACTAATAGCGGTAGCGAGTGCAACAAGCTCATCTGTGCTTTTTCCCATTGCAGATACAACAGTGACAACACCGTTCCCTCGTTCATATTCTTCAATAATTAAATCTGCTACATGTTGAATGCGCTGGATACTTCCGACAGAAGTACCACCGAATTTTTGAACAATCGTTTCCATTGCAAATTCCTTCTTTCATCCATTTTTTATTCGTAAATTAGGAAAGGTGTAAAAACATATAAGAGCGATATACAAGTCCCTAAGTATTCCTGTAGTTATCGGAAAGAAAAACAAAAAACACCATCTCAAATAGATGAGGATGGTGCTGTTACAGGAAAAGGGAAACAGAAAAAGGAGCTAATAAAAAAACCGCCAAAAAAGGAATATCATATAGAACATGATATCTCTTTTTTGTAGATAGCTCTTCACATATACACGTCTGTATATATGACAGTTCTGTTTCTATTCGAAAACAGCCCCAATTGATAAATGCAGAGAAATTTATCAATTTCGGCAACACTTCCTTTTTTCTAAACTCATAGACATCTCTGTGTCTCCTTTAGAATACTGATAAGCGTTGCAACCTCTATCTCACGTTTTGGGCGAGAGTGTTTGGTTTATGAAGTTATTTGGTAACATTTGTTTTATAATAATTAAAATATTTTAGGAAATCAAGTACTTTATTAATATTTAGAAAATTTAATCTTTTCTAATAAATAAAAAGAATTATTTGAAAAATATAGATAGAATTGGATTTTGTATATACATTAGTAATATAGAGGAATGGGAGGGCGAGAGTGTGAAGAGGCCGAAATCGATTTATGTTCGAGCAGAAATGGAAACATCAATGGAGGAACTATGGAAGTATACACAAGATCCAATGTTACATACAGAGTGGGATGTACGATTTACTGAAATATCATATTTAGAGAGAAAAGAAGATGAACCACAACGTTTTTTATACAGAACGAAAATCGGTTTTGGGCTCGAAATAGCTGGTGAAGGAGAATCGGTAGGGGAATTACAAAAGGAAACAGGAGAAAGGATATCTTCGCTAAAATTTTGGACAGACAGTAAGCTTTCGTTAATAAAAGTAGGAAGGGGATATTGGAAGTATACACCGAATGAAAAAAAGATTAGTTTTGAAACGCAGTATGATTATGAGACGAGGTTTGGCGGTGTAGGGAGAATTATAGATTCATATGTATTTCGGCCGTTATTAGGATGGGCTACAGCGTGGAGTTTTGGTGCTTTAAAGTTATGGCTAGAAAAGGGGTTTCACCCTCGGTTGCTAATAAAGAAATCCATTATTCACTGGATTGTTTGTTTGATACTCTCTTTTGTATGGATATATCAAGGGCTTGTGCCAAAAGTATTATTTAATCACCCAGAAGAGGTACGGATGCTTTCTGTACTTAGTGGTTCAAACGAAAATTGTATTCTTGCTCTTAAAATAATTGGTTTTTTAGAAATAGGATTCGGGATCATATGGTTGTTGCCATTTCAAAAACAGAAGTTATTGCTGTTACACATTATTATTTTAATTGGTTTAACCATTGCAGCAGGATTCACAAATATTTTGAGTTTTATCCAACCATTTAACCCCATTACCTTAAATTTTATATTAATTGGATTATCATTTATTGGTTATATGAACAGTGATGATTTACCAAGAGCGAAAAATTGTATGAGAAAAAGAAAGGGGTAAATGTGTGGCTAGCATCTATGAACGATTATTAGGAGAATCTTATCAGCAGCTACATCCAAAATTGCAAAAACGTTATGCAATTACGGAAAACAATAGTTTTATAGGTGAAGGGAAAATGAATGAAATTACTGAAGGGTCATTCTTTGTCAAAATGGTTTTAAGAGTTACATCGAAATTTCGCATGTTCTTTTCAGAAAGAGGAAAAGAAGTACCGTTTACGATACATAATACTGCTGAAAAGGATGCGAAAGGAATTACCTTTGTAAGGTGGAATCGGATGTTTCTGTTTGGTAACAAAAAACGTTACTTCAATGCTGTTATGTACTTAGATACGAAACAGAATGAAATTATTGATTACTTTGGTGAACCGCATTTGCTTGTATCAACACTTACATTTTATGTTGATAAAGAGGGGGCGATGCATATCTCATCAAAGAAACAATGGTTTTACATACTTGGGCAGAAAATACCCTTACCGAAATTTTTATATGGAGAGGCGAAAATTAAAGAGAGCTATGATGATGCAGTAAACTGTTACAAAATTCATGTTCAAGTACGAAATCCATTATTTGGCCCGCTTTTTTCATATAAGGGAACATTTGTAGAAAGGGATCAAAATAGATGAAAAATATAATTGTTGGACTTATTTGTTATATGATTTTTCTTATATTGGAATGGCCAGTACTATATCCTGTTGAAGTAATTATATTACTATCTATTCTTCTATTCATACCAATGTCATTTTGCATTGTTGATAAGGAGAAAAGAGATGGATCACAGGTTTTATTTTATAAAACAGTATCGTTGTTTTATCCGGTTGCTGCAATTAGTGCGATGCTTGCGTTTGTAACAAATTATTTTTTATTTGCAATGATTTGGTTTATATATACAGGCATGATTGCATTGTTTGGTGTAAGTAGATTGTTTGAGAGAGGATGGAAACCTTTAGAGGAGACGGCAATTGATAGTGGGTTTATATATTTGTTTTTAGGTGGGTTTTGGTTCTTTGCCTCTGTAGCAAATCTATCAATTATGCAATTTAGTTCTGATATCGTTTTACTTACAGCAGCTCACTTTCACTATTCTGCATTTTTACTTCCCTTATCTGCAGGATTACTCGGGAGAAAGCAACAAAAGAAAAATAAATTATTTGAGATTGTTACATGGATTATTATCATTTCTCCGATGACAGTAGCAGTTGGAATTACTTATTCAAGAATATTCGAGTTCTTTGCTGTATTCATTTATCTCATCTCACTTTATGCATACGGTATTTATGTATGGAAAACAAAATTCACTTCGATAGTTGCAAAAATTCTGCTGATCATTTCATCGAGTACACTTATGATGACAATTCTATTTTCACTCGTATACTCATATGGGAATTTGAAACAAGCTATGACGTTTACTATTGCTCAAATGATTTGGATTCATGGTGTTGTGAATGGAATTGGGGTAGCGTTGCCTGCCTTTATTGCTTGGATGCTTGAAAGGAGTGTGCCAGCGTACATTCATTACGGAAAAACGATGAGTCACCTGAGGGGGAAAATGAATGTGGAAGGGACGAATGTTGTAAAAGAGAAGATATATACAGGTCTTGTAAATCAAATGAGTGATTTTCATATTGTGCAGTTTGATGAAAGAGAAGTATCTCCACTTATCATTGATTTTTATGAGCATACGAAAGATTATCAATTAAAAGCAAATATTATGTGGTCTCAATGGTTTCGTCCCTTTGCTTTTCTCTATGAGAAAATGAGTAGACATATGCAACAAATTCATTTAGGGATGGGGAATAAATGGGAAGCTATGTCTAGTAATATCATTGCGATAGAAGAGGAACAAGATGTTAGGAAAGATGTGAGAGCGTGGATCAGAAAAAACGAACAAGGTGAAACAATTTTTGTAGCCCTTTACTCGCAGCATACATATGACGGAGAAACTTATATGAATATTGCCTTGCCATTACCATATTCGAATATGACAGGCATTTTAAAATTACGTAATGAGAATAAGAATCTTATCATTACTAGCAGGTTAAGGGGAAATGCAAAAGGGGATGAAGGAATTTACTTACATACTCGTTTCTTTACGCTTCGATTACCATTATCTGAGACGTTTACGATAAAAGAAAAGGCGAATAAGGCTTTGGTAGCCCATCATCAAATGTGGATATTTGGTGTGAGGTTTTTAGAGATTGAGTATGAGATTGAGCGGATGGAAGAGAGAGGTCATTGGATTACTTTTTAGTATATCTAAACATTTAATTGTTAGAAAAAAAGAAAAATAAATGTTATAATAAAAGGAAAAAGAAGGAAGATATTTAAGGGAAGGGGATACATATGCAAGGAGAGGTGTAAAAGGAAAATAAAGGTAGTTATGTAAGTGATTTGTTGTTACCTGTTACAAAATCACGTCATTTTACTTTCTTATGGATCGGGCAACTTCTTTCCGTTCTAGGAAGCTCTATTACAATGGTAATTCTTCCAGTAGTCGTATATACGTTGACGGGATCAACAGTTGTTATGGGAACGACGATGGCGATGTATATGCTACCGAATATTCTTATTTTACCGTTTTCTGGGTTAATTGTTGATCGGATGAATCGGGTTAAATTAATGTTATTTACGGATATCGTTCGATGCATAGTGATGATAACAATTGCGACGCTGATTTTTACAGACACTTTAACAATCCATATTTTATATGTATTAATAGCATTATATGGACTAATGGAAGGGCTATTCCAACCTGCATATGCAGCAGTGCGAGCGAAGGTGTTTGTACCAGAAATTCGCAATGCAGCTAATGCATTAACACAAATGAGTAGTCAAGGTGTGCGTTTAATAGGTCCAGCACTTGGGGGGCTTATTGTTTCGGTTACATCGGCTGGGATCGGATTTGGCTTAGATGCATTGACTTACTTGCTATCTTTTACTTGTTTGTTATTTTTAAAAGGTGTAACAGCTAAAAAAGTACAGGAACAGACAAATCAAAAAATGAATTTCAAAAAAGATTTTATAGAAGGGATCGTTGTTTTAAAAAGTCACCCGTGGCTATGGATTACAATTTTAGCATTTTCATTTATTAATATTTGTCACGCAGGAATTATCGTTGTATTAATCCCTTGGCTATTTAATATATATCATCAGTTTGAACCGTTTGTGTATGGACTTGGAATGGCGTGTTCTGGGGTAGGGGCTGTTGTGGCAGCTCTTATTTTGGCGGAAGACAGAGGTGGCATAGAAGGGGATTGCTTGCTTATGGAGGTGTCTTTATTAGCGGGGTGGCACTTTTAATCATGCCTTTTGTTTCATGGGCTCCGGGATTAATAGGATTAATGGCACTCGAAGGGTTTGGAATCATGATTTTCGGTTTAATTTGGGAAACGAGCTTGCAAGAGCTGGTGCCAGAAGAGGCATTTGGAAGAGTGGTAAGTCTTGATATGTTAGGGTCGTTTGCATTATTACCGCTAGGATATATAGTCGTTGGGTGGTTAGCGAGTGTAATTGGTGGTACTGTGACAATTATGATTTTAGCTATTGCGGCAATTGTCGTAGTAGCAATCGCGCTGCTTGTTCCGAGTATTCGCCAGTTTGATTAGTGTATATTTACAAAAAAACAGTAAGTTCTGCTAAAGGGCAGAGCTTACTGTTCGTGAAAGAAAAATATTTGTGAATACTGCTTTGCTTCTTTTTCAGGATGACCGTTATAACTAAATTGACTGTCTTCCCAGCTAATAATAACTTCAAATGAATTGGCATCTTTATATAATGGGAATTTCATTTTTGAAAAACTAGTTTGACTATATGACACACTCATATCAGACTGATTGAAAGGTTTGAAAGCAGCTTTTGATTTTGGGTTATTGTGACGAATTTCAATTGATACGTTACTTACGTCCTTACCGATATTCTTTACAAGTAAGCTATATGTATGATACATATCTTCTGTTGATTGCAATGCTTGCGGCTCTTTAGCCTGATCAACTTCAATACGCCACTGCTTAGATTTTGATGTAACAGGGAGTTCTGTAAAAGTAAAGGCGCTTGTTTGAAGTGGAACTGCAAAACAGATGAAAGTAAGTAAGAATAATATTTTTCTTTTCATGTACCATTCTCCAATTTGCTATAGCTGATTATTTTGATTTTGTTAGCATGTTCTAAAGGTAAAAAAGTTATACATAAATATTTGGTTTAGTAGTTATAGAAACGTGATGTTACATTTTTTAAGTTTATATACTATATATAACTATTTACTTCTTGTTTTTTAGATATAAGTTCATCTTTTAGCTATAAATATAAAAAGAATGGGGACGCTTTTTCTTGAACAACCTGATAGCTGTCCCCGTTATTTTACAATATATTCATCTTTCATCGTTTGTGGATGTTTTTTTACATTTTTTATTTTTTATTTTTATTGCTTCCTGTCCGCCTTGCTCGTCGTTTCCTTTTCCAGCAACTCCGCTTCTCCCATTTCCATTTGCGAACTGTGATTTATTATTTACGCTTTTGCTACCATTTATAGCATTTTGTCCACCTTGATTTGCGTTTGTTCCAACATCTTTATTAATTTGTCCGCCGCCTTCTGCCCTTTGCTCAATGTTACCAGCATTACTGCCTCGGTCTGCGAGATTATAGATGTTATATATGGTAATATGAATTGAAATATTGTTTTTATCGAGTTCGAAATAGATATTTTCGTTTGATTCATTTTTATCATAGTGGTTATCACTTTTATGTTTTTTATCGTTTTCCATAGAGTTTTTCCTTCTTTCTTCTTTGATTTGGTATATCTCTTAGTATTAATGTATTAAATTTGGTTTGTTTTTCTTGTATGCTTGTCTAATAAAATTCATGATGTATGTTATTAGTAAAAATTAAAGAAGAGAAAGTAAGGGGAGAGATTCTTGCATTCTCAAATGATGTTAGCCACTATGCAGAGAAAAAGATGACAATGCGCTTTACAGATTTATATAAAGCGAGTGTACCGATTATTTTGATTTGTGGTTTGGTTAGCTTGGTGTTTTATGAAGGGGAGTTCTAGGTTGGTAGGAGAAGAAAAGTTTTAATAAGTAAAGGTTAGAAAGTAAGTTTAATGAGAGAAAAACATTCCACAGATGCATTAGTGGAATGTTTTTTCTATTTTATATAAAATGGTTACTATCTCAAAGCTTTTTCCAAAATATGTTTTGAGCAACTTCTTTAAAATTCTTTTCCTCCCTTGGTACGATTGATAAGTCCTCATGCCAAATCTCAACAATTTTCCAGTTGTTTGTTTTATGAAAGCCTATAGCATCGCCGGCATAGTTATCACAAAATAGTAAAACATTTTTCAGTTCTGGATTGTCATCTACATCATATATTTCATCTGCTTCAATAAGTCCTCTGTAAAACATAAAATAGGAATTAGAAACAGATCCATAGCCGACTTCCTTTAAGAAGGAAATATAGTCTTGGGGTACACCGTTAAGCATGGATTCTTCCTCAATAATGGAATCAGTTAATGTACTAAAATCATAATCAGTTGGTGCATCATGAATTTTTTTATAATATCTTTGTATACCATTTGTAAACACTCCAAACGTATTTTGAGTTTTAGTATAATGGTGGTTGTTTCGTTACCTACCATATTTTTTACAAACTATTATAGAGATATAGACTAGCGAAGTATTGAAACAAAAGATATCCATACCAACTACATACTTCGTTTGTTAGTGTTTTAATGTTAACATACTATTCTGTTTTTCTGGAATGTACTATTTATATTTACCTTAAAGTGTTTCATATAAACACTTTAGATAAGTTGAACTGTCAAAATGGAAAGGAACCTTACAAAAATGTAATGTTTATGTCACGAAATAAGATAGTACATCGTGAGTAATCTTATTAAAATGGAATAGATTATGCTTTTTGGCTGGAAAGCAACAGAAAATATAGTTTGCTGCTAAATTACTTCAAGAGGTATATTTTATTAACATGTAACGTGAACGAAAGAATTAAAGGAGATTATGTAATGAATTTTAAAGATTTAGATTATGAATGGTTCCACTTTATAAATGATAAAGTACAGCAATATCCATTAATAGATCATGTAATGATACTATTTGCAGAGTATAGTATGCTTTCGCATTATTGCTCGTCCTGTTATGGATAAGAAATAAACCTAATTTTCGTGTAATGGCTTTTCAATCGATGGTTGCATTTACTTTAGCGTATTCTATAAATAGAATCATCGAGATATGGGCTTATAGAGAGCGTCCCTTTGTTTCCCATAACATCACACAACTCGTAGATCATGCTACTAATTCTTCTTTTCCAAGTGATCATGCAACATCAGCTATTGTCATTGCAGCTACACTATTGCTATCTGCATATCGTTTTAAATATACTTGGTTTTTGTTAGCGCTTGGTGTAGCTTTTTCGAGAGTATGGGTAGGCGTACATTATCCACTTGATGTAATTGCAGGAATTGTACATGGAGTATTGATAGCTCTATTTACACAGTATGTTGTATTTAAAATACGTCCTGTTGTTAGTTTAATTGCGAAACCCATTTTTCAAGGGGGAAACTAATTTTATAAAGTAAGATGCTTATATCTAAGAAAAACTGTCCTAAATCAAAGTATTTAGACAGTTTTTTTGTTGGTCTCTTTTAGAACGAAAAGAACGGATGAAAATGTTATTGAATATGAATTGTTAACCATAGTACATTTAACAAGGGGAGAATTTTTCAAAAAGAAGGTGAGGAATTGCTTAATGAAGCAAATGGCCTAATAAGGGGGCATATGTATACAGCAGAAGAACAACAAAAGCTGTATAAACGAACATTAATCATTGTAAGCATTTCGCAAATGTTTGGAGGTGCGGGCTTAGCCGCTGGAATTACAGTCGGAGCACTTCTTGCACAGCAAATGCTTGGAACAGATGCATTCGCGGGATTGCCAACAGCGATGTTTACGATGGGATCAGCAGGAGCGGCTTTCATAGTAGGGAGGCTTTCGCAACGTTATGGGCGCCGAATTGGGCTTGCGACAGGCTTTATGGCAGGGGGAATTGGTGCTATTGGTGTCGTAATGGCAACTTTAACAAATAGTATTATCCTTTTACTAGCTTCTTTACTCATTTACGGAGCAGGAACAGCCACAAACTTACAGGCTCGTTATGCTGGTACGGACTTAGCGAATAAGAAGCAGCGTGCAACTGCGATCAGTACGACAATGGTTATGACGACTTTTGGAGCGGTCGCTGGACCGAACCTAGTGGGGATAATGGGGAATATCGCTCTTTCCATTGGTATTCCGAAACTTGCGGGACCGTTCTTATTATCAGCAGCTGCATTTTTACTAGCAGGGCTTATACTTTTCATTATGCTTCGCCCAGATCCATTAATAGTAGCGAGTGTAATAGAAACATATAGACAGAAACAAACAAATAAAGGAAATTCGATGACTAAGACGTCAATAGAAAATAAAAGAGGTGTTATAGTTGGTGCAGTTGTGATGATACTTACGCAAATCGTAATGGTTGCAATTATGACAATGACTCCTGTACATATGAAGCACCATGGTCACGGATTGCATGAAGTGGGCCTTGTTATTGGTTTCCATGTAGGGGCAATGTATTTACCATCACTCGTTACAGGAATTTTAGTTGATAAGATTGGCCGGGTGACAATGAGTATCGCTTCTGGGGTAGTATTACTTAGTGCGGGAGTGGTGGCTGCTATCGCACCAAGTGATTCTCTAATCCTCTTAGTCGTTGCTTTAGTTTTACTTGGATTAGGATGGAACCTTGGATTAATCAGTGGTACTGCTCAAATTGTTGATGCAACAGAACCTTTAACACGTGCAAAAACACAAGGGAAAATCGACGTTTTAATTGCATTAGCCGGTGCTTCCGGTGGAGCGATGTCAGGTATGGTAGTAGCGAATTCGAGTTATGCAGCATTATCATTAGCTGGAGGAGCTTTAGCTTTATTACTCATTCCTGTTGTGATTTGGTCTCGAAAAGGTAAAGAACATGAAATAGAATAGAAGTCCAGAAAGTTTTGTAGGTTGATTTGAATTATAATGATGGGGCCAACTTTTTAGGGAAAGTTGGCCATTTTTTCATTCTTTATTTACCAATACTAGTGATTCCATAGGGATTTGTTAAGGTATGTTTATACCATCTCAAAATATGAAAGGTATAAGAACTCCGTATAAAGTTAGTATACAAAATAATGTTGTTGAAAAAACAAGTGTATAAATTATGTCGTACGGTAAATTTAGATTACATTTTTTAGAGGGGGTATCTGGAATAGTGGTGCTTATAATAAAAGGTGTACGTATTGAGGTGAAAGTAATATATTTTAGATGAATTTTGAAAGGGTATTCATAAACTAATAAAAAAACAGTTTACAAATTTGAGTTCGGCTTATATAATTTGACTCATATAAAAAAGTTTCCTTAAGGAAACATAAGGTTTGATCTACATCATATGTATAATATAATGTATCTTATATTTTTTTGGCTTAAAGTTGCCTTTGTGCAAAATACTTATACTGACGAAAAAAAGAAAGGGGAATGCATGAAAAATGGCTGAGGCTATAGTTGTCAAAGATTTGTTTGTATCATATCAAGGGAATCAAGTGGTTCAAAACGTTTCCTTTGATATTGAAAAAGGAAAACTTGTTGGAATTATTGGTCCAAATGGAGCGGGAAAATCTACTTTGATGAAAGCTGTTTTAGATTTAATTCCAAATGATAAGGGATATGTTCGAATTCTGGGAGAGGATATTCGAAGTGCTAGAAAGCGTATTGCGTATGTACCACAAAGAAGTGATATAGATTGGGATTTCCCGATTACAGTTTTAGATGTCGTGCTAATCGGAACATATCCATCTTTAGGTGTGATGAAAAGACCAAAGAAAGAACATAGGGATTGGGCATTCGAATGTCTAAAAAAAGTTGGAATGGAAGAGTTTAAAAATCGTCAAATTGGTGAGCTTTCAGGCGGACAACAGCAACGTGTCTTTTTAGCAAGAGCTTTAGCGCAAAAGGCAGAGATTTTCTTCTTAGATGAACCATTTGTTGGAATAGATGTAACAAGTGAAGAGACAATTATTAAAATTCTTAGAGAATTACGTAAAGAAGGAAAAACGATTGTTGTTGTACATCACGATTTAAGTAAAGCAGAGTCCTATTTTGATAAATTACTATTATTGAATAAAAGCTTAATTCAATATGGAGAAGTACAACAAGTATTGGAACCAACTGTTATGTCAAAAGCGTATGTGAATCAGGGAATATTCTTTAATAATTCAGCGGAGGTACATTCATCATGAAGATTGTAGAATTTATAGATGCATTAATGCAGTACGGTTTTCTACAGAAGGCGTTATTAACTTCCGTTATGGTAGGAATTATATGTGGTGTAATTGGATGTTTTATTATTTTACGAGGCATGGCATTAATGGGTGATGCTATTTCACATGCCGTTCTTCCAGGAGTAGCGCTTTCTTATATGATTGGAATGAATTATTTTATTGGTGCGGTTTTAACAGGGATTATTACTGCAGTAGGAATTGGATTTGTAAGTCAAAACAGTCGTATTAAACATGATATGGCGATTGGGATTATGTTTACCTCTGTATTTGCTGTAGGGATTATTTTAATTACCTTTATGAAGAGTAGTTCTGATTTGTACCATATTTTATTTGGGAATGTCTTATCGGTTCGTTCTTCTGATATGTGGATGACACTTATTATAGGAATTGTAATTATTGGTCTTGTATTTCTATTCTACAAAGAATTACTGGTGTCTACTTTTGATCCAACAATGGCACAAAGTTATGGATTGCCGAACAAATTGATTCATTATGGCTTAATGATTCTTCTTACAATGGTTACAGTTGCTTCACTTCAAACTGTAGGGATTATTCTAGTTGTCGCTATGCTTATCACACCAGCAGCTACAGCGTATCTATTAACAAACCGTTTATGGGTCATGATTTATTTAGCAGCAGGTATTGGTGCGCTTTCATCTGTAGTAGGACTATATTTTAGTTTCTCTTATAATCTTGCTTCAGGTGCAACAATTGTTCTTGTCGCAACATGCTTGTTCGGATTGGCATTCTTTTTCTCACCGTCACAAGGTTTATTTTGGAGAGCTATAAAAATTAGAAAAAATAGAGCAGAGTTGTCATAATTGATTGGAGGATAAAGATGAAATTAAAAAATGTGTTATTTTCGATACTTTGTATTTTTGTTTTTGCACTAACAGCATGTTCTAGTAATACAAATGGAAAAGAAGAAAAAAGTGGGAAATTAAAAGTTGTAACAACATATTCCATTATTTATGATATGGTGAAGCAAATTGGTGGAGATAAAGTTGAAATTCATAGTCTTGTTCCAATTGGTGCTAATCCCCATGAATATGATCCGCTGCCAAAAGATGTTATGAAAATGACAGATGCAGATATAGTGTTTTACAATGGTTTAAACTTAGAAGAAGGTGGAGCATGGTTTAAAAAACTATTAAAAACTGCAAATAAATCAGGAGAAGATGCACCTGTTTATAAGGTAAGTGAAGGTGTAGAGCCGATTTATTTAGAGACAAAAGGATTAGAAAAAGAACCAGACCCACATGCATGGATGAATATTAAAAATGGTATTTTATACGCTGAAAATGTGAAAAAAGCATTAATTAAAGAAGACCCTAAAAATAAAGAGTTCTATACTGAAAATGCGAAAAAATATGTAGCAGAACTTCAAAAATTACATGATGAGACAGTAAATAGAATTCATCAAATCCCTGAAGAAAAACGTTTCCTAATCTCTAGTGAAGGTGCTTTTAAATACTTTGGAAAAGCATATGGAATTAAGACGGGATACATTTGGGAAATTAACTCAGAAAATCAAGGTACTCCAGATCAAATTCGAGACGTTGTAAGTTTAATTCAAACGAATAAAGTTCCAGCTTTATTTGTAGAAACAAGTGTAGATCGACGTAGTATGGAAACTGTTTCAAAAGAAACGAATGTACCGATTGCTGGTACAATCTTTACAGATTCACTTGGTAAATCAGGTGAAGATGGAGATACTTACTTGAAAATGATGAAGTGGAATACAGATACCATTATTAATGGATTACAGAAGTAGTATTAAGTTGAATAAAATAATAAAACAAGCACCTACTCAGGTGCTTGTTTTATT
>NZ_JABUAE010000021.1 GCF_013314535.1 Bacillus sp. Xin1 | reverse complement strand
GTTCAAAATTATGTACCAAAATACAGACCCGACACCATCGGAACATTACGAGACTAGAGTGACAATTTCTAAAGTGTAAAAATAACCAAGTGAATTCAAGCGTGCAATAGCAGGCTTTTTTATTTTGTCTAAAAAGGGGTGGGTAAAGTGGATAAATGTAAAGAGTGTGAAGAGAACAAATCCAAGATGCAAAACGTAGAGATACGTCTTGCTGTAGTAGAAAGTAAAGTAGCAAAAATCGAAGAAAACATTGAAAAAATCCTCAACAATACAAATTGGCTTGTAAAAAGTATTGTTGGTGGGATTATTGCAGCTATTCTTGCTTTTCTATTGAAAGGAGGTGGTATGTAATGGTTAATTTAGCTGTCATGATCGGAATTGTTGTTGGTCTTTCACAGATTGCAAAAACAATTGGATTACAAACAAAATACATTCCGTTAGTGGATTTAACGCTTGGCATTGTGCTAGGCGTTTTATTTTTGCCGCAAGACTTAAAAATGAATGTATTTCAAGGAATCATCATTGGACTGTCAGCAAGTGGATTATTTGACCACACAAAAATTTTAAAAAAGGATGCTGATGTGAAATGAAACAAACGTTAAAAGGTTTTTCTTCGGTTTTATTGGCAATTGTATTAGTATTATCGATTGCAACAAGCGTATTTGCTGACAGAGTTTTAATTATTCCGGATTTACCAAAACAACCATATCGTTGTGGCGTTGGTGCTCACAGTACAGCAACTCCAGAAGCTCCGGCTATTAATATTCAAAAATACGAAACTCGTACATGGAGAAATGCTTTTGTTCATTATGCAGTTGATTGGAATGAAACAATCCAAATTGCTGATACAAAATACATTACTTATGGTGCGGGACCAAGTGCAAATAAACGATTTGTACATGTAGAGCTTTGCGAAACACGTGATTATAAGAAATTTAAACGTAGCTATGATAAATATGTGAAGTTACTTGCTAAAATCCTACGTGATCGTGGTATCAGCGTAGAAAAAGGATTGTGGACACATAGTGATGTAACGCATCATCTTGGCGGTACAGACCATGAAGATCCACTTGATTATTTACGCAGTCACGGTGTATCAGAAGCACAATTCCGGGCAGATGTGAAGCGTGCATATAGTAATTCTAATGTTGATGTTTCTGTTCCAGATCAACCATCTAAACCAGAAGAAATACCCACAGCAGTAACGGATGGAGTGGCATATATTAATGGTTACAACGTTAACTTACGTAAAGGACCAGATACAAGCTATACTGTAATTCGTCAACTTAACAAACCAGAATCATATGTTGTGTGGGCTGAAAAAGATGGATGGTTAAATCTTGGAGGGAATCAATGGATTAAATACAATCCTTCTTATGTGAAATTCGATAAGAAGAGCACAGTGGATGCATCTATTGTAGGAAACCGTGCTGTTTCTAAAGTGGACAACCTACGTTTCTATGATTCTCCATCTTGGCAAGATAAAAACGTTGCTGGTACTTTAGATACAGGATTAGGATTTGCAATTGATGAAAAAGTAAATGTAAATGGTTCTCCGCAGTACAAGGTACACAACAGCAAAGGTAAAACATACTATGTTACTGCAAATAAAGCCTATGTATATGTGAAGTAGGAAATGAAAAAAGAGCATTCTGAATTGGGAGGAATGCCCTTTTTCTTGTATGTTTACCTATCGTACAAGGTTATCCTTCTTTATTTATAAGAGAGTTTGTCCTAATCATACATGATTAATTTGTTTTAAAAAGCAATAAAAAGAAACCGGCTCTTAATTGAGTCGGTTTTTTTAAGCTTTATCTCCCTAGGAAAATATTTTCTGATAATTATTTTTCAATTAATTTAAACAGGGAGTTTATATACAATATATAGAATTATGCTAGTATTCAGGAAAATGAGGGGGGACTTGTTATGAGTGCACATATAGTAACTAAAGAGCAAATCAAGTACTTATTAGATACTTGGTATCAATCAATGTTGAAACAACAAGTGGAGAAAGCAAGGCAACTAAAAGAAGAAATTGACAATAATATTAATCATGTAGAATTGGATGAAGATGTATTACTGTATTTTGCCTTATTAAATTTCAGATATAATGTGCTGACTAACTGGATTTCGATTAAAGAAGATAGCTTTAATAATGTTGAATCTTTTGAAATTCCTAACAAAGGATACTTGGCATATTATTATCACTTTTTCAAAGCCATTTATCTTATGTTTGTTACAAAATATAAAGAAGCAAAAGAACAATTTGAGACAGCTGAAAATCTTTTGAAATATGTTCCAAATAAGTTGGAACAGGCGGAATTTTATTATCGATTAGGCTATTTTTATAATCAGTCTTATCAACATATGTCAGCGATTGATTGCATAAAAAAAGCAAAAGAAGAATTCATAAAGCAACCAGATTGCGAGATTAATGTTGCTTTATGTGAAAATATGTTTGGATTATGTTGTATCGATTTAAGACAATTTGAATTAGCTGAAGAAACATTTAATGCTGCACTAGATGTATTTCAAAAAGCTAATCATAAAAAATATGTGTTGATGGTTCGAAATAACCTAGGATTACTGTATGCAAATCAAAATTTATCAGAATTAGCAATTCGTCATTTATCAGAAGTTACAAATCACTCTCAAAATCATTTTCGTGCAATTTATTTGGAATCGGATGAAAATTTGAAAATAGGTGAATATGAAAAAGCTAAAGGATTAATAGAAAAAGGATTGTACATCTGTGATCAACTGGAAAATCAGGAGTATCAACATCGTTTCATGATTTTAAAAGCAATGAATACAAATACAGCTGCAATGGAAAAGGCTGTTTTGGCAGGAATTTCGTATTTCGAAAAAGAAGAATTATTTGATTGCATTGAAGAATATGCAGATCGTTTAGCTGATAAATTTTATAATGACAACAACTATGAAAAAGCAGTCGAGTATTATCGCATGGGTAAAGAAGCCCGAAAAAAACAAATGGAAAAAGGAGCATTAAGATGATAAAAAAAATCCTCTTAACAACAATAGGTTGTGCATTTGCGGTATCTATAACAACTGGATTTTCGACATTAAACAAAGGAGATGACGGAGCACCTGTAAGGCCAGATTTAGCGTTAAATAAAGTTGATACGATATCTGATAATAAGGGAGATGGTGGCGGAGCTCCTGCAAGACCTGACTATGTTAATATTGGTGACGGTGGTGGTTCTCCTTCTAATGCGGATGGAAACGGTGGAGGAATTGTAGCAAAAGAAATTTAAATACATTTACAGTAAAAGAAGAACGTTTACCCTCACTACAAGGCGTTCTTCTTTTTTCACTTCAAATCAGATATCTTTCTAACTTCTTTTTCTTTCGCTTTAAATGCTTTTTATACTGCTTGTTTCATATATTTTTGTGTTTTTATTTTTAGCATCACGTTTTTGTTACTCTTGATCATCATAAGCATCTCCAAGTGATTCAAAATCACTCTTCAGCCAATACCAATATTGTCCTTTATTCTTAATAAGTTTTTCAAGTAGATCAGTGAACGAAGTTGCGATAATTTGCGACTCTCCAACAAGTCCATGTCGATCAAAGAAACTATCATAACATCTCCCTAGTCTTTCTTCATTAAGGTCTATTGTTAAATAATCATTCTTACCATCATTGCATATGATATACCAATTTGATGAAATATCTTCTTCACATAACTCTCCTACAATTACGGGATTAGCTAAAACAAATTCTTCTGGGGTAACAATATGAATAGGATATTCCTCATTTTCAAATAAAGTAAGACCGCCACAGATACTATAAAACTCCTTTAAATCATCTGGTAGTATATGCTTATTCTCATCAATTATTGGTAATTCTGTAGGCTCATGAACTCGACAATTAGGTAATGATTTTATTTTTTTATCAATTGATTTATATTTTCCATCTCAATTACTCCCTAAAATTATATTGATTAAAAGCTCTATAATACTCCACTTAAATAATAATTTTTAATTTAAATCAATAAAAGAGACCTCAAATGTGAGGTCTCTTTTATTGATTATTCTCCATTTGTAACTTTCTCTTCACTTACTCCAAGCCAGGTAACATGGTTCATTGAAATATACAATCCTAATGAAGACTTGTTCTTCAAAAATTTCTTTTCTTGCTCTCACAATCTAGCAAAATAGACTAAATCAATTCTTATAAATTGTGATAAATTCACTAGGAATCTCATCTGCTAACCAAACTTTTTCATTTCCTAAATAAAATTTAATGCCTTCTTCTCTAGCTTTTTCAGTATTAACTTCTAAAATAACAGGATGCTTATCTTTTCTTTTTCCCACTAATGCAGCAGTTGCAATATCTTCAGAAAGATGGACATATTGTCTAGACATAGGTGACAGCCCATTTGATTCAATAGAATTTAAAAAGCGAGGAGATGTACCATGATAAAGGAATTTAGGTGGAACGCCTTCTTCCTTTACTATTTTCATGGGAATAGAATGTCCATACAACGCACGAATTTTATTCTCTTTTAGCTCATGTCTTTTTTTCTCTGATTTCTCAATCATTATTTTTAAATCCTCTATCTTCACATCTCTCCATTCAATTGATTGATGAAGTGCGTGTAAAAGTTGGTCAACAGACACCCAACCATTTTCATCTAATTCCAATTCGTATTCCCAAGGAGCATGACGTAAAGCATAAGATACTTCTTTACTGAAATTTGTATAGAATTTTTGTTTATTCAATTTCTTCACTCCGATTGTAATCAATCATTTCTTTCATAGCACATTCAACCCACTCCCAAAAGTCATCAAATTCTTTTCTTTGTTCAAAACCTTCAGAAGCAAAATCATGAATAAGTTGAACTTTATTTCCTTTGCCAATTTCAAAACATGCAGTATCATCATTATCAACTCTTTTAGCGAAAGGAATCAACTTACGATTAGGGTATCTTTTCTTCATACCATGGTATATGTTAGTAGCCTGTTCTGATTCCATTAAAAACCATATATCAAAATTAACTAAATCTAATTCAACTAATCTTTCATAAGATTCAGGGTATTTATAAATAGATTCATCCATATAAAAATTTTTCATAGTTACCACCATTTCTTTCTACTTCATTTTTTCTAGGTCATACGATCCCATTGGATTATTATTTCTAAAACTTGCTTTTTGTTTTCGTATTCTTAAATCTAAAGCTTCCCCCCATGTCTTAGGCACACCTTTAGGGGTTGTAAATCTAGCAACCATATCTGCTGGAAGAGGGTCGCTATAATTTCTAATAGTTGCTTGAACTTCTATTCCAACTTCTCTAGCTGCAGCAACCCTTGTATTATCAATAGTCGTAAGATTGCCATCTGGCATTTTAACAACATCAATTGGATCACCTTTCCAGCCATTAGATTTCATACTAGCAATAAATTCTTCTGAACCATTTACAGAAGTTTGACTGAATCTAATTTCTGAAGGATTAACATTCTTAACAATACCATTAAGTCCGCTGGCTTTCTCACTAGTATTATCCATCCCTTTAGTAGCATTTCCCTCTTTATCAAGTTTACCATTCTCTTTAACTTTATTAACATGCCCACCAGAAGACGAAGAAGACTGGATTTTTTGAAGAGTATCCTGAGCAATATCAAGTCCAGATCGTATACCATTTCCACCAGAGAAAGCATAAGAAACATCTTTCTTAAAAGATTGTAAAATTTCCGATGCTTGCTTCAATTCTTTTACTAGCGTTACGCCTTTAGCTAATGTACTTGCTCCACCTGCTCCTTTTATTCCTTTTGTGACCAGGCTTGCTTTACCTAGTCCTTTATCAGCAATTAGACCGATAGCTATTTGTGTTAATCCATAAGTAGTCCATTGTGTACGGCTCTCTGCATCGCCATCTATTATATCTCGTTTCATAGTACTTGAAAATGCATGCCACATATTTTTTGCCGTTTCATCCAAATGTAAAATCGCATATGTAACATTAATAAAAGTTCCTATATCCATATTCCTTATATCCATGTTACTTAAAGTTTCCATGGACTTGATTCCATCTTCAACAGCTTTCCCTGTTCCGATTAAAGTACCATTCCACATCTTTTTTACTGTTTCGAACATTTTAACTGCATCGTCTACCGTATCGTCCCAAGCCTTTCTAATCGGAGATTTTTCTTCTAGCTTACCGCACATTTCCCCATCTTTAATTGAATGGTCAGCTTTTCGGGATTTTTCTTCTGTAATCGCTTGAATAGAAGTCGTCCACTCCATATTCAATCCTTGCGTACTAAATGTGCCACTTGCAAGACTAAACCCTTTTCCGCTTTGGACTTCGGCAAGTCCTGTCGCAATGCTAGCGGCTAATTGAATTGCTGTACTATAGTTATTGCTAGAGGTCTGATTGAATTGATACAGATGATCTAACTTTTCTTGCAGTTTTTGCCTCATGACAGTAAAAAGATTCGCCATAGCGTCCAGACCAGGGATTGGCATAGCTTGACTGACAGCTTCCATACTGGTTTTCATTCGGTCAATTTCTCGAATTTGTTCTAATATTTCTTGTTCAATGACATCAGTTGAAGCTACCTGGGATTGAAATTGACTTGGAAAGGCATCATTCTGACGAATTAATTCTTCACATAAGTAAATGATTCCTTGCGCTAAAGGACGAAAGGTTTGTGCAAAAAATGCTTTTGCACTGCTATATGTTTGGCCTTGTAGAACAGTATCAATTGCAAAAGCGTCAATCGACTGAATAGCTTGTTCCATACCTTGAATGGTAGCGGTACATACAGCGTTCATGCTTTGAGTTTGGCTTTGTACTTCTCCCAAATACATATTTAAACTCATGCATTGACCTCCCTTACTAATTGTTGTTGCTGATAGGAAAGGTCGTTTTCTAAATCACTAAGGTCTCGTCTTTCTTTAAGCAACGTTTCTTTTTGGCTTTCCAATTCGAATGTAAGTTTTCGTTCAATGTGTTGTGCCTCTTGACGCATATTCATAAAAAAGTGAGATAATTCTCTATCGCCGTGCCAAGTTTCTAAAATACGGTTAAATAAACGATTGCTTTGACTTTTCCATTCGTGAAAATCTGTTTCCGCTTGTTCCTGAGTTTGAATCACGGATTGATTTCGGTCTTGTTCTTCAAATACACTTCGTAACTTTTGATTTAATTGATTGATTTGTTTTTCAATATCTTGACTCATTGTATTCCTCCTACCATTTTACCTTTACGTAGGTTGTTACATTAGCGAAAAGTGTTGTGAAGTTCGTTATCCATTCTCTCAAACTCTTTGGCTACTGAATGAATGTTATCCACTGCTTGTTGAAAAGCGGCACAAAATTGTTTCGTTAAATCTAAAGCTTGTTGGTTTGCTTCTTGTGCTTTGGAATTAACAGATAGCGTAGTACGCGTCGCCTTTTTTATAGAACGATTTGTTGCACTTTGGATTGTATCCGAAGCTGCTCTCATTTGAGTAGCGATTTGTTGTGCCGCTTGAAAATTACTTTGAAATTGTCCTATCGCTCAAATCCTTTCTATATTTCTATGAACGTATTAAAGAAGGGGAGTGCCTAGGTATATATGTCCATTATTCTACTGTTCTTCATAGGAACACCCCTGGAAAAATATTGCGAATCTAATTAAATAATTGGCTATGTTTTCCTTGAAAAATTCCTTTTTATAACATGTGTGTGTTACAGTCGTCAGTCGATGGGGGAGAGTTCATAATGAGAGAAAGGGCTTTGCCAGGAATGAAATGATAGATAAAGAGATTAGATATGGCTTGAATAGTAGAGATGAGTATAATATTTACAATCGATGCAAAAGTAACTGTAAATGGATCATCACAATACAAAGTACACAATCCGAAAGGGAATACGTACTATATTACGGCTAGTGATGCGTATGTGAATGTTCGTTAATTTAACGAAAAAAGACCGCCTTTTACGGGCGGTCGATTTTTCTTATTAAGTGTTTTTTAATGCTTGTTTTAGTGTTTTAACTGTTTGTTCAAGCCATTCTAATGGTGTTATTTCTAATCCTTCAAAATATATTCCATCTGCAGAAAACTGTATGTACTCATTTTTTTCTTTATCACTATAATCACTTTGAATAAACCCAGTTAGAAAAATAATAGCGTCTTGTAAATATTTTTTGGATGCCTCTTCTAGTAATTCTTGGAGTGCTTCTTCATAGAAAGTATCTTGATGAAAATTACTCGCAAGAAATTGAAATACTTCATCATCCTCGAAATTGTTTTTTAATAACATAATCTTCCTCCTATAATCATTGTGGATATCCGGTTAAAATAAAACTCCCATTGCCGTCTTTTCTGCAAAGGAAGAGTTGCAAAAGAGCATCCACTTAAAGGATGCTCTTTTGTATAATATATTCTTTACAGTTTCCTCATTGATTCTATTTAAGTTACTATACTCATTTATCCAGAAAGTTTGAAAGACATTTATCCAATCAAGGTTATTTAAGAATTATTTATTTTCTTATCTTATCTAGTTTCAACTAATAATAATTTTATTTCCACAATGTAGAGGTAATTTGTTTTAAATGAAATTCAATATATTCAATAACTTCTTTATAATTATCAGATGTAAATTCGTGAATTGGGTTTTCCCAATCCATGTTTTTCATAATTAAAACTAGGTAATTACCATCGGGGGAAATATCAGGGTTCCAACCGAGATCCAATGTAATCGATGATTTCTCATGATAAAGCTGCAACAAACTTTCAGTAAACATAAACCAGCAATCGTCATCGGGTTCCAAATTTCGCGGATCTATTTCAACAAAATTGTTATAGTTCACTTTCCATCCTTCTGTTATCCTCAAGGGATGAATATTTACTTTAGGAACATCTAACTTAACAGATTTTCTCATGATCATAACCTCTTTCACAATTTCTAGTCACTTAATCTAATTTTCTTAAATATTTATTTAACCTTTCTCCAGCGATTGGATGTCCATGATACACATTTCCACTTGTAAGTTCTGCTCTAATCCAACTAGTTGGTTTACCATTATCATAACCGATAACTTTTCCCGTATCATAAATGAAATAGTAATTATTATTACCATTATCAATTATATGCCCTTTTATCAGTGCTTCTTTTTCTATTACCTTATTATTTGCACTCGGTATATATTGAGCATGCCTTTTACCTGTTTCACTAAATTTTTTTGCTTCTTCAGAAGTTCTAGCCTTTAGATGTTTATTATCATGAGGAGAGTAATTTGCATTATTTATCTTGGTTCTAAAATCTTTTCTACCATAGTAACTATCATGAGCTATTTCATCATGCTTTTTTGAGATATTAGGTTTAGTAGTACCGGTAGTATTAGTAGCATTATTAGTCTTTGCAAAATTATAATAGGCTTGATTTAGTTCGCTTTGAGGTATCTTGGTTAGGATATTTCCACCAGCAAAAGCATATGAAACATCTTTCTTAAAAGATTGTAAAATATCAGATGCTTGCTTCAATTCTTTTACTAGCGTTACGCCTTTAGCGAATGTACTTGTTCCACCTGCTCCTTTTATTCCTTTTGTGACCAGGCCTGCTTTACCCAGTCCCTTATCGAGAATAACACCAATCCCTATTTGTGTTAATCCATAAGTAGTCCATTGTGTACGGCTCTCTGCATCCCCATCTATAATATCTCGTTTCACAGAATTTGAAAATGTATGCCACATATTTTGTGTCGTTTCATCCAAATGTAAAATCGCATATGTAACATTAATAAAAGTTCCTATATCCATATTATTTAAAGTTTCCATGGACTTGATTTCATCTTCAACAGCTTTCCCTGATCCGATTACAGTACCATTCCACATCTTTTTTACTGTTTCGAACACCTTAACTACATCGTCTACCTTTTCGTCCCAAGCCTTTCTAATCGGAGATTTCTCTTCTAGCCTACCGCACATTTCTCCATCTTTAATCGAATGGTCAGCTTTTCGGGCTTTCTCTTCTGTAATCGCTTGAATAGAAGTCGTCCACTCCATATTCAACCCTTGCGTACTAAACGTGCCACTTGCAAGACTAAATCCTTTTCCGCTTTGGACTTCGGCAAGGCCTGTCGCAATGTTAGCAGCTAATTGAATTGCTGTACTATAGTTATTACTAGATGTTTGATTAAACTCATACAGGTGATCTAATTTTTCTTGCAGTTTTTTCCTCATAGCAGTGAAAAGATTCGCCATAGCGTCCATACCTGGAATTGGTATAGCTTGACTGATGGCTTCCATACTTGTTTTCATTCGGTCAATTTCTCGAATTTGTTCTAATAACTCTTGTTCAATAACATCTGTTGAAGCTACCTGTGATTGAAATTGACTTGGAAAGGCATCATTTTGACGGATTAATTCTTCACATAAGTAAATGATTCCTTGTGCTAAAGGACGAAAAGTTTGTACAAAAAATGCTTTTGCACTGCTATAAGTTTGTCCTTGTAGAACAGTATCAATTGCAAAAGCGTCAATCGCCTGAATAGCTTGTTCCATACCTTGAATGGTAGCGGTACATACAGCGTTCATGCTTTGAGTTTGGCTTTGTACTTCGCCTAAATACATATTTAAACTCATGCATTGACCTCCCTTGCTAGTTGTTGTTGCTGATAGGAAAGGTCATTTTCTAAATCACTAAGGTCTCGTCTTTCTTTTAGCAACGTTTCTTTTTGGTTTTCCAATTCGAATGTAAGTTTTCGCTCAATGTGCCCTGCTTCTTGACGCATATTCATAAAAAAATGAGATAACTCTTTATCCCCATGCCAAGTTTCTAGAATTCGATTAAATAAACGATTACTTCGACTTTTCCATTCGTGAAAATCTGCTTCCGCTTGTTCCTGTGTTTGAATCGCGGATTGATTTCGGTCTTGTTCTTCAAATACACTTCGTAACTTTTGATTTAATTGATTGATTTGTTTTTCAATATCTTGACTCATCGTATTCCTCCTACCATTTTACCTTTACGTAGGTGTTACATTAGCGAAAAGTGTTGTGAAGTTCATTATCCATTCTCTCGAACTCTTTGGCTACTGAATGAATATTATCGACCGCTTGTTGAAAGGCGGTGGAAAATTGTTTCGTTAAATCTAAAGCTTGTTGGTTCGCTTCTTGTGCTTTGGAGTTAACAGATAGCGTAGTACGCGTCGCCTTTTTTATAGAACGATTTGTCGCACTTTGGATTATATCCGAAGCTGCTCTCATCTGCGTAGCGATTTGTTGTGCCGCTTGAAAATTACTTTGAAATTGTCCCATCGCATAAACCCTTTCTATATTTCTATGAACGTATTAAGGAGGGGGAGTGCCTAGTATGTACATTATCCTATTGTTCTTCATAGGAACACTCCTGGAAAAATATTGCGGATTTAATTATAACAATAATTGGCTATGTTTTCCTTAAAAAATTCCTTTTTATAACATGTGTGTGTTTACAATCTTCAGTTGGGAGCGGAGAGTTCATAATGAGAGAAAGGGCTTTGTCAGGAATGAAATGATAGATAAAGAGATTAGATATGGCTTGAATAGTAGAGATGAGTATAGTATTTACAATCGATGCAAAAGTAACTGTAAATGGCTCATCACAATACAAAGTACACAACATTAAGGGCAAAACATACTATGTTACTGCAAGTCCAACTTACGTAAACGTACGCTAACTTAACAAAAAGAAACCGGCTCTATAATCGGAGTCGGTTTTATATATGCTGTGTTAAATAGGATTAGGCGGAAGGATAGGACCAACAGGTAGAATAGGATCAGCAGGCAATAGCATATCAGTAAACACACGATTTCTAACTTGAGCTCTTGTTACATGAAAATAATCGCCTACATTTGCCACAATTCGATAACGTACTGGGTCTACTGGTGCTATTGGATCAGTTATCACATTCAATTCCTCCTATTAAAATTTTAATTGCTCTTTTTTTCGATGGATTACGATAGATATACCCCTTTTTCTCTAAAGCTTTTAAATGAAAATGTACAGAAGCTGTGGATGACATATCCATGGCTTCTCCAATTTCACGTACAGTTGGAGGATACCCGTTTTCTAAGATTTTTTGCTGCATGAAAGTTAGAATTTGAGCTTGTCTAGGAGTTAATGGTTTCATTGTGTAATACCCTCTCTTTGTATAGGAAATAATTAACTATATAATACTAAATAAATAGAATAAAATCAAACATACGTTCTGTTACAAGCGACAAAAAATGTGTACATAATGGATGGTTAAACCAGTTTAATTTCTCATCATGTTTATATATAATAGAAGAAATTAAAAAATAAATACCTTTGTCGCCATCATGTTGGTGTCAACCTTATGCGTTTAATGGCGACCAAACACATTTATTTTGTGCCATTTGGGCAAGATGCACCGGAGAAAAAACCAAATTCAATGGTAGCTCGTATGGAGTTGCTTGAAGATACGATAATAGAGGCATTAGAAGGAAAACAATTGCAACCGGTTGTTGTAGAAAAATTCAGATATATGAATTAAAAAACGAAAAAAAACAGACAATTTTTTATGAAACCATCATTCTTATCGCAGAATATGATAAAATTAACGTTATTAAGATTAGAAGGGGTATTTTATACTCCTTCTCATTCTAAGTATAGAAGGATTGGTATCTAGAAAGGGGCATAGTGATGGAAAAGCAAAAAACTTTTCATGTCGCTGTAGTTGGAGCAACCGGCGCAGTTGGTGAACAAATGTTAAATACTTTAGAGAAACGAGAATTTCCAATTGGGAAGTTAACGTTACTTTCATCTAAACGTTCTGCAGGTAAAAAGCTTGTATTTAAAGGAGAAGAATTTACAGTTCAAGAAGCAACTCCTGAAAGTTTTGAAGGAGTTGATATTGCTCTGTTTAGTGCAGGTGGGTCTGTATCGAAACAATTAGCGCCAGAAGCAGCAAAACGCGGTGCAATTGTTGTTGATAATACAAGTGCATTCCGTATGACAGAAAATGTGCCACTTGTTGTACCTGAAGTAAATGAAAATGATTTAAAAGAACATAACGGTATTATTGCAAATCCGAACTGTTCTACAATTCAAATGGTAGTTGCTCTTGAACCGATTCGTCAGCAGTATGGTTTAAAACGAGTAATCGTTTCCACATATCAAGCTGTGTCAGGTGCAGGTGCTGCTGCAATCGAAGAACTTCATGAACAATCACAGGCGATCTTAAATGGTGAAGACGTAAAAGCGAACGTTTTACCTGTATCAGGTGATAAAAAACATTTCCAAATTGCTTTTAATGCAATCCCGCAAATTGATAAGTTTCAAGATAATGGATTTACATTTGAAGAAATGAAAATGATTAATGAAACGAAAAAAATTATGCATATGCCTGAGTTAGAAGTAGCAGCAACATGTGTACGCCTGCCAGTTGTATCAGGGCATTCTGAGTCAGTTTACATTGAATTGGAAAAAGAAGGTGTAACTGTAGCAGAACTGAAAAACTTGCTTGCGGATGCGGAAGGAATTGTACTGCAAGATGATCCAGCAGAACAATTATATCCAATGCCATCTACTGCAGTAGGCAAAAACGAAGTGTTCGTTGGACGTATTCGTAAAGATTTAAATAATGAAAAAGGATTCCATCTTTGGGTCGTATCTGATAACTTATTAAAAGGTGCTGCATGGAACTCTGTTCAAATTGCAGAACGATTAGTAAAATTACAATTAGTGTAAACGGCTAAGAGAAGGTGCAAAAAAATGAAAATTATTGTTCAAAAATTTGGTGGTACATCTGTACGTGATGAAAATGGGCGTAAGCATGCACTTCACCATATTAAAAAATCATTGGATGCTGGTTATAAAGTAGTTACAGTTGTATCTGCTATGGGGCGTAAAGGTGAACCATATGCAACGGATACATTATTAAGTCTTGTAAATCAAAAGGAATCTAGTATTTCAAAACGTGAGCAAGATTTATTATTATCATGTGGTGAGTTAATCTCAGCAATCGTCTTCTCAAATATGTTAAATGAAAATGGAGTAAAAGCAGCAGCGTTAAACGGTGCACAAGCTGGTTTTGTAACAAATAATGATTTTACGAACGCAAAGATTGTTGAAATGAATTGCGATCGTATACATGAAGAGTTGCAAAATGTAGATGTTGTTGTTGTTACTGGATTCCAAGGTCAAACGAAAGAAGGCGATACAACAACACTTGGGCGCGGAGGTAGTGATACTTCAGCTTCAGCACTAGGCGTTGCGCTTCATGCTGAATATATCGATATATTTACCGATGTAGAAGGTGTGATGACTGCTGATCCACGTATCGTAAAGGATGCGCGTCACCTTCAAAATGTAACATATAATGAGATCTGTAACATGGCTTATCAAGGTGCGAAGGTTGTCCATCCGCGTGCAGTTGAAATTGCAATGCATGCAAAAGTACCCCTTCGTGTACGTTCTACGTATTCTGATAGCGAAGGTACGCTTATTGCGGCATATGATGGTGCGACAAAAGGCCGTGATGTAGAGGAACGTCCAGTTACAGGTATCGCTCATGTATCGAACGTGACGCAAATTAAAGTGCTTGCGAAAGACGGATCGTACGATTTACAACAATATGTTTTTAAGGAAATGGCAAATGAAGGAATCAGTGTTGACTTAATTAACATTTCGCCTACGGGTGTGGCTTATACAGTAAGCGATAATGTATCGGGTCGTGCTGTTGAAATACTTCATAAGCTTGGATATAATCCAATTGTGACGGAACATTGCGCGAAAGTATCTATCGTTGGAGCTGGAATGGCAGGTATTCCAGGAGTTACTGCGAAAATTGTCACAGCTTTAGCAGAAAAAGGTGTTCAAATTTTACAATCCGCTGATAGCCATACGACAATTTGGGTACTTGTAAAAGAAGTAGATTTAGTGGAAGCTGTTAATGCATTGCATAGTGCATTTGAACTTTCAAAAGAAAAGCAACTGGAACAATAAGGAGTGAGACCATGGTAGATTTTGGGACAATTGCAACAGCGATGGTAACACCGTTTGATAAAAATGGAAACATCGATTTTGCAAAGACAACTAAGTTGGTAAATTATTTAATTGATAACGGTACAACAGCAATTGTGGTAGGAGGAACAACTGGAGAGTCTCCTACATTGTCATCTGAAGAAAAAGTAGCGTTATATCGCCATGTCGTATCTGTTGTCGATAAAAGGGTGCCCGTAATCGCTGGAACAGGTAGCAATAATACACATGCTTCTATCGAGTTAACGAAAAAAGCAACAGAAGTTGGTGTCGATGCAATTATGTTAGTGGCACCGTATTATAATAAACCAAGTCAAGAAGGAATGTATCAGCATTTTAAAACAATTGCTGAAAGTACAGAACTTCCGGTTATGCTATACAATGTTCCAGGGCGATCTATTGTTCAAATCTCCGTTGATACGGTTGTTCGTTTATCAGAAATACCAAACATTGTTGCAATTAAAGATGCTGGCGGCGATGTATTAACAATGACAGAAATTATTGAAAAAACAGCGGACGACTTTGCTGTATACAGCGGTGATGATGGTTTAACGTTACCAGCTATGGCAGTTGGAGCTAAAGGTATCATTTCTGTTGCCTCTCATGTAATTGGAAATGAAATGCAAGAAATGATTGCGGCATTCCAAGCAGGAGATTTCAAAAAAGCACAGAAATTACATCAATTACTTGTTAAAGTAACGAATGCGTTATTTATGGCACCGAGCCCAACACCAGTGAAAACAGCGTTACAAATGGTTGGATTAGACGTAGGATCTGTGCGTTTACCACTTCTTCCGTTAACAGAAGAAGAGAGATTAACATTGCAGGGTGTAATGCAATCAATCCCTCGTTAATAAAAATGACCTAGTGTAAAAACTAGGTCATTTTTATTTTGAAAGAAACCTTTTTACAGGTAATTCCCCTTGAAATTTATATACTTCGCCCTTCTTTCTAACAAATTAACTTGTGTTCTATTTCTTGTATCAGTTATAATATGGCTAAGTAGCTTAGTACGGGTATGCTTAGCAAAATTGGAAAAAATTATGGTTTAACGGAATTATCATATCATATCGCATAAGATATTTGATTTATATAATGAAAGAGAGGTGAAACCTGGTTTAAAAAACGAACGAGAACATGATATCGCATAACGGTAAGGACATTCGTCTTGGACGGTGAATATATGGTGGTTGTAGAGTTTCCCTGGTGTCTCTACGATTTTAGTGAAATCAGTGTTTGTAAGATTTTTAAACCAGGCAACAACATGAAGAGAAAAGAGATTGATTCAGTAAAAGTATTTGCTCTTGGTGGAGTAGGTGAAATCGGGAAAAACATGTATTGTGTGGAAATTGATTCTGAGATTTTTATTGTGGATGCAGGATTGATGTTCCCAGGAGACGAAATGTTTGGGATTGATATCGTTATCCCTGACATTACATATTTAGTAGAAAATCAAGAACGAGTAAAAGGTTTATTTATTACACATGGTCATGAAGATCACATTGGGGGAATTGTTTATGTGCTGCGTAAACTTTCAATCCCAGTATATGCAACAAAGTTAACAGTAGGTTTAATACAAGAAAAACTTGGTGAAGCAGGAATGCTTGGTCGTGTAGATTTAAAAACAATTGATTCTAATTCAGAAGTGGAATTTAATACGACAACGGTTTCATTCTTTGGCACAACACATAGTATCCCGGATTCTGTTGGTGTATGTTTCCATACATCAAAAGGTGCTATCGTATATACAGGAGATTTTAAATTCGACCAAACACCAATTGGCAACAGCGGAGCAGATCTTGGGAAGATGGCGCAAATTGGAAATGAAGGCGTGCTTTGTTTGTTATCAGATAGTACAAATGCTGAACGTCCTGGTTACACAGGTTCTGAAAAAGAAGTTGGGATAGAAATTTCAAAAGTATTTTATGGTGCAGAAGGACGTATCATTGTTGCTTCTTTCGCATCTAATGTACATCGTATTCAACAAGTATTTGATGCAGCTGCTGAAACAGGACGCAAAGTGGCTGTTGTAGGTCGTAGTATGGTGAAAGTAGTGGATATCGCAAGACGTCTTGGCTATTTAGACGTTCCAGATGGTATGGTTATTTCATTGCAAGAAGTGGATAACTTCCCAGAGAAGAAGGTAGCGATTCTAACAACTGGCAGCCAAGGGGAACCAATGGCAGCTCTTTCAAGAATGGCGAAGCAAGCGCATAAACAAATCTCGATTCGTAAAGGAGATACAGTCATTATTGCAGCATCTCCAATTCCTGGTAATGAAATATCGGTATCGAAAATCATTGATTTGCTATTTAGAGCTGGTGCAGAAGTTGTTTATTATGGAGAAAGAAAAGTTCACGTTTCTGGTCATGGTAGCCAAGAAGAATTGAAATTGATGCTGAACTTAATGAAACCGAAGTATTTTATACCCGTACATGGTGAATTTCGTATGCAAAAGGCACATGCCTATTTGGCGGAAGATGTTGGTGTCTTGAAAGACAATATTTTTATTGTGGAAAAGGGCGATGTAATTGCTTTCGAAGGTGAAGAGGCAAAACCGGCTGGTAAAGTACAAGCTGGAAATGTTCTTATTGATGGATTAGGTGTAGGTGATGTCGGAAATATTGTCTTGCGTGATCGTAAGATGTTATCGCAAGACGGAATTTTAGTCGTTGTCGTAACACTTGGGAAAGATGAGAAGAAAATAATTTCTGGGCCAGAAATTATTTCACGTGGTTTTGTGTACGTTCGTGAATCTGAAGCATTAATTGAAAGATCTACAGAGATTGTCCGTACAATTGTAGAACAATCTATTAAAGAATATTCTATTGAATGGTCTATGTTAAAACAAAATATTCGTGAATTGTTAGGGCAGTTCCTGTATGAGGAAACGAAGAGAAAACCAATGATTTTACCAATTATCATGGAAGTATAAGAAAACCACCTTTACGGTGGTTTTTTTCTTTTTCATCCCTATCGCATGAAATTTACAACTTAAGAAATAATAGTTGTATAAGAGTGAAAGGGGATGCGACATGACAGAACGTGATGGTTTAACAAATGAGGAAAAAGAAGTCGAACCGAAAGAGGATGTAAAAGAGGCATCAGTAATAGAGAAAATTCAGCAACTTGGTCAAACGAACGTTCCGCAAATGAATGAATCGCGTATTCATTGTTTAACAATTGTTGGACAAGTAGAAGGGCATATGCAACTTCCACCACAAAATAAAACGACGAAATACGAGCATGTGATCCCGCAAATTGTGGCAATTGAACAGAATCCGAAAATTGAGGGATTGCTTTTATTGCTAAATACTGTGGGTGGTGATGTTGAGGCTGGATTGGCAATCTCCGAAATGGTAGCTTCATTATCGAAACCAACTGTATCTTTGGTTTTAGGTGGAGGGCATTCAATCGGTGTGCCGATTGCTGTATCAACAGATTATTCATTTATTGCTGAAACGGCAACGATGACGATTCATCCAGTTCGTCTGACTGGTCTTGTTATTGGTGTACCGCAAACATTTGAGTATTTGGATAAAATGCAAGAACGTGTGATTCGATTTGTAACAAAACACTCAAAAGTGACAGAAGATCGCTTTAAAGAGCTTATGTTTGCTAAGGGGAATTTAACGCGAGATATTGGAACAAATGTAATCGGAATAGATGCAGTTAAATATGGGCTTATCGATGATGTTGGTGGTATTGGGGATGCAATTCGAAAGTTAAATGAATTAATAGATATGAAAGTAGATGGGGATCAAGACGGGAAGTTGCTGCAATGATTTTATATACGATTATGCCAGAGCAACTTGTTTATCAGACCGACTATTCCCAGTACGAACAACAAAAAATAGTGAATGTAAATGGAGTAGAGATGGTAGTATCTGAAGAGAATAGTCAATATTATTCTATTGTGCGTGTGCTAAGTACGAATCCATCCCACTATTTACAGTATGAGCCAGGACAGAAAATAACCTTTTAGCAAAAAGCAGGATTTTGTTTAGAAGCTATGGTATAATATAAAAAACAAGACGGTTGAGCAGCCATGATTAGGCTGCTTTCTTCTGTTTACGTGACATTTTACACATCTTGTAAAATGTCACGTAAACAGATCTAAAAATATGACGAATGGTATGCAAAAAATGCTTTCGATAAATGAAAGTTTCACTTAATTTTTGGACTTGGGGTGAAGAAATGGTAAAACAAAAGCAAAGAGGGATGAAATCAAAAGCAAGACGTACGATAAAGCCAACTTTGTATTACGAAATCGTCGGGTTGACTCTTTTTGCACTTTCAATCATTACAATCTTACAGCTAGGTATTGTAGGAAAAGCGTTTGTGTTATTTTTTCGCTTTTTCTTTGGCGAATGGTACATAATTGGTGTATTAGGTGTAATAGCTTTATCTATTGCGTTTGTTGTAAGACGAGGTTGGCCAAACCTTTTAAATAAACGATTAATTGGTGTCTATTTAATTGTGTTAGCAATATTGATGTTTAGTCATATTACATTATTTAACCTTTTTACAAAGGACGGGGCGGTAGAAAATACATCTGTAATTGTAAGTACAAAAGATATGTTCTTTCTTGAGATGAAGAAAGGTGCAGAGACGGTTCATTTAGGTGGAGGTATGTTTGGAGCACTTATGTTTGCAACATTTTACTTTTTGTTCGATGAAGTAGGTGCTTATATTATTGGGATTATTCTAGTTATTCTTGGCATACTTTGCATTACAAACAAACATATTGGGGAAGTACTAGCCCCAGTTGGACGAATACTTAGAAGTCAATTTCAAGTGATGCAAGGGGATTATAAGGACTGGAGAGCAAAACGAACTGCTGAACAAACAGAAAAGAAAAAAACGACAAGACGCACGCGTAGTGAACGTCATAATGAACAAGAAGAGAGTGTGGAACCAGTAGAAGAAATAGAAATTGGACCACCAATTATTTCAAATTTCACAGAGAATTACCCAGTAAGTGAAGAAAGAGATAAAAATCGTGAAGATGAAGTTAGTGATGATCTGATTGCATCGCCTGTAATGGAAGATGAGCTGCCATCTGCATCGAAAGAGCAGCCACAAAAGAAACGGGGAGAAAAGATAGTTGAATCTTTAGAAGGAGAAATAAAAGCTCCTCCAATGCAATTTTCAAATGTGGAAAATAAAGATTATAAGCTTCCTGCTATCGATATATTGAAGTTCCCAAAAAATAAACAGGTGACAAACGAAAACGAGAAAATTTATGAAAATGCTCGTAAATTGGAGCGGACGTTCCAAAGTTTTGGTGTGAAAGCAAAAGTAACGAAAGTACATAAGGGGCCTGCGGTTACGAAATATGAAGTGTATCCTGATATGGGAGTGAAAGTAAGTAAAATTGTGAGTTTAAGTGATGATTTAGCACTCGCATTAGCTGCGAAAGATATTCGTATTGAAGCCCCTATTCCCGGGAAATCAGCAGTAGGAATTGAAGTTCCAAATTCAGAGGTTTCGATGGTAACGCTTAGAGAAGTACTTGACTCGAAAGCGAACAATCATCCGGAAGAAAAATTATTGATAGGTCTTGGGCGTGATATTACTGGTGAAGCAGTATTAGCACGTTTAAATAAGATGCCCCATCTATTAGTAGCTGGAGCAACTGGTAGCGGGAAAAGTGTATGTATTAACGGTATTATTGTAAGTATTTTAATGCGTGCTAAACCGCATGAAGTAAAATTAATGATGATTGATCCGAAAATGGTAGAGTTGAATGTATACAACGGTGTTCCGCACTTATTAACACCTGTTGTAACAGATCCGAAAAAAGCATCGCAAGCTTTGAAAAAAGTTGTGAGTGAGATGGAGCGACGTTATGAATTGTTTGCTCATAGTGGAACGCGTAATATTGAAGGGTATAATGAATACATTAGACATCATAATGATCAATCAGAAGCAAAACAGCCTGAGCTTCCATATATTGTTGTAATTGTGGACGAGTTGGCTGATTTAATGATGGTTGCCTCTTCAGATGTAGAAGATGCAATTATGCGTTTAGCGCAGATGGCACGTGCTGCTGGTATTCATTTAATTATTGCGACGCAACGTCCATCTGTTGATGTTATTACAGGTGTTATTAAAGCAAATATTCCATCTCGTATTGCCTTTGCAGTGTCTTCACAAACTGATTCACGGACAATTCTTGATAGCGGAGGCGCGGAGAAATTATTAGGACGAGGAGATATGCTATTTATACCAATTGGTGCATCAAAACCAGTTCGTGTACAAGGAGCATTTCTATCAGATGATGAAGTGGAAAGAGTTGTAGAATATGTTATTGGACAACAAAAAGCGCAATATCAAGAAGATATGATACCGCAAGATGTACCGGAAACAAAGCAAGAAGTAGAAGATGAATTATATGATGAAGCGGTTCAGCTCGTTGTAGAAATGAAAACAGCTTCGGTTTCTATGTTGCAACGTAGATTCCGAGTAGGATATACACGTGCAGCGCGTCTTATTGATGCCATGGAAATGAATGGTGTGGTTGGACCTTATGAAGGTAGTAAGCCAAGAGAAGTGTTAATTGAAGATATACAAGAAAAAAGTTCTTAATAAAAAAGCCTAATTGTTCACAATTAGGCTTTTTTATATGAGAAATTTGTTATATACTATAGTCAGCAAAAAAGAAAGGGCTTTCATTTCTGCTGATTCTTTAGAATACGAATGCTTTTAATGTTATTTTTGAAAAATGTTCGATATTACCTGTAAAAAAGTGTTGAATTATGTTGACACGTATGGGAGCAAGTGTTACGATTACTTCGAAAAGAATCACTGCCTCATATAATCTTGGAGATAAGGTCCATAAGTTTCTACCTGGCAACCATAAATTGCTAGACTATGAGGGGAAAAGTGTGTAACAAAGGATGTAAGGAATCTTTGTATCTAACTTTTTCTCTATACGAGGAATGTTGTGGTGCAAAGTTTTTTTTATGGAATAAAGATAGAAAATTTCATTTTGAAAAATTATTAACATTTATTCGACAAATCTTATTTTATTGTAGCGTTACTATGTTATTGGTTGAAAAAAGAGAACAGAAGTCTTACATCAGAGGTCGAATAATTGGAATGCGGGGGAGTCTTATGTCAGTTAAATCCGATAGTCGACACTTATATTTACGAGTGATCGATCACATTAAAGAAAAAATTAAAAGCGGGGCATATAAAGAAAAACAAAAGTTGCCTTCAGAGTTTGATTTAGCGAAAGAGCTTGGCGTAAGTAGAGCGACTTTACGGGAAGCATTGCGTATTTTAGAAGAGGAAAATGTCGTGATTCGCAGACATGGCGTTGGTACTTTTGTGAATGCAAAACCGCTGTTTTCTTCTGGAATTGAACAGCTTTCTAGTATTACAGATATGATTTCTAGTGTGGGGAAAACACCAGGAACAATCTTTTTATCATCATCTACTACAAGTCTAACAGAAGAAGAAAAAGAAAAGTTTAATAGTGATGAAGGCTTTGAGGCCGTAATGATTGAGCGTGTTCGTACAGCAGACGGGGAACCTGTTGTCTATTGCATTGACAAGTTAGCGAAAGAAGTATTGCCAGATTTGTCTGATTATAATGAGGAATCATTGCTTACTGTTATTCATAATAACACGCATAAACGTATTACATATGCGGTTGCTCATATTGAACCAATTGGTTATCATCCGAAAATATCACCAATCCTGCAATGCGAGCCAGAGACGGCGTTACTAATTTTAAAGCAAATGCATTATGATCAAAATGATGAGCCAATTTTATATTCTATTAATTATTTTCGAGCAGACAAATTTAGCTTCCATGTATTACGAAAACGCATGTAATTCGTTCCCTTTTTAGGGAGGTGACAGCAAGAAGAAGGGGACACTAGCATATTAATAGATACATATATCATTTAGGAGGGGTTTCTAGTATGAAGAAAAAAGCAGGTATTTTATTATCATTAACATTAGCAGCGAGTACAGTTTTAGGTGCATGTGGTAATTCGGACAAGGCAAGTAGTGACAAAAAAGGTGATAAAGACTTCAAGGTTGGTATGGTTACAGACGTTGGGGGCGTTGACGATAAATCATTTAACCAATCTGCTTGGGAAGGTTTAACGAAATTCGGTAAAGATAACAACTTGAAAAAAAATGAAGGATACCGCTATATTCAATCAAGTAAGGATGCGGATTACATTCCAAACTTAACAAAATTCGCTAAAAGTAATTATGATGTAGCGTTTGGTATTGGATTCTTAATGCAAGATTCAATTGAAAAGGTAGCGGATCAATATCCAAAACAACAATTTGCAATTGTAGATACTGTTGTGAAAAAGCCAAACGTAACAAGCATTACATTTAAAGATCATGAAGGATCTTTCCTTGTTGGAGCTGTTGCGGCGATGACAACGAAATCAAATAAAGTTGGTTTTATTGGTGGAGTGAAAAGCCCATTAATTGAGAAATTTGAATCAGGATTTAAAGCTGGAGCAAAAGCTGTGAATCCAAATATTGAAATTGTAGCACAATATGCGGATGCGTTTGATAAACCGGAAAAAGGATCTGTATTAGCATCAGCAATGTATGGTCAAGGTATTGATGTAATTTATCACGCTTCAGGTGCAACTGGTAACGGTGTATTTACAGAAGCGAAAAACCGCAAGAAAAAAGGTGAAAATGTTTGGGTAATCGGTGTTGACCGTGATCAAAATCAAGAAGGTATGCCTGAAAATGTAACCTTAACTTCTATGGTAAAACGTGTTGATGTTGCAGTTGCAAAAGTAGCACAAGAAGCAAAAGATGGTAAGTTAAAAGGTGGAAAAATAGAAGAGTTTGGTTTAAAAGATGATGGTGTTGGTATTGCAAAAACAACTGATAACGTAAAGAAAGTAAACCCAGAAATTTTAACAAAAGTAGAAGAGTTTGAAAAGAAAATTACTGATGGTGAAATTAAAGTACCAGCTACTCCAGATGAGTACAAAGCATATGAAGCTTCTCTAAAGAAATAATGATAGAGGAATAGCAAAGGTTAGTTCTTAGAACTAACCTTTGTATATATAAATACTGCTTGAAAGATCGACATAAAACCATTCCTTTTAGGTGGTAGAGAGGATCCGCCGGTGGATAGAAGCGGTCAGTTCCTTTTTTCGCCCCGTGCCATGTGAAAACAGAAAGAGAAAATGAGTGGAAGTCTCTTTTTGTTTTTTATAGCCGCAATTTATATGTTGGAAAATCGAATCAGATTTATATATAAAGCCGTTTTTAATAGAGTGTAATAGGGGAATGTTCCCAGTTAAAAGGAGGAACAATATGGAATATGTAATTGAGATGAATAATATTACAAAGGTATTCCCAGGCATTGTAGCAAATGATGATATTACGCTACAAGTAAAACAGGGAGAAATACATGCTTTACTGGGAGAAAATGGTGCAGGAAAATCGACGTTAATGAACGTGTTATTCGGTTTGTATCAGCCAGAGCAGGGAGAAATTAGAATTAAAGGAAATCCTGTGAAAATTACAAATCCGAACATTGCAAATGACTATGGAATTGGTATGGTTCATCAACATTTTATGCTCGTTCATAATTTTACAGTTACAGAGAATATCATTCTTGGAAATGAACCGAAGAAAAAAGGGAAGATTGCTATTGATGACGCTGCAAAAGAGATTAAACAGTTATCTGAACAATACGGTTTAGCAGTAGATCCATATGCGAAGATTGAGGATATTTCGGTCGGTATGCAGCAGCGTGTTGAGATTTTAAAAACGCTCTATCGAGGGGCGGAAATTTTAATATTTGATGAACCGACGGCAGTGTTAACTCCTCAAGAAATTCATGAGCTTATTCAAATTATGAAAAAGCTTGTAAAAGAAGGTAAATCTATTATTCTTATTACACATAAGTTAAAAGAAATTATGGAAGTTTGTGATCGTTGTACAATCATTCGAAAAGGAAAAGGGATTGGAACTGTTGACGTTGCAAATACAAATGAACATAAACTTGCAGAATTAATGGTCGGACGTCAAGTGAATTTTAAAACAGAGAAATTGGACGCAAAACCTAAGGAAGATGTACTTTCCATTGCAAACCTTGTGGTTAATGATGCACGCCAATTGCCTGCTGTAAAAGGCCTTGACTTAACTGTTCGTGCAGGAGAAATTGTCGGTATTGCAGGGATTGATGGGAATGGACAAAGTGAACTTATAGAAGCGATTACTGGTTTACGAAAAGTTGAGTCAGGTTCTATTGCAATTAAAGGGAAAGAAATAACAAATTGGCCAGTTAGACGCGTTACAGAAGAGGGGATTGGTCACATTCCAGAAGACCGTCATAAGCATGGGCTTGTTCTTGATTTTTCTGTTAGAGATAATATGGTATTGCAAACGTATTATAAAAATCAATTTTCGAAAAAAGGGATTTTGAATTTTACTAAAATTACGGAGAAAGCCAAAGCTTTAATCGAACAGTTTGATGTGCGCACACCTAGTGAACAAACGTTAGCACGTGCTCTATCTGGTGGGAATCAACAAAAGGCAATTATCGCACGGGAAGTAGATCGTGACCCGGATTTATTAATTGCAGCGCAGCCGACCCGTGGTTTAGATGTAGGGGCAATTGAATTTATTCATAAAAAATTAATCGAACAGAGAGATAAAGGAAAAGCAGTGCTCCTTCTATCCTTAGAACTCGATGAGATTTTAAATGTGAGTGACCGTGTTGCGGTTATTTATGAAGGGAAAATTGTTGCAATTGTGAATGCAAAAGAAACGAATGAACAGCAACTAGGTCTGTTAATGGCTGGTGGAACAGGGGAAGAGAAGGTGAATACAAATGGCTAAAAAGTTTTTAACGGAGCGAACAATTAATATTTTGGTACCTGTGTTGTCCGTTATTTTTGGTTTGATTGTTGGAGCCATTGTAATGGTAGCTAGTGGATATGATCCAATTGTTGGCTATGTAGCGTTATGGGAAGGGATGGTTGGAAATCCGCAAGCTATAGGTGAAACGCTTCGGACAATGATTCCACTTGTTTTAGCTGGTTTGTCTGTTGCATTCGCATTCCGTACAGGACTATTTAATATCGGAGTGGAAGGGCAACTATTAGTTGGCTGGCTTGCGGCTGTTTGGTTTGGGTATGCGGTGTCTTTACCAGCGTTTTTACATATCCCATTATCTATATTAGTTGCAGCTGTAGTTGGTGGATTATGGGGATTTATTCCAGGGTACTTAAAGGGTAAATTTAAAGTAAATGAAGTTATCGTTACAATTATGATGAACTATATCGCTCTTTATGTTACATATGACTTGATTAAGCGATTTTTACATGAAGCGAATGAGAAATCATATGATATTCAGGCTAGTGCCTCATTATCATCAGAATGGTTATCTTCTATTACAGATGGATCCCGTCTTCATTGGGGGATTATCGTTGCGATTGTGGTTGCTATTTTGATGTGGTTCTTATTAGACCGAACAACTTTAGGATATGAATTGAAATCAGTTGGATTTAACCAACATGCTTCTCAGTATGCGGGTATGAAAGTGTCTCGAAATGTTGTCTTATCCATGACAATTGCAGGTGCATTTGCTGGGATTGGTGGTGCAATGGAAGGGCTTGGGACATTTCAAAATATGACGGCGATGTCTTCGTTTACTGGAATTGGATTTGATGGAATTGCAGTAGCACTTCTGGGTGGAAATAATCCATTTGGTATTTTACTTGCAGCTTTATTATTTGGTGGTTTAAAAAGTGCAGCGCCGCAAATGAACTTTGAAGCTGATGTTCCATCAGAGCTAATTAACGTAATTATTGCATGTATTATCTTCTTTGTTGCATGTAGTTATGTTTTAAGATGGGCACTTACTCGCATGAGCAAGGAGGGGAAATAAATGAGCTTCCTAGATATTTTAGCCATTCTTGTGACAGGTACATTATATACGGCAGCACCTCTTATTTTTACAGCACTAGGTGGAGTGTTTAGTGAACGTTCTGGTGTTGTAAATATTGCATTAGAAGGATTAATGTTATTTGGTGCGTTTATTGGTATAGTAACAACGTTGTTAATGGGAGATACATGGGGAACGATGACTCCATGGATTGCGCTTATTTTTGCAGCGATTGGTGGCGGATTATTTGCACTTCTTCATGCAGTTGCATCGATTACGTTCCGTGCGGATCAAGTTGTTAGTGGTGTTGCCATCAACTTTTTGGCCCTTGGTTTAACAGTGTTTGCGATTAAGAAGATATTTGGCAAAGGGCAAACTGATTTTATTCAATATCGTATTGAAAAAATTGATGTTCCAGGTCTTTCGGATATTCCGGTTATCGGAAAAATCCTTTTCTCAAATGTACCGTTAACATCGTATATCGCCATTATTTTAGCATTTGTCGTTTGGTATATTATTTATAAAACGCCGTTTGGTCTTCGCCTTCGTGCGGTTGGTGAGCATCCGATGGCAGCAGATACAATGGGGATTAATGTATATAAAATGCGTTATCTTGCTGTTTGTATTTCAGGAATGTTCGCGGGAGTTGGTGGGGCAGTTTTTGCAATGTCAATCTCGAATAACTTCTCAGGAGCAACAATTACAGGACAAGGTTTCTTGGCATTAGCAGCTATGATCTTTGGTAAATGGAATCCACTCGGAGCGCTTGGAGCAGCTTTATTCTTTGGATTTGCTCAATCTCTTGGAGTAACTGGTGGGACAATTCCTGTATTAAAAGAAATTCCAAGTGTTTTCTTAACAATATTACCATATGTGTTCACGATTCTAGCGCTTGTTGGTTTTGTTGGACGTTCAGAAGCTCCAAAGGCACTTGGGACACCGTATGAAAAAGGGAAAAGATAAGCGTTTTAAAAGTATGGAAAAAGCTCGCACATTAGTGCGGGCTTTTTTACATAGAATATGCTTAATACAGAAATTTTCTTTCTCTCTTTAATTGGTAAACTGTTTGATGAAAAAGTAGATAGGGGAGAAAATTTGATTTTTTGTTTCTAAAAACTGTATATTGAAGAGGAATATTCCTATATACGTAAAGGAGGGCTATTAATGAAACTGATGGAACAGCAAATGCATGAATTAGGTGGTTTACGTGTACATATCATTCCGACAGATAAATATAAAACAAATACATTTGTATTTCGCTTTAAAGCGCCATTGAATGAAGAAACGGTGACAGAGCGTGCTTTATTACCATATGTATTACAAAGTGCAACAGAAAAATTACCATCCGTAATTCGTCTTCGTCAATATTTAGAGGAATTGTACGGTTCTTCCCTAGCGGTAGATGTAAGTAAAAAAGGGGAAGATCATATCGTCTCTATTTATGTGGATATTGCCAATGAAACATATTTACAGGATGCACCGCCACTCTTTGAAAAGGCACTGTCTATGCTGTCTGATATTGTATTACATCCAGCAACCGAAGGAAGCGGCTTTTTACAATCAATTGTAGAAAGTGAAAAAAGAGCGCTCGTACAAAGAATTGAGGCTACATATGATGATAAAATGCGCTACGCAAATGAACGATTAATTGAAGAAATGTGTAAAGTAGAAGCATATCGTTTAAGTGCAAATGGTCAAAAAGAGCGTGTTGCCTCCATTACGAATGAAACTTTATATCGCTATTATCAGAAGGTGTTGGCGGAAGATGAAATGGATCTATATATCATAGGTGACATAGCTGAGGATGCGATTGACCTAGTAGGTAAATACTTTGCAATTGCACCTCGTGCAGCAACAGAGAAAAATGTCATCCTTCATAAGCGCAATAATGTGGAACAAGAAATTGTCGAAAAACAAGAGTTAAAGCAAAGTAAATTAAATATTGGATATCGTACATTTATTACGTATCGTGATGAAGATTATTTTGCATTGCAGCTGTTTAACGGGTTATTTGGCGGATTTTCCCACTCGAAATTATTTGTGAATGTGCGCGAAAAAAATAGTTTAGCGTATTATGCAGCATCGCGTTTCGAAAGCCATAAAGGTCTTCTTTTTGTTATGTCAGGAATTGAGGCGAAAAATTATGAAAAAGCAGTCGAGATTATTAAAGAGCAAATGAAAGCGATGCAAAGCGGTGATTTTTCAGAAGAAGAGATTCACCAAACGAAAAGCGTTATTCAAAACCAAATTTTAGAGGCAATTGATACACCGCGTGGTTTCGTAGAAATGCTTTATCATGGCGTCATTGCAGGGCACACGCGTTCGGTAGAAGAATGGTTAAGTGGGATTGAACGTGTTACGAAAGAGGAGATTGTAAAGGTTTCTAATAACATTGAGTTAGATACGATTTACTTTTTACACGGAACGGAGGGAGAATAGGTGGAGAAAATTTCTTATGAACAATTAAAAGAAACGCTGTATTATGAAAAGCTTCCAAATGGATTAGATGTATATATATTGCCAAAGCAAGGATTTAACAAAACTTTTGCGACATTTACAACAAAATATGGCTCCGTTGATAATACGTTTGTTCCACTTGGAAAAGAGGAAATGGTTCGGGTGCCAGATGGAATTGCTCACTTCCTTGAGCATAAATTGTTTGAAAAGGAAGACCATGATGCATTTCAGTTGTTTAGTAAGCAAGGGGCTTCTGCGAATGCTTTTACGTCATTTACGAGAACAGCGTACTTGTTTTCTTGTACATCAAATGTAGAACAAAATTTAAATACATTATTAAATTTCGTTCAAGAGCCGTATTTTTCTGAAAAAACAGTTGAAAAAGAAAAAGGTATTATCGGCCAAGAAATTCAAATGTATCAAGATAACCCAGATTGGCGTTTGTATTTTGGTTTAATCGATAGTTTATTTGTTAAACATCCAATTAAAATTGATATTGCAGGAACGATTGAATCCATTAGTAAAATTACAAAAGACTTATTGTATGAATGTTATGAAACATTCTATCATCCGAGTAACATGTTGTTATTTGTTGTAGGTGCAATTGATCCAGAAAAAACAATGAATTTGGTACGTGAAAACCAGGCGAAAAAAGATTATAAAAATCAACCAGAAATCGTACGTTCATTTGAAGACGAACCAGAAGCAGTAAATGAAAAGAAAAAAATTATTTCTATGCCTGTTCAGACACCGAAATGTTTAGTCGGTATTAAAGCGACTGAGCTTAAAGAAAAAGGGCAAGAACTTTTAAAACAAGAGATTGCGCTTACATTACTTTTGGATTATTTATTTGGGAAGGGATCAGCGCATTATGAGTCATTATATAATGAAGGGCTCATTGATGATTCATTCTCTTATGATTATACAGAAGAAAGTAACTTTGGTTTTGCGATGGTTGGTGGCGACACGAAACAGCCGGATGAGCTAGCCGATCGCTTGAAAGGTATTTTATTGCAGACTGATTATAATGAGTTAGATGAGAAGACGCTAGAGCGTGTAAAGAAAAAGAAAATTGGTGGCTTCTTACGCTCTCTTAACTCACCTGAATACATTGCAAATCAATTCACAAGGTATGCGTTTAATGAATCTAGTTTGTTTGATGCTCTTTCCGTTTTAGAGGGCTTAACTGTTCAAGATTTACAAGAAGCAGCAAAAGTATTTTTATCTGAAGAAAGAATGAGTATTTGTCAAGTTTTGCCGAAGAAATAAAATGAAACATGAATAAGTGAGGCTTTTCAGCCTTACGATTTAAAACTTTATGGACAGTGTATCCCCCTCATCTAACCTTTTGGCTATTGCTGAATTGTAAGGTGAGGGGTATTATTTGTTTGTGAATACATGACAAGATTAGTGATTTGAAAGAGTTTTTCTGTAGAGGAAAGATAAGAGAGGGTATATATGAAAAAGTTTGCATTAGTGACTGGAGGAAGCGGAGGAATCGGCTCTGCAATTTCAAAACAATTAGTTGAAGATGGTTATACGGTGTATGTTCATTACAACAAGAGTGTAGAAAAAATAAATGGATTAAAGCGTGAGCTAGGTGCCATTATTCCAGTTCGAGCAAATTTAGCTACGCCAGATGGTGTGCAAAAGCTCTGGGCACAAATCCATCATCCTCTTGATGTTATTGTGTATGCAGCTGGAAAAAGTATATTTGGTTTAGTGACAGATGTGACGAATGAGCAATTGAATGAGATGATGGAATTGCAAGTGAAGAGCGTCTATAATCTTTTTTCACTTGCGCTTCCATCGATGATTCGCCTACGAAGAGGAAATATCGTTGTTATTTCCTCTATATGGGGACAAGTAGGAGCTTCTTGTGAGGTGTTATATTCTATGGTAAAAGGTGCACAAAATTCATATGTAAAAGCACTTGCAAAAGAGGTTGCGCTAAGTGGTATACGTGTAAATGCAGTGGCACCAGGAGCAATAGAGACGGAAATGTTAAGTGTGTTTTCAGAAGAGGAAAAGAAAGGAATTGCAGAAGAGATTCCAATTGGAAGGGTTGGATTTCCAGAAGAAGTGGCAAAAACTGTTTCCTTCCTTGTATCACCAGGGTCTTCGTATATAACAGGACAAATTATTGGAGTGAATGGCGGCTGGCATTGTTAAAGTAAAAAATTGTACATAAAAAATGAGGAATTGCACAAATTAAACATGATTCGATTACTTAATAGTGAGGTGCTTAATCATGTCAGTACTAGATAATTTTGACCAGTGGAAAAGCTTTTTAGGAGAGCGTTTAGAACAGGCACAAGGAAAAGGACTTGATGGTGGTGCGGTTTCAGATATGGCCTTCCGTGTAGGCGATTATTTGGCAAATGAAGTAGAGGCACGAAATGATCAAGAAAAATTATTGGCGGAGCTTTGGAAAGTCGCTGATGAACAAGAACAACATACAATTGCTAATTTAATGGTTAAGTTTGTACAGCATAAGTAAAAAAAGAGAGGAGAAAATCCTCTCTTTTTTTTAGGTATTGAAAATACCATGCTTCAATTGTACATTTATCTTCCCTATTAACGTAAAATCATATAATATAGTACGTAGGTAAAGTAAGCAAGGGGAGTGACGTCTGATGATTGAATGGTATTTTGAGTATGAAATACATAAAAACCGACCTGGCTTGCTTGGTGACGTTTCTTCGTTAATCGGTATGCTTGGCATTAATATTGTCACAATTAATGGTGTAGATAATGCTCGGCGTGGATTATTGCTTATGTGTGATAATCAAGAGCAAATCTCTAGACTTGAATCAATTTTGAATACGATGGATAATATAACGGTAACGAAATATCGTCCGCCAAAGCTCAGAGATAGGTTGGCAGTTAGGCACGGTAGGTACATACAGCGAGATGCAGATGATAAGAAAACATTTCGTTTTGTACGTGATGAACTCGGGTTGCTCGTTGATTTTATGGCAGAAATCATGAAAAAAGAAGGACATAAACTTATCGGGATAAGAGGAATGCCTCGTGTTGGAAAAACAGAATCTATCGTTGCTGCAAGCGTTTGTGCAAATAAGCGTTGGCTTTTTGTTTCGTCTACTCTTATTAAACAAACTGTACGTAGTCAATTGATTGAAGATGAGTATAGTGACGATAATATTTTTATATTAGACGGCATTGTTTCAACAAAGCGTGCGAATGAAAGGCATTGGCAGCTCGTTCGTGAAATTATGAGATTACCCGCAACTAAAGTTGTCGAACATCCAGATATATTTGTGAGTCAATCAGAATATACACTTGATGATTTTGATTATATTATTGAATTGCGTAACGATTATGATGAAGAAATTCAATATAATTTAGTAGATGAAATTGAGCAAGGAGCGCAAAATAATTTCTCTATGTTTGACTTTTAAAGAAATATTGAGGTGTTAGTAGTGACGGAATTAGGACAAAAGCTGAAGGAAGCAAGAGAAGCGAAAGGCTTGTCTATTGATCAGCTACATGAGGTTACGAAAATTCAAAAACGTTATTTAATAACAATTGAAGAGGGCGATTATAGTATATTGCCTGGTGCATTTTATGCACGTGCATTTATTAAACAATATGCGGACGCGGTTGGTCTAAACGGAGAAGAGTTACTTGTAGAGTATCAAAGTGTAATACCACAATCCGAATCTCATGATGTACCGCAAGTATCAAAGAGTCAAAAGACGCAAGAAACGATGCAAAAAGCAGCATCGCTTCCAATAGCAGATCATATGCCTAAAATATTAATTGCATTATTGGTAATTGCAGTAGGAGTAGTAGTGTGGTTTGTTTTCCAATGGTTAGCGGGAAAAGATGAAGGACAAGTAAAACAAAGTAAAAGCGAACAAATAGAAGTACAGAAGGCGAAAAATTCTCCGCTTGATGAAAAGAAAGAAGAAGTAAAAGCAGAAGAGCCTAAAAAAGAAGAAACTAAAAAAGAAGAGCCAAAGAAAGAAGAACCACCAGCACAACAACCGTCTGCTGGACAAGAAGAAGTGAAGGTTGTTGGAACAAGTGGAAAGGTATCTACTTTGGAAATTCATAATAATAAAGCACTGGAGTTAGAAATTACAGCGAAGGGTGCAAGTTATGTAGACATTAAAAATGAAGGTGGAAATGTCGTTTTTAATGGTACACTTCAAGAAGGTCAAACAGAAAAACATGATTTAACAACAGCAAAAGAAGTACTTCTCAACATTGGAAGTGCACCGAATGTTGAAATTAAACTGAATGGCCAAGTTGTTGCTTTCCCATTAGATCCAGAAAAGGAATATCACCAAAGATTAGTGATTAAAAATCTAGGGATAGGGCAACCTGCACAATAACAGTCATCGCTTCGATGACTTTTTTCCAATGAACAAATGTTTTTGACATGATGGAGGAATAGCTGTGAATTTACCAAATAAAATTACAATATCTCGAATCTGCTTAATTCCAATTTTTTTAGTAATTATGTTAGCTCCTTTTAACTGGGGAACATATACAGTTGGAAATGTAGATTTACCAATTCAACATTTAGTAGGGGCAATCATTTTTATTGTTGCTTCAGCTACAGATTGGATTGATGGACATTATGCAAGAAAGTATAATCTCGTAACGAATCTAGGTAAGTTTCTTGATCCTTTAGCTGATAAGTTACTTGTTTCAGCAGCGCTTATTACATTAGTAGAAATGCAATATGTTCCATCTTGGATTGTTATTGTAATCATTAGCCGTGAGTTTGCTGTAACAGGATTACGTCTTATATTGGCTGGAACTGGTGAGGTTGTTGCAGCCAATATGCTAGGGAAAATTAAAACATGGACACAAATTATTGCGATCTCAGCATATTTATTGCATGATGTACCGTTAAATTTAATCCATATTCCGGTTGCGGATATTTTCATATGGATTGCACTTATCTTTACAGTTATTTCTGGCTGGGATTATTTCTGGAAAAATAGAGCTGCTTTTGTAAATTCAAAATAACAGCTTACGGGGGAATCGGAATGAATGCCGAAATTATTGCGGTTGGAACAGAATTGTTACTCGGACAAATTACAAATACAAATGCGAAGTTTTTATCTGAAAAGTTAGCTTCCATCGGAATGAATGTGTATTATCATACTGTTGTGGGTGATAATAATCACCGTTTACAAGAAGCGATTCAAATTGCTGAGAAGCGTGCAGATATTCTCATTTTTACTGGTGGATTAGGACCGACAAAAGATGATTTAACGAAAGAAACCATTGCTTCAACCTTACAAGAAGAACTTGTTTATGATGAAGTGGCATTAACGTCAATTGGCGAGTATTTTAAACGCACAGGACGTGAATTCACAGAAAATAATAAGAAACAAGCACTTGTTTTAAAAGGCTCGACTGTCTTTGCAAATGACCATGGTATGGCACCAGGTATGGGCTTAGCTAAGAACGAGAAAGTGTATGTTTTGTTACCTGGTCCACCAAAAGAAATGCAACCGATGTATACGAGCTATGTAGAGCCGTTTTTACGTACGTTTACAACTGAAGAGCAAATACATTCTCGTGTTCTGCGCTTTTTCGGCATTGGAGAATCCCAACTTGAGGTGAAAGTTCAAGATTTAATAGATAATCAAACAAACCCGACGATTGCACCACTTGCTTCGGATGGAGAAGTAACGCTTCGTTTAACTGCTAAACATCAAGATGTAAAGAAAGCAAAAGCGCTTATACAGCAGACGGAGGATTTGATTTTAGAAAGAGTAGGAGAATTTTTCTACGGATATAATCAAGATTTTCTTCATAATAAAGCGATTGATTTATTAAAGAAAAAAGGTTTGACTTTAGCTTGTGCAGAAAGTTTAACAGGCGGGCTATTCGGTAATCAAGTAACAGAAAATGCGGGTGTTTCCTCTGTATTTAAAGGTGGAGTCATCTGCTATCATAATGATGTGAAGCAACATATGTTGCAAGTGCCTGTAGAAGTACTGCAAACAGTAGGTGCTGTAAGTGAACAATGTGCTCGTTATCTTGCTGAAAATGTAAAGGCACAATTGAAGGCGGATATTGGAATTAGCTTTACTGGAGTGGCGGGACCAGATGCTTCAGAAAATAAAGAACCGGGGACTGTTTTTGTAGGTCTATCAATCAAGGATGAACCTACGCTTGTATATCCTCTCATATTAAGTGGAAGTCGTCAGCAAATCCGAGAACGCTCTGTAAAATATGGATTTTATCATTTGTATAAAAAGCTAGAAGAGCTTTAACTCTCTTCTAGCTTTTTTGTACTGAAAAATCATACATTCTTCTATAGAAAATAAAAAAATCGAATAAATGTTCGATTTTTGTTGGCAAATTGATATGAAAATAGGTATAATAAGATTAGCAATTCAGCTAAGGAGGAATTTTGAATGAGTGATCGTCAAGCGGCATTAGATATGGCGTTAAAACAAATAGAGAAGCAATTCGGTAAAGGTTCCATTATGAAGTTAGGAGAACAGGCAGAACGTAGAGTTTCTACAGTACCAAGTGGTTCGTTAGCACTTGATGTAGCTTTAGGTGTTGGTGGTTATCCGCGAGGTCGTATTATTGAAATCTATGGACCTGAAAGCTCTGGTAAAACAACGGTTTCCTTACATGCGATTGCAGAAGTGCAACGTCAAGGTGGACAAGCAGCATTTATTGATGCAGAACATGCGATGGATCCGGTATATGCACAAAAGTTAGGTGTTAATATTGATGAGTTATTATTATCACAGCCTGATACAGGAGAACAAGGTTTAGAAATCGCAGAAGCATTAGTACGAAGCGGTGCGATCGATATCATCGTAATTGACTCTGTAGCAGCTCTTGTACCAAAAGCAGAAATCGAAGGGGAAATGGGTGACTCTCACGTCGGTTTACAAGCGCGTTTAATGTCACAAGCACTTCGTAAGCTTTCTGGTGCAATCAACAAGTCAAAAACAATTGCAATCTTCATTAACCAAATTCGTGAAAAAGTTGGGGTTATGTTCGGGAACCCAGAAACAACTCCAGGTGGTCGTGCGTTGAAATTCTATTCAACAGTTCGTCTAGAAGTGCGTCGCGCGGAGCAATTAAAACAAGGTAACGACATTGTTGGTAATAAAACAAAAGTAAAAGTAGTAAAAAATAAAGTAGCACCTCCTTTCCGTGTTGCTGAAGTGGATATTATGTACGGAGAAGGTATTTCACGAGAAGGTGAAATTTTAGATATGGCTTCTGAACTTGATATCGTTCAAAAAAGCGGTGCTTGGTATTCTTATAATGAAGAACGTTTAGGACAAGGGCGTGAAAATGCGAAGCAGTTCCTAAAAGAAAATCAAGATATAAGGGAGGAAATTGCCTTCTTTATCCGTGAACATCATGGGATTGGTGAAGATGCTGCAACTGAGAGCACAGAAGAAGGAACTCTTCTTGACTAATAAAAGACACGATTTCGTGTCTTTTATTTTTTATCCTGCAATAATATGTAATGAGGTTTTTTGTTAAGGTACTCTCACATATGCAAATTGATTTGGTAAGGGCTGGCATCATTGGTGAATATAAACTTTCTTCGTTAAAAGAAGATTTTCATGACAAAGGTAAAGAAAGTAAAAGTAGACAACGCTTGACAATGAAAAATGCGATAGATACAATGAGAATGTATATTTTTTCTTATATACGATACACTCTTCTCTAGAAGAGAAGTAACATTCGGAGTAGGTTCTATACCTTTTCGAAATAATAATATGACATTTTAATTGTGAAATGAAGAAAGTCCCTTAAAAAAGCGGGGCGACGGTCTTTGCTGTACGTTGCAAATCAATGTACATGCCGACAGTCTTTTTTCATTCATAGCAAGGGGAGGTGAAATCATGAGTAGTACAGTTTGGGTACTCATCTCCATTTTGCTTGCAACAGTCGGTGCAGTTGTTGGCTTTTTTGTTCGAAAGTCTATTGCAGAAGCGAAGATTAATGGTGCAGCAAACGAAGCGAGACGCATTTTAGAAGATGCAAATCGTGAAGCAGAGGCACTTAAGAAAGAAGCGCTTTTAGAAGCAAAGGATGAAATTCATACACTTCGTACAGAAGCTGAATTAGAAATTCGTGACCGTAGAAGCGAATTACAAAAACAAGAAAATCGTTTAATGCAAAAAGAAGAGAACCTTGATCGTAAAGACGAGACGCTCGATAAACGCGAGCAAATGTTAGAAAAGAAAGAGGAATCTCTTGTAGCGAGACAACAACAGATTGAAGAGTTGGAAAGCAAAGTGGGAGAGTTAGTTCAAAAGCAACAAACGGAATTAGAGCGCATTTCCAATCTGACACGCGAACAAGCGAAAGCAATCATTTTAGGAAAAGTGGAAAGTGAAATTTCTCATGAAATTGCCGTTATGGTAAAAGAAAGTGAAGTTCGTGCGAAAGAAGAGGCGGATAAGAAAGCAAAAGAGATTTTATCTCTTGCAATGCAAAGATGTGCAGCTGATCATGTTGCTGAAACAACCGTTTCGGTTGTAAATCTTCCAAATGACGAAATGAAAGGACGTATCATCGGACGAGAAGGACGCAATATTCGTACGTTAGAAACGTTAACGGGTATTGACCTTATTATTGATGATACGCCAGAAGCGGTAATCCTATCAGGATTTGATCCAATTCGTCGTGAAACAGCTCGTATCGCTCTTGATAAGCTCGTTCAGGATGGACGTATTCACCCAGCGCGTATTGAGGAAATGGTTGAGAAATCAAGACGTGAAGTGGATGAGTATATTCGTGAAGTGGGAGAACAAACGACATTTGAAGTGGGTGTACATGGATTACATCCAGATTTAATCAAGATTTTAGGTCGTTTGAAATTCCGTACAAGTTATGGTCAAAATGTGTTAAAACACTCTATGGAAGTAGCGTATTTAGCAGGACTTATGGCAGCGGAGCTTGGCGAGGACGAAAAGCTTGCGAGACGTGCAGGTCTATTGCATGATATCGGAAAAGCAATTGACCATGAAGTAGAAGGCAGTCACGTTGAAATTGGTGTTGAACTCGCAACGAAATATAAAGAGCATCCAGTTGTTATTAACAGTATCGCATCTCACCATGGTGATACAGAGCCAACTTCCATTATTGCAGTTTTAGTTGCAGCAGCGGATGCGCTATCAGCTGCAAGACCAGGAGCTCGTAGTGAGACATTGGAAAACTATATTCGCCGTCTTGAAAAGTTAGAAGAGATTTCAGAATCCTATGAAGGAGTGGAGAAATCCTTTGCAATTCAAGCAGGACGCGAAGTTCGCATCTTGGTAAAACCAGATACAATCGATGATTTAGAAGCTCATCGTTTAGCACGTGATATCCGAAAACGTATTGAAAATGAACTGGATTATCCAGGACATATTAAAGTAACAGTTATTCGTGAAACACGTGCAGTGGAATACGCAAAATAAAGTGGTGAAATACCACTTTATTTTTTTGTGTTGGAATTGGGTAATATAAAATAAAGCGTTTGTAAATCACCTTTATTCGATTTCAATTCTAATTGGCTAGAATAGAAGAAAAGTTTAAATGAGCAGTTTGTTTTTCTTATAAGTAAACAACTTGTAAGGTAGTAATAAAATAAGTATATAAATCCATTTTGATTTTTCGACGTATAAGCCACGGCTAATGGATAACAAAAGGTAATCTATACTCGTTTTTTCTTTTTGTTTTCACTTGGCATGGGGCAGAAAAAGGATCTGACCGCTCCTATGCATGGCTGGATGCGCTCTCCCATCTAAAAAGAAGGGTTTTATGTTGTTTTTTAATTTGTATTTATATAGTACATAGGAAGGGTAATAGATATGAGAATATTATTTGTTGGAGATGTAGTAGGATCCCCTGGAAGAGGTATGATTCAACAATACGTACCAGCGTTAAAGAAAAAATATACGCCTACAGTAACAATTATTAATGGAGAAAATGCTGCGGGTGGTCGTGGTATTACAGAGAAAATTTACCGAAACTTTTTAGAGTGTGGTGCACAAGCAGTTACGCTTGGGAATCATGCTTGGGATAATCGTGAGGTATTTGAATTTATAGATGATGCAAAATATCTTGCAAGACCAGCTAATTTCCCAGAGGGGACACCAGGAAAAGGACTTATTTTTGTAAATTGTAACGGTACAGAAGTAGCGGTAATTAACTTACAAGGGCGTACGTTCCTTCCTCCAATTGATTGTCCATTCCGAAAAGTGGATGAATTAATTAATATTGCAAAAAAGCGCACGAATATTATCTTTATTGATTTTCATGCTGAGACAACAAGTGAAAAACAAGCACTTGGTTGGTATGTAGATGGACGTGCTACAGCAGTAGTAGGGACACATACACATGTTCCAACAGCAGATAATCGTATTTTACCAAGCGGAACAGCTTACATTACAGATGTTGGAATGACTGGTCCATATGATGGGATTTTAGGTATGGATCGTGAAGCTGTACTGAAGAAGTTTTTAACGAATTTACCTGTACGTTTTGAAGTAACAAACGGAAGAACACAGTTAAGTGCAGTATTAATTGATGTGGATCCAAATACAGGAAAAGCGAAGAAGATTGAACGTATTTTAATTAATGATGATCAGCCATTTTTCGAATAATATCTTTTAAAAGTTAGAAAAAACATTATATTTTAATTTTTTAGAAAAATTACAGAAATTTAGCAGGAATACATGTCTTTCCTCGTGAATATAAGTTAAAGTGAAATAATCGCTAATACTTTTTAAAGAAACGAGGAGGAAACGAGGAATGGAAATATTAAAAGTTAAAGCAACTTCGGTCCCTAACTCTGTAGCCGGTGCACTTGCTGGAGTGATTCGCGAACGCGGAACAGCAGAAATCCAAGCTATTGGCGCAGGTGCATTAAATCAAGCCGTGAAGGCAGTAGCAATTGCAAGAGGGTTTGTAGCGCCTAGTGGTTTGGATTTGATTTGTATCCCAGCTTTTACAGACATTATGATTGATGGTGAAGAACGTACAGCAATAAAATTAATTGTAGAACCTCGTTAAGTTTGAACAACCTGTTTGCTTCCATGCAAACAGGTTGTTTTTATGGGGAAGGGGGAATAAAAGTGAAAGTGTTTGATGCACACTGTGATGTACTATGGCAATTATGGAATGCAAAAGGAAAGAAGAATTTTCAAAATGATCCGTCTCTACATATTACATTTGAACAATTGGAAAAAAGAAAAGGAAGCATACAATGCTTTGCGATATACGTACCTGAAAGCGTTTCGTATGAGCGACGTTTTGAAGCTGCGTTATCTATGATAGATATATTTTATAACCAGATTTTATCGTTGCCGAGCATGAGATTGATTCAGACAAAAAAAGATATAGAGCAGTTAGGAGCAAACGAAATTGGTGCCATTTTAACATTAGAAGGTGGCGAAGCAATTGGAAAAGAAATGATCAAATTACGCACTCTCTATCGTTTAGGAGTTCGATCTATGGGACTCACGTGGAATCATGCGAATTTATTAGCTGATGGAGCGTTGGAAACAAGAGGAGCAGGACTTACTACATTTGGTAAGAAAGTTGTAGAAGAATTGAATGCGTTTCGTTTATGGACAGATGTGTCTCATTTAAATGAAAAAGGTTTTTGGGATGTGATGGAAATTGCTCAACATCCAATTGCGTCACATTCAAATTGCTATGGGCTTTGTCAACACCCGCGTAATCTGAAAGATGAACAAGTACAAGCACTTATTCAAAAAGATGGTGTAATTGGTGTAACATTTGTTCCAGAGTTTTTAACTAATCATAGGCCTGCTTATATGGATGACATATTACGGCATGTGGAACGCATTTGTTCACTTGGAGGAGAGCGTAATATAGGATTTGGTTCGGATTTTGATGGTATCACAGAAACGGTTGTCGGTGTGGAAGCATATCGGCGTTATGAAAATGTAATCAATGAACTGAGTAAACGATACAGTGAAACGCATGTTCAAAGCTTTTTATATGATAATTTCATTAATCATATTTCTTTCTAGTTATCTATTTTATAATGTATTTTAATTTGAGGATAAAAATTTAGAAAAATTAAAAAATTCAAATAAAAAATCGAGCCAAATTATTGCATTTTTTTCATTGTAAGGCTAGAATTGTAGACGAATTAAGATTACGCAAAACATTCAGGGAAATCTGAAGAGGTATAATTTGCGTCCATTGTAGTTTCTTTGTATAAAAAGTGCTACACTAATACTGTAAAAAAATACACTACAATGAATGCAGCCAAAAGGGGTGTAGGAGATGATTAGTCAACTTTCATGGAAAGTTGGAGGACAACAAGGTGAAGGAATTGAAAGTACAGGAGAAATTTTCTGTATTGCATTAAACCGCTTAGGGTATTACCTTTACGGTTACCGCCACTTTTCATCACGAATTAAGGGTGGTCATACTAATAATAAAATTCGCGTAAGTACAACTGAAGTACGCGCGATATCAGATGATTTAGATATTTTAATTGCTTTTGATCAAGAAACAATTGATTTTAACTTCCATGAGCTACGACCAGGTGGAATTGTTGTTGCAGATGCAAAATTTAATCCGAATATACCAGAAAATTCAGATGTAAATCTATACGCAATACCATTTACAGATATTGCTTCTGAGCTAGGTACATCGTTAATGAAAAACATGGTTGCTGTCGGGGCATCTAGTGCAGTATTAGGATTAGATGAAACTGTATATTTAGAAGTTGTTGATGAAATTTTCGGTCGCAAAGGAGAGCAAGTTGTTGCGAAGAATATGGAAGCAATTAAGCAAGGCTCTCAATATATGAAAGAATTACTTGGTGAGAAAGTAAACATGATGCAGCTTGAAAAAGCTGATGGTCAAAAACGTATGTTTATGATCGGTAACGATGCAATTGCATTCGGGGCAGTAGCTGGTGGTGCACGCTTTATGTCAGCATACCCGATTACACCTGCATCCGAAATTATGGAATATTTAATTAAAAAACTTCCTAAGGTAGGCGGAACAGTCATCCAAACAGAGGATGAAATCGCCGCTTGTACAATGGCAATTGGTGCAAACTATGCCGGTGTACGTACGCTAACTGCATCAGCAGGGCCAGGTTTATCTTTAATGATGGAAGCAATTGGTTTAGCTGGTATTACAGAAACACCGCTTGTTATCGTTGATACCCAGCGTGGTGGTCCAAGTACTGGTTTGCCAACAAAACAAGAGCAATCAGATTTAATGGCAATGATTTACGGTACACACGGTGAAATTCCAAAAATCGTAATGGCACCAAGTACTGTTGAAGAAGCATTTTATGACATTGTCGAAGCGTTTAACTTAGCAGAAGAATATCAAGTTCCTGTTATTTTCTTAACAGATTTACAGCTTTCTTTAGGGAAACAAACAGTAGAACCACTGAAGTTAGACCGAGTAGAAATTCGCCGCGGTAAACTTGATTTACAAGCAGAGTTACCAGAGCGTGAAAATAAAGCTTACTTTAAACGTTACGAAGTGACAGAAGATGGTATTTCACCACGCGTTTTACCTGGCATGAAAAATGGTGTTCACCATGTTACAGGCGTAGAACACGATGAAACTGGTAAACCATCTGAATCAGCACTGAATCGTAAAGCACAAATGGACAAACGTTTCCGTAAAATGGAGAATTTAAAATTTAATACCCCTGTATACAAAAATGCCAAGCATGATGACGCTGACGTATTATTAGTAGGTTTTAACTCTACTCGTGGTGCAATTGAAGAAGCGATGGAGCGTTTAGAGCAAGAAGGATTAAAAGTAAATCATGCTCACGTCCGTTTAATTCATCCGTTCCCAACACATGAAATCCTTCCCCTTGTGAAGGGTGCAAAGCGCGTTGTTGTTGTGGAAAATAATGCAACAGGTCAGCTTGCTAACATTATGAAAATGAATCTTGGTAATGGAGAGAAAATTTCTAGTCTGTTAAAATACGACGGAAATCCATTCTTACCAAAAGAAATTTACAACGAATGCAAAAAAGGGGTTGTATTAAATGGCAACATTTAAGGACTTTCGTAACAGCGTAAAACCAAACTGGTGTCCAGGTTGCGGTGACTTCTCAGTGCAAGCGGCAATTCAACGTGCAGCTGCGAACGTTGGTTTAAATCCAGATGAGTTAGCTGTTATTTCAGGTATCGGCTGTTCAGGTCGTATTTCAGGCTATATTAATTCATATGGCGTTCATAGTATTCATGGACGTGCACTTCCAATAGCACAAGGGGTAAAAATGGCAAACCGTGATTTAACAGTTATCGCATCTGGTGGTGATGGAGATGGTTTTGCGATCGGTATGGGACATACCATTCATTCCATTCGTCGTAACATTGACATTACGTACATCGTTATGGATAACCAAATTTACGGTTTAACAAAAGGTCAAACTTCACCACGTAGTGAAGCGGGATTTAAAACGAAAAGTACACCACAAGGTTCAATTGAGCCAGCTTTATCTGTAATGGAAATGGCATTAACAGCTGGTGCGACATTTGTTGCTCAAAGTTTCTCTAGTGATTTAAAAGAATTAACACAGCTGATTGAAGCTGGTATTCAGCATAAAGGGTTCTCATTAATTAACGTATTTAGCCCATGTGTAACTTATAATAAAATAAATACGTATGACTGGTTTAAAGAGAATTTAACAAAACTCAGCACAGTAGAAGGATACGATCCATCTAATCGTATGATTGCTATGCAAACGTTAATGGAAAACAAAGGTTTAGTAACGGGCTTAATTTATCAAAACACAGAGCAGCCTTCTTACCAAGAGCTTGTAAAGGGATATAGCGAAAAGCCTTTAGTGCAAGCAGACTTACAAATGGATCAAAAAATGTTCGATGAACTTGTTGCTGAATTTATGTAATCGTAATAAAAAAACATGCATTCTTTCGTATTTAATAATTATTTATTGATTATAAAGTGAAACTTTAATCAGTGGGGGTTTTCTTCATCCCCCACTGATTATTAGCCCTCACCAATCGGGCTTTTACGGGCAGTTGATCCCCCACCTATCTTCCTCGTTTCTCTCTGAATCTTGAGGTGGGGGTCTTACTGCCCGTTAATGCGGGATAAAAAAGCTGCTTAACGGCGGCTTTTTTTGTTTACTATAAAGATTCAGAATGTTAAAATAATAGAAGTGTCGTCTTGTTAGAAAAGTTGGTTTGTGTGCTGTAGTACGTGGGTATGATACGGTCTCTTTGTTGTTAAATTTGGCTAAACACTTTATACTATGGTAGTGTGTATAGGAATAAAGCAATATGCTTTTTAAAAGGACAAGGTTAAAACAACAAAAAAGGGAATGTCTATTCGTGTCGGGAAGACTCTATTCTTATGAATGGTTAGATCGATTACTTGAATTTCAAGGGGCAAGCTATCTCTCAAACTATTCTAATCTTTAAGATGGGTCTGATTGTCATTAAAATGGACTACAGAGTGTGTATAGTTAAGGTTGAAAGGAGATTACCCATGAACGAGCAACAACGATTAGCAAGTCAACAAGCGAATTCTTCTATGAAAAAAGAAGAAAAAGATTATAGTAAATACTTTGAAAGTGTATATCAGCCACCTTCCTTAAAGGATGCGAAAAAACGCGGGAAAGAAGAAGTGAAAATTGAGCGTGATTTTGGTTTGCCAGAAGAGTTTCGTAACTTTGGTGCTGGAAGAAAGTTTTATATCCGTACTTACGGATGTCAAATGAATGAGCATGATACGGAAGTAATGGCTGGTATTTTTACAGCGCTTGGATATGAACCAACATTTTCGACAGAAGATGCAGACGTGATTCTATTAAATACTTGTGCCATTCGTGAAAATGCTGAGAATAAAGTATTTGGGGAACTTGGTCATTTAAAACCATTAAAACAAAGAAACCCTGATCTTTTAATCGGTGTGTGTGGTTGTATGTCTCAGGAAGAATCTGTTGTAAACAAAATTATGCAAAAAAATCAGCATGTAGATATGGTATTTGGTACACATAATATTCATCGTTTGCCGTACATCTTAAAAGATGCGATGTTCTCAAAAGCGACAGTTGTTGAGGTTTGGTCTAAAGAAGGAGATGTAATTGAAAATCTTCCGAAAGTACGTCGTGGCGATATTAAAGCATGGGTAAATATTATGTATGGATGCGACAAATTTTGTACATATTGCATCGTACCATATACACGCGGTAAAGAACGTAGTCGTCGCCCAGAGGATATTATTAATGAAATTCGTCATTTAGCGGCAAATGGATATAAAGAAATTACGCTGCTTGGTCAAAATGTGAACGCATATGGTAAAGACTTTGAAGATTTAGAATATGGTCTTGGCGATTTAATGGATGAACTTCGTAAGATTGATATAGCACGTGTTCGCTTTACAACAAGTCACCCACGTGATTTCGATGATCACTTAATTGAAGTGCTTGGAAAAGGCGGTAATTTAGTTGAACATATCCACTTACCAGTGCAATCGGGAAGTACAGATATGCTAAAAATTATGGCACGTAAATATTCACGGGAGCATTATTTAGAACTTGTACGTAAAATTAAAGAAACGATTCCGAATGCAGTATTAACAACTGATATTATCGTTGGTTTCCCAAATGAAACAGACGAGCAGTTTGAAGAAACGATGTCGTTATATCGTGAAGTAGGTTTTGATAGTGCATTTACATTTATTTATTCTCCACGTGAAGGTACACCTGCTGCAAAAATGAAGGATAATGTACCGATGGAAGTAAAAAAAGAGCGTTTGCAACGCTTAAATACATTAGTGAATGAATATTCTATGGAAAAGAATAAACGATATGTAGGTCAAATTGTTGAAGTATTAGTTGATGGAGAGAGTAAGAATAATCCTGATGTGCTTGCAGGTTATACACGTACTAATAAGCTTGTAAACTTCGTAGCTCCAAAATCTGCAATCGGTCAGCTTGTAAAAGTAAAAGTAACGGAAGCAAAAACTTGGTCTCTAAACGGGGAATTGGTTGAGGAGCCGATCGAGGTGAAATAATAGATGAAGATTTATACAAAAGATGAAATTGTCGAGCAAGCGAAAGAATTAGCGAAAATGATTTCTGAAACAGAAGAAGTGGATTTCTTTAAACGTGCAGAAGCACAAATTCATAAAAATGAAAATGTGAAACGTGCAATTGATGAAATTAAGGCACTGCAAAAACAAGCTGTAAACTTACAACATTATGGTAAATGGGAAGCGTTGAAAAAAGTAGAAGCGGAAATAGACGCCTTGCAAGATAAACTGGATAGCATTCCGGTTGTACAGGAATTCAAATCTTCACAAACATATGTAAATGATTTACTGCAACTTGTAGCAAGTACCATTTCTAATAACGTAACGGATGAAATTTTAATTTCAACTGGTGGTAATGTGTTAAAAGGTGAAACCGGTGCTGAAATAGAGAGTAAAAAAGGGAATTGTGGTTGTTAGGAGAGATGCCTTATAGGCATCTCTTTTTTATTTTTATTCAACTCTATAGTCTTTTGTCAAAAAAAGAATGACACATTCCGCTATTGTCACGCATATGATTAAGTGAATATTGATTGAGGAGGGTTCCGAATGTCCGAATTTAGAGAGATTATTACAAAGGCAGTAGTGGGCAAAGGACGTAAGTATACAAAATCAACGCATACATGTGAATCAAATCATGAGCCGACAAGTATTCTCGGATGTTGGGTAATTAATCACACATATGAAGCAAGAAAGAATGGGAAGTCTGTAGAAATTGAAGGATACTACGATGTGAATACGTGGTACTCATTTGATGAAAACACAAAAACAGAAGTTGTAACAGAACGTGTTAGTTACACGGATGAAGTAAATGTTGGATATCGTGACAAAAATTTTTCAGGTGAAGATTTAGAAATTATTGCTCGCGTTATTCAACATCCAAATTGTTTAGAAGCGATCGTTTCACCAAATGGTAACAAGATTGTTGTAACTGTAGAGCGTGAATTTGTAACAGAAGTTGTCGGTGAAACAAAAATTTGTGTAAATGTAAATCCAGATGGATGTCCAGAGAATGAGGAAGATTTTGAAGTAGATGATGATGAATTTGAAGAGTTAGATCCAAACTTTATTGTAGAAGCAGAAGAAGAGTAATAGAAAGCTAGGGAGAAATTCTTCCTAGCTTTTTACATAAGCTGAATGAACATGTTTCCTTATAAAAATGTGCTATAATGAAGAGAGAGGCTCCTAAAAGAGGAGATAAGAGTGTCCGTGAAGTGCGGCATTTAAATATATAGCACATTTTTATGAAGTATGGAGGAAACAAATGGCCCAGTATACCCCTATGATACAACAATATTTAAAGGTCAAGGCAGACTATCAAGATGCCTTTTTATTTTTTCGTTTAGGTGATTTTTATGAAATGTTTTTTGAAGATGCAGTTAAGGCAGCTCATGAACTTGAAATTACGCTAACTAGCCGAGATGGGGGGAGCAGTGATCGAATACCGATGTGTGGTGTTCCGTACCATGCAGCGAAAAATTATATTGAACAGCTCGTTGAAAAAGGATATAAAGTTGCAATCTGTGAACAAGTAGAAGATCCGAAAACAGCAAAAGGTGTTGTACGTCGTGAAGTTGTTCAATTAATTACGCCAGGAACCATGATGGAGGGGCGTACGATTGATGAAAAAGAAAATAACTTTTTAGCTGCGTTAACTCATTTTGAAGATGGTTCGTATGCATTAGCTTGTAATGATTTAACAACAGGGCAAAATACAGTAACACTGTTAACAGGTTCTGTAGAAGATGTACTGTTAGAAGTTTATGCAACAGGTTCAAAAGAAATTGTTGTGGATTCTACATTTTCAAAAGATGAGCTAAGTAAGCTGACGGAAACATTAAAGATGACAATCTCTTATGAAGATGAAACGAAAGTACCTGAAGGATTAGAGCATCTTGTGAAAAATGTAACCCAAACGAAATTAGTTACAGCAGTAGGGCGATTATTAAATTATGTATTAAGAACACAAAAACGTTCATTAGATCACCTGCAGCCGGTAGATATTTATTATACCAATCAATTTATGAAAATTGATGTGCATTCAAAGCGTAATTTAGAGCTAACAGAAACACTTCGAACAAAAGAAAAAACAGGCTCTTTATTATGGCTATTAGACAAAACCAAAACAGCGATGGGCGGCCGTATGCTAAAACAGTGGATGGAACGCCCGCTTATACAAAAAGAAAAAATTGAAGAGCGTCTAGAAATGGTTGAAACATTTGTGAATGACTATTTCTTACGTGAAGATTTAAAAGAAAAACTAAAAGAAGTGTATGACCTAGAGCGTTTAGCGGGAAAAGTCGCATATGGTAGCGTCAATGCGCGCGATTTACTGCAATTAAAACGTTCTCTATTGCAAGTTCCGACCATTTTAGAGGCAGTTAGTCTGTTAGACAATTCTTATGCGGCAAGATTAATTCAAGGCGCTGATCCATGTGAAAGTTTAACAGAGTTACTAGATAGAAGTATCCAAGAAAACCCACCGCTTTCTATAAAAGATGGAGATATTATAAAAGATGGTTATAATGACAGGCTAGATGAATATCGTTATGTTAGTAAGAACGGAAAAACATGGATTGCAGAGCTTGAAAAACGCGAACGTGATATTACGGGAATTAAATCGTTAAAGATTGGTTACAATCGTATTTTTGGCTACTATATTGAAGTAACAAAGGCAAACCTTGCTTCGCTTCCAGAAGGGCGTTATGAGCGCAAACAGACGCTTGCAAATGCGGAGCGTTTCATTACAGATGAATTAAAAGAAAAAGAAACATTGATTTTAGAGGCAGAAGAAAAAATTGTACAGTTAGAATATGATTTATTTACTGCACTTCGTGAAGAAGTAAAAGTGTTTATTCCTAAATTACAGCACTTAGCGAAAGTAATTAGTGAATTAGATGTACTGCAAAGTTTTGCTACAGTGAGTGAAGAAGAACAATTTGTAAAACCAGTTTTAACAAATAAGCGTGAAATCTTTATAAAAGATGGTCGTCATCCTGTCGTAGAAAAAGTATTGAACGGCAAATTGTATGTTCCAAACGATTGTGTGATGCCTGAAAACATGGATGTCTTTTTAATTACAGGTCCAAACATGTCTGGTAAAAGTACGTATATGCGTCAATTAGCACTTGTTACTGTTATGTCGCAAATCGGTTGCTTTGTACCTGCAACAGAAGCTGTATTACCAGTTTTCGATCAAATCTTTACGAGGATTGGTGCAGCAGATGATTTAATTTCAGGTCAAAGTACGTTTATGGTCGAAATGCTAGAAGCGAAAAATGCAATTGCGAATGCATCAGAAAGAAGTTTAATTTTATTTGATGAAATCGGCCGCGGTACATCTACGTATGATGGTATGGCACTCGCACAAGCAATCATCGAGCATATTCATGACCAAATTGGAGCGAAGACACTATTCTCAACGCATTACCACGAATTGACTGTATTAGAAGAAAGTTTAGAACAACTGAAAAACGTACACGTTTCAGCTATTGAAGAAAATGGAAAAGTTGTTTTCTTGCATAAGATTCAAGACGGTGCAGCGGATAAAAGTTATGGTATTCACGTTGCTCAGCTTGCTGAACTTCCAGATAGTTTAATTGCTCGTGCAAAGGAAGTATTAGCACAGTTAGAAGGGCAAGAGGAGATCATCATTCCGAAACGTGCAGAAGTTAAAGTCCAAGAAGAAATTGTTCAAGAACCAGCTGTAGTAAAAGAAGAGGTAGAAACAATACCAAAGAAGAACGAAGAAGCAGAAGAATCACAGCTATCTTTCTTTGCAGCAGAACAATCTCCTGAAAAACAAGAAAAGCCTGCACTGGATCAAAAAGAAGCAGCGGTCTTAACACAAATCAAAAAAATTGATTTACTTGATATGACGCCTTTAGAAGCGTTAAATGAATTGTATCGTTTGCAGAAAAAGTTAAAGAAAGGATGAGTAAGTAGATGGGGAAAATTCGCAAACTCGATGATCAACTCTCAAACTTAATTGCAGCTGGAGAAGTAGTCGAACGCCCGGCTTCGGTTGTAAAAGAACTTGTCGAAAATTCCATCGATGCGAATAGTACATCTATTGAAATCCACTTAGAAGAAGCTGGGTTATCGAAGATTCGCATCATCGATAATGGGGATGGCATTGATGAAGAAGATTGTATTGTTGCCTTTGAACGACATGCAACAAGCAAAATTAAGGATGAAAATGATCTGTTTCGAATCCGGACGTTAGGTTTCCGTGGCGAGGCATTGCCAAGTATTGCATCTGTTAGTGAATTAGAGTTAATCACAAGCACAGGAGATGCACCAGGTACACATCTTGTTATTAAAGGTGGAGACATTATAAAGCAGGAAAAAACAGCGAGCCGTAAAGGAACAGATATTACAGTTCAAAACCTGTTTTTTAATACGCCCGCGCGCCTTAAATATATGAAAACAATTCATACAGAGCTTGGTAATATTACAGACATTGTGTATCGCATTGCAATGTCCCATCCAGAGGTATCTTTGAAGCTATTTCATAATGAGAAAAAATTGCTTCATACATCTGGAAATGGTGATGTGAGACAAGTACTTGCAGCTATTTACAGTATTCAAGTTGCAAAAAAATTAATTCCGATTGAAGCAGAATCATTAGATTTTACCATTCGTGGCTATGTCACATTGCCTGAAGTAACGAGAGCATCTCGTAACTACATGTCAACGATTGTAAATGGCCGCTACGTTCGAAACTATGTACTAATGAAAGCAATCCAGCAAGGGTATCATACATTGCTTCCAGTTGGGCGTTATCCAATCGGTTTCTTATCGATTGAGATGGATCCAATGCTAGTTGACGTTAACGTCCATCCAGCAAAATTAGAAGTGCGTTTTAGTAAAGAGCAGGAACTCCTGCAATTAATCGAAAGCACATTACAAGATGCATTTAAAAAAATACAACTTATTCCAGATGCTGGAGTGACAACGAAGAAAAAAGAAAAAGACCAAAGTGTGCAAGAACAATTCTATTTTGAGCATACAAAGCCCAAAGAGCCACCTATGCCTAATATCGTCTTACCAACTGGGATGGATGAGAAGCAAGAAGAAGTGAGTACAATAAAACAAAAGCCCGCGCCGCAACTTTGGCAACCACCGAAGCAAGAATGGCAGCCTCCTGAGTCTTTAGTAAGAGAAGAAAATAAATGGCAACCGTCTAAGCCAATCATTGAAGAATCACTTTCAGAAGCAAAAGATTGGGGTAGCAGCGATGATGAGTTTGAATTAGAAGAAGAGGAAGAAATCCAAGAAATTGAAATGAACGGAAACGATTTACCACCGCTTTATCCAATTGGGCAAATGCATGGAACTTATATTTTCGCTCAAAATGATAAAGGCTTATATATGATTGACCAGCATGCAGCGCAAGAGCGAATTAATTATGAATATTTCCGTGATAAAGTAGGTCAAGTAACACAAGAAGTACAGGAGTTACTTGTACCATATCGTATTGATTTATCGCTTACTGAATTCTTACGTGTCGAAGAACAATTAGAGGAATTGAAAAAGGTAGGATTGTTCCTAGAACAATTTGGTCATCAATCCTTTATTGTTCGCTCACATCCAACATGGTTTCCAAAAGGGAAAGAAACAGAGATTATTGACGAAATGATGCAGCAAGTCGTTAAACTAAAAAAAGTCGATATTAAAAAGTTACGTGAAGAAGCAGCCATCATGATGAGCTGTAAAGCATCAATTAAAGCGAATCAATATTTAACAAACGATCAAATCTTTGCTTTACTGGAAGAACTGCGTACAACAACAAATCCATACACATGTCCGCATGGTAGACCGATTCTTGTGCATCATTCGACTTATGAACTGGAGAAGATGTTTAAGCGGGTTATGTAGTAGTTGTGTACCGTTTATAAAAAGATATATCCGTTATTCTTAGGAAGTAAAAGTTTCTGAATTAAAGAGCCCTCCGAAAAGTTGTTTTCGGAGGGCTCTTTGTTTTTATGTTTAAATATATATTTTTTTCTTATAGAGTAAATGATACAGTTGTTGACTATCTTGATAGACGTTTTCTTCTTATGTAACAAAAATGTTCATTTTATCTTTTTTAAGGTGGCCTGTTTCTTGGCTTAATATATAAATTGATGAGATGTTTCGTAAGGTTTTTAGTATTGGATTTTTTTGCTTTTAAATTAGCTGAGATATTGTCTTAATGTTTCTAATCCTATTTTCAACTCATCGTATGACGATGAGTTTATTACAGCAAATTATCATAATTGCCATGGTTATTTTAGGTACAATGCTTACAAGGTTTCTTCCATTTGTAGTTTTTCCGTCAGGTAAACCTACACCACAGTATATCCAGTACCTCGGCAGGTACTACCTTCGGCGGTGATAGGTCTTTTAGTCATTTACTGTTTCAAGGATGTGAACTTATTATCCGGTAGTCATGGCGTTCCTGAACTGATTGCGGTAACAGTGGTAGTATTGCTTCACTTCTGGAAGAGACAAATGCTTTTCTCCATAGCTGGGGGAACAATCATCTATATGATGTTAGTGCAATTGGGTTTTTAATTACTTCCATTTAATATTTTAGATGAGCAAAATCTGATAGCAACAAGGGAAGCTGTTTCTTATCGTAAAGATCACTATTTAATTGAATAATTTGAATTTTTGTGTTTTAAAGGATAGGATTATTAATATAGACTATCTTATAAATGATAGTCTATGACTTTTTAATTTTGATTTAGTGTTAGTTAATTTAAATGATGTACTACAAGCTGAATACGAAGATAATAGCTTGTTGATATGGAGGGGAATATATTGCTACAAAGTCACTTTGGATGGTCTAATAAACAAATAAGAAAACATGTTGAGATACTTGAAGGTACTAGAAGTCCGCATATCTTATTAAAGAATGCGACCTATTTAAATTCATATATGCGTGATTGGGTTATGGCCAATATTTGGATTTTTGATGATCGTATTATATATGTAGGAGAAAAATTGCCACAACAACTAAGTGATTGTGAAGTAATTGATTGTCATGGAAAGTATGTAGTACCTGGTTATATCGAACCGCATGCACACCCTTATCAATTATATAATCCTCAGACATTAGCGAATCATGCGATGCAATTAGGTACAACAACTTTAATTAACGATAATTTGACTATATTTTTTGAACTACAACGTGAAGTAGCATTTGGTTTATTAGATGAGTTACAAACTATTCCTGCAAGTATGTATTGGTGGTGCCGTTACGATGGGCAAAGCGAATTGCAAAATGATAGGTTGATATTTAACAATGAGGAAATATTGGCATGGCTTAAGCATGAAGCAGTTCTTCAAGGTGGTGAACTAACAGCATGGCCGAAATTATTAAATGGCGATGAACAGATGCTATCTTGGATACAGGAAACAAAAAGGTTAAAGAAAAAAGTAGAAGGGCATTTTCCAGGAGCATCCGAAACAACTTTAGCAAAGCTAATGTTGCTGGGGACTGATTGTGATCATGAAGCAATGACAGGTCAGGAAGCCTTAACACGTCTTATGCATGGTTACACAGTATCTCTTAGAAACTCTTCTATCCGACCGGATTTAAAAATTTTACTAAAAGAATTACTGGAATTAGGTGTTCGTCAATTTGATAGATTCTTCTTTACAACAGACGGTTCGCACCCGTCTTTTTATGAAAATGGTATGAATGATACAATGATTGCAATAGCAATAAAACAAGGAATCCCATTAATAGATGCTTATCATATGGCAAGTTATAATATTGCTCGTTATTATAATATGGAGCATCTACATGGTACGATTGCTACAGCAAGAATTGCTAATATTAATATATTGGAAAGTAAAGAAAATCCTACTCCAATTAGTGTTATTGCAAAAGGACAATGGATTAAACGTGATGGAATAAATAAAAATGAATCATTAAACGTAGAATGGGATAAATTCCAAGTAGTTCCTTTACAATTAGACTGGTGTTTACAGAAAGAAGATATGATTTTTTCTGATGCAAATGGTATAAAGTTATTGAATAATGTTATTACAAAGCCATATGTTAGTGAAATTGATTTAAACTGTGATGAACTTTCTTTTGAACATGATGAATGTTTCCTTATGATGATTGCTCGTGATGGTACTTGGCGAGTTAATACAGTAGTGAAAGGTTTTGCAAATCGATTAGGAGGCTTTGCAAGCTCTTATTCCGGTACGGGTGATATCATTCTTATTGGAAAGAGTAAAGAAGATATGCGAAGTGCTTTTAAAAGAGTGAAAGAAATCGGTGGTGGAATAGTAATAACTGAAAGGAATAAAATTTTACATGAAATTTCTCTACCTTTATTAGGGATCATGTCCGACTTAGAAATGAGTTCCTTAATACAGGAAGAGAAAATGATGGTGAAATTACTTCAGGAACGAGGTTATCACTTTAATGACCCGTCCTTTACGTTATTATTCTTCTCTGCAACACATCTACCTTTCATTAGAATGACACCAATTGGGTTATACGATGTGAAAAATAGAAAGGTCCTTGTTTCTCCCATAAAACGAAATTTACATATGATAGGTGAAATAAGTAATTAGTCATATTTCATTAGGATACTATTTTCAAATCAATTGAAAATAGTATCCTAATGAAACAAGCAATTCAAATTATTATAATGGGAAGAACAACCAACTATCTCATGAAGTAGTTGGTTGTTTTTTATTTGTAAGTAAATTTAAAAGCTGTATTGTATCCCGCAAATTTAGGGCAGTAGGACCCCGATTGGTAAAAGATAACCTCCAGTAGGGAATGAAGCACCCGCATTGATGGAAATTTCACTTTATATAATGAGTTGTTATTTATCGTAAGTGTAGGATTAAATAGTGTATATAATTAAGGTGTTGAATGATGTGATAAATACTCTCCAACATACAGACCACTTGCTGCTGCTTGAGATAATGAATGAGTAATGCCCGAACAATCTCCAATCAAATATAATCCTTTAATAGTTGTCTCAAATCTTTCGATGATTTTAATCGTAGGAGCATAAAACTTCCCATCAATCCCATATAGTAGTGTATCCTTGTCAATAGGTTCTTCGATAAATTGTTCTAAACGTAACAAAAATTCTTTGAGGGCTTCAATATATAATGGAGGAATTTCTTTATTAAGATCTCCATAATCTCCCTGTAGTGTAGGTTGTATACGATTATATTTCATCATTCTTTCTACTGTAGGTTGTTTTTTTAATAAATCCTCTAAGCGCTGCACAACAATTCGATCTCGTCCCTGATTAATTCCTCTAATAATTTTTTTTGCGTATAAATTGGCCTCTTTGAGAGTATGGAAATAGCGTGGAATAAATAAAGTGAAATTTAAATTAGAAGTGCCATTATCTTGCTCTCGAAAGTTTTGACCGTCGGGCATAACTAAACCTTCTTCATACTTACGAATAATACGTCCTTTTGGATTCATACAGTAAGTAGTTGCTGTGAAATTTTTATGTTGATAAGAAAGTTTTGTTTCAAATGTGTCTTTTAATATCGAGCGTAGCTGATATTCTTTCATCTCTACTCTGATACCTAAATCTACACGAGCTTGCTCCTGTACAATTCCAAGAGAAGAGCATTTTTCTTTTAACCAGTCTGCCCCAGAACGCCCAGTTGCAAATACCACCTGTCTAGAGTGAATAACCCCTTGATTTGTAGTTATTTTAAAATGTTGCTCCTGCTTAACAATATATTGTACATCTATATGAAATTGGATATCTATCTTGGTACGTAAAAATTCATAGAGTTGCTGAAAAATGTTTGTTGAAAGTGTAGTACCTAGATGTCTTACTTGTGTTGATAACATCTGTAAATCGCACGCTTCAGCTTTTTGGGTAAGGCTTTGATTCTCTGTTGAATATTTTGGAGTTATGTTTCCGCCAAACCGACATAGAATCTCGTCTACTTCATCCATTAGTTTTAGAAAAGTTTTTTTACCTACTTTTTGTTCCAGTTCTCCTCCGAACCCATTTGTGTAATTAAATTTCCCTTCAGATTTCCCTAAACCACCAAAGCCAAAATATTTATCACATGTATTACAAGTACATGAATTGCCCGTATCTAAAGGACAATTTCTATGTTCTAATGGTTTGCCTTTATCAAGAATTAAAATTTTTTTGTCGCTTTTAGCTAGTACATAAGCCATAAAAACAGCACTTACTCCAGCACCAATGATTGTAACATCATACATATTCTTTCACCTGCTATTGAATAGTTTGCTTGCTATTTTTCTAGTGTATAACAAGTTTTCGAAGTTGGGAAATAGCTTATCTTTGTTAGAGGGATAAACGCTTTTTCTCATACGTTATTAGAGAGTGAATACAATGGATTATTCTTTCATTGATTGCGATATTATTTGTATTTTTTCTCTAATAATCTATTTATCCCGCATTAACGGGCAGTAAGACTCCTACTTCAAGATTCAGAGAGAAACGGAGAAGATAGATGGGGGATGAAGAAAACCCCACTGATTAAAGTTTCATTTTATTGTAAGAACTAGCTGTAAATAATGAAGCAGCCAAATCAAGGTTCAGTAATAGTAAAAAAGTGTGCAAGTAAGTAACTGTTTATACACATAAAGAGGATACCCTATAAAGGCATCCTTTCTTTTACTTAGTAGATAACATTTTATCATTTTGTACCTCTGATTCATTATGGGAAAAATAATCATTTCTTAATATTCCCCATAAATAGCCTACAAAAGCTCCAAATATTGCAGGTAAAATCCAACCCATTCCCACCGTATATAATGGAATAAAATGATAAAGGCTTTCGATAACATGTATTTCAATGTTACTTTGCTTTAAGCCATCAACGATACTAATGAAAGCTGTTCCTGCTAAACTACCTACGTAAACAGATGAGTATCCTTTAAAAGATTTATGAAAAAAAGATAAAATAATTAAAACGATGGTTAAAGGATAAATCATAGTTAATATTGGAACAGAAAATAATATAATTTGAGTTAAACCTAGGTTAGCAAGAGACATACTAATGAAACAAAGAATTCCAATCCATGTTTTATAACTAAAATATGGAATAATTCTAGAAAAATATTGACCACAAGAAGTGATAAGGCCAATGGATGTCGTTAAGCAAGCAAGAGTAAATACTAATCCTAATAGGATACTACCTGAATTCCCAAATAAATGAGTAGTCACAACTGTTAAAATAAGTCCACCATTTTCAGTTGAAGGAATCAAAGACTGGCTAGTAGCTCCTAAATGCGCTAGCATCAGATAAATAATTGCTAAAAAAGCGCCTGCAATTATCCCCGTCTTAATAGTGATATGCGTTATCTTTTTTGAATCATGGATACCTCTTTTTTTAATTGCTGTAATAACAACACTTCCAAAAAGAAGAGCAGATAAAGCGTCCATTGTTAAGTAACCATCTATAACGCCTTTAAATATAGCGGTATGTTCATACTTTTGAGATGGTATTCCGTATTCTCCAATTGGATGTAATATACTTTGAATAAATATAATCGCAATAATTCCTAGTATAATGGGAGTTAAAACTTTACCAATTCGATCAAATAATTTAGAAGGATTTAGACATAACCAAAAATTTAAAGAAAAATAAAGAATGGTATAAATAAAAAGTGATAAACCTTGGGTCTTTAACTCATTCGGAAGAAACGGAACAGCCCCCATTTCAAAAGCTACACTTCCTGCACGTGGAATAACTAAAAATGGACCAAGACATAAGTATGTTATGAGTGTGAAGGTTATTGAAAATTTTGGATGTACATGATTGGTTAATGCTTGTAAACTTCCGAACTTAGCGATAGCAGTTACACCTAATATTGGTAGACCAACTGAAGTAATAAGGAAACCCATCATTCCTTCCCAAATATTTGCTCCAGCGGCATGCCCTAAGGAAGGGGGGAAAATCAGGTTGCCTGCTCCAAAAAATAGAGCGAATAACATAAGACCGATATATAAGTTATCTTTCGTTGGAAAATTTTTCATTTTTCATTCCTCCTGCTTTCATCTTTTTAATTTCTATGACTTTTTTAATGTCTTTTAATTTAATTTTTACGTAGAAAATAAAAAAACTCACCTCCACAATCAAATATGCATAATATGCTTGATTGCTGAGGCGAGATAATCGCGGTACCACCCAACTTTTCTATTTCCTCACGGTAAATAGACTTAGTAAGTCAATATGACTTTAGTTCGATAACGAGAACTATATCGTTGCTTTCTACTAGATACAATTTTTCCATCTTTCAAAAGCAAAGCTCTAAGACTACCTTCAAAGAGGTTTCATAATCGTTCTCTCAGCCAGTGGAACGACTCTCTGTGTATGAGAATTCTCTTTTACTCCTTCTTTTCAACGCCATTATGTATTCAATTTATATAAAAAGCCCCAACATTTGATTGATTCTTGAAAAATCAATCAAATGTTGGGGCGAGGTTATCACGGTACCACCCAACTTTTCTATTTCCTTACGGTAAATAGACTTAGTAAGTCAATATGACTTTAGTTCAGTAACGAGAACCATATCGTTGCTTTCTACTGGATACAATTTTTCCACCTTTCAAAAGCAAAGCTCCAAGACTACCTTCAAAGGGGTCTCATAATCGTTCTCTCAGCCAGTGGAACGACTCTCTGTGTATGAGAATTCTCTTTTACTCCTTCTTTTCAACGCTGTTATGTATTCAATTCATATAAAAAGCCCCAATATTTGATTCTGAAAATCAAATATTGGGGCGAAAGTATCACGGTACCACCCAATTTCCCCTATTTCCCTCACGAAAAACAGGCTTTATAAGTTTAACGAATAAAATTAAACTTAGGTCTGCTAACGGGACCAACCGTTACTTACTAATCTAGACATGAAATAGCTATTTCACAAGTAAAGCTCCAAGGCTACCTTCAATGATTCGATCGTTACCACCCTTTCAGCCTTGGGGCAGCTCTCTGATACGCTCCTAATCATCTACTCTCCTCTTCATCGCAGATAAAATCATGACAAATTACATGTGCTTAAGTTGTTATAACGGATTATAAAAAAATATAAGCTATTCTGTCAATACATTTTTTGATCAACTCATCATTTCGCATTCTTAGGATTTGATTGAAAGGCGAGATTCCTATGTATAAAAATACTAGTATTATTAAATTTGGTAGACTATTCCAATGATTTTTAGAGTTAAGGAAAATTGTTTCATTCGGTATTTCCATATTTTTTTGGAGTACACGATAAGAAAAAAAGAGGTTTTGATATTTAGTCTTAGGATCAATGGTGAGTAACTATTCCTAAAAATTTTTATATATTCAAAAAATATTTATTGGTAATTTGAATAATGAAAATATCGCTGTTTGTTACTAATATATTTAGTATTCCCTAATCGATTAACCCATATTAATTTCCAAGAAAAGTAATTGTATTTTTCAGACAAATCAATTATTATAAAATAAGTAATTTTATGAAGAAAGGAAGATAGGGGAATTTGTTCTAATTGTTAGGAATGAGTTTAGAGCAGCTTTAAAAGAGAGAAAATGACGCTTGCTTTATCACTTTGTTACCTAATAAAAATTGTAATATTGTATGTTGCTTATGAATCGTGGATGAGGAGGAAGTAAAGTGGCAAATAAAGAACTAAAAAGAGGATTGGAAGCGCGTCATATTCAAATGATTGCCTTGGGTGGTACAATTGGTGTTGGTTTATTTATGGGATCAGCCAGCACGATTCGGTGGACAGGCCCATCGGTAATGTTAGCTTATGCAATTGCCGGGATTTTTATATTTTTCATTATGCGTGCGATGGGAGAAATGTTGTATGTAGAGCCTGGTACAGGTTCATTTGCGACATTTGGCCATAAGTATATACACCCATTAGCAGGATATATGACAGCATGGAGTAACTGGTTCCAGTGGGTGATTGTTGGGATGTCAGAAATTATAGCAGTTGGGGCATACATGCAGTACTGGTTCCCGGATCTGCCTGCTTGGGTGCCAGGTATCATCACAATGGTGATTCTTGGTGCGGCAAATTTAATTTCTGTTAAATCATTTGGTGAATTTGAATTTTGGTTTGCGATGATTAAAATTGTTACCATTGTGTTAATGATTATTGCAGGATTTGGACTTATCTTCTTTGGACTTGGTAACGGAGGGAATGCGATTGGATTATCGAACCTTTGGGAAAACGGCGGCTTCTTTACGGGTGGTTGGTCAGGGTTCTTCTTTGCGCTATCACTAGTTGTTGGGGCTTACCAAGGCGTTGAATTAATTGGAATTACAGCTGGTGAAGCAAAAGATCCGAAAAAAACGTTAACGAAAGCAATTCAAAGTACAATTTGGCGTATTTTAATTTTCTATATCGGTGCAATTTTTGTTATTGTAACTGTTTATCCTTGGGATCAACTCAACTCAATTGGCAGCCCGTTTGTAGCAACTTTTGCGAAAATTGGGATTACAGCAGCAGCTGGACTGATTAACTTTGTTGTAATCACAGCTGCAATGTCTGGATGTAACAGTGGTATTTACAGTGCAGGTCGCATGCTTTATACATTAGGGGTGAATGGACAAGCACCAAAATACTTCACAAAAATTTCCCGTAATGGTGTGCCTTTATTTGGTACGGTTGGTGTGTTGATTGGTTTAGCAGTTGGTGTTATTTTAAGTTATATTGCACCAAAAAACTTATTCGTGTATGTATACAGCGCAAGTGTACTTCCTGGTATGGTTCCGTGGTTTGTCATTCTGATTAGTCAAATTCGATTCAGAAAAGCAAAAGGAGCTGAAATGGAAAATCATCCGTTCAAAATGCCTTTTGCGCCTGTTACAAATTATGTAACGATTGCCTTTTTAGTTATGGTATTAATCGGTATGTGGTTCAATGAAGATACACGAATTTCACTTATTGTAGGTATTGTTTTCCTAGCGATCGTTGTCATTAGTTTTTATGCTTTTGGAATAGGAAAACGTGTTCCAGTAGATGTTCAAACAGAGAATGAAGTGGTTAACCGTTAATTCACGTAATACTATTAAAAATTTTTGATGTAGGTATAAAAAATTTACAAGTATATTGGAGAGCTAATATAAAGCAAACAACCGGTGAGAAAGACTCATTAGGTTGTTTGCTTTTTTGTATTGTTCTTTTTATTTTTTAGTGGTAGCAATTACTTAGAAACACTATTTTTCGCCTGTAAAGTGGATGAGCAAAAAGACGTGAAAGTGGATGGTCCTTTTGAAATGGATATCCCTTATTATAAAAGAGAAGAGTAGTATGCTTTAAGTATCTTGATTATGTTCTCATCCAAAAAATATAGAGTTTTTTAAGTTAAACGATTCGGTTTTCTGTTCAAATAGACTGGTTTTAGAAAGGAGAAAGCCAATGAAATTTGCAATTTTATTAGTTATTATTATTGTAATTGGATCACTTTCGGGAACGGTGTTCGTTACAAGAAACGCGGAGGAGAATTACGGTCAGTCTACGAAGCAGAATATGAAGAATTTGTATTTATATCGTCCTTCTCTTAAGTCTGCTTATAGGAGTTACGTGGTATGCGATTGCTGTCTTGTAGTCTTTCTACTTTTGATAAATAGGTAGCCTAAATGAAATGGAATGTTTATTTTTTTAATACTATTCTTTTACCTTGCATTAAGAGGCAGTAAGACGCCTACCTCAAAGTTCAGCAAAAGCAAAGAAGTTAGGTGGGAGTCGGGCTTTCCGTAAAAGCCCGATTGGTGAGAGCTAATAATGAGTGCGAGATGAAGAAACCCCCCACTGATTAAAGTTTCACTTTATAAGGATAGAGAGGTAGCACTTTTTAACGTAAAGAAGCTCCAGTCCTCAATATGTGAATGTACAATAGAGGTGAAAATTCAATTCGTGTATATGTTTAGTTACTACTATTTACATTGTAGAATGAGGGAATATCTTCATAGTTCGGGATGAATAGGGTAGGTTAAATGCAAACAGGGAAATACTTAGTATATAACAAACAGAGGTTAACACCTTAATTTTATTTTAATTAATAAAAAGTCTGCTAATAAGAGAGGAGGGGATTAGATGGAATGGAGACCAAATCGTGCAGATAAAATGCCAGTCTATAAACAAATTGCTGAATATATAGAACGGGGGATTTCTTCAGGAGAATTTTCTTCAGATAGTATGTTACCTTCGGAACGTAATTCAGCAAAAGAGCTGCAAGTGAACCGTAGTACGGTAGTAGCAGCATATGAGGAACTGAAATCACTCGGGGTAGTAGAGAGAACAAAAGGAAGCGGAACGCGTGTTAATACAGATATATGGGGGGTATCACGTAAACGTACGCCAAACTGGGGGAGATATGTAGAAGATGGTTCATTTCTTCCAAATCTGCCGCTAGTTCAACATATTCGAACGGAAACACAAAAGGATGATTTGATTAATTTGGCAAGTGGTGAGTTGTCACGGGATTTGTTTCCTGCTGACCAGTTTCGCAGGATTCTCTCAGAACAAATATTTATGGAGAATCTAGGATATGATCATCCACAAGGAAATGAAAAGTTACGGGAAACGATTTCTTCACATGTGGATAAATATAAAAATATCGATGTTGATCCACGTTCTATTCTAATTACATCAGGAGCTCAACAAGCAATTAATCTTATCGTTCAATGCTTGCTTAAACCGGGAGATGCGATTGCGATTGAAGATCCATCGTATTGTTTTTCACTTCCGATGTTTAAATCCGCTGGGTTAAAAATATTCCATTTACCTGTGGATCAACATGGAATGAATCCAGATGATTTGATAGATTTACATAGAAAACATCGAATTCGAATGGTATTTCTAAATCCAGATTATCAGAATCCAACAGGAACGGTCCTTTCAATGTCTCGTCGCAAAAAGGTTTTGGAATTGTCATCTGAATTTGGTATACCGATTGTGGAAGATGATCCTTATAGCTTAACTTCGTTCAATGGTGAGGTAAATCCAACCTTAAAATCTATGGATATGAATGGAAATGTTTTATATATTAGTTCATTATCGAAAATCGTAGCATCTGGACTACGAATTGGGTGGGTGATTGGTCCACCTCGGGTTATTGAGCGTTTAGCAGATGCAAAGCAGCAAGTAGATTTTGGGCATAGTGTTTTTCCACAATGGATAGCAAATCAATTTTTAGAATTAGAAAATTTTCATACGCATATTTCTATGCTTCGTAAACAACTGAAACAGAGAAGGGATCAATTAATCACAAGCCTTAGGGGAACTTTAGGTAATCAGGTTACCTTTCATGTTCCAGAAGGCGGTATCCATTTGTGGTGTCAAGTGCAGGGCTCAAGTGATGACTATCATTTATTAGAAAAAGGGATACAAAATGGTGTAGCTTTTGTTCCAGGAAGCGTTTTAGGTTCGAGAAAAGAATATGTACGTTTTACTTTTGGAAGAGCGAACACAGATCTTATTCATGTAGGGATTAAAAGATTTGTAGAGACACTAAATAGTATCGGGCGATAATAGGAATCATGTAATAATAAGAATTTAGAATGTAGTGGAGATGATAAAATATGACGACCTGGTTTGTAGTTATGTTAGCACTTTTTGGTGGACTAAAAATATTAGTTTCAAGTATTCCAACTTCTGTTGTGGAGTCTTTAGTCAGTAGGTTTGAATTACACTCACAACTTAATGAGAAAGCGGCTACTGTAACTTTTGATGGGAAATGTTTAAAAGGGGAAGATAAAATTCAAATCATTAATCAGTTTAACGAAGCGATATTTTTAGAGAAATACTATTTTCCACCACAGCATGATGGGATTCCATTGGTGATTGAGACAAAGAGAGGCAAATCTGATGTTAAGTTCTCGATTTACAGTTTCGATGATCGTGTTGATGTGATTAAACAATATAAGAAGAAAGTGGTTGCGTATAGTTTGCGTTCTAAAACACTTCAAAGCCGTCCTTTGTTAGTAGCGGGAGATGTAGTTTAACGGATTGCTTAAAAACCATTTACAAGGAAAAAATATAAAGAGAAGGAGCAATTGGAATGAGTTGCTCCTTTTTGGAATGCAACCATATTTAGTATGACGATATTACTCGTATCTTAAACCATTAGAAATACGTTCAATAGATTCCCAATCTTTCACGGTAATTTGATTGTTTTCTTTGCGAATGACATTCGTTACACTTAATTTTTCAATCACGCGATTTAAATGTCGAGTTGTAGTACCGATAAGTGAAGCGATCTCGTGATGATCTGTTGTACGGATTTCTCTCCCGAATAGTTTAGAGGTATTTCGTATTGTGCATAAGTAACTTGCAAATCGTGTTTCCACTGAAGCTAGCAAATTAATACGTGAGGCAGTCGTACATGTTTGTAGTTTGTAAGTCACATGGCGTAAAAGTTCTTGTGAAAAATTAATGTCATGTAAAAGTACTTTATTAACATAGTGTTTATTGATAAAAATAAAATCGGTTTTTTCTGCAGCACTTACATGAGATTGTATATTTACATTTTGAATGAGTTCAATATCACCCATAATGGAAACGGCAGAACAAAATCGAAGTAATAATGCTTTTCCTGTAATCACGCTTGTCGTGATTTTTGTGCGTCCAGATATTTGAATGTATAGGCCGTCAATAGCTTCTCCTTCGTGTAACACAATCTCTTTTACATCAAATCGTCGAATTTGAAATGGGTGATGAGGATGTGTAAATAGTTTCTGTATATGTTCATTTGCTAAGTAAGTTGATAGCAGCAAGTCGTCTTCAATCTTTTTCATGATTTTTCTCCTTTTTCGGACATCTGTCCTGTTCATTATAAAAGAATTCTTTTACATTAAAAAGGAAGGAGTGATGTATATGAAATTTATTTTTGATATTGATGGTACAATTTGTTTCAAAGGTAGGCCGTTAACCGAAGGAATTATTCAAGCATTAGATACTTGTCATGCTAGAGGACATGAAATCATATTTGCATCTGCTAGACCAATAAGAGATTTATTACCTGTTATACCAAGGCATATGCATCACTATTCAATGATTGGTGGGAATGGAGCATTTGTTGCAAAAGAAGGAAAAGTCATTCAGGTTACACCATTTGATAAATCAACAATGAAGTCTATTCGGTCATTAATAGAGGAGCATCACCTTGCTTATTTGATCGATAGTCAATGGGATTATGCTTATACTGGAATTGAAAATCACCCAATTTATCGCAACATAGATCCCGGTAAATTAGCTGCTAATATATCGATTTATTGCATCGATGAAATGGTGAAAGTTGTGTTGTTCCCTGGTGGGAATGAAGAAAAATTAGTGCAAGTGTTAAATGAACTACCTGTGCAAATGTATGCACATCATCAAGAGGATATTATTGATATAAGTCCATTAGGGATTGATAAATGGAAAGGATTACAAAAGTTAGGGATAGAAGAAGGATCATTCATCGCTTTCGGTAACGATGCAAATGATGTGCCAATGTTTTTGCATGCAAAAGAAGGAATTTGTATTGGTGAGCATAAAATGTTGCGCTCCGTTGCATCTATGAGCCTACAGAGTAATGAGCAATGTATTATTGAAAAAATTATTAAGTTATCAGACATAGAATCTAGAAATACAAGGGACTTAATAAGAAACCTTTAAAGCAAATTAGAAGTTAGTTTCTAATTTGCTTTTTCTTTATAAAGTAACAATGCTTTTGTTAATCTACAGCCATTACTTAGTATTGTAGCAAACGATAAATCTTCCACATAAAAAGCATGAAAATTATATATCCGAAGAGAGAATAAGAATGATACCAGTTTTCACTATGATTGAATAATCCTAAGCTTTCAGCAAATTGCTCCGATATACTTGCACAAATGCCAATCAAAATGATAAATAGAATTCTTGAAAATGTAGATAAAGATTTTGCAATATGTAAAAAGAAAGCAGTAAAGGCTGGTAATACAAATAAAGTAAAAGCAATATTGACTGTAAATATATTTGGAAATGGCCTTACTGGAAAAGCATACATTTGTTTACTAACGAATAGGTAGTCTAAATATGTTCCAACGAAACAGGAGAAAATGATGGTAATTATAAATGCTAGGTGATTACTCTTTTGTTTATTCTTCTTCTCTGAGAAGAATATTTTTTTTCGTAAGGATTGCAAGTTCAATTTTTTTAAGCGTTTTGCAATAGTCATCCTCAATCTTTCCATTTATATTTTCTCCTTTATCAATGAAATAGTCTACGATACGCCAGTCTTCAAACCAGTCCCCTTTTTCTGCCTCTTCATGTTCCAAATCTCTCCATGCGTATATTAATTGAGGGCTGTATAAACGATTTGCATCTTTTCTGAGGTGACATTTTTTTATTCTACGTTTATAAAATTCACGGGAAAATGACTCATTTACATCGGAAAACAAATGAGGCCAATAGTCTTTTCGTGAAGCAGTATGTGAACGATCGTGAGCCCAATTTAATACTTTGGATAACGTATGTTCGTTGCGAAACAATAAAGAGTATAATCGTTTACCTAGTAAAATTCGTTCATGTAAGGAGGTAAAGTGTTTCATTGTATCACCAAATAACAATGTTTTTTGTTTGGTCTCATCTTCATAGTATGGAAAAAGGATATGATTAAAGCGTAAGAAGTCAAAGAGTTTAAATCCAATACTATTTAGTACGGTCTTTTTAAAATGATCATTTTGAATGACCCTTTTTTCTAAGTAGTTTTGTTCATTAATAATCGTTGCTACAGCTAATGTATAGTGATTGCCCGTTTTCCAAAAATGGTTCCATATCGTTTCCATAAACGTTGAGACGTTGAGATGGGGTAGGAGGTAGAAGAGAGTTTTGGATCTTTTGAGGCTTTGTTCATATAGTAAAAATTGTGGATACACATCTTGGAAGATTAACCAGTTTCCCCGTTCTAAAAAAGAATAGTAGATAAGTTGATCTTTTTCTGATAACAGTCTTGTATATAAATCTCCTTTTAAATCTGTCATGTTCCAACCACCATTACGTGATACCATATGTCCAAGTAAAGCCCAGTGTATTTCAGGATACTGAAGGTAAAACTGATAATAAGCACGTGTTCTCGTCACGTTATTTTTGTTCAGTTGTTTTGTCCGTTCTTTAATTTCATGGATTAGCATTTTTTCTTCTTTTGTTAATTTACATGTTTTAAGAGGGATTTGTTTGAGCTTACTTTTTTTCTTTAATTCATTTTTTACTTCTAAAAGAAAAAGCGGGATCGCTTTGGAAGACCCGTTCCATTTTCTTTTTCGATTGTTTTCATCCATTTTATTTCCTCCCGTTAACATGAATTTCAATAAATAGTTTAATAGAACGGTTATTATCATTTTATTACACACATTCTGAATAAATGTGAACGGTTTTTTTGATATAAAAATTGTTCCTTCTTATTTCATGTAATATCAACCTTTTGTATTAATTCATCTTCATACGAAAGCTTGATTTCATAAAAATTAAACTCATTTATATTAATAGATAAGAGTGTAATAAAATTTATAGGGGGATAATTACATGAAAAAATGGATTCGTTTTAGAATTGCACGCCCGACAGATAAATTTGAAGAAGTTATTGCATTTTATGAAGAAGGATTAGGATTAAAACGTATAGGTGAATTTCATAATCATGAAGGGTATGATGGAGTTATGTTTGGATTGCCTGATGTAGAATATCATCTAGAGTTTACAAGGCATACGAATGGTAGTCCATGTCCAGCCCCAACAAAAGATAATTTACTTGTATTTTATATACCGGATAAAAGTGAAATTGAAAAAATAAATAATAGACTACATGCAATGGGTCATCATGAAGTTGAAGCGGAAAATCCATACTGGAAAGAAAAAGGAATTACAATAGAAGATCCTGATGGATGGAGAATTGTACTTATGCATATAGATAAATAAATGTAGAATAGTTATAAAAAAGGGGGCGTTTGTTCAAGTTTTTACTTGATAATAATCTAAATATTGGAGTCTATTTTGATGATAATGTCTTCAAAATAGACTCCAATATTTTTTGTGAGTGAAGATTTATATGTTCATAAGTTTGCACTAATGTGGTCTGTCTTTTTCCTCACTAAAGCACTTAAAATATTTGAAATTACATGTCTTCTTTTTCAGCTATTATAGTATACTAGAACATTAATTATTGTAATATTTATTAAAGGGTGAATGATAAGAAAATATGATATATTAATGCTATCTAATTATTTTTTAAGGGAGATAGGGGAAGTAATAATGAAAAATCAAAATGAAAATAAAGAACTAACGATTTTTAACCATACAGGGAACACCATTGTGACAGAAGACAGAGAAATACAAATTATCTCAAGAGTAGAAGAGCCTCTTATTGTCGTTTTAGCAAATGTATTAAGTGATGAAGAATGTGAATTGTTAATTGAATTATCAAAAGATTCTATGAAACGTTCAAAAATCGGCGCTTCTCGTGAAGTAAACAACATCCGAACAAGTAGTGGTACATTTTTAGAGGGAAATGAAATCGTTGCCAAAATTGAAAAACGAGTGTCTTCGATTATGAATATTCCTGTCGAACATGGTGAAGGTCTTCATATTTTAAAATACACCCCTGGACAAGAATATAAAGCACACTATGATTACTTTTCAGAACATAGCAGAGCAGCAGAAAACAATCGTATTAGTACGCTTGTGATGTATTTAAACGATGTAGAAGAAGGTGGAGAAACATATTTCCCAAAACTTGATCTTTCTATAGCTCCGAAAAAAGGTTCAGCCGTATACTTTGAATACTTTTATAATGATAAATCATTAAATGAACTGACACTTCATGGCGGTGCACCTGTTATAAAAGGTGAAAAATGGGTTGCGACGCAATGGATGAGAAGAAGAGCTTTGCTGTAAGGTACCATTCGATTACGAGTTTTTTGATACGTTTTTATCCAACTATTTTCGGACAGTAACACTCCCACCTCAAAATTCAGTAGAAACAAAGCAGTGGGGTGGGAGGAATCAGATTTCATGTACATAAAATATACCTATAGGTTTGTTAATAAGAATTGTTGTAATAAGTAAATTTATCGATTTTCCTTCCAATCTACATTGTAGTTAAAAACTTTAAAAAATTTCGCTATGAGGATTATAATAAAGAGAGATTTATGAAAAAGGAGTGAAATGATTTGAAACAAGAGCTTATAGAAAGATTTACAAGATATGTGAAGGTAGATACACAATCAAATGAAGAAAGTCATACAGTACCATCAACACCGGGGCAAATTGAATTTGGGAAATTACTAGTTGAAGAATTAAAACAAATTGGTTTGACAGAAGTAATGCTGGATGAAAATGGGTATGTCATGGCAACACTTCCTGCGAATACCGATAAAAATGTTCCTGTAATTGGTTTTTTAGCCCATTTAGATACAGCAACTGATTTTACAGGGAAGAATGTAAAACCACAAATTCATGAAGATTTTGATGGTAAGGCAATTACCTTGAATAAGGAATTGAATGTCGTTTTAACACCAGAACAATTTCCAGAATTGCCGTCATATAAAGGTCATACTTTAATCACAACTGATGGAACAACACTTCTTGGGGCAGATGATAAAGCTGGTCTTACAGAAATTATGACTGCTATGAATTATTTATTACATAACCCACAAATTAAACACGGAAAGGTAAGAGTAGCATTTACGCCGGATGAAGAAATCGGCCGTGGACCATCTCACTTTGATGTGAAAGCTTTTGGAGCGTCTTTCGCTTATACAATGGACGGAGGCCCACTTGGGGGACTAGAGTATGAGAGTTTCAACGCTGCAAGCGCAAAACTTACTTTTAAAGGAAATAATACGCATCCTGGGACAGCAAAAAATAAAATGCTCAATGCAAGTAAGTTAGCGATGGAGTTTCATGCGCAGTTACCGGTAGAAGAGGCACCAGAATATACAGAGGGATATGAAGGGTTCTACCATCTCATTTCTGTAAATGGTGATGTTGAACAAAGTAAATCATATTACATTATTCGAGATTTTGAACGTGAAAACTTTGAGGCTCGTAAAGAAAAAATTACGAATATTACGAAGCAGATGCAAGAAAAATATGGCGAGGAAAATATTATTCTTGAGATGAATGATCAGTATTACAATATGCTTGAGAAAATTGAACCGGTTAGGGAAATTGTTGATATTGCGTATGAGGCGATGAAAAATCTAGACATTGAACCAAATATTCAACCGATCCGCGGAGGAACCGATGGGTCTCAATTATCATATATGGGCTTGCCGACGCCAAACATTTTTACTGGTGGGGAAAACTATCACGGTAAATTTGAATACGTTTCTGTAGATAATATGGAGAAGGCTGTTCAGGTTATTGTAGAAATAGTACGGTTATTTGAAGAGCAAGCATAAAGAAGAAGTCCGGATAGTTATTGATTACTATCCGGATTTTAATACAGAACTCGCCATAAATAAAAGGTCGCATAGGATTCCCAATCCTTCCATGCTGAAGCGTACTCTCTAATTTCTTTTTTTGTTGGTTTATTTTCTGATCCTGTTAAACGTTTAATGACATTATGTAGGCCAACATCGTCAATTGGAAAAGCAGAAGGAAATCTTAGACAACGCATTAAAACATAATTTGCTGTCCATGGTCCGATACCACGTATGTCGGTTAATGTTTTCTCAGCATTTTTTAGGTCGCTGTTTATGAACAAGTCTTTACTTAAGACACCTTGTGTCATGAGTTTTGCGACACCAATAAGATATTCACATTTTCTTATGGTCATTTTTAGTTCTGTTAGATCTTCTACAGATAGGTTGGCGATAACCTCTGGTGTTGGAAATATCCAATATTTCCGTCCATTCCATTCGATATGTTCGCCGAAGGATTCAACAAAGCGTCTTTTTAATGTATAGGCAAATGTGAGATTAATTTGTTGACCAAGAATACCCCAGCAAAGTGCCTCAAATAAATCAGGAATTCCCATATTGCGTAGTCCGTAATATTCGTTGATTGGTTTAGACAGAAGTACATCGTTTTTTGCTACATCATAAAATGAGGTTAAATCCGTAGCTAAATCAAACCATTCTCTTACATACCTCGCTACTGTAGCACGAACCCATTTCTCAGGCGGTGTCTTATCACCTAAAAAGCGAACATGTATGTTTCCCTCATCATTTACACTTGTCTCGATTAACGGGTTTTCTCCCTCAATCGGAACGACTCTATAAATTTTGTTATTTTCAATGTGAAACATACATTCATTTTTGGAACGTGAAAGATAATGTAGGTTTTGTTTGAAGCTAAATTCTTTCGGAACAATTAATGTTATGCTTTCATTTCCATCTTTCCATGCTCTATATGGAAGCTCAGGACAACAATTTCTACAAGGCTGATAACCAGTTTGTTCCGCTTCTTTTCTAGATTTAAATTTCTGATTGTTTTTTGGGGGCTGCTTTTGTCCACACCAAGGGAAGCAGTAGTTTTTAACTGTTTTGTTACCTATAAAATAAGGAGCGTCCCATTCAAAAGGAAATGTAGCATTTTTCATTTTCAACCACCTACAGCAATGCTTTTTCTAATGTTAATAACTCTTTTTTCATTTCTAAGCTGCCTCGAAATCCAGTTGATTTTCCATTCTTTCCAATTACACGATGACAAGGTATTGTAATTAATAAAGGATTGGCTCCAATTGCAGTACCGACAGCGCGCACTGATTTTGGTTTTTCAATGAGCGCTGCAATATCCGAGTAGGAATAGGTTTTTCCATAAGGAATTTCACGTAATGTATTCCAGACAGCTAACTGGAAAGGTGTTCCGTGAACATCAATGGGACATGTAAATACTTCCCGTTGTGTTTTTAGATACTCTTCTAGTTCTTGAACATATGGTTGTAACTTTAAGGGATTCTGAACTAAAGTATGCTTTGGAAACCGTTTTTTCGTCCAAGTTGTTAATTCTTCAAAAGTTTGATTTTGAGATCCTACAAAGCATAATCCTGTTGATGTTGCGGCAATATACATATGCCAGTTTTCGTGAACAAATAGAGTCCAATATATAATTTGATTTGTTTTAGATTCCATTGTACTTTCCCTCGCTTGTGTGCTTTATTTTTCGGTATTCAGTAGGGGTATACCCTGTTTTCTTTTTAAATAATGTTGCAAAATGTGCAGTGTTGGCTATACCCACAGCAAAACCTATCTCTATAATTGTTTGATTTGTATTTGTAAGATACTGCATAGCTTTGGAAACCCTTAATTGTTGTATATACTCTAGCGGAGTGATGCCTTTCATTCGCTTAAAAGTACGCTGTAAATGATAGGGGCTGCCATGACACATATCTGCAAGTATTTCAAGAGTTAATGGTTCGTGATAATTTTTATTAATGTACTTTATAATTTGAGTTATCCAATCTTCATTAGGTAACTTTAATCCATTTGGTTTACAACGTTTGCAAGGACGGAATTTTTCGGATAGTGCATGTTTTGCATTGAGGAAAATTCGTACATTGTCTTTGTTAGGTGTTCTAGATTTACATGATGGACGGCAAAAAATACCTGTTGTCTTTACGGCGTAAAAAAATTTGTCATCATAAGAAGCATCGTTGTGTATAATCGCTTGCCAGCGTTCATTCGTCAAATGATTTACACTTGTTTCGAATTGTAATCTCTCATTTTGCATGGAATCACCTCCGAAATTAGTATACCCTGAAACAAGTACGCACGTACGTATTTATGAATGTAAGAGCAAGATTACAAAGGTGAAAATGATAGAAGTTATATTTTGTGTTAGCATGTAAGCAAAAAATATAAATGTAGAGCGAGTATGATATCATGCTACAGCAGCAAGAGGAGGAACAAAAAGTGAAATTTATTTCGTGGAATGTAAATGGTTTACGAGCAGTTATTGCAAAAGGTGGTTTTATAGAATACTTAGAGGAAGTCGATGCGGATATTTTTTGTTTGCAAGAAACTAAATTGCAGAGTGGACAAATTGATCTAAATCCGGAAGGGTACCATGTGTACTGGAATTATGCTGTGAAAAAAGGTTATTCAGGAACTGCTATTTTATCAAAAAAAGAACCGCTTTCTGTTACATATGGCTTAGGGATTGAAGAGCATGATCAAGAAGGAAGACTGATTACATTAGAATTTGAAGATTTTTATATGCTAACGCTCTATACACCGAATGCGAAAAGAGGCTTAGAACGTTTAGATTATCGACTGGAATGGGAGGATGATTTTTTAACTTATATTAAGCAGTTAGACAAAAAGAAACCTGTTATTTTTTGCGGGGATCTAAATGTGGCACATAAAGAAATTGATTTGAAAAATCCAAAAACAAATCGAAAAAATCCTGGTTTTTCAGATCAAGAAAGAGAAAAGTTCAACCGGATTTTGGATGAAGGATTTATCGATACGTATCGCTATTTATATCCTGATAGAGAAGGGGCTTATTCATGGTGGCCATATCGTATGAATGCAAGGACGAAAAACATTGGGTGGCGCTTGGATTATTTCATCGTCTCTGAAAGATTAAAGAATAAAATTGTCGATGCGAAAATCAATAGTGAAGTAATGGGATCAGATCATTGTCCTGTTGAATTGAATCTAGAAATTTAGAAAATATAAAAAAGTAGTATCTATTTTGAATAAAGGATAGATACTACTTTTTTATTTGTTTTGTTAAAATTTCTCAAATAATTCTTGAAATAATGTGTTTATAGCTATATAATTAATAACGATAATCATTATCAGTGATAATGATTATCGTTGGTTGGGGGTAGATGATAACTTATTATTAGAGGAAGTGAAGTAATGAGTTTTAATTTTAAATAGATAAATTTTAATAAATAGAAATAAAGTTTCAAAAACAACATATTTAAAGGGTGTTAATTTAGAGAGGAGCATTTATAAACATGAACAAGAAATTATTTACATTAGGAATGGTTACAGTATTAAGTATTGGACTTGCAGCATGTAACAGTGCAGATAAAAGTTCAGGAGAACAAAAACAAGAATCAAAAGCAACTGAAACGAAGAAAGATGAGAAACAAAAGATTACATACTTAGGTAAAGAATATACAGTTCCTGCAAAAGTATCAAAAATTGCAACAGCTAGCTTAGAATCAATGGAAGATGCAGCTATACTTGGCATTAAGCCAGTAGGAGCAATAACAGTAGGTGGACAATTACCGAAGTACTTAGCAGAAGATTTAAAAGGGGCAAAATCTATCGGTGAGAAAATGGAACCAAATTTTGAAACATTACTTCAATTAAAACCAGATGTAATTACATCTAGCTCAAAATTCCCACCAGAGGCAGGTGAGAAATTTGCAAAGGTAGCTCCAACATTCCCAGTATCACATATTTCTACAAATTGGGAAGAAAACTTGAAGTTAATGGGAGAGTTATCTGGTAAAAAAGATAAAGCGGAAAAAATTATTAAAGATTATAAAGCTGATGCTGAAAAAGCGAAAGAAAAAATTGGTGATAAATTAAAAGATAAAAAGGTTCTTGTAATAAGATTAAGAGCTAGTAACTTGTATCTTTATCCAGAAGGCGTTTACTTCAACCCAGTTATTTATAAAGATTTAGGATTAATTGTTCCAGAAGAAATTAAAGCTGTAAAAGCACAAGAAGCAATTTCCTTAGAAAAATTAGCTGAGAGTAATCCAGATTATATCTTCTTACAATTTGAAGAGAGCGAGAATAAGGATAAACCACAAATATTAGAAGATTTACAAAGCAATCCAATTTGGCAAAGCATTAATGCTGTAAAAGATAAAAAAGTATTTGTAAACTCTGTTGATCCAATGGCACAAGGTGGTACTGCTTGGAGTAAAACTGCTTTCTTAAAAGAAGCTGTGAAAAATTTATCTAAATAAGTAAGGTGCGTTGAATGATATGCGGAAAATAAATTCAGTACCAATGATAATTTTATGTTTGGCACCCATCGTTATTTTACTTACAATTATGCTTTCAATTTTATATGGGGCGAAAAATATCAATTTTGAAACAACTTGGAATGCATTGTTTCATTTTGATTCAGGAAATGTAAATCATAATATTATTATTACTTCTCGTTTACCAAGGGTAGTTGGGGCTCTTTTAGTAGGAGCATTTCTAGCCATATCAGGAGCACTTATGCAGGGGATGACAAGAAACTATCTTGCATCCCCTTCTATTATGGGTGTGACAGATGGCTCAGCTTTTGTGATTACAATTTGTATGGTATTCCTTCCGGGAATGTCTTCAATTAATATGATTTTATGTTCTATGCTAGGATCAGCATTAGGAGCCGGAATTGTTTTTGGGTTCGGTTCATTGCTTCGAAATGGATTATCACCAGTTCGGTTAGCGATTATTGGAACTGTTATAGGTACATTTTTAAGTAGTGTCTCTGCTGCAATTGCATCTTATTTTCAAGTTTCTCAAAATATTAGTTTTTGGTACAATGCCAAATTACATCAAGTCGATCCAAATGTAATCAAATTAGCAATTCCTTTCGGGATAGTTGGGATTATTTTGGCACTGCTAATATCGAAATCGATTACGATTCTTTCATTAGGAGAAGAGGTTTCTGTCAATTTAGGGCAACGTACAAAACTAGTAAAAGCGACCGCTATTATATCAGTTATATTCTTGACAGGGACGGCGGTTGCGCTAGTCGGAAAAATTGGTTTTGTAGGACTTATTATTCCGCATATTACTCGTTTTTTAATTGGAGTAGATTATAAATGGATTATCTCTTGTTCAGGAGTGATTGGTGGTTTGTTTTTAGCTTTATGCGATATAGTAAGTAGGTTTGTAAATTATCCGTTTGAAACACCAATAGGAGTTGTTACGTCTTTAATTGGAATTCCTTTCTTCCTTTATTTAATACGGACAAGAGGAGGAGAGAAGCATGCTTAAGGGTTCAAATCGGAATTATGTAATGACAATGGGGATCATTATATTTTTAATTTTGATAGCTATATATGTTAGTTTAACAAACGGTACATTTGATATTACAGTTATGGATGTGTGTCGGACAATCTTTCGGGTAAATCCTGTTCCCGAACATGATTTAGTAATATTTAATTTTCGGCTTCCAAGAATTGTGATCGCTGGTTTAGTAGGATTAGGTCTTGGAATTGCTGGAGCAGTTATTCAAGGAATTACAAGAAACGGTTTAGCTGATCCGGGTATTTTAGGTGTGAATGCTGGAGCAGGAACTGCAATTGTTATTTTTATGTTTTTCTTTCAAGGACAGTTGAAAAGTACGGACTGGGTTTCGATTTTGATGATGCCAATGTTTGGGTTAGTTGGTGGTTTAGGTGCAGCTATATTAATTTATATGTTTTCTTGGCGAAATGGAAAACTAGATTCCCAACGTCTTTTATTAACAGGAATTGCGATAGGATCAGGATTTGGTGCATTTTCTATGTATTTATCATTGAAAATGAAAGCAACTGACTTTGAAATGGCTGCCGTTTGGGTTTCCGGGAGTATATATAATGCAAATTGGAAATATATTATTGCTATGCTGCCATGGCTCATTATCCTAATTCCTATAATTAAAAGAAAAGCCTATTTACTTGATTTATTTCAATTGGAGGAAACGAGTATTACGAGTTTAGGAGTTTCGGTTGAGAGAGAAAAATCTATTTTATTATTAAGTGGTATTGGATTAGTAAGTGCTTGTGTTGCTGTCTCGGGCAGTATCGGATTTGTAGGACTGATGGCACCGCATATTGCAAAACGTCTCGTTGGTATTCAGCATAAGTATGTGATCCCTGTATGTGGAGCAATCGGTATGCTACTTGTCATTGTTTCAGACTTTATTGCAAAAACAATATTTACACCTGTGGAATTACCAGTTGGAATTGTCATTTCGATTATTGGTGTACCATATTTCCTGTATCTGTTATATAAAGCGAAGGCGTAAGAGGAGTGAGAGAAAGTGAATGATCTAAGAGCTGAAAATTTAGAAACAAGTTATGAAAAGTTTACAGTGTTTCGTGATTTGAATGTAGAGATACAAAAGGGGAAAGTTACTACAATTATTGGCCCAAATGGATGCGGGAAATCAACACTCTTAAAAACAATGGGGCGCATTTTAAAACAAAAAAGCGGAAAAGTGTATTTACAAGGACAAGATTTAAATACAATTCCTACAAAACAAATTGCAAAGCAGCTCGCACTACTTCCACAAAACCCAATTGCACCAGGCGAACTGAAAGTGGAAGAATTGATTTCTTACGGACGTTACCCACATCGAAATAATGTGAATAAACTATCACCAAAAGATAAAGAAATGATTGATTGGGCATTAGATATTACAAAAACATCCGCTTTTCGTACGCGTCAAATCGGAAATCTATCTGGTGGACAAAGACAAAAAGTATGGCTAGCAATGGCTTTAGCACAAGAAACAGAAGTTTTATTATTAGATGAACCGACTACATACCTTGATATGTCTCATCAATTAGAAGTATTGCAAATTGTTGAACGATTAAACAAAGATCACAAATGTACGGTTGTTATGGTTTTACATGATATTAATCATGCAGCGCGATTTTCAGATGAGATTATTGCGATGAAAGATGGAAAAATTATTACAGCAGGAAGCCCGGTAGAAATCATTACAAATGAAGTATTAAAAAGTGTATTTCATATTAACGCACGGGTCATGATAGATCCTTATAATGGAGCTCCTGTATGTTTCGGTTATGATAGTGTGTTCCAAGAAGAAAACACGGAAATATATGTAACTAGTTAAAATAATAAGAGGAGGGGAGAGGAACATGAATACAAGTATTGAGAAAAAAGATGTTACCATTTCTGGTGCAGAGCAATGGAAGATGTATTCGAAAATAGGAAACCGTGAATATCAAATTTATATTTCGAAGCCAAAGCAACCTGCTCCAGAACATGGATATCCTGTAATTTATGTATTAGATGGAAACGCATTTTTTCAAACGTTCCAAGAAGCTATTAAGATCCAATCAGTAAGAGCAGAAAAAACAGGAGTTGCACCATCTATAATTGTTGGCGTTGGTTATCCGATAGAAGGTGCTTTTGCAGCTTCTGAAAGATGTTATGATTTTACTCCTTCTGTACCTTCTATGGATGCGCCGCCAAAACCTGATGGAAAACCGTGGCCTGAGTCAGGAGGAGCAAATGAATTTTTAGCATTTCTTCAAGATGAATTGAAGCCACACATCGAAAAGAATTTTAAGATTAATAGAGGAAGGCAAACGATATTTGGACATTCACTCGGTGGATTATTCGCTTTACATGTATTATTTACAAATATAAATGCCTTTCAAAATTATTTCATCAGTAGCCCATCTATTTGGTGGAATAACCAGTCTGTTCTTGAAAACGAAATAGAGTTTATAAATGAATTGGACAGAGCGAATTTTGAAGTGGGAGTCTTTCTGACAGTAGGAGCACTAGAAAGAGAGCATATGGTTCGAGATGCGAATGCATTATCAGAGCGTTTACTGAATTTGCAATATAATAAATTTCGCTTTGCATTTTATGAAGCTGAGGGAGAGAATCATGCGTCGGTAGTTCCAACCACTTTAAGTAAGGCGCTGAGATTTGTAAGTAATATATCCTAATTTTTGTTTTTGAATGAAACATTAGAAAATGTAGTACAGAAACACGTATGTAATGTCCTTATATAGGAAAATATAGAGTATATCTGTATGTATATTTTATGCTATAAATGTTATACTCCGATTAGATGTTATTACATGTAGATTGAAATGGAATAGGGTTGTTAGAGATATCTATTTGTTAATAGGATAGAAACTTTAAGAAGGTGATAAAATGAGGCATAATGAAAATGAAGCAGCTACTACTCATAGGTCGGATAAAGAAAAAGAACAAATTATGAATCGGTTAAAGAGAATTGAAGGGCAAGTACGTGGTATCCAAAATATGATTGAAAATGATCGCTATTGTGTTGATATTTTAGTGCAAATTTCAGCTATTAATGCAGCGATGAAGAAGGTCGGTATGGGAATCCTTAAAAATCATACAGACCATTGTGTTTCTAATGCGATTAAAGATGGGAATGGAGACGAAGCAATCGAAGAGTTAATGACAGTGTTCGAACGATTCTCAAAAGCGTAATAGAACGAGCTAGTATTGGATCTAGCTTGTTTTTTATTTATGTTGATACTTTTATCCCGCATTAATGGGCAGTAAGACCCCCACTGATTAAAGTTTCACTTTATAGACAGTGTTATTTTTAAATCTAATTTTTAGTAAATGTACTTGGAAATGTTATTTATTCGGAGGTTGTTCCAATGTTATTTAGCCCACATGAAAGGATGACGTATTAATTATCCAACTAGGATTATAGGTTTGACGAGCCTTTTTATAATGAGATTAATACAACAATTTAAACATAAAAAACATAAAAAAGCCTTCTCATAAGCGAGAAGGCCATTTTTTATTATTTTACTGCTTCTTTTAGTTCTTTACCAGCTTTAAATGCAGGTACTTTTGAAGCTGCGATTTGCATTTCTTCACCTGTTTGTGGGTTACGGCCTGTACGAGCAGCTCTTTCACGAACTTCAAATGTACCGAATCCGATAAGTTGTACTTTTTCACCAGCTGCTAAAGTGTTTGTGATTGATTCTACTACAGATTGCACAACTACAGTAGCTTCTTTTTGAGAAATTTCAGCTGTTTGTGCTACATTTTTAATTAATTCTGTTTTATTCATATCTTCACCTCATATGTAAATAATGCTATTTAAGTTGTTATTATAACGTATAAAAGAGAAGAGAACAAGTGTACTATAGGTTTTATATGAAATTCTTTTTGTTAAGCAGTTACAGATTTTTTCTTTAATTCTGTTGTTTCGCTTTTTGACTGCCCTGGTTTAGTGTAAGCCAAGAAGTAAGGGGGTGCTACGAATAGCATACCACCTACTAAGTTTCCAAAGAAAACAACAATGAAATTCGGTAAGTATTTCATCCAAGTTAGGTGACCTGCAAAAATGGCGGCTGGAATAACGAACATATTGGCAACAACGTGTTGAAAGCCAATTGCAACAAAAGTCATAATGGGGAACAAAATACCAATTACTTTTCCAGCAAACTCTTTGCTACCCAGACTGAGCCAAACTGCTAAGCAAACGAGCCAGTTACAGCCAATAGCAGAAATAAATGCTTGCACAGGTGTATCATGTAGTTTTGCCTGAGCAATCGATACCGTTTTTCCCCAAAATTGTCCCTCTGTTAATCCGGCGATGTGGCCAAAAAAATAAGCGACAAATATAGCACCAATAAAATTGCTAATTGTAACAATTAGTAAATTTTTTAATACTTTAGAGAAAGAGATTTTTTTTGAAAACCAAGCAATAGATACGGTCATCGTATTACCAGTCACTAGTTCACCACCGGCAAGAATAACTAGAATTAGGCCGATAGGGAAAACGGCTGCTCCTAGAAAACTAGTAAAGGATCCCAAAGATTTTGGCATTGTTCCAATGACGTGAATATCAAGTAGATAACCAAGTGTTATGAAAGCGCCGCACTTTGAAAGTTTTACAAGTTCAGCAAGTAAACGTTTAATAAAAAAAGACATCATCTTTCAATATGAAAGATGATGTCTTTTTTA
>NZ_JABUAE010000020.1 GCF_013314535.1 Bacillus sp. Xin1 | reverse complement strand
ATTTAGGTGGCTTTTCATAATATATAGGAAGAGAAAACCTATCGTTATTTAAAAATAACAAAATGAACAGTAGCTTATTTGTTTATAAAATATTTTTCTAAAAGAATAATGAAAGGTTTGCATACTATTTAGTTTTTCGAAAAATTTCGTATAAAAATATATTTTTATTTTTCAACTAAATGTGTTACTATATGTTTGACAAAAGTAAAGAGGTCTGACCTAATAACTCTGTGGTATAACACTCTGATATCTTCAATATTCTAAAAAATCAAAATTATTAATCGGAGTAAGAAAAGGGGAAATGGAGAAATTATGGGAAAAGACATTGCTTTTTAAGGGGTATATATAATCACTATGGATAGAGAGGAGGATGCATAGTATATTGTGAAAGAGACAAAAACAATGAAAACATGCTATGCAAAAGAGAGATGAAGGGACGATTAAGGCCAGGAGATACACTAGCAATCGGTTTAATGTTATTTGCATTATTTTTAGGAGCAGGAAATTTAATTTTCCCGCCAGTATTAGGTCAACAAGCAGGAGAAAATGTTTGGATTGCCACAATTGGATTCCTTGTGACAGGAGTCGGACTTCCTCTATTAGCTGTAACGGCTGTCGCTTTTGTAGAAGGAGATTTGAAAGCGCTATCTTCTAGAGTGCACCCTATATTTGCATTTATTTTCCCACTGATTAGTTATTTAGCAATTGGACCATTCTTTGCCATCCCACGTACAGGAGCGGTTTCTTTTGAAATGGGGATGAAACCATTTTTAACGGAAACAATGGCTTCAGAATGGTACATGTTGTTTCTCTACACAACAGTTTTCTTCGGTATTACGTGGTACTTATCATTAAACCCATCAAAATTGATTGATTGGTTTGGAAAGTTTCTTACTCCGTTATTAGTATTAATTGTCGCTGTAATTGTAGGTAAAGCTATAATTGATCCAATTGGAACTCCTGCTGCACCGATAGAAGCATATAAAGATACTGCATTTTTCGGTGGATTTATTCAAGGATACTTAACGATGGATGCGATTAGTGCACTTGTGTTTGGTATCGTTGTTGTACAAGTTATTCGTTCGAAAGGGATAAAAGAAAGCGGACAAATCGCAAAAGTAACAATTATATCTGGGGTTATTGCTGTATTAGGTTTAACATTAATTTATTTATCACTTGCTTATCTTGGTTCGACAAGTACATCACTTGGCGTTTCTGATAATGGAGGTCTTATTTTAACGAAAGTTGTAAATGAGCTATATGGAACAAGTGGCAAAGTATTGTTAGGCCTTGTTATTACACTTGCTTGTTTAACAACTTCAGTTGGACTGACATCCGCGTGTGCGGGATTCTTTACAAATTTATTCCCAAAATTATCACATAAAATGATTGTAACATTGGTATGTGTGTTTAGTTTAGTTGTATCAAATTTAGGGTTAACACAGCTTATTGCTGTAACATTACCAGTATTGATGATTATTTACCCTGTTGCGATTGTACTAATTGTACTGTCATATTTCCATAAATGGATTGGACAGCGAAATACAATATATATCGGTGCGATTTTGGGTGCGTTAGTAATCAGTGTATTTAACGGTTTAGAAAGCGCGAATATTAAGTTTGACGCCATAACAAATGTCCTGCAAATGCTTCCTTTATACAAGGAAGGAATTGGGTGGTTACTACCATCATGTATTGGTGGAGTCATTGGTTACTTCTTATATAGACCAAGTGAATCAAGTGAGTTACAAAAGAAAGGTGCTTAGGCATCTTTCTTTTTTTAGAGGGAATTCATATGTTTTGTCTAAATATTAGCTTGGAAGGAATGATAAAATGGCTAATTTTGAAGACTTTTTACAGTTAGATTTACGCGTTGGAACGATAAAAAAAGCAGAAGAGTTTAAAGAAGCGCGTGTACCTGCGATTAAGCTGGAAATTGACTTTGGTGAACTTGGTATGAGGCAGTCCAGTGCTCGAATTACAGAATTTGTAAGCAGGAAAGACCATGTGCTTTAGCCGTGGGAGTGGTCAATGCAGCCAGATATAGAAATCCCTAATGGAACACCAATTAGTTCATAGGGAGAGGATTAGAAATGGATATTGGAAAGATCTATTTAGAATGTGCAATTTCAAACTTTAAGGCGATGCAAAAGCAAGGAGAACGGACACTTTCACAGTTATCATATGAACAAATAAGTTGGACACCTCATGAAGAAGCAAACAGTATTGCAATTATAATCAAACATTTACATGGGAATATGCGCTCAAGGTGGACAGATTTTTTAACGGCAGATGGTGAAAAATTAGATCGCAATCGTGATGGTGAATTTGAGGGGAGTTATGCTTCAAAAGAAGAGACGCTAATAGCGTGGCAGGAAGGCTGGGATTATGTTTTTCAAGCGCTGCAATCATTAACTTCACCAGACCTCTTAACACTCGTCTATATTCGAGGTGAAGCACATAGTGTTATGCAAGCAATTGAGAGACAAATTGCTCATTACGCTTTACATGTTGGACAAATCATTTATGTTGGCAAAATGTTAAAGAAAGAAGAGTGGGAGTGTTTGAGTATTCCTAAAGGACAGTCTACTCGTTATCAACGAAAGTGACGTTCAATATAATGGTAAGAAATTAAACGGCATAAAGCAGGTATTAAAAAGAAAATCCAAATAACCGATGGCTCAGTTATGGTTAAAATACTCCCTACAACGAGGGTGTACAAAATAAAATATATTCCAAATAGCGTATTAATAGGAAGAAAACTAGAAAAGAAAAATTGTTGGCCAAAACAAGTATTGTGAAATAAGTAGATGCGTATGTAAAACATTGTGGTAATAAGATCTTGCTTTCTGATAATTTTTTTCTGGCATTTATGACATATAAAAGTGGGTCTCATTTTTACACTCCATTTACAAATAAGTATTATGTCCTTCTTAAACTTGCTACTAGTTTATAAATAAGTAGATATAAAAAATATACTCCTACATAAGCCCCGGTGATGAGAAATAATGGATTCAATAAAATACCGTGGATGGTCGTCATAAATACTAAGCCGTGAAGCACAACATCATATATGTTAAAAGCAATTAGTATACCAAGTATATATAATGAAAGGTACGCGCAAATATCCAAGAAAACACGGACTTTAGGGTGTGCTGCAAATAATAAAAAAACACATGATAAAACAATAGGAATGATACCGATTATTAGCTTCAATTCATTTCACCTCTATGACAATATAGCCGAAATTTAGGCGGTCTATTCTCTATAGCTTGTACATAAGTTGGAACAGAGAGGGTGATGTTATGAATCGAGGCTTTTTTTATGTGAAATTAACAAGTGTACGTAAGCTTATTTTATTTGTTGTCCTTATGATGTTAGCAACTTTTTTTCTTATTAGTATGATGGTGACTTCATTGAAAGAAACAAAGTCAGCATATTTATATAGTTGGTTGAATGAGTTATCAATGAATGGGTATATGTATGTGATTGGAAAGGAAAATCATTATTTTACACAAGAATATCGAAATTTAAATCAAGATTTTTCGATTTCATCTTTTCTTTTTTCAACAGCAACAAATATTCGTTTTGATGATGTGCGTAGTTTCGTCGGAAAAGAACTTCCTGGGTTTGGAAAATATGATGCAGAAATTGTCATTGCCGGTGAAGGGACTGATTATTCTAATTTACCGATAGAATCAAGTGTTCCGCTTGAAGAATTGGTGAAGGAAAGAACGGGAGAAACTGGACAGGTTCCGAAACCGGATACGAATAAAGAAAAAAAACAGCCCTCCCAAACGACGGGGAAAAGACAAGTTGCATTTATCTATCATTCTCACAGTTGGGAGTCTTATTTGCCGTTATTAAATTTGACAAATAATCCAAACGCAAATAAAGCGACGAGTTCTGTGACGAATATTTCTATTTTCGGAGATAGATTCCGTGAACAATTAGAAAATGAAGGAATAGGAGCAGTTCTTGATAAAACAGATGTTGGGAAGAGACTAATTAGTAGAGGGTTAAATGATACGAGTTCTTACAAAATGTCTCGGGAAATTGTACAGGAGGCAATGGCAGGAAATAAAGAGTTACAATACTTTTTTGATTTGCACCGAGATAGTGCCCGTAAAAATGTCACGACAAAAGCAATTGGAGATAAATCGTATGCGAGACTTGCTTTTGTCATAGGAAAAGGGAATAAAAATTACGCCAAAAACTTACAATTAGCAACTGCACTACATGAAGCGATTAATAAGAAATATCCAGGGGTAAGTCGAGGAGTTATACAAAAGGGGTTTCAAACAGGGAATGGTGTTTATAATCAGGACTTGTCAGGACAAGCAATTTTAATTGAAGTAGGAGGTGTAGATAATACCTCTGAAGAATTAAATCGTTCCATTGATGTATTGGCGAAAGCATTTAGTGAATATTTTTGGCAAGCAGAAAAGGTGAATGGATAAACGTAGGCGTGGTGCTTACGTTTTTTTTGTTCAAAAAGAAGAGGAAAATTGGAACCAAGCTCTTTTTATAAAAAGAATTTCATCTTCATTATACTAATATCGAAATTTGTCTATTTCTCCTATGAAAAATAGAAAGGTATTTCATAAAAAAATAGCGAAATCCTCTATATAGATAAGACTTTTTTACATTATAAAATCGACAGGGTGATAGAGATGATACGAGAAATTCAAGTAGAGGACGCAGCAGCATTTTTACAGTTAGGAAAACAATTAGATGAAGAAACTTCTTTTATGTTATTGGAACCAGGGGAACGGAATATGACAGTGGAGCAGCAAGAAAATATGATTAAATGCTTTATAGAAAACAATAATTCTACAATATTTGTAGCAGTAGAAGGTGAGCAATTAGTCGGATTTATTTTAGCTAATGGTGGTAATGTGCAAAGAAACAAACATGCAGCAGCGATTGTAATTGGAATTTTACAAGAGTATAGCGGAAAAGGAATTGGAACAGATTTGTTTAAAGAAGTAGAGATATGGGCAAAATTACATGATGTATGGCGTTTAGAACTAACAGTAATGGCCCATAATACGCGAGCTCAAGTACTATATAAAAAAGTAGGATTTGAACAAGAAGGTGTCAAAAAAGCTTCTCTCATTGTTGGTGAGGAAAATATCGACGAGTATTATATGGCTAAATTATTAAAATAAGAGGTCGTTTTATGAAAAAAAGGTGGACACTGCTGAGTGTCGTAGTAGTTGCAATTATTATTGGAGTAGCAGGCATTAACTATAAAATGTATAAAGATAAGCAAGCACAAGAAGTGAATAGTATTGTTACATTTCCAAAAGAGCAAGAAACTATTGCTCAAGTAGAAGGAGATATTGCAGTTGTGAATAATCCGGATTCTATACTTGTGCTTGTAAATAAAAGTAGACGGTTACCGGATCGTTATAAGCCGCAAGATTTAGTCATTCCAAAAGTGCGTTATTCAAGTGAAGGAGATCAAGAGAAGAAGAAAATGAGGAAAGAAGCAGCACAGGCACTTGAAAATATGTTCAAGCAAGGTGATCAAGAGAGGGTTTTTCTCTTTGCAGTCTCTGGATTCAGGTCTTTTGATCGGCAAAAAGCACTCAATACAATGTATAAGATTCAAGATGGGGAAGCGAAAACAGCGATGTCGAGTGCGATTCCAGGAACGAGTGAACATCAAACGGGACTTGCGATGGATATTACATCACAATCTGCTAAATTTCAATTAGAGTCTGTTTTTGGAGATACAAAGGAAGGGAAATGGCTTGCTGAAAATGCACATAAGTTTGGCTTTGTCATTCGGTATACAAAAGAGAAGGAATCGATTACGGGTTATCGGTATGAACCATGGCACGTTCGCTATGTAGGGAATCCGCAAGCTACCTATTTGTATGAAAATCAACTCACATTAGAAGAAGCCATGAAATAATCAATTAAGGGGAGACGGCCGAGATGACGATGTTATATAAGAAAAAGGTATATGCATACATTACGAGGGAGAAAGAAGGGAATATGCAATTGCTTGTTTTTACACATCGTGATATGCCAGAAGCTGGTATACAGGTCCCAGGTGGAACAGTGGATGAAGGAGAGAAATTAGAAGCAGCAGTACTGCGTGAAGTGCTAGAAGAGTCAGGACTTCGGCATTTATGTATAGAACGTTTCATTGATGATTATATCATCCATGTGAAAGAAAAACAGGAATATCAAAAACGTCATTTTTTTCATATGTCTTTATTAACAGACGCTAAGGATACATGGGAACATATCGTAAGTGCAGGAGAGGAAGATGAGGGCTTAACATTTTGTTATGAATGGGTTGATATAACAAAATGTCCTGTATTAGCAGGAAATCAAGGTGAGTTTATACATTTACTAGAAGAGATGTATGTGAAATAAAAAAGTTTGTTCATGCATTAAAAAACGTTTTAGACGGATTTCGTTCGTCTAAAACGTTTTTTTATTTCCTCCTTTTTTTATTCTCTAAAGTTTTATATGATAAAAAATAGCAAACTCAAAGAGAAACGTCCTTTTCTTGCTGCTTCGTATGTTTCAATAACATAAAAGATAAACAAGCAGAACATAAAATGAGAAAAGCAGCAATGATATATATTGTCCGGACACCAAACATATCGGTAATAATACCGACGCTTAGCATAGAAATCCCTGAAACAGTCGAAGTAAGTGTGCCATGAGCTGTATACATTTTTGATAATAGAGATGGTGGTACACTTGATTGTAAAACGGTTGTTTGGGAAATATCTCTAATTTGATAAGCAGGTCCCATTAGAAGGCAAAGAAACAGTGCAATAAAGCCGTTGCTTGTTATGCCATATAAGAAAGTGAGTACGCTAAATAGAAGTGATCCGACAGCCATTGAGCGTATCAAGTTATTTTGAATATATGTACTCATTTGCCAGGCTAGTAATCCGCCAATTAATGTTCCGATATAGTAGCTTGTATTAATATATCCCCACCATTCTTCTCCTTTATGAAGAGCAGTTGTTACATAAGCCATCGTAATGCCCCCAATCCAAATCGTTCCAGCAAACGTTTCAATTAAGTCCATATATGTAACTGTACGGAGAGATGGATGTTGGAATAATAGCTTCCAACCCTCTATTAAAGTAGCAGATTTAGAAGCTAACTTTTCTGTTGTTTGTTCAACTTGTATAGTGCGCAATGAAATGTATAATGCAATACATCCCAAAATCATTAATATGTTGTTTATCATAAGTGTAGAAGTAGCTCCAATGAAAAGGACAACTAAACTAGTGAACGAATAAGCAGCTGCTTGAACAATTTGTGTTGAAAAGGAAAAGACACTATTTACTTTTACTAACTTTTCTTGGGGTGCTAGGCGCGGAATAACAGCGTATAATAAAGGAGAACTCCATCCACTGCATAATGAAACAAGAATAATAAACGTAAGAAGAATAGCAATGTTAGATGATAACAAAGGGAATAACATGGTTAAAAGAATTAAAAGGAAAGTCTTAATCCCTTGTAATGTAAAAAGTAATGAATAAGAAGGGAAACGGTTCATTAAAAGTGGTGCAGATGTACTTGCAATAAGACTCGCGATAACTCCCAATAATGGAAAAAGGGCAGTGATGGTAGCTGATTTTGTTGTCATATAAATATGAGTAGTAAGAATCATTACGTAAATAACATCAGCGAGAGTGATGAACATTTTAGAAATCCAATAAAAGGATAATGATTGCCGAGGCAATATGGATACCTCCATCTTATAAATAATTGTTTTTTCTATATTCATCTTAATGTGTGAAATGATTTTTTGAAAGAATTTTATTTTTTGTAACTTTTATACAGGGATTTTCATGTATAATAAAGAATATATTAATATACTATTTTATTAATACTCATTACAACAGTGGATATGTATAGTAGCTTCGGTTAAAACGTCTCATCTTAATTAGGGGGACGTGATAAACAATTCTTTTTTTTCATATACATATAGAAAATAAAAAAGAAAGTGAGGGTTGCATATGGCTGGATGGGTAATTTGGTTTATTATAGCTGGTATTTTATTTATTGCAGAAATGTTATCGATTACCTTTTACATGTTATGGCTTGGAATTGGAGCGGTTGTCGGAGGTCTAATTGCAATATTTGCCCCAGAAGCGCTATTCTTACAAGTTATTGTAGGGGCAATTGTAAGTTTAACATTGACTTTCTTTACGAAACGAATCTCTAAAAATTTTCGAGAGGCAAAAGGGTTTACCGATACTGTCGATAAACTTGCTGGTAAAAAAGGAATTATCATGCAAGCGATTACAAGTGAAGAAAATGGAATTGTGAAAGTGGATGGAGATACTTGGACTGCTATTTCAGATGTCCCCATTTCCGCTGGAGAAAAAGTCATTGTTATAAAGAGGAGCAGTACAGTTTTACATGTAAAAAAGGAGAGTGAATCATAATGGTAGGATTAACATTAACGATTATTTTTGCATTAATTGTTGTTGTATTTGTAGCTTTAACAATTAAAATCATTTCGCAGCAAAAGGTGGCAGTTATTGAAAGGTTTGGTAAATTCCAACGCATCATGCATCCGGGGTTAAATATTTTAATTCCTATTGTAGATCGCGTTCGTGTATACCATGATTTACGTATTCAACAAACGAATGTGCCACCGCAAAAAGTTATTACGAAAGATAATGTACAAGTGGAAATTGATACGATTATTTTCTATCAAATCGTGGAACCAGAACTTGCGACATACGGTATTTCAAATTATGAATATGGTGTTCGTAATATTACATCTGCAACAATGCGTCAAATTATCGGTAAGATGGAACTGGATGAAACGTTATCAGGGCGTGAAAAGATTTCAACAGAAATTCGTTTAGCACTTGATGAAGCGACAGAAAAATGGGGCGTTCGTATTGAACGTGTAGAAGTTGTTGATATTAATCCGCCAAAAGATGTGCAAGCATCCATGGAAAAACAAATGAAAGCAGAGCGTAATAAGCGTGCGATTATTCTAGAAGCAGAAGCTGCAAAACAAGATAAAGTCCTTCGAGCTGAAGGGGAAAAACAAAGTAAAATATTAATGGCTGAAGGGGATAAAGAAGCGCGTATTCGCGAGGCAGAAGGTATACGAGAAGCCAAAGAACTAGAAGCACAAGGGGAAGCAAGAGCGATTGAAACGATTGCGAAAGCAGAACAAAATCGTATTGAATTAATACGTGCAGCGGATTTAGATGAACGAGTTCTTGCTTATAAATCTTTCGAATCATTAGTTGAGGTTGCAAAAGGACCTGCGAATAAGGTCTTCATTCCATCAAATGCAATTGAAACACTTGGTACACTTGGTGCAATTGGCGAAATTTTTAAAGAAAAACAAGCGAAGAAATTGCCTTCTTCTGATACACCGAAAGAACAATAACAACGAGAAAGAGAAATGGGCTGCCATTTCTCTTTTTTAATTAGGGGGGAATCATGTGGAACAGATTTTGAAAATCTTGAAGATTTGTATAGCGACTGCATTTGTTTTGATTTGGTGCTTCGTCATGAAAGATATCATTTTCAATACATACTTAAACTATTCTGTTTGGTTACATTGGCTATATATTATTTGTTTTTCATTAAGTTCTATTAGCGCATATAGGACGAATAAGAAGATGTTTGCGCTAGTATTTCTTTTAGCAGTTGTATTAAATGTAACAAGTTTATTGAAAATGTATATTATATAAGGCCTGTACATAACCATGTATAAAGAGGGTGATACATTGAAAAAGTATGCAACTCGTATACATGGAAAGAAATTTTTATTTTTAATCTTATCATATGTATTTGTAGTGATAGTAGCGGCGTCTATTGTGACATCACTTTTACATACAATGAAATCTTATTATGCAAATCAGTGGTTTGGTAAAGTTTCAATGCAAGGTTTTGTTCAAATGTTGGAGAGTGAAAATCATTATTTTGCATTTGATTATTTTAAAGTAAATAAACGAGAATCAGTTGGGAATTTGTTATTTTCTATTGCAACAGATCTTAAAATACAAGATTTAAGAACGTTCGTTGGGAAAGAAGTGCCGGGAATGTCAAAGTACTATTCTAATATTATCGTAGCTGGAGAAGGAACGGATTATACAAATATTCCAAACGAATCCAGTGTCCCAATTGAAGAGGTAACAAAAGAACGTGAAGTGGCAAAAGATAAAGTCACAGAAGCAGATAAAAAGAATCCTGTACAAAAAAATAAAAGCAATGCAAAAGGTGAGAGCGCCGTATATATTTATCACACGCATAGTTGGGAATCTTTCTATCCGTTGTTACCTGGAGCGGAAAATCCATCAAGTCCGGATGTAAATGTCTCGCTTTTGGGAGAGCGTCTAAAAGAACAGTTGGAAGGACAGGGAATACCGGTTCTTCATGATAAAACAAACATGGGGGACTTATTAGCGAATAAGAAATGGAAATGGTATCAAGCGTATACCGCATCTCATGGATATGTGAAAGAAGCGTTGGGACAAAATGATAAAATTATGTTTCCAATTGATATTCATAGGGATGATCGGCGAAAGAATGTTACGACAAAAGTGATTAATGGAAAATCTTATGCGAGACTGTATTTTATTATTGGGATGGAAAATAAAGGGCGTTCTCATAATGAGAAGATTGCAAGAGCGATAAATTCATATTTAGATGAAAACTATTACGGATTAAGTAGAGGGATTTTCCCGAAATATAAAAAAGATGGAAATGGTGTTTATAATCAGGATTTATCAAAAAATGCCATGCTCATTGAAGTAGGTGGTGTTGATAATACGTTGGAAGAGCTATATAACACAATTGATGTTTTGACAGAGGCGTTTAGTAAATATTATTGGGATGCAGAGAAGGTGAATGGATGATGTAAGAGGGACAGGGAACTGTCCTTATTTATATGTCCCTTAAAAATTTTACCGGAATTTCATAATGTGAAATAAGGCAGTCATTTCGAGTAGAGATTGTTTTATAATGATTAAAAATTCTGTCAATTAAAGAGATTGACTAGAATTTCTAAACTTATTTGTATAATAAACTTCAAAATGTATATATTGGAGGGGTAAAAATGGCGATTCGAACAGGGGCTCAGTATATCGAAGGATTAAAGGCGAGAAATCCTGAAATTTGGATTGGTGGAAGACGAGTAACGGATGTTGTAAATGAAGATGTTTTTCGGGAACCGATTTTACAAATTGCTAAATTATATGATATGCAACACGATCCAGAGTATCAGGACAAAATTACCCATATATGTGAAGAGACAGGAGAACTGGTTTCCAATGCCTTTTTAGTGCCGAAAAATTATGAGGATTTAAAAGCGCGCCGGGAATTGTTTGAAGTATGGGCAAAAGCTACGTATGGTTTAATGGGTAGAACACCAGACTTTTTAAATGTTACAGTCACTTCAATGGCGAGTAATGCATGGTTTTTTGAAAAATTTGATTCTTCGTGGGGGACCAATATAAAAAATTATTATAAGCACATACGTGATCAAGATTTGTTTTTAACACATGCGATTATCAATCCACAAAATGATCGAAGTAAAGCTTCACATCAGCAAGAAGATGCAACGATGCATTTAGGTGTGGTGAAAGAAACGGAGGAAGGAATGTATGTAAGTGGCGCGAAAATGCTAGCAACACTTGCTCCGATTACAGATGAAGTAATCATTTATTCCTATCCAAGTTTTAAACCAGGTGATGAGCGTCATGCAATCTCTTTTGCAGTATCGATTGATGCACCAGGATTAAGGATTCTTTGTCGCGAGCCAATGCAAGATGGTAAACGTTCTTTATTTGACCATCCACTGGCTTCAAGGTTTGAAGAAATGGATGCATTACTTGTTTTTCATAATGTATTCATCCCTTGGGATAAAGTATTCATTTATCAAAGTGTAGAAGCTGGAAATCAACTGTATCCGAAAACAGGAATTGGGCATCAACCTGCGCACCAATCAGGAGTAAGGGGCCTGGTAAAACTTTCCTTTGCAGCGGAAGTAGCTATAAAGCTAGCAGACTCAATCGGAGTAGATGGTTTCTTAAACGTACAAAATCAGTTAGCGGAACTTATGCAAGATGTAGAAACAATTCGAGCGCTCTTACAAGTGGCAGAATATGAATATGAAACGAATGCATATGGTGAAGCTGTTCCTGCGAGATTACCACTTGATACAATACGTAGCTTATTACCTAAAATGTATCCGCGAGCTATTGAAATTATTCAAACCATTGGTGCTGGTGGGCTGTTAATGTCACCAACAGGTGCCGATTTTATGAATCCAGAGATTCAAGACGATATGCATAAATATTATATTGGGCGTGAAGGGGTATCTTCTGAGGAACGGGTTCACTTATTTAAATTAGCTTGGGATTTATGTGGTGAAGCTTTTGGACAACGTTTATTACAATATGAGCGTTATTATTCTGGCGACCCAGTTCGAAAAATGGGGATGTTTTATAATGCGTATAAAAAACAACAATCTCTCTCCCTTGTGAATAATGCTTTGCAAACAAGTTCGTCTGAAAGTGCATTAAGTTAACTATATAATGATTACGCTTACAATTTTAAGTGAAAAAGGAAGGAGCAACAACTAGATAACAAGAATTTTACTGTTAGGATGTAAATCTTCTTATATGTTTAGCAATATATGAACCTGAAAATATATAACTGGAATAGGGGAGGTAAGTTGTTTGATCGCTTCTATCAGTAAAATTTGTAAAATTCTAAATTGTTTCACGAGTGATGAGCCGGTATTAGGAAACTCTGAAATTGCAGCGAAATTAAATATGAATCCGAGTACAGTTCATCATCTTGTTCGTACATTATGTGAAGAAGGAATGCTTATTCGAGATGTGCAAAGAAAATACCGATTGGGTTGGAAATTGTTAGAGTGGGGCAATCAAGTGATGTTCCAACAAGAGATTTATAGTGGGGCAATTCCAATTGTAGAGGAACTTGTGAAGAAATTTAATGGAACAGTGCATATTGGTATGTTTGACCGTGGAGACGTTGTATTTATTTTGAAAGTTTCATCAAAGGATTCCGTTCAAATATCAACTCATGTTGGAGCAAGAAAACCTGCATATTGCACAAGTACAGGAAAAGTTCTTCTTTCATTTAATCCTTCTTCTTTAGAGTATACTCCAGAAAATGGACTTTTGCCCAGGGCGCCAAATACGATTACTTGTATGAAGAGATTTCAAGAGGAGTTACAGACAATTCGTAAGCAAGGTTATTCCATAAGTGATAATGAAAATGAACATGGATTGTATGGTATTGCAGCTCCTATTCGTTCTTATACAGGGAGAACCATTGCTGCTCTTAATATTGTTGGTCCCATCTCGTATATGCAAGGAAGCAATCGCCAAGTCATGATTCGGAGTGTAATGAATACGGCAAACTTGATTTCAAAGGAATTCGGTTATTTGGATATTTGATTCCTATTGTAAAAAAGAGGTGAAAATCATTTATATACATGGTCATTGCATACCTGAATTAACAAAATCAATTATCTCGATCGGTGCTTTTGATGGTGTGCATAAAGGGCATCAGACTGTTATTAGAAACGCGGTGGAGAAAGCAAAAAATCTACAGATTACAAATGTCGTGTATACATTTGATCCACCACCACGTTCTTATTTTCAGGGAGCACAGGTGTTAACACCAATTGATGAGAAGTTAAATAGATTTCAGAAGCTCGGTGTTGAACATGTAATTGTTATTCGTTTTGATGAAGTGTATGTGACAAGAAGTGCTAGTCATTTTATCCAAGAATTACAAAGGTTATGCCCTGTTGAAATTTGTGTTGGTGAAGATTTTCGGTTTGGAAAAAATCGTGAAGGAGATATCGAGCTCCTGATGAAATACTTTGCTGTTTCTATCGTCGAAGAGGTTTGTTGTGAAGAAGGTGAACGGATTTCATCAACGAGGATTCGAAATCACTTATTTCAAGGGGAATTACAAAGGTCTCAATCCTTGTTAGGATGGCCTCTTAAAACAATATAAATGGGATGAATTATAAGGAGGAAAGAACATGTCAAAAACATTACAATCTTTTAATTTATTAAAATGGATTGATGAAAATAAAGAGTTATTAAAACCACCGGTGAATAACAAGGTGATTTGGCAAGATTCAGAGTTTATTGCCATGATTTTAGGGGGACCAAATAGAAGACGTGATTTCCACGTGGATCCTTCAGATGAATTCTTTTATCAAATAAAAGGGGAATGTTATGTGGAATGTATTACGGAAGAAGGAAAACGTGAAGTCGTTACAGTGAAAGAAGGTGACGTGTTTATGTTGCCGGCTATGGTGCCACATTCACCGCACCGCGTTGCAGACACATATGGATTAGTAATTGAAAGGAAGCGTAATCAAGGAGAACTTGAGGATTTTGTTTGGTTCTGTGATGAGTGTAATCATGAGATGCATCGCGTACGAGTTCAATTAAGCGATATTGAAAAACAAGTGAAAGAAGCAATTCATAGCTTTAATTCAAATAAGGAAATTCGTGCATGTAAAAACTGTGGACATATTATGCCAGAAGAGGTGGAGGAATGGAAGTGCGAATAGATTTTCATACACATATTATTCCTGAAACATTTCCAGATTTTGAAGAGAAGTTTGGTGGTGGTCGGTGGCCGATATTAAACCGAACTTGTACATGTGGTGCGGCCATTATGGTTGGAGGGAAGAATTTTCGTGATGTGACAGACCAAGTATGGTGTCCAGAGAAAAGAATTGAAGATATGAATCGAGAAGGTGTTGATATACAAGTATTATCACCGATCCCTGTTACATTTTCTTATTGGGCAAAACCAGAAGAAGCTGAAGCAATGGCGCGTATTCAAAATGATTTTATTGCGGAAACAGTCTCAGCATATCCAGATCGTTTCGTTGGATTAGGGACAGTGCCGATGCAAGATGGGGAAACTGCAGTTCGTGAGATGGAGCGATGCATAAAGGAATTAAAGTTACATGGAATCGAAATTGGAACGAATGTAAATGGGAAAAATTTGGATGACCCTTCATTTATTGAATTTTTCCGAATGGCTGAAAAATGGCAGGTTCCAATTTTTATTCACCCATGGGAAACGCTAGGGCGAGATAGAATGCCACATCATAATTTTATGTATACAGTTGGAATGCCAAGTGAAACAGCTCTTGCAGCAGCTACACTTATCTGGAGCGGCATGATGGAAAAGTTTCCAGGATTAAAGATTTGTTTTGCTCATGGTGGCGGTTCTTTTCCATATATTTTGCCGCGATTAGATCAAGGATGGCAAGTATGGCCGCATCTAAGATTAACTACATATCCTCCTAGCCATTACGCAAAGAAATTTTATTTCGATTCTTTAAACTATGATCCTATCAATCTTAAATATATGATTGAACGATTTGGGCATGAAAAGATTTTTATGGGATCGGATTATCCATTTTTACTACGGGAAATTCATCCAGGTAAAGTAATTGACGAGACGCTTGAGTTATCGGGGGAACAAAAGGAAGCGATGCTTGGTGGAAATGCCGCGAGCTTCTTAAACATTGATATGAAAAAAAGAGGTGTAGTATATGCAGAAAGTACAAACACCAGAGAGTAAATTAAGCGAAATGGGACTCACGCTACCAGCTATTCGTCCAGCGGTGGGGAATTATGTTGGATGTGTAAGAGTTGGGAATTTATTGTTTACTGCTGGACAAGGTGTTGATGAGTACCACGGGAAATTAGGTAAGGATATATCAATAGAAGATGGATATAAGGCGGCAAGACAGTCGATGTTGAACTTATTAAGTGTCGTAAAGAATGAACTAGGTGATTTAAATAAGGTGAAACGAGTTGTGAAGTTGCTTGGTTTTGTAAACAGTACGGAAGGTTTTATTGATCAACCAAAAGTGATAAACGGGGCATCTGATTTATTGGTAGATGTTTTTGGTGAAAAGGGAAAGCATGCTCGTTCCGCTGTTGGAATGGCTCAATTACCGAACAATACAACAATTGAAATCGAGATGGTTTTAGAAATCGAAGAGTAGGAGGCAAGAAAATGAATAAAGAACTATTAGCTGAAAAAATAAAAGTAAAAGATGCGAAGTTATTTATTGATGGTCAATATGTCGATGCGATGTCCGGCGAAACGTTTGATACATTCAATCCATCAACAAATAGGAAGCTTGCCTCTGTTGCGCAAGCAAATGAAGAGGATGCTAAGCGAGCGATAGACGCGGCAGGACGCACATTTACAAGTGGTATTTGGAGTAAAATGCCTGTGGAAGAACGCTCGGCTATTTTATGCAAAATGTCAGATTTGATTATGGAAAAGGTAGATGAATTAGCGTATATAGAGACACTTGATGTTGGAAAACCAATAAAAGAAAGCCGTGGATTTGATATTCCGCGTTCTGCCCATAATTTTCGTTTCTTTGCTGAGATGGCAAAGTATATGGTGCATGAACATTATGATAAACATAACTTTATGTCGTATGCAAAATATGCACCAGCAGGAGTAACAAGCTTAATTATTCCTTGGAATTTACCATTTATGCAGATGACATGGAAGGCGTCAGCTGCGCTAGCCGCTGGTAATACAGTAGTTGTGAAACCAGCATCTTACACGCCGTTAAGTGCGGTTATACTTGGTGAAATTGCAAATGAGGCCGGGCTACCTCCAGGTGTACTCAATATTATTACTGGACCAGGAAGTACGGTAGGAACGAAAATGACGACGCATCCCTCTGTAAGACGTATTTCATTTGTAGGAGAAAGTAATACAGGGAAAACGATTATGCGGAATGCCTCAGAAAACTTAATACCAGTGTCGTTAGAATTAGGCGGAAAATCAGCAAATATTGTATTTGAAGATGCTGACTTAGATGAAGCGGTACAAGGATCAATTGAAGCAATTTACCGAAATCAAGGAGAAATTTGCTTAGCTGGTTCTAGGTTGCTTGTGCAAGAAGGCATCTATGAACAATTTCTAGAGAAGTTTATAGCAGCGGTGAAAAAGATAAAAGTAGGAGATCCTCTCGATGAAGATACAGATATGGGAGCACTGGTTTCAAAATCACATTTAGAAACAGTTGAACAATACGTACAAATAGGTCTTTCAGAAGGAGCGAAATTAGCTCACGGCGGAAAAAGAATCGAAAGTTTAGCACAAGGGAATTTCTATGAACCAACTGTACTATATGATGTTGATAATTGTATGCGTGTAGCTCAAGAAGAGATTTTTGGTCCAGTTTTAGTTGTTATACCATTTAAGACAGAAGAAGATGCAATTCGTATCGCAAATGATTCTATTTATGGTTTAGCAGGAGTTGTTTGGACAAATGATCTTAGAAGAGCACAGCGAGTTGTTTCGCAAATTGATTCGGGACTATTATGGATTAATTGTTGGTATGTACGAGATTTACGTACTCCATTTGGTGGTTCCAAGGCAAGTGGTATTGGCCGAGAAGGTGGACGCCATAGTTTTGAATTTTATACAGAAGCAAAGACAGTTACGATGAAATTATAAAGTGAAACTTCCATCAGCGGAATGGTATTTCCGCTGATGGGTTCTAAATATAGATTCTAAAAATGGGGTGAGATACATGCAAGTGTTAATAAAGGAATTAGCAGATGAATTATTGCAGGCAGAACAAACGTGTAGACCGATTTCTCCTTTTACGGAAAGGTATCCAAATCTATCTGTTTCAGATTCGTATAACATTCAACTCGAAGTAGTTGGAAAAAAGTTAAAACAAGGACGCACAGTGATTGGGAAGAAAGTCGGGCTTACGAGTGATGCAATGCAGCAAATGCTTGGAGTGGATGAACCGGATTACGGACATTTGCTAGATGATATGAAAGTAGAAAGTGGAAGTGTAATCGCTGTAGATTCGTTTGTATCTCCAAAAGTAGAAGCGGAAATTGGATTTATTTTAGCAGAAGATTTGAGTGGCCCGAATATTACATATGTAGATGTGTTAATGGCAACGAAATATATTGTACCTACACTTGAAATTATTGATAGTCGTATTGCAGATTGGAAGATTAAGCTTGCCGATACAGTAGCAGATAATGGCTCTTCTGCGAGAGTAGTTGCTGGTGATAAGTTTTCTAATGTGTCTGAAGTAGATTTGCGTACAGCTGGAATGACGCTCTATAAAAATAATAGTTTAATTGCTACTGGAGCAGGGGCGGCAGCATTAGGGCATCCTGCGCAAGCAGTTGCTTGGCTAGCGAATAAACTGAGCGAATTTCAAATTTCATTGAAGGCTGGGGAATTAATTTTGCCGGGTGCACTATCGGGTGCCGTTTCGGTTCAATGTAATGATGAAGTTCAAGCTGATTTCGGATCTCTCGGTTCTGTTTCTATTAAATTTGTATAACTGTATCATTGTGTGAAACGGAGGGGATATATGTGGGGAAAGTGAAGGCGGCTATTATAGGTTCTGGAAATATCGGTACGGATTTAATGTATAAATTAAGAAAAAGTGAAGGTATTGAAATGACTGCCATGATAGGGATAGATTCTGAATCAGAAGGATTAAGGCGGGCGAAAGAAGAAGGATGTGAGATTTTTGATAATGGTATACAAGCGATCATTGAGAATCCTAGCATAGCGGATATTATATTTGATGCTACTTCAGCTAAAGCACATATTTATCATGCGGAAGTTTTAAGAGAGTTAGGAAAACTAGTGATAGATTTGACACCAGCGGCATGTGGCCCATTTGTTTGTCCAGCCATACAGGATGGGACTCATCTAGAAACGCGGAACGTCAATATGATTACATGTGGTGGACAAGCAACGATTCCGATTGTTCATGCTATTAACGAAGTGGCGGACGTTACGTATGCGGAGATAGTTGCTACGATTTCTAGTTTAAGTGCAGGTCCAGGTACACGAGCAAATATTGATGAGTTTACGATTACGACAAGGCGTGGGATTGAAGAAGTTGGGGGAGCGGACTACGGAAAAGCGCTTATTATATTAAATCCTGCTGATCCTCCGATTTTAATGAGGGACACTGTATATTGTGAAGTCAAACATATGGATGAATTATTGATAGGGCAAGCGATTTATAAGATGGTTGAAGAAGTTAAGTCATATGTCCCAGGGTATTCTTTAAAACAAGAGCCAATGTTTGATGGGAACCGTGTAACTGTATTTTTAGAGGTAGAAGGAGCCGGGGATTATTTTCCTTCTTACGCAGGTAATTTAGATATTATGACGGCAGCCGCATTAAAAGTTGGTGAAGAATTTGCATCCCGAATAATGGAAGAGCAGAAGCGAGGTGTGCTGAATGAAACGAAATAGTGATATGCCAATTAAAATAACGGAAGTTTGTTTGCGTGATGGAAGTCATGTAATGAGGCACCAATTTACTGAGGAACAAGTTAGGTCTGTAGCTGGTTCGTTAGATAAGGCTGGTATGCATTATATTGAAGTCAGTCATGGAGATGGATTAGGTGGTTCTACGCTGCAATATGGAAGATCGTTAGTAGATGAAATGAAACTCATTGAAGCGGCAGTGGAAGAATGTAAACAGGCAAAGGTAGCTGTCTTACTAATTCCTGGTATTGGTACTATCCATGAATTAAAACAAGCAGAAAGCGTTGGAGCAAGGCTTGTTCGTGTAGCAACTCATGTAACGGAAGCGGATGTTTCTGCACAACATATTCATTTTGCTCGGGAGTTAGGTATGGAAGTGTGTGGCTTTTTAATGATGGCGCATTCGGCACCAGTTGAGAAATTAGTAGAACAAGCAAGGCTTATGGAAAGCTATGGAGCACAAGCTGTTTATGTAACAGATTCAGCTGGCGCTTTATTACCGCATGAAGTAAGAGAACGAATTCATGCACTGCGCCAATCTTTAAATATTGAAATTGGCTTTCATGGTCATAATAATCTTTCTGTTGCAGTAGCAAATACAATTGCTGCAATTGAAGAAGGAGCAACTCGTATTGATGGAAGTGTTCGCTGTCTTGGAGCTGGAGCTGGGAATGCACAAACAGAGGTATTGTTAGCTGTACTGGATCGCATGGGGTATAAGCCAGATATAGATTTATATAAAATGATGGACTTGGCAGAAGATATTGTTGCTCCGCTGTTGCCAGGACCACAAGAAATCCAAAAAGGTAGTCTTGTCATGGGATATGCCGGTGTCTATTCAAGCTTTTTACTACATGCCGAGAGAGCTGCTCGTAAATTTGGTGTAGATGCTCGTGATATTTTAATAGAACTTGGCAGACGAAAAGTAGTTGGTGGGCAAGAAGATATGATTTTAGATGTAGCAGCTGAATTAGTGAAGATAAAAACGGGGGTGTAAAATATGGCTTTAGTTAAAGGCGCAGATTCAGAGATTATTGAATATTTACTTCGGGCAGAGAGAGAACGAAAAGAAGTGGTAAAGGTAACGGATCAGCATCCGGATTTAACAGTGGAAGATGCTTACATATTACAAAAACGATTAATCGAACAAAAGATAAAAGAGGGATCCAAACGAGTTGGTGTAAAGCTTGGGTTAACGAGTAAAGCAAAACAACAAATGATGGGGATTGAAGAAGCGATTTACGGTTATTTATTACATGATATGTTAGCGTTTGAATGGGAACCAGTGCAGTATGAAACATTGATTCATCCAAAAGTAGAACCAGAGATTGCTTTTTTAATGGGAGAGGATTTACAAGGCACTAACGTTACAGCGGATGACGTATTAAAGGCAACGAAATATATTACACCAGCTTTGGAAATTATTGATAGTCGTTATTTGAATTTTAAATTTACGTTGCCTGATGTAATCGCGGATAATTGTTCATCTTCAAAGTTTTTATTGGGGAGTAAATGGATGGATGCTAAGGAAATAGACTTAGCTAATATTGGAATGGTTATGTCGAAAAACGGTAAAGTGGCTACAACTGGAACAGGAGCAGCTGTGCTTGGGCATCCAGCGACTGCAATTGCTTGGGCGGTAAATAAGCTTGGATTACAAAATGAAGGATTGAAAAAAGGGGATATTGTACTAAGCGGGGCGTTATCTGAAGCAATTGTTTTTAAAACTGGTGACGCTATTTTTGCGCAGTTTGAAGGTTTAGGTAGCGTATCAATGTTTTGTGAATAGATAGTAAAGTGAGAGATGAGTATGCCAATTGTACAAATTCAAGTTATTGAAGGTAGAAAGCAGCAGCAGATTCAAAATCTCATTTCGAATGTTACAGATGCAGTTGCAAAGAGTTTAGATGTGGATGCTGAGCGTGTACGTGTACTAGTAAATGAGATTCCGGGTTCCCATTGGGGTGTTGGAGGAAAGGCGAAAGGTAGTGTGGAAGAAAAATAGTGTTTGTGAATAAAAGCAATTCTTTATGATAAATGAAGAATTGCTTTTTTATTTTGATATGATAGAAAATTATATTTACAATCGTATTAGTATAAAGAAATTTGTTAATGGGAGAGAAGAGATAATATGTATAAAGTTGTCTTTTTTGATGTTGATGGCACTTTATTAAGTGAAATTGATAGAAGTATGCATGCAAGTACGAAAGAAGCTATACGGAGAGTGATTGATAAAGGTATTAAAGTAGTAGTTACAACAGGAAGACCTTACAATTTATGCTTAGAATTTAAAGAGTTAGGTGTTGAAACGTTTATTTCTACGAATGGTGCACATATAAAATGTAATGATACAGTTATACATAAATCAGTGCTTTCGAGAGAAATAGTTCATGATATCACAACTTTTGTTGAGTTAAATGGTCATGGTGTTTCTTATTTTACAGAGGAATTTACAATGAATGGCATGGCTTCTAATGATGAACGGGTAATGAAAGCATTAATAGAGACTTAACAGCAACTTTAAGTTGATGTAATGTAGCTTGAACAAATATTGTAATTCCCTCCACATCCGTATATAATGGTGTCTTAGGAGTATTATATCATACTCAAAATTCCGAAAATTCTAGTAGTTTGACTAGAAAAATGAAAAGTATTATATTGTAAAAGGTCATATAAAACGAGAATAGAATGGAAAGCAATTATTGAGTTAGGAGTTTAGACCGATGAGTTTGAGATATGGAAGAGATACAATTGTTGAAGTGAATTTAGATGCTGTAAAATATAATGTGAGAGAATTTAAAAAACATGTGAATGATAAAAATATTGCAATGATGGCGGCTGTAAAAGCAAATGCGTATGGACATGGGGCGGTTGAGGTTGCAAAAGCAGCAATTGAAGCGGGAGTGAATCAACTTGCTGTTGCTTTTGTAGATGAAGGTATTGAACTGCGTGAAGCAGGAATATCTGTGCCGATATTGATTTTAGGGTATACACCAGTAGATGCTGCTAAAGATGCCATTAAGTATGATATTATGATGACGGTATATAGAATAGAAGATTTAAAAGGTATCAATGAAATTGCTAAGGAAATGGAAAAGAACGCACATATTCAAGTGAAAATTGATACAGGAATGAGCCGTATTGGTTTGCAGGAAGAAGAAGTAACACCATTTTTGGAAGAACTAAAAAATATGAAGCATATAAAAGTGGAAGGTGTGTTTACACATTATTCTACAGCTGATGAAATAGATAAAACATACACAAATATGCAAACGAATTTATTTGAGAAAGCTGTTACTACAGCAAAAGAAATGGGGATTCATCTACCATATATCCACAGTTCCAACAGCGCTGGATCAATGGAGCTTAACAATCCATTTCAAAATATGGTCCGCGTTGGAATCGGGATTTACGGCATGTATCCTTCGAAAGAAGTAGATCGTACTGTTATATCATTGCAGCCGGCATTGTCGTTAAAGTCAAGAGTAGCACATATTAAGCATGCGAAAAAAAATCGTGGTGTGAGCTACGGGAATACGTATGTAACAACAGGTGAAGAGTGGATTGCCACTGTACCGATTGGGTATGCAGATGGATATAATCGTCAATTGTCTAATAAAGGATATGCGTTAATTAATGGAGTTCGTGTGCCAGTTCTTGGTCGCGTTTGTATGGACCAGTTAATGTTAGATGTTACAAACGCAATGCCTGTACATGTAGGAGATGAAGTAGTGTTCTACGGTAAACAAGGTGAGGAAGAAATTCCTGTAGAAGAAATCGCCGATATGTTAGGGACAATTAACTATGAAGTGACTTGTATGTTAGATCGAAGAATTCCGCGCGTATATAAAGAAAATGATGAAACGACTGCTGTTGTGAATATATTAAGAAAAAATAATTGAGGAAAGAGCTGAATCATTTTACGTCGATTCAGCTTTTTTGTTGCTATTAAATCAATGTTTAGCTGTTTTTTTTCGCTTCTTAATAATATCGACGTATAAGTCTGATGGGGAATCGACGCCATCATTTCGTTTGCAAATATGAGCTGAATTCATAATATGATGAATTTTAGTCATTGATAATCCTTTCTTTTTTTCGAATCTGCATATCGTAATCTCCTTAAGAGTATTTTAGAAAAAGGCAGGGTGTTGTAACCATTCCTCTAAGTCCACATTTCCTTGAACGGATAATAATCGATATAAATATCGGTACGGTGCTCTGCATTGTACTAAATTAGGGATAGGCATAATTGTCTCGTAACCTTTCCGGAAAGCGTTAGCCTCCTTTTCTGTAAATATATATTCTAATCCGATAAAATCAAGTTCTCTTGGTGCAACCACGTAAGCCTCAGTATCTACTAATCCAGTAATCTCTATACCATCTGTTAAAAATTGAGTTGGGTCCATATTAATTAAAATAAGAGTCGTTTCTTTTGGTGCCGGTAGCGCATAAAGTTGTGATTGAAAAACTTCGAATGAGTCATTTATTTTAGAATGATTAGAGTAAAACATAGTTACAAGTTGTTTACTTACGTCTGTTATATGTTGGTGAAATTTATGAAGCGGAATTTGAAAAGTTCCAGACGGATTCCCGATATAAGTAGTTTTATACTGGTGGATTTGTGCTAATCCTTTTCCAAGACAATATAATATAGAGTCGGGTTGTCCAATAAATGATTCGAGTACTTGACCATCTAACTTCTTAACGACGACATATTCTCGCTCTAACCTATGTTTTCGTAATACTGTTGGAATCGGTAGCGTTGTATACTGTTGCAGTTGTTTATGTATCGTTTCTAGCGTATGCACATTTCTTGGATCAATTCCAAATAGGTGTTTACATCCCCACCAAAAATCATTGTTTGGCTCAGTTTTCATCTTAGAAGATCGAACGATGACTTCTTCTGTTTCTGTTTTTACCAGCCAGACGTCACTTGCATGATTTTCATAACCTGGGTGTAATGTGTCTACAGATAAGATAGGAGAGTCGAATAACTTTTGTAGCATAAAAAAACTCCTTTTTTCTAAAGGTTCGATAAAATGATTATATATGATTTAAAAATAGAATATATAAAAATTCCCAAAAAAGTGTCAGATTTGTGTAAATATAGCCGTTTCTTTGTAAAAATAGAGAATTTTCGGTATGATAATACTAAGAAAATATATTTGTTTTGGGGGTAATCAATGAAAAAAATATTTGAATATGTGTTATTAACAATTGGATCGATTATTGTAGCTGGCTCATTGGAGTTGATTTTGGCACCCAATGGACTAGTAGACGGTGGGGTAACAGCTATCTCTATTATGGCAAATAAAGTTGCTGGATTGCCGCTGTACGGTGTGTTTTTAGGACTTAACATTCCTATTTTATTATTTACTGCAAAAGTAATGGGGAAAAAATTCTTTATTCGTACGTCTTATGCAAATGTTGTAACAACTCTCGGATTAATTTATTTGAAGCCATTTCCAGCGATTACAACGTCTGAATTACTAATTGTATTGTATGGAGGAGTATTATTTGGAATTGGTGTTGGGATTGTTGTAAAGATGGGCGGTGCAATTGACGGGTCAGAAATGTTAGCGGTCTGGATGAACAAACATTTTAAAGTGCCGATTAGTACATTTTTACTTGCTGTAAATGCTGTTATTTTTGTATTTGTCGCTATTTTGTTTTCAATTGAGCAAGCGATGTTCTCACTCGCAATTTTCTACATTGTTACGAAAATGATAGATTTCATATTAGATGGCATTAATCAAGGCAAGAGTGTCATGATTATTTCGAGTAAAAATAAAGAAATTGGTGAACTTCTTATGAAGGAGTTACAACTTTCTGTTACGTATCTACATGGAGAAGGTGGTTTTTTAGGAGAGCACCAGAGAATTATCTATTGTATTACAAACCGTTTTATTTATCCAAAGATGAAAGATCTCGTTCTCTCTGTAGATTCAAGTGCCATAATTGAAGCTTCTTATTCAACCGAAACAACTGGTGTGAAACGCCCAGGGATGTCATCGCGTTCAGGGCAACCATCAAATGATTAGACATAAAAAAGCTGCTCCTTGCAATTATTTTTGCGAGGAGCAGCTTTTTTTAGTAAACCAAGCTTCTTTTAATAATGTTACAACAGTTTCGATTGCATCGATTGGTATCCCTCCAAAGCCTAGTAATACATAAGCTTCTTTTTGTAAGTTGTTTATTGAATCGTATATGGATAGAGGGTAAAGTTTTACATGTTTTTCAGCAGCTGATTGAATGAGTTCTCGTTCGCTCATACCGTTATGAACATGGAGCACAATGTGAAGCCCAGATTGATCTCCAAGTATATCGACATTTGTGCCCATTTGGTTCATAAGTGATTTCACTAATCTATGATGCTTTTTCTTATATAATGTACGAACGCGGTTTAAGTGCCGATCCCAATTTCCTTTTTGAATAAAGTTAGCAAGAGCAAGCTGTTGTATTTTTGAAACAGTTTGTTTAAAAATACCCCCTAAGTTTTTATAAACTTCCAAAAGATGATTAGGAAGAACGATATAACCCATTCTTAAGGAAGGTAAAAATGACTTTGAAAAAGTTCCCATGTAAATCACACGTTCATTTGTATCAAGTCCTTGCAGTGAGGGGATGGGTTTTCCGACGTAGCGGAATTCTCCGTCATAATCGTCTTCAATAATATAGCCTGAGCGATTATTAGCCCATTTTAATAACTCAAGTCGTCTCGATAAAGGCATAATCATACCATATGGGAATTGATGAGAAGGGGTAACGTAAGCAACGTTCGCATTGCAATTATTAAGAGATGAAATGTTCATTCCATTCTCATCTAATGGAACCGGGTGAATAGGAAGGCCACAGCTTTCAATAATAGCTTTTACGCGGTGAAAACCAGGATTTTCTATGGCGTATGATTTTTGCTTTCCAAGTAATTGAATTAGTAGCCAAAGAAGGGGCTGGGTACCAGCGCCAATAATAACTTGGTTAGGTGTGCAGTGAACCCCGCGAGCGTGATACAAATATTTTGCAATGTGAGTGCGGAGTATTTGTTCTCCTTGTGGGTCTTCTTTTGTAAATAAGTCGTTTTCATATTGGAGTAAACATTCTTGTAGCACTCTTTTCCAATTTGAGAGTGGAAAGGCTGATTGATCGATATTTCCCTGGCTACAATCAAAATAGAGCGTGTTTTTTTGTGCTTTTTCAACTTGACAAGATGGAGCTTGTTGATTATTTGAAATAACATCTACATCAACTTCAACTTCAACAACAAATATACCGCGCTTTGGTTTACTCTCCACATAGCCTTCTGCGGACAACTGCTGATAAGCTGATTCGACTGTAATGCGACTAATACCAAGTTGTAGTGCTAAATTTCGGTGAGAAGGGAGACGTGTTCCGGCAGGGAGCGTTCCCTTTAAGATTTCTTGTTTCATGTAATTATAAATTTGTATATACATAGGTGTTTGACTTTCTAATTGCAGTGGAATGATTAAATCCATTGTATAGGTTCTCCTTTAAAACTGGCCTTATAAAAAAGAATTAAACTGTCACTTAAGAGAAGGGCAGTCTTTATTTATATTAATGATATAACATTTAGAAAATTTTATAAATAGTTAGGAGAGATTACTGATGAATGTTAAGGAAATAAAAACAGAAGAACAACTAGATGAGGTATTACCCGTTTTGCAACAATTACGAACTGTACTTACAAAAGAGGAAGTCCAATCTTTATTTCGTCAGATGAAAGAAGAAAATTACCAACTGTTTTCTTTATGTAATGAAGATAGTGAAGCAGTTAGCCTTGCTGGTGTAGCAGTCTGTACGAACTTTTATAACAAGAAACACGTTTTTGTATATGATCTTGTAACAGCAGAGGCGCATCGGTCGAAAGGGTATGGTGAAGAATTACTATCATATATAGAAAAATGGGGAAAAGAACAGGGTTGTACTTGTATTACTCTGACATCAGCTTTTTCGCGTATAGATGCTCACCGTTTTTATGAGAGAGAAGGTTATGATAAGGTAAGCTATTCTTTTCATAAAGAGTTATAATAGAGAAGGAAATAGTAGATTCTAAATGTAATAAGATATAGAATCTACTATTTTTTTGTTATAGCAGAAATAATTTGTAAAAAAGGTACGGTAAGGTATTTTGTCGAATAGTTTTTATGAAATGATAACGGAATAATTAAATATGTAGAAAGTTGTAAATGATAGAAGGGGCGTCTATAGTGGATAAAATTAAAAAAATATCTATTCCAAATGAGGGAAGAGTTATTGTTATTTCTGATATTCATGGAGAATTAGAACTTTTAAAAAAATTATTAAGCAAAGTTAATTTTAGTCTAGAGGATTATTTAATCATTAATGGTGATCTTTGTGAAAAAGGAAGCAATAGTATAGGTGTTGTAAACTATGTTAGGGAACTTGAAGCTCATAATCCAAACGTACATGTTATTGAAGGGAATTGTGAAGCCTTAGTTGATGCTCTCTTAAATGAAAATCCTGGGTTAATAAACTATTTATGTACGAGAAAGCATTCTATATTTAATGAATGGCTTGATCAATTAGGCTTTCATATTAACGAAGAGACGGATATTCGTGAGGTAAAAGATATATTAACGAGTCATTTTTCAATAGAAATAAAGTGGCTTACAGAATTGCCGACTGTTATTGAAACAGATGACTATATTTTTGTACACGCAGGACTTGAAGATATAGAAGATTGGAAGAAGACCGAACGGAAAAATGCGATTGCAATGCCGGAGTTTTTTACTAAATCACATCGTGCAAATAAGTATGTAATAGTTGGGCATTGGCCTGTTGTCAATTATTCTGAAGAGGCACCATCTAATAATCCAGTTATTGATGAAAATAAGAAAATAATTGCGATTGATGGCGGTAATACGATTAAAGAAGCGGGTCAATTAAATGCATTTATTATTCATAGATCAATTTCTAAAGATGTGTTTTCATATGCATATGTAGATCATTTTCCGCAATATGAAATATTAGCAGATTTTGATGCAGAACTAATGATGCAAGGCGGAGTCACGTATCCGTATTATCATATTGTACCAGTTGAAACAAATGGTGATTTTACAATATGTAAACAACTAGAAACAAAGAAACGCTTATATGTTAAAAATGAATATATAAAGCAAAATGAAGCAGCAAATTATACTGTTAAAACGGATATTTCTTGTGCGCAAATCAGTGTAAGGAAAGGTGATATTGTTTCGCTTATTGATGATAGCTGTACGGGATATGATTTAATTAAAAAAGATGGTGTGGAAGGCTGGATAGAGAAGGGACTTCTTCTTAAAGTGAAAGAGAAGGAATTAAAAGTATATAGATAAAAAATAGGAAGGAAAATATCCTCCTATTTTTTATTTTGTAGACTTTGAGAGCGCATTCGTATTTCATCTAATTTGTTGCGAAGTTCATCTTCTAAATTAAAATCAAAAAAGTTAGCCAACTTACATAAATAAGCTAGACAATCAGCAAGCTTTTTACCAAGATTTTCACGAATTTCTTCCTTCGCCTGAGCATATGTTTCATGTTCAGAAACGCTTTATTTTTTTAGTTGTTCAGTTCTGGAAAAGAGTGCCCGAAATTCCTCGGCGACTTCAGCGACATCTGTCGTCAATAACATATGAATATATAGGAGAAATTCTTTATTGTGCTGAAATTCATTACGTCTATCATTGTGACTTCATCCCATTTCTTCTTGAAATTGTTGATATAGTTCTTGAACATGTTTCATAATAAATTCCTCAAAAATGATATAACAGCAGTTTCGTCTAATCATATTTTTACAAATGTAGAGAAGACTGTTTTCGTTCTTCTGAAGAAACAACTGAAAAAGAATCTTTATTTTTTACATATATTTTTTGATCCTGAACAGGTTGTATCATAACTGTTTGGGAATTTCTTGATTTGAGTGCGTCTTGAATTCCAGTTGTCATGAGTTTAATGAAAAGTATTGTAATAAAGAATGTAATGAGTGTATAAAAAATAATCCATAATGAAAGATTCATTTCATAACGATTTAATCCGATAAGACCTGCCCAATCATTTGAGAGTGAAACGGGTTTGAACTCACCTTGATCCATTTCTTTTAGTTGTACCCCGCCGATCACAATGTTAAGTAATGCTAAGTGGATCATGAGTATGAGTGTTTGGACAATATGCTCCATAAATAAAACAAATATACGATCGAGCAATAAGACACGTAAGTGTTTCTTTATAATATGGAAACGGCTTGCTCCCATTAATTGTGAGCTCAATATATAATCTTTTTGCATAAATTCATCAACTTCTGATGAAATATATAACGAGATTGTAGGGAGAGCGATAAAAATGAGTATAATAGCTTGATAAAGTGCAAATGGGATATTTGGGCTTAGTCGATCCGCATTTGACGTGATTACAATGTTAACTGGTGTGATAAGTATAAATGCGATAAATACAGTCGGGATATAATAAAATACCTCTGAACATGCCTGGAAAAATCTTTTACATTTTGCGCCGTATAAACTTAATAGAATACCTAAACACGTCCCAAATAAAATGCGTAATAAACTAATTGCAACAGCGAATAAAATTGTAAATTTCGCTCCGTCTAAAACTTGTAAAAATATAGATTCTCCGAAACGGTCAGAGCCAAAAGGTGGCATTAAAGATGGTGGAAAGGGTGCCTTACCAAGTAACTCATTCTTGTCATTATAAAGTAACAGAGGTGCTTCTGGTATACTATCTTTAAAGAACAAAGTATAAATAAAGCTAGCCATAATTAATGAGAAAAGATAAATGAATCCGACTAAAAATCGTTTTGATTTCCAAATATATTTCATAAAATTTCTCCTTTCATTTGCCATCTGTTCATCATTAATGAAATGATTTGAAAGATTATATAAAAAGGTAAAATAATCATAATAAGTATGATAAATGTAGCAGCGGGTGAAATGAATGCTTTACTAAATAAAAATTGAATAATGCCTTTCATATTAAAAACAAATTCTAAAACGAACAAGTTAGAAAGCAAGAAAACAAAGATTGTTTTTAAATGATGGAAAAAGTGAATAGATATATTTTTGAATAAGTGAATGCATAGTATATAACTTGATGAAAGGCCTTTTCCATATGCAACCTCTACATATTGTTTTTCATGTTCTTCTTTTATGTATAACACCATCATCCGAAACATTTGTAATGTAGGTAAGACTGCTAAAGATAAAATAGGAAGTAAATAAGCGCGATTTTCATTAAAAGAAATAATTGTGACAGGAGATTCTCCAAATTTCTGAAGTACCAAAATGAAAAATATTTGTAAACAAATCATCATCATCATATCAGGGATCGCTTCTAATACAAAAATAACTCTGTTAATCCATTTTTTGATAGAATCTTTCGCCAAAAAATAAAAAAATGCCATACTAGATGAGAGAAAAAGTGCAAGAACAAAAGCTACAAATAAAACAGTAAATGAATATGTGTAAGGTTCTAAAACGGTTGGGAATAATGGGATTTTTTTTAAGTTACCAAACTTCGCGTCTGATGATAGAACTATAAGGGATTCAGGAGAGAATACCTGCTTTAACATAGTGAAAATTTGTTTAAAAAATATAATTGGTTGAAAAGTGAAGCCGCTTTGCGTGACAAACAAATAAGGCAGATTTAGTAGTAGTAAAAGTGATAAAACGATGGATGAAAGTTTTATCACAAATTGAGATGTTTTGTTTAACATCAAATCCCTCCGACAACTTTTTACAATATTATACAATAAATAGCTTTGTTATTGTTTGATTTTTCCGAAAAATAAATATAATATTATTAATATGTTTAATTCTAATATTTGATTTAATAGTACGGGAGGCAAACATGGAACGTCTATATATGCAAGGGGAAAAAGTGATAGTAAGAAAAATAGAAGAGAAAGATATACAGTTGTTATATTCACAAATATATAAGGACGAAGAACCTGAGTGGAAGAAGTGGGATGCACCATACTTTCCATTCTCTATGCAAGAGTACCCAGAATACAAGGGGAATTTACAATCTAAGTTAAAAGAGGAACCCTTGTCTCAACTCATTATTGAGGTTGATGGCAAAATAATTGGAACAGTTGGTTTCTATTGGGAGTATAAGGCAACGCGGTGGCTAGAAATTGGGATTACTATTTATGAACCAGCGTATTGGAATGGAGGATATGGTACAGAAGCTTTGCGATTATATAGAGATTTGCTATTTAGGAATATGGAGATTGGTAGGGTTGGATTAACGACGTGGTCTGGAAATGAGCGAATGATAAAAGTTGCAGAAAAAATTGGGATGAAGTTAGAAGGTAGAATGCGGAAATGTCGTTACTATAATGGGACATATTATGATTCTATTCGAATGGGAATGATTCGTGAAGAGTGGGAAGCATTAAGGGAAGAAAAGGAGTGAACAAAGATGTACGCCGTTATTGCTGCATTTGATGAAAGGTTTTCAAAGCACGTGAAAGAAATTAGAGAGGAACGAATAAATATTGGACATAATGAAGACTTAGAACCTCATATTAAATTAGCAGATTATCATACTTTGGATTTAAAGCTGTATGGAGAGAAATTAGAAAAGTTTACAGAACATATAGAGTGCTTTCCAGTTGAATTTTCTTCTGTTGGTACATTTCCTACAAATGGAACTATTTTTCTCGCACCAATAGTAACGGGAAGATTGTTAGAACTTCATCAATCATTCCATAATCATTTCGTGGATTTTCATGACCAACCACAGTCGTATTATGTACCTGGAAAGTGGGTACCGCATTGTACGATTGCAACTCGTTTAAAGCGAGAGCAATTTGTTAATGTAATGGATTTTATATATAAAGACTTCAAAGTACAAAAGGCAGTGATAGAAAGTTTGAAATTAATCAGAATAAACTATGAAAATAGCAATCCAATTTCGTGTAGTGTGATAGCGGAATATACATTGAAAAGCATGGAGAAATCGATATGACATATGTAATTAGAGAAATGAACGCACGAGATATTGCTACTGTACAAGAAGTGGCGAAAGTGGCTTGGTATGATACATATAAAGGGATTATTCCGCAGGAAGTTCAAGAGAAATTTTTAGAACAAGCGTATTCGGATGAGATGATGAAAAGAAGATTAGAGAATTCACACCTATTTGTAGCAGAAGTAGAGGATCAAATTGTTGGGTTTGCTAATTTTTCACCTATTAAATATCAAAATGAAGCGGAATTAGGAGCGATTTATATATTACCGGGACACCAAGGGAAAGGGATTGGTACAGTTTTATTGCAAAGAGGTATTACCCTTTTAGAAGGTGTTCGAAAGATTTATATCCATGTAGAAGCCGCAAATGAAAAAGGGAAGTGCTTTTATGAAGCAAAGGGCTTTGCAACTTTAGAGCAATTTGAAGAGGATTTTGAAGGGCATAATTTGCAAACTATAAAAATGGTTTTATATACATAAAGAATAAAGCCAAAAGGAATGATTCAATAAGAAGCAGCTGTGTCCCAGCTGCTTCTTATTGTGTAAGGAGAAGGGGGAGGGGCTGAAAGTACAATTAGGGCATGTTGTGTTCTGATGGAATGAAGGAGAATTTCATCAAACAAGTATAGAAACAGGGCTTAAGGTAATTATAATGAGATTAGAGAGTCCGGATGGAAATATATGAATGCCAATTGTAGAAATATAAGATGAAGATAATGGCAGAAATTGTTTGGGATTCTTAACCAGGATAAACAAGTTTTTATACAAGGGATTAAGGAACATGCGTAAGAGATCGGGCTATAAATTCCAAAAAAATGATATACAACTATATTTTGGTAAAAAAATAACATATCGTAAAATATTAATTTTAATATATGTTTAGAATCGTTAAAAAATTTCTTTTCAATTTATTATTATTATTCTATAATTATCCAGGTGGAGTTAAATTTTAGTTAATTCTACTAAATCATTCATTATTAAGGGGGAAATTTTAATGGCTGGACAAATTCGTATGAGTCCTGAGGAGCTTAAAGCAAAATCTGCTTTATATGGGCAAAGCTCTCAACAAATTGATGACATTCTTCGTAAATTACAAGGATTACAGAATGAATTGCGAGGAGAATGGGAAGGTCGTGCTTTCGAAGGTTTTGATCGACAATTTAATGAATTAAGACCAAAAGTAGAAAACTTCTCACAATTATTACATGAGATTAATGTTCAACTTTCAAAAACTGCAGAAGCAGTCGCTTCTCATGATGAAGAGTTGTCACGTAATTTCGGCTTGAAATAAGAAACACTGATATTCTCTACATAAAAAGAAGGTTTCAAAGTTAGCCATGCGACTTCTGTTGTATGGCTAACTTACTTTCAAGAAAAGAATAAATTTTAATTTTTATGTGTAATAGGCAGGTTTTAGATTTTTTTATTCGCAGGAGTGATAAGTATTGAAAAAGTTTAAGTGGAGTATCTTGTTGTTTATCATTTTAGCCCTTGTATTTGCAACAGGGACTTCCTATTTAGCTTTAAATAAAAAGTTAAAAAAAGAAGATGAAAAAAGCACTCCAAAAATGACGGTTGCCTTAGTAAATGAAGATCAAGGGACGGTATTTGAAGGGAATAAAATAGCGTTTGGAGATCAGTTTATAAAAAACATTAATAAAGACAATAATCAAGAGTGGTATGTAGTCAGTCGTGGGGTAGCAGAAAGTGGTTTGAAAAATAATAACTATAATATGATGATTGTAATTCCAAATGACTTTTCTAGAAAGGCTGTGTCAATTAATTCTGAAGCACCAGAGAAATTAACTTTAAGTTATAAAGTTAATGCAACTGGAAATAAAGAGTTAAAAACAGAAGCAGAAAAGACGGCAGCATCGATTTTAGAAGATTTTAATCGACGTATTATAGATGTTTATTTCGCTAGCATTATTGGGAAATTACAAGCTGCACAGGATAACGTTGGGGCAATTGTAGATAAAGAACAAGCCCATATGAAAGTATATAAAACAGATGTACATAGTCCTTTGGCAAACTATACGAAACAATTTGAAACTGTACAAGATTATACAGGCGTATCAGTTGATAGTTTTAAAGGGTTCCAAGGTGTATTGCAAAGGTTTGGGCAAACAATTGATGAGGATGCGAAATCTAACGTTTCTTATTTAGATGGTTTCGGTAATCTCCAAAATTTGCAGACAAATAATAATATGTTAGCAAATAATTTTTCGAATCAGTTCAATCAGTTTACTAGTGACTTCAGTACAAATGATGTGCTAAAGCAATTAAGTGCTTTAGAATCGGCGAATAAAGTAATAGCAAGCCATTTCAATGACTCAGATAAACAATCTAATGCGTTATCCGATTCAATAGCAATTCAACAATATTTAACAGACGTCAATAACAAAATGAAAAGTTATGATGCGGAGCTAGCAGATAAGCTAAAGACAAATATTCAAGAAACAATTAATCAAAAGTTAAAAGCGAAGCTATCGGATAATGATAAAAAAGAGGTATATTTAAATACTTTAATGCAACAACCAAACGATCAAATTAAGAAACAAATTGAAAGTTTGATAAATAAGTTAGCAAGTATGAATGTTGAAGAAATTGATAGACTCACTTTACCTGAGGAGACAAAGACGCAACTGAAAAATGTAGTGAAAGTTTCTGAGAAGTATAGTGAAGAAAATGACTTCCATTATGAAGGCTCTAACGATATTCCTTTAGAAAATACAATCAAGAGTATTAAAAAAGATCTTGCGACTAATGGGATTACTTTTAAGGATACAGAAAAGAATTCAAAAATGGATGCATCGCAAACGTTTAGTTTACAACTTCCAGAGGGATTTGAACTGTATTCAAATACAGAAGCCTTAATGATTAATGGACAAGACTATACTGCAGACTATTTAAATAATGGAAGTGTTGTGCTGCCTTCTCGAGAAGAAGGGGAATTATCTGTTAGTGTGCATGTCAAATTGTCAGATGAAAACGCAAATATTGATGTTTTTACACCAGTAACATGGAAATGGGATTTGACTCATACCGCTGAAAAAACAACACCGTATCCGAAACCTGAAGTTACTCCTCCTGTTGATCCAGAAACAAATAATGGGAGTAATAGTGAACAAAATAGTCAAGTCGTTCAGCTAACAAATCGTGGAAAAACACCAGTACAGTCAATTAAACAATTGACTGATAGTACTACTGGTAATGAAACAACAAAGCCTAATAAAGATGGTGACAAGAAGCCAGGTGAAGGCGGCGGCACAACCGACCCAACGAAGCCAGGTGAAGGCGGCGGCACAACCGACCCAACGAAGCCAGGTGAAGGCGGCGGCACAACCGACCCAACGAAGCCAGGTGAAGGTGGTGGCACAACCGACCCAACGAAGCCAGGTGAAGGTGGTGGCACAACCGACCCAACGAAGCCAGGTGAAGGTGGTGGCACAACCGATCCAACGAAGCCAGGTGAAGGTGGTGGCACAACCGACCCAACGAAGCCGGGCGAAGGCGGCAGTACAACCGATCCAACGAAGCCAGGTGAAGGCAGTGGCACAACCGACCCAACGAAGCCGGGTGAAGGCGGTGGCACAACTGATCCAGGTGATGAAAATAAATACGGTGAAAAAACGGAACGCACAAATGACCATATTGTCCATCAGAAATCGGAAAATATATCTTCATCATTATCATCCGATGGTTTAATCAAGGATGCTGTAAACACAGTAAAAAATTATGAAGAATTATTAGGCCTATACCAACTATATTATGGGCTTGATATGAAAACCGAAGATTTATCAGGACAATTAGAGAAAGAAGCGTTAAAAAACCTTGCTACACCAAATTCTCTTTATTACATGTTAAATAAGCAAAATGTATTAGATATAATTACAGATCTTGTTTCATCCGAAATCCATGCAGAAGTTACGTCTGATATGGATCAGGTAAAACAAAAAATCAATGCTTTACAAGAAATCACTAACAATGCTAGCCAAAATTCAGACCATTTGGCAGAAACATTAAAGCAAACATCAGAACAAGCTAATGTCATGAATACGAACTTAGCTGAGTATTTGAGCGGCGCAGCGAAGTGGCGTGAAAATAGCTTAAAACTGATGGAGGAACAAAAAGTATTAATAAGTAATCGCGAGGGAGAACAGACAGCTATATTAGCATTAGATACTGGATTGAAATCGTTATTCACGCAGAGTCAATCATTAGCTGAAAGTTCCAAAGGTACGCTGTTAGCCTCTGATGAGGTATATAAAACATTTGATCAAATTAATAATCAAGCAAAAGAGATTCAAGATAGTGGTGTAACGATTGTGTCAAAAGCTGATACATTATTAAACAATTTAACTGAAAAAGTATCAGATGATAAATCATTCTCGAAAAACTTCAGTAAAGTATTAGCGAATAGCCGCATTGGTGAACGACAAAATGAACAGTTATACCAATTTTTAGCGAATCCAGTTTTAAAACAAAATGATGGTGTTATTACAGCTGGAAATACCTTCACACCATATTTAATTGTATTAGTATGTTTTATTGTTTCTTTATTTACGTCATACGCTATTGCGAATCAAGAAAGAAAGCGTAGTCAAAAAGATGATTTTGAAGGAAAATTATCGATTTTAGATATGAACTTACCAGTTACGGCAATTACATTTGGAATAGCTATTGTTGAAGGGATAATAATTGGTATGATTGCTGGAAAACTATTGGAATTCAGCGGGAACCAAAAGTTAATTTGGATCGCCTTTATAACAATTACAATGATGGCTTTTGTCTTCGTTTCCACATATCTATTACGTCAATTAAAAATGGTAGGTATGTTTATCTTATTGACATCCTTAAGTCTGTATTTATTTTTAACAGAAGCTGTTGGAGTCAAAGTAACTAAGACATCCTATCTTGGTAAGTTACGCGAATTTTCACCACTACAGTATATAGAAAACTTCTTCAACAATTTTATAAGTGGTAAAAATGATGGCCATGTCACTTTCGCAGTACTTCTTGTAATCGCAATTGTTGGATTTATTATCAATTTATTTGTATGGCATAAAAGGTGGGAGGAAAATAAGGACGATGATGAAACAGTGCATAAAGCTAGTTAAGTTATCATTTGTCTTTTTTCTTTTCTTGTTTGCCGCGTTACCCATGAGGGGCGCGGCAGACAGTTACCTGAATGATAACGGTAAACTTGAGTTTAAAGTAGATCGGGTACACCAAGATAATCAAGAGGGAAATGAAAAAGGGCAACAAGAGACAGAACTTGATAAAGCAGCAATTCAATTATTTAACGAAGAAGTTGAAAAGCAAATTAAGGAAAAACAAAAAAAAGAAAAGCAAGAGATGAAAGAGTTGAATGACTCTTTATTTTTAAATACGAAAAAAATAGATGATATGAAAGACACACAGAAAAGCTTATTTTCAAAAGATTATACTGTGAAAGCAAATTCTGCTGAAATGGATAGTAGCCAATCGAAATCCCAGGAGCCAATTAGTACAACATTGATTGGATTAATCATTAGTGGGGTTATATTCATTTTCGTTGGAATTGGAATCATCATTCGGAAAATTTGGATGTAAGGAGAATCACAAATGGCTATACAAACACATATTAACGTCACTGTTGATTTTCATAAATGGAATGGAAATACATACGATTTACGAATTCCAAATCATCAATCTGTTAAATATTTGCTTAAAAATTTAATTGAAACATTGAATATCGAACAATACGATACATCAAATCATGTAATTAAAGTTGTGAATAAATCGTTATTATTAACAGATGATGATAGATTGGTAGATCATCAAGTAACAGATGGGGATATATTACAAGTAATATAAATGACATAATTATGAACGAAGCATGTAGCCTATATAAATCCAAATTTAAAAAACGACATAACCCCTTTCTTTTTAGGCGAGAGAGCATCGGGTCATGCATAGAAGCGGTCAGATCCTCTTCCTGCCCCATGCCAAGTTAAAACAGAGAGCGAAAACGAGTGTAAGTCACCTTTTGTTTTTATAACAGCGACTTAACTTATATATCGAAAAATCAAAATGGATTTATAAAATACATATAGGCTTATGAGGAAAAGGAGAAGAGGTAGAACATGACGGAGAAAATAATTCAGATTGATTCAATGGAGTATCGATTTGAAATAGAAGAAGATACTTGGAAATTAGAACTTGCTAAGTCACAAACGCAAGTAAAAGATAACCGTCAATTGGAGTTATTAACAGATGTATCATCTATTTTTCTACCAGTAACAATAGAAGAACAAGATGATACATTTATTTTTACATATACAGTAGAAAAGAAATTATTGAAATGGGGAGATTTGAAGGAATTAGAAAGAAATGAAAAATTACGTTTAATTCGAAATGTAGCCCATTTTCAAAAGTATTTACATAGAAGAACAACTTTCTTTTTACATCCTGACAATTTAGTATTTGATGCAAATTTAATGCCATTTATTATACATCGCGGAATTCGAGATATTGTCCCGCCAAAACCACTAACAGAAGAACAATTTTTATTCCAATACAAATGCCTTATTGTAGCGCTGTTTTCTAAAAAACATAGTTATGATGATTTATATGCTGGTTTATTAGAAAATGCAAAAGAAACGACATTTGAACAGAATGTCGTGAACATGGAAAGCTTTGAGGAATTGCTACAGTTTATTGAAGTGAATTTTCTAAAGGAACAAGAAAAGGCAGAAAAAACAATGCAACTTGTTCCGAAAAAACAGTTTCAATTATTTAAATACTTAGCATTCTCATTTGCGGCAGCAACAGTTATTCTAGCAGCACCAGTCGTTTACTATACCTTTATGAAAGTACCATATCAAAATAAACTTTTAGAAGCGAATAAAAATTTCTTAGCAACGGATTATGACAAAGTAATTAATAATTTGAGCGAAGAAGAGTTTGAAACATTACCATTCGCATCTAAATATGAGTTAGCGTATTCCTACTTGAAAGTAGAAAAACTATCTGATGCGCAAAAAGCAGCAATTATGAAAAATGTTACTTTAAAAAGTGATGAAAAGTATTTATTGTACTGGATTTATAACGGAAAAGGTAATTTCGATAAATCGTTAGATTTAGCGAAAAGTGTCGATGATCCACAATTAATTATGTATGGATTAATTAAACAAATAGAAGCAGTGAAAAATAATCCAGATTTATCAGGAAAAGAGCGCGATGAAAAACTAAAAACATTTGAGCAGCAATTAAAAGAGTATGAGAAAAAATATAGTGATTCATCTAATGAAAAAGATATATCTAATACAGAAAAAGCAAAGTAAAAGGATAAAAATTTTTGCTGAGTCTATATGAAAATAGGATATAAACAACAAGAAAAGATAGGGAGTACGTATATATCGAATCTATATAAATACAAAATGAAAAAACGACATAAACCCTTTTTTAGGTGGGAGAGAGCGTCCGCCCATGGATAGAAGCGGTCAGGTCCTTTTTTAGCCCCATGCCAAGTGAAAATAAAAAGAGAAAACGAGTGTAGGATATCTTTTATTCTTCATAGCGGCGACTTATATGTTGGAAAATCAAGATGAATATATACGTATAAAAACTCCTTACAGATAGAGTGAACAAAAGGAGAAGTGGAGAAGTATGGAGCAGCTACTTGCACTAAGTTACGGCGATCAGTTACATAAATGCCGCTTACATCCATCCGAACGTCCTACAGTGACGATTGGGAAAGAATGGTCAAATAATATTACTGATTTTGATTTAGAGGAATCATTAGTACTGAATTGGGATAATGAATTGGCTGCTTGGAAAATAGGAGAGAAAACTCTTTATTTTAATAAAGCGAATACGATTCAATTAAAGAATGGAAAAACGATACGCATTTGGATTGCAACTGTAGAAGAAATGATTGTATATGATACATCAGGAAAACTTTCCATAGCAATTAGTAAAAATGACTATGATGACATAACGATTCAAGATACTGCTACAGATATTTTGTTTATTCGTGAAACTTTAAGTGAGCCCTTTAAAATAAACGTGTATGAAGGGAATGTGTTTCATAATTATTCTAAGTTAGAAGAGGCAGTGGAATTAGAAACTGGCGATCATTTATATTTTGATGGCATAACAATTCAAATGGGAAATGAAGATGTTCAAATATTCGGAGTGGAGAATCGGGTGAATTCTAAATTACCTAGTCTACTAGAAGCGGATAACTTATATCATGATGAGTATCCAGATTATCATCGTTCACCGCGAATTATTTATCGTGAACCAGTTGAAAAGATGAAAATTGCAAGACCTTCGAGCAAACCATCAAAACCGACTGAACAATTAGCGAGAATTATTGCGCCATCTCTCGTAATGATTGCGGTAACTGTATTGTTATCTATATTCCAGTCATACGGCTTATTTATTTTTGCATCACTAGCAATGACGATCGTGACTGTCGTTGTTTCGATCACATCGTACATAAAAAACTTAAAACAATACAAAATTGATATTGCCGAGCGAGATAAGAGTTACAGGGAATACTTAGTACAAAAAACAAAGGATCTGTATGCTGAAAGTGAGAAACAACGTCATGCACTTCATTATCATTATCCAGACGTTACAGAAATTCGAGAAATGACAATAGAAGTGAATCCTCGTATATACGAAAAAACGATCATGCACCACGATTTCTTAACATACCGAGCAGGAAAAGGAAATGCAGATTCTAGTTTTGAAATTGAGTTTAATGAAGAAGAATTTAGCCAATTTAAAGATGAACTTACTGCAATGGCACGTGAGTTAAGGCAGCGATATCTTTCTTTAGCAGACGTTCCAGTTGTAACAGATTTAATGAATGGACCAGTTGGCTATATTGGACAACGTTCGTTAGTGCTAGAACAATTACAGCTATTAGTCATGCAAACCGCTTTATTCCATAGTTATTATGACTTGCAGTTTATTACTGTTTTTCCTGAAGAGGAGAAGAAGAAGTGGGATTGGATGCGCTGGCTCCCGCATGCAAGTGTAAGAGATATTAATGTACGCGGTTTTGTATACCATGATAGAAGCCGAGATCAAGTACTGAATAGCTTGTATCAAATATTAAAAGAACGAAAACTGAAAGTAGATGAAAAAAGTAATTCAAGTGAAAAGATACATTTTTCACCGCATTATGTTGTCCTTATAACGGACGAAAAACTCATCTTAGATCACGTTGTAATGGAATTCTTTAATGAAGATCCAACTGATTTAGGTGTATCGCTTGTATTTGTTCAAGATGTAATGCAAAGCTTACCAGAGCATGTGAAGACAGTTGTAGATATAAGAGACTCGAAAAAAGGAAATATTATCTTAGAACAAGGAGAACTTGTCAATCGTCAGTTCGTACCAGACCATTTTCCGGAAGGGTTTAACTTAGAAGATGTGTCACGCGCACTTGCGCCACTTAATCATTTACAAAACTTAAAAAATAGTATTCCAGAAAGTGTTACATTCTTAGAAATGTACGGCGTTGAAAAAATTGATGAATTAAATATTACAGACCGTTGGGCAAAAAATGCCGCTCATAAATCATTAGCTGTTCCACTTGGTCTTCGTGGTAAAGAAGATCTTGTGAATTTAAACTTACATGAAAAAGCACACGGACCACACGGGTTAATCGCTGGTACAACAGGTTCTGGTAAGTCGGAGATTATTCAGTCTTATATTCTATCGCTTGCGGTCAATTTCCATCCTTATGAAGTTGCATTTCTATTAATTGACTATAAGGGCGGAGGAATGGCGAACTTATTTAGAAATTTGCCGCACTTACTAGGAACGATTACGAACTTAGATGGTGCGCAAAGTATGCGTGCACTTGCTTCAATTAAAGCAGAATTACAAAAACGCCAACGCTTATTTGGCGAAAATAATGTGAATCATATTAACCAATATCAAAAACTATACAAAGAAGGCGCTGTAACAGAGCCAATGCCGCATCTATTCTTAATTAGTGATGAGTTCGCGGAGCTAAAGGCAGAACAGCCAGACTTTATGAAAGAATTAGTTTCAACAGCGCGTATTGGTCGTTCTCTTGGTATTCATTTAATACTCGCTACGCAAAAGCCAAGCGGGGTTGTCGATGACCAAATTTGGAGTAACTCGAAATTTAAACTAGCGCTTAAAGTGCAAAATACATCAGACAGTAATGAAATATTAAAAACACCTGATGCAGCAGAAATTACACTGCCAGGACGAGCATACTTACAGGTCGGAAATAATGAAATCTATGAATTATTCCAATCTGCATGGAGCGGTGCTGACTACGTAGAAGATAAGGACGATCAAGATCGCCTTGATACAACCATTTATGCGATCAACGACTTAGGTCAATATGAAATCTTAAGTGAAGACTTAAGTGGACTTGGAGATAACAAAGAGATTGCTACTGTACCGTCTGAACTGGATGCAGTTATTAATTATATTCACGATTACGCAGAAGATAGACAAATCGAAGCACTCGCAAGACCATGGTTACCACCGCTTCCAGAAAAAATATTCCTGCAAGACTTACACCCAGTTCATTTTAAAGAAGCGTGGAATGAGGCGAAGAAACCATTACAAGCAACAGTTGGTTTACTAGACCAACCAGAATTACAATCACAAACACCATTAACATTAGACATAAGTAAAGATGGACACGTTGCCGTCTTCTCAAGTCCAGGTTACGGTAAATCAACATTCTTACAATCAGTCATTATGGATGTAGCGCGTCAGAATAGTCCGGAGCATTTGCATGTGTATTTAGTAGACCTTGGTACGAATGGTCTCTTACCATTAAAAGGACTGCCGCATGTTGCGGATACAATTACGATTGACGAAGCAGAAAAGTGCTTAAAATTAGTTGAAAGATTAACACAAGAGATGAAACAACGTAAACGTATGCTAAGTGAATATGACGTCGCAAGTATAGAAATGTATGAGAAAGCTAGCGGTAAACAAATGCCGAATATCATCGTTGCAATTGATAATTACGATGCAGTGAAAGAAGCTAAATTTTATGAGGAATTTGAAATGCTGATTATGCAAATCGTCCGAGAAGGTGCTAGCCTAGGAATTCATACCTTAATTAGTGCGGGACGACAAAATGCACTGCGTATTCAACTATACAACAACATTAAACTGCAAACATGTCTATATATGATTGACCAAAGTGAAATCTCAGGTATTGTAGGCCGATCTGATTTGAAAGTAGAAGAAATGGCAGGACGAGCAATTATAAAATTAGATTCACCGACATTATTCCAGTCGGCATTACCGACAAAAGCAGAAGACGAATTAGAGCAAATTCAGTTACTGCAACAAGAAGCAAGTGAAATGGATCAAGAATGGGACGGAGAACGTCCGAAGGCAATTCCAATGATGCCAGAAATCATTGACCTTCTCATATATCGGAAAAACAAAGATGTTGCCAAAGCACTACAAGCAGGACAAGTTCCACTTGGGCTTGACTTCACAAATGTAGAAGTTGTTGCGCATGATATTGCGGTTAACGATCATTTAATGATTTACAGTGTAGATGATAGTATGAGAAAACAAATCGTATCAAGTATACTTTCTCAAATGAATAAAGACTATTTTGAGAGTGTAACATTAGTAGATACAGCTGAGTATAGCTTCGTTCAATATAAAGACAATGTGACGCATTACATCGTAGAAGAAAATGAAGTAAACGTTCATGTGAAATACTGGATGGAAGTGATTCGCGAACGATCTCTTGAACTATCACAAGCAAGACAAGAAGGTAGAGAAATACCAGTGTTTACAAAACAGCTTATTATTATGACAAACGTCGAAGAATTTAGCAGACTCGTTTACTTAGAAACAGACGATGCTGCGACTTTAATTGATCTATCTCGAACAGTTGGTATTTACTTTGTCCTAGCAGGTCATCATGACTATATCGATCGAAACCGTGATGCCTTACCAATGAAAATGCGAAGTAAACTAACAGCGGGCATCATCGCAATGCCATTAAATGACCAAAGTGTCTTCAATATCAAATATATAAGTAACGAAGCACCTTTAGGAAAAGACGAAGTCTATTACTACCAAAAAGGAAGCATTATGAAACTTAAAATGCCAAGAGTAACCAATGAGGTGACAGTATGAAATTGAAAAAGAAAGCTAAGGTGATGATTGTTATGACGATAGTTGCGAGTTTATTTAGCGGGTGTAGTTTTGGGGAAACGAAGATAGACTACGAGAGATTTGTAAAAGCGTTGGATGAAGGAGATATGAAGACGGTTATGTCTGCGAGTGATGATGGGTATGCGAGTGTGACCCAAAGAGGTATATACAGTACGTATGAGCAAAAAGAAGATGGAGAGCACAGTAAAACAATCTATCAAACTACGGAAGGTATATATAATACGAAAGATAAAAGTTTATATGGAGATACAACACAAGAAATTACTACTGATGTAGATAATAAAAATTATAAAGAAGAGGTCGTTTATAGTACAAATATTATGTATAAAAACGGGCAGGTACAAAGTCCAGATTCTAATGTTGATGTTTCTTATGTTAACTTAATTGTGGATCGTTTAAAAGGAATAGGGAAACTAAAGATGAAGCCAGGCGATGATATAAAAAAATTTGATCAGCCTAATACAGTTGGATATAGACTCACTGAATCAGAATTTCAAAATATTATCAATGATAAGCTAAACATACAATATGATGAATATGATGGGGCGGCAATTGTACTTCATCTTGGCTCCGCAAATGGTCCAATGCAGATACTACAAATAAGTATTGATATAGACTACAAGAAAAAGAATGATGAGGGAAAGTTAGTAGAATATATATTTCAGATAAAAACATACTTTAATAAAAAACAAGATAACAATCAAGATGCAAAAAAAGAATATGTAGATTATAAAGAACAGTACAAAAAATAATAAATGATTAGGAGGGAGAGGGAGTAATATGAGTAAGGATGTGGAGCAAAATAAAAAGTTAAAGATAAGTTCTGATTGGGGGAAATTGGAGATAGCCGGTCAGGATATCTATAATTTTAAGGCAGGCAAATATCCGTATGATCAATCAGACGAAAAGAATCTAAGAAGATTACAAAAAAATTTCAATGCAGAGCTTATAGATCATGAAGTAGATGAAAAAACAGGATTTGCAGCATATGCTTTTAAAGATACGACAACAGGAGAAATTGTAATAACATATGTAGGAACAGAAGATGGAACGGATGCAATAACGGATGCTGAAATTGCTGGTCACAATATAACGAATGCAAATAAAATAGCATTGGGTAATGTTTGGGAACAGAATCTTGCAGTAAAACAGTATGATCAAGGGGATAGTTTTTATATGAGGATGAGACATGAAAATCCTTCTGCGAAAATTAGTGTAACAGGACATTCATTAGGTGGTGGTATAGCTAACACGGTAGCATTAAGACACCAAGAAGATAATATTGAAGCGTTAACATTAAATCCAGCTCCTGTTCTGGATCGAGATGTTGAAAAATTTGGTGACGGATTCGATATGAAGAACATTAGGAATATTATTAATGAAAATGATCCGTTACACATTGGAATAAACGTTGGTGATTTTACCACTCCTGGAAGAATGTATAAAATTCCTAATGGCGCTGGACATTCGTATGCTTTTACAAAAGATGATTATGATAAAAGTGGTCATTTAGTATGGACGGATAAGCTAGTGAGTGACAATGACACAGGGTGGGATTTAAAACCAGGTTTTTTAGAAATTTCAAATTCAACTGGGGCGCTCTATACAGGGATAGTGCATGATAAGTTTAAAAGAAAAGTGTCTACTGTAGAGGAAGCTATAGGAGGAACTGTGATAAAAAAAATCATAAATACCCCTCCAATCGCTGCATTCATAGGAGCGTTAACAGTTTATTCAGATGCTGTAGAAATAGAAGTGAAAATTGAAGAAGGGCTTTCTGAATTAAAGCAAAAATATGAAAATATGAAATCAAAAATTACATCAGAAGCTATTAAATTTAGTATAACAGCTACGATAGAAATTAAGAGTGCAGTAGATACCGCTGTAGATTGGATCGAAACAACTCTAGCTAAATGTAAAGAAAAGGTGTTAGAAGTATTAGAATCTGTATTTAAAGCTGCTGTAGATTTTTTAGCGGGGCGCATCGTGGTGTATCTAGCAGCAACTGAAATTTTAGAAATTGCAAAAGAAGTAGCAGCTTCTTATGTGCAGGATTTATTAGAAATGTTTAAAGGGGATTTCCACATAGATACAAATGTTACTGCAATTGTAGCAGAGCATATTTTAACTCATCGACACTCATTGCTTCATCTTTTTATGAATGATGGTAGTAGAGGAATAAACCGTTCATTATTAGGTGAAATCTCAAAAGATGTAAAAGAGCTCTCAAAAGATTTGAAACAATTGAATGAAGATGTTTCGGAAGCAATCTTTTCTATGATGGCAAAAGATGAGGAATTAGGTGCGGTTGCATATTATTAAAATTTGATATTGATAGAATGGAAGAAGGGGTAATGAATATGGATTTACATATGATAATGAATAAAGTTCATAGTACATTTCCGGATAACGGTGGACGAGATCAAATTATGAACGTAGTAATGCAACTTGAAAAAGCAGCATCAGCTTTAACGAGTGATATTAGAAGATTGGAAAGTAGTATCGATAGCAACTTGCAAGGAAAAACACGTGATGCCTTTATTGATCGGATTCGTCAACTAGAAAAAAAGAGACAAAAAATAGAAGAGAAAATCGTAGTATTAAAAGGGACGGTTAATTAATATGAAAGATTATATGGAAAAAGTATTACCTTTAGGTAGTGTAGTGAGAGTAAGCTTCGCAGAAGAAGATGCAGATTATGTAATCACTACAAGAGGTGTTTTGTTAGATGATGATACGTTCTATGATTATGGAGGAGTACTACATCCAGTCGGTTTGACAGGAGAAACATATAAACTATTTAATCACTCTGACATTGTAGAAGTGAAGTTTGAAGGGTATCGAAATAAAATTGAAGGTCAATTTGCGGCTAAATTTAAAATATGGCGGAATGAGTTTGTAGAAAAAGTAATAGAGAAAAATAAAAGAGAGCAAAAAGATCAAGCGGTAGAAACACAAGAGCAACAATAAATAAGAAGGAAATAAGCTTTCCTCTTCCTGTATGGAAAGAGGGGAGCTTATTTTGATTGTGGGAAAAGATGGCTTTGAATTTGCTGCACAACAAGGAATCATTTCTTACGTAAGGAAGGGGTATTAGGGGTTATATGAAAAGAATGAAAAATGTAATGTGGTTATTAGTATGTTTCTTATTTTTGAGTGGTTGTAATTATGAAAATGAAGACCAGGTAAAAAATACATAAAAGAAAAACATGGAATCGATGTTGTTGTAACAGATTGGGGCGGTATACATGAAGGGAATATGGGACATACATATCATACTGTTCAAGCAAAAAATAACAAAAATATGCAATTTCGAGTAGAGGTAGATGGTTTCTTCTATTCAACAATAAAAGGTGATGAATACCAATACGGAAAAAATACATATGAGCAATATAAGGAATTTAAACCAATTTTAAAAGAAATTAAAAAATTAGACTACGAGGAATCTGAAAAAGAAAGTGTTCTTCAGTATATAGTTGATTATAATGAAGACAAACCAACTGATGAGTTGTTATTAACTTTAAAAACGAGTAACAAGATTGATTATAGTCAATTTGAATCAGCAGAATTAGATCGTTTATATGCTTTATTCCAACTCATTCAGAAGAGTAATAAAAAGATTACAGAACTTGAAATTAAAGATCATAATGGTGAATCTTTAGGTCTCCCTTTTGAAAACGTACAAAAAGTTATAACGAAAGAAGAACTGCTACTAACAATGAAAAACACTTTAAGAAGTTATTGGACATATTTGATTCAAACTCAAACAAAAGTAGGAGACAGATTAAAGGAAGTTCAAAACGACCGTTTTGCATTTGAAGATATTACTTGTTCACATCCAAAAGATGGGGAGTGTCCGGAGTATGAGGTGACTTTAGTTATTATGGACCAATATAAAAATAATCCCGATTTTTTTACTGAGGATATGACAAAGGTGATCACTATCCTTAAAGAGGAACTATATAATAAAGAATTTACTATCTTTTTAACCAACAAGGATAGAACAAGTGGGACATCCTTGTTATCATCAGAAGAAATCAAAAAAAGTAATAGCATCGAAGGATTTATAAAAGAAAGGTATCCTAAGGAATAAACCTAAAGCACTCTTTACGTTTATTATTTGGTGTGAAAGCATGATATAAGTTCGTAAAATGAATCATTTGTATTAAAAGTGTAAGAGCATGTTTTAATCGTTTTTTCAAAATATGCTCTTTCTTTTTATGCACTTGCTAAGATTAATAACAATAAGTTAAGTAAGTATATTATTATTCTGTAGATGTTGGCAGACTTCAATTTGAAAATGAGAAGTAAACTAACAGCGGGTATCATCACTATACTATTAAACGATCAAAGTGTTTTCAATATTAAATACGTAAGTAACAAAACATCTTTAGGAAAAGACGAAGTGTATGACTACTAAAAAGGAAACATTATAAAACTTAAAATACCAAGAGTAACGAATGAGGTGACAGTATGAAAAAGAAAGCTAAGGTGCTGATGCTTATGGCGATCGTTGGAAGTTTACTTAGTGGGTGTAGCTTTTTTGAAACGAAAATTAAATATGAACCATTTGTAAAGGCCTTGGATGAAGAAGACATGAAGAAGGTTATGTCTGCGAGTGATGATGGGTATGCGCATGTGACACAAAGAGGTATATACAGTACGTACGAGGAAAAAGAGGATGGAAGGCACAGTAAAACAATCCGTCAAACTACGGAAGGTGTATATAATACGAAAGATAAAAGTTTATATGGAGACACAACACAAACAATTGCTACTGACATAGAGAATAAAAAGGAAAAAGGGACAAACGCAAATTATAAAAAAGAAACTGTTTATAGTACAAATATTATGTATAAAAATGGGCAGGTACAAAGTTCAGATTCTAATCTTGATGTTTCATACGTTAATTTAATTGTGACCGTTTGAAAGGAATAGGGAAACTAAAGATGAAGCCAGGCGATGATATCAAAAAATTTGATCAGCCGAATACAGTTGGATATAGCTTAACTGAATCAGAATTTCAAAGTGTTATTAATGACAAACTGAAAATACAATATGATGAATATCGTGGGGCGACAATTGTACTTCATCTTGACGCCGCAAAAAATCCAATGCAGATAATGCAAGTAAGTATTGATGTAGACTACAAAAAAAAGAACGATGAGGGGAATTTAGTAAGATATGCGTTACAGATACACACATACTTTAATAGAAAACAAGATAACAATCAAGATGCGAAAAAAGGATATGTAGATTATGAGAAGGCATATCATGATAAAAAATAAAGGAGAATGCCACACGGGGTGCTGAAATGAAAAAACAAATAAAGTTAGCAATTATCATGTCAATTGTTTTATCCATTCTTGGAGGCTGTGAAACAAAGATAGAGTATGAAAGATTGGTAAAGGACTTAGATGAAGGAGATATGAAGTCGGTAATGTCAGCGAGTAATGATGGATATGCTCATTTAGAAGAACGAGTGATACATAGTACATTTGAAGAGAAAGAAGATGGCATACACAAAAAAAATATATATCAAACCACTGATGGAGTATATAACACGAAAGAAAAAAACTTATATGGTACGACAACGCAAACAGTAATTACAGAAATTGATACACGAAAAGAAAAGGATAAAATTAAAGACTATAAAAAAGAAAAAATATATAGTACAAATATTAAATATGAAAATGGCCAAGTACAAAGTACAAATCTGAACCCAGATGTTTCTCAAGTGAAGCTTCTTATGGATCGTCTTCATGGAGTAGGGAAACTAAAGATGAAACCGGGTGATGATAAAAAAGGATTTGATGAACCAAATTCAGTAGGATATGACTTAACTGAAGCGGAATTTCAACAAATGATAAATGAAACATTGAAGCTACAATATGATGAATATGATGGTGCGTCAATTGTATTTAATTTCAATGCTGCAAAAGATTCTAAAGAGCAATCAATGGAGTTATTAGAACTGAGTGTCTATGTGGACTATAAGAAAAAGAATGAAGAGGGGAAAATGGTTACATATATGTTACAAATTAATACATATTTTGCTGGGAGAAAATATAATAATCAAAGTGCATTAAAAGACTATGAAAATTATAAAAAGCAGTATGGAAATAATAGATAATTGTGGATATTACATGGGGGATAAAATGAGAAAGTTAATGAGATTAACAATTAAGATGTTGATTTTCGTTTTAATGCTTGGTGGCTGCGGTGGGGGGGAAACAAAAATAGAGTATGAAAAGGAATATCAGGATAATAAATGAAGAATGTTATAAAGATTACTTTGTGGGCTATGTTTAGAATTTATAATAGGAATACATAGTTTTATCGAGAGGAATTGTTGTTGCCTTAATAAAAATAGAAGCCCCCGCTATAAGCTTATGTAGAGCTAGGTGGGGGCAATATAGAGTCCACAGTAAAAATATACTGCAGCATAGTGATGCACCAATATGAAAAAAGCTAGGACAATGTCATCATCACTTTTGTAATCTTTTATGTCTATAATTTTTCTCAAGGTTGTGAACTTCCGAGTTAATACAGTATTTCATCACCGATACATCGTCCACATTCCAATATCCTTAAATCCTAAACGTTTATAAATCCGTCCGGCAGCTGGATTGTTATAAAATAAGCAAAGTGTTCTTCCTTCTTGAGTAAAATCCTGAATCATTTTTTGTAAGATGAGCGAAGCATATCCTTTGCCGCGATAATCTGGATGCGTACATACTCCAACGACCATTGCAGATAAGGAATTTTCAGCTGATGTGGAAGCGGAAGCAACGATTTCTCCTTTCTTTTCAATGTAGTACGTCCGTCCTGTATTTGTTTCAAGCGATTGTCGCAAAATCTTTTCTGATTGTTCTGTGTGAGGGAATTCTTCAATGTTGTTTCGAAGTTTCATAATTTGCTTAACATCATCTGTGGTTGCTAGTTTGACCTCAGTATGTAGTATTGATTCTGGTAGTGCAGTATCACCTTTACATTCACAAAAGTACATCTTATTTTTTGCCCCTACATATATGCCGTGTATACCCTCAAATCTTTCTACAATGTCCGATTTACCAGAGATTTTCAGTGGCTTGTGAGGTGAGAGAATTGCTTCATAGTCAGCGGTGGAAAAATCATCTTTTCCATATGGAATAAATGAATCATGAAAGCGCAGTAATACGGATTGTAACGCTCCATTCTCTTCAAATTGCCCCCATAACTCTTGAAAATCTGCATCGTAACCAAAGGCGTCTATATCGCCGATTATGAATAGGTTAATGGCTGCTTCCTCGGATAAAAATGTCAGTACTTGTTCATGATCATCCTTTGTTAATTTTCGTATCATTGATATCCCCTTCTTTATTTTATTTTGTTTTTTCTAAATATTATTACTTATTGTTTTTGAAATCAATATAAAATTTTATGTTTAGTTCACAAGGTTTCGGAAAAACTAGGAAAGATATGACAAAGGAGGTTATGAACGGTGGATCATCCAATTCAAGGATTAATGAAAGCAGCAATGGAAAATTTAAAGGAAATGGTCGATGTAAATACGATTGTTGGAGAGCCTGTTCAAACGGCTGACGGTGGTGTAGTGTTAACTGTTTCCAAAGTAGCGTTTGGATTTGGAGCAGGAGGATCGGATTTTCAAACAAATGATGGTCTGAAAGCGCAAGGTAATCCGGCATTCGGCGGAGGGAGTGCAGGTGGTGTTTCGATTACTCCAGTAGCCTTTCTTGTAGTGAATAAAGACGGTGTGAATATTCTTCACTTACAAAATGCGACACATCTAGCTGAAAAAATGATTGAGTTAGCGCCACAAACAATTGATAAGATTCAATCTATTTTTCAAAAAAACGAAAAGCATACTGAAAATCATCATCCGCAAAATCCGGACGAAATCGCTTAAAAAAGCCTGTTTTTCAACAGGCTTTTTTTCTTGTAATCAGTATGTAATAAAACTCATGAAATTGTAAATAGTTTTTGAAGTTTTTTCTATGTTTCTAAAATTTTTCATGTTAAAATATGCTATAGAATTGAAACATATAAAACGAAGGTGGCTAGGTGCTTTGTCTGGAGGATCTGACCAAGTAAAGAATATGATATATATTAATGGTAATCGTCGGGGTCATTGTTTTATTACATCTGGAATTACATTTGAAGAGTTTGCAAGTAATATCCCTTCACCGCTTCATCAAGTGTTGCTTTTAAAACATAATTTTGAGTGGACTGATTTTCACTATCATACTTTATTCGAATATGTCGAAGAAGAAAACATACATAAATTAATGAAAGCAGAGATTGATGAATTTGATGAGTTTTGTTGGGTGGACTTTGATGATGCAAGCGATTTAGATGAATTAGAGCCAAAGGAAATTGCAGAATTGTTATATTTGGCTCACAAAAAAGAACCACTTGGGAGAGCGTTTTTCCCATTATTGAAAAATAGATTTGTCTACTTTTCACATGATGACGGCTGGTACAACAAAGTGTATTACCGTAGAATTGCTGATTTTGTAGGAATGCTTAGCAAAGTAATTCCGTACAAACTCGGTTCATTTGGAAAAAAACGATTTTCTTTCTTTCAAAAATCAAAAATATTCCCAGCAATTTCAAAAGAAGTGATTCTTGGGCTTGTTCCATTAATGGAAGATGGTCTGTACATTGATTTGGCAGGAAAAATTGAATCAAGAAGAGGTTTAGAGATTCCTGTATATGTAGTTGGTTCGTATGAAAGTACGGATGAAGTACTAGACAACGTAGAGGAATTAAAAGAAGCTGCAACCGAGACGGGCTGGCTTATTTTTGATAAGAAAGAACAAGAGTGGCAATGGGTTGTCGACTAAGAGAACTTGACGATTTAGGTCAAGTTTTCTTGTTTTTTGAAAGGAGAAAAAATGAAGAAATATTATACAGCAGTAGGTATTGTCAGCATTATTCTTGTTGCAGTACTACTTTTAACTTGTCCGAAAGAAGCTGATTTCAGGTCTTATTTAGAGGACAAGCATGCATTGATTTGTAATCAAGATAGCTTTGAATGTACACAAAATGTAGATAAGAAAGAACAAAAAATGAAGTTTGTAAGTACGGATACACGAAACGGTGTATTTTTTATCACAGTGAAACAAACTTTTGAAACAGAAACTGGTAAAAAGAAAGAGTATAGCGGAACAGGCATATTCGGTACATTTCTTTTTGTTACGGAAAAGACTTTCTAATGATAGAAGGTCTTTTTTTTGTGCATATGTTCATATAGATGAAATAAGACAAGCATAGGAGGGATGAGAATGAAAAAAACATGTGTGGTTTGTGGTGGAGACGAATTCTTTTCATCGACATTATATGCACGTACGAAACAAGACTGGGCATACGCCCCAAACATGTATCGTTTTGAAAAAGTATTTATTGAACACCGGGATGAAGAAAATTATCCAGTGTTTCAAGAAATTACAGCAAAGCATTGCTGTGGATGTGGACATATTATGTTGTATCATGAGTGAACACACCAAGTAATACTTGGTGTGTTTTTATAATGCTGATAAAGCAAGTGGATACAGTAACGTAAATAAAACAGAAAAACTACCAAATCCAATGGCTGTATATCCGAGTGTTTTTGCTCCAAAATTAACAGCCAATAAGCCAACTAAAATGGAAAGGGAACCAAGGGTAACTGGGTAAAAGGCAATCGAGAATAAAGACAGAAATAGTGCTACATAGCCGATAAGTGTACCGGTGTTTGTACCTTCTATTTCATGTGCAATTTCTTTACGTCTATGTTTAATCGGAAGATGTCCTGGCGTGATTTCAGCTGCATATTCTTCGTTTTTTTCACCACTTTTAAAATGATGTGTTCGCTTTTTGGGCATGTACATCTCTCTCTTTCAATTGGGTGTATCTTTATTATCTTTCATAAAGAAGAGAACATGAGTATGAGTTATATCCAAGTAAAGCAAAATTTGGAGAATACATAAGTCTGTTGCTATCTTATCCATCTCTCCATGAGAATAAACAGGAATATAGGAAAATGATGTAGAATGGAATGAATGAAAACAAGTGAAAGTAGGGGGAAACATGACAAAGTTTAATTGGCATAAATCCGCAGAAAAAAAATGGGACAACAATGCAGAATCTTGGAACCAAAATAGCGGGGAAATGTGGGATCATGGAAGTCGTAGCACAATCATCCCGTTTTTTGAAAAGTATGTAGAAAATGGTGTGGCAGTTTTAGATGTTGGCTGCGGTGATGGATATGGTACATATAAATTAAGTCTAGCAGGATATAAAGCGTGTGGTGTAGATTTATCCGAGCAAATGATTCAAAAGGGAAAGGAACGCGGAGAAGGGCCTAATTTGTCATTTATAAAGGGAGATCTCTCTTCATTGCCTTTTGAAAATGAGAAATTTCCAGCAATATTAGCGGTGAACTCGTTAGAATGGACAGAACAGCCATTACAGGCGTTACAGGAGATAAAGCGTGTTTTGAGACCTGATGGACATGCGTGCATTGCTATTTTAGGACCGACAGCAAAACCACGTGAAAATAGCTATCCTCGTTTATATGGAAAAGATGTTGTTTGTAATACAATGATGCCTTGGGAATTTGAACAGCTTGCAGAGGAACAAGGATTTCAAGTAGTCGATGGGATGGGTGTATATAAACGAGGTGTAAATGAAAAAATGCTTGGACAATTATCAGTAGAACTGCAGCAAGCACTAACATTTTTGTGGGTATTTATGCTGAAAAAATAATGCCTGAAGAAATGTGCAAAATTTAGGAGGGAAATAAGTGCAGAAAATACAAAAAACTGATACAATATCAGCAGAACCAATTAAAGGGGGACTAGGGTATATGACAACTACTACAACAGTTAAATCCGATATTGAAATTGCACAAGAAGCAAGTATGAAGAAAATTCAAGAGATTGCAGCTGAGTTGAACCTTTTAGAAGAAGAATTAGAGCCATATGGTCATTATAAAGGGAAATTATCTCTTGATATTTTTAAGCGCTTACAAACTGAAAAGGACGGAAAAGTTGTTTTAGTAACAGCGATTAACCCGACTCCAGCAGGAGAAGGTAAATCAACGGTAACAGTTGGTTTAGGTCAAGCTTTTAATAAAATTGGTAAAAAAGCAGTCATTGCACTTCGTGAGCCATCACTTGGACCAACAATGGGATTAAAGGGTGGTGCAGCAGGTGGAGGTTATTCACAAGTTGTCCCAATGGAAGATATCAACCTTCACTTTACTGGTGATATTCATGCCATTACAACTGCAAATAACGCATTAGCAGCATTTATTGATAATCATATTCAACAAGGAAATGTACTTAAGATTGATACACGAAAAATCGTATGGAAGCGTTGTGTCGATTTAAATGACCGTGCACTGCGTAATGTAGTAATTGGTCTTGGTGGACCAGTTCAAGGTGTACCACGTGAAGACGGTTTTGATATTACAGTAGCATCTGAAATTATGGCTGTATTCTGCCTTGCGACAGATATTCAAGATTTAAAGATGCGTTTATCTCGCATTGTCGTTGCTTATAATATGGACAATGAGCCTGTAACAGTTAAAGATTTAGGCGTAGAGGGAGCGTTAACACTTCTATTAAAAGATGCGTTAAAACCAAACTTAGTACAAACATTAGAAAATACCCCAGCAATCATTCATGGTGGACCATTTGCTAACATCGCTCACGGTTGTAACAGTGTTATCGCTACAACAATGGCAGCGAAATTAGGTGATTATGTCATTACAGAAGCTGGTTTTGGTGCGGACTTAGGTGCTGAAAAATTCTTAGATATTAAAGCGCGTGCAGCAGGTATTAAACCAGAAGCAGTTGTTATCGTTGCGACAATTCGTGCGCTTAAAATGCACGGCGGCGTAGCGAAAGATCAGTTAAAAGAAGAAAATGTAGATGCACTAGCAAAAGGAATGGAAAACTTACAAAAACATGTGGAAACAATTCAAAGTTTCGGTGTTCCATTCGTAATTGCAATTAATAAATTTATTACAGATACAGATGCAGAGGTTGCATACTTACAAGAATGGTGCAACGAACGTGGCTACGAAGTATCCTTAACAGAAGTTTGGGAAAAAGGTGGTCAAGGTGGTGTAGACCTTGCTGAGAAAGTATTAAAAGTAATTGAAAAAGGTGACAACAAATACGCACCACTTTATGATTTAGAATTATCTTTAGAAGAAAAAATCCGTACAATTGCTCAAAAAGTATACGGTGCAAAAGATATTGAATTTGCTCCGAAAGCACGTAAACAATTGGCTCAATTTACAGGAGAAGGTTGGAGTAACTTACCGGTATGTATGGCAAAAACACAATATTCTCTTTCTGATGATGCAACGAAATTAGGTCGACCATCTGACTTTATTGTGACAATTCGTGAACTAAAACCATCTATCGGTGCAGGGTTTATTGTAGCATTAACGGGAACAATGTTAACAATGCCAGGTCTGCCAAAACAACCAGCTGCACTTCAAATGGACGTAAATGAAGATGGAAAAGCAGTAGGTTTATTCTAAAAGGTTGTAATTCATCTCGTTTATCTGTAAACTATATATACATCAAGTGGCGCCTTTCCATCGAAAGGCGCCTGTTTTTTGGAGGAAATTATGTTTGATCCAACTGCTTTTGACAATTTAAAAGTAATCGTTGAAGGAGCTGTCTACGATTTTGATTTACATGGAGATATTCTTGTAACGGATCGAAAAGATATGATGGACCTTGCGTCGTTAAGTCGTATATACAATATTTCATTTCAATTAAACGAATCATTTGAAACGTTAGTAGAAGCGACATTTTCATTATCTGTAGATGCAAAAAATTTATCAGGTGAGATATTGGAAGTACCTCAGTTTATACCGGGGTGTGAAATGAAATTAAGGTTTACATTTCCGCTGCAATGCCCAGAAACCGACTGCCAACAAATTGAAAGCTTATTACAATCTATCTGGGGAAAAGAGCGAATGATTACGCAACAAATTTCATACGAATATAATAAGCAAGCGATTTCATATCATAATAAGGTAGAAGTTCTATTTCAAAAAGCGATTACAGAAGACCATGTTGATGATTTAATAGCTGTTATTTCTCACATGATAGAAACGGTGCGAGCAATACAACATTTTCTTCAAAAATAGAGATAAAGGAGAAAAACAAATGATAAAAGATATGCAACCATTTTTGCAACAAGCTTGGGAGAAGGCTGGTTTTAAAGAGTTTACTGAAATTCAAAAGCAAGCAATTCCAACGATTTTAGAAGGACAAGACGTTATAGCTGAATCTCCAACTGGAACAGGAAAAACATTAGCGTACTTATTACCACTTTTACATAAAATTAATCCTGAAGTAAAACAACCACAAATTGTAATCTTAGCACCAACACGTGAACTTGTTATGCAAATTCATGAAGAGGTTCAAAAATTTACAGCAGGAACTGATATTTCAGGTGCATCTTTAATTGGAGGGGCGGATATTAAGCGCCAAGTAGAAAAATTAAAGAAACATCCAAAAGTAATTGTTGGTTCACCGGGGCGTATTTTGGAATTAATTCGTATGAAAAAGTTAAAAATGCATGAAGTAAAAACAATTATATTTGATGAGTTTGATCAAATCGTAAAACAAAAGATGGTTGACGCTGTACATGATGTTATAAAATCTACAATGCGCGATCGTCAATTAGTATTCTTCTCTGCAACGATGACAAAAGACGCAGAAGAAGTAGCACGTGATTTTGCGGTTGAACCACAATTAGTTCGTGTAAAACGTACAGAAACGAAAAGCCTAGTGGAGCACACATACATTGTTTGTGAGCGTCGTGAGAAAAATGATTACGTAAGAAAAATTATGCATATTGGCAATGTAAAAGCAGTAGCCTTTTTAAATGATCCATATCGTTTAGATGAAATTGCTGAAAAATTAAAGTATCGCAAAATGAAAGCTGCAGCACTTCATGCAGAGGCAAGTAAACAAGAGCGTGAAGCAACAATGCGTGCATTCCGTCAAGGAAAAGTAGAAATTTTACTGGCGACTGATATTGCAGCACGTGGATTAGATATTGATGATTTAACACACGTAATTCATTTAGAATTACCAGATACACTAGACCAATACATTCACCGTTCAGGTCGTACAGGACGTATGGGGAAAGAGGGGACAGTTGTTTCCCTTGTTACACCGCAAGAAGAGCGTAAACTACTTCAATTTGCGAAAAAATTAGGTATTCAATTTACAAAGCAAGAAATGTTTAAAGGTACTTTTGTAGAGTCAAAACCGAAAGCACCAAAGAAAAAGAAACCAGCATTCACTGGGAAGAAGAAGCCTAGATAATGTGAAGCTTCCATTTATATTGGAATAATAAGAGTAAAAAGGCGTGTCGGCATGTATAAAGCAGTCACGTCTTTTTATTGTTTTTGTATGTAATATAAAAAGCTATGTCAAATAACGATGTTGATATTTGAATAACAGGAACGTTCGTTCTATAATAAAAAGAGCTATTAAATATATCGAAAGAGGGTTGATGTAGTATGGATACGCAAGTGATTACGAAATTTAAAATATTCAAATCGGCTAGTGAGGTGTTTGAAACTATAGTAGATCCTGAAAAAATGTCTAATTATTGGTTTTCATCCGGAACTGAAAGACTGGAACAAGGCAAGACGATTACATGGAGATATGATGAATATAATGCAGAAGTTGTAATACGTGTATTAGAAATTGAGGAAAATAAAAAAATCGTATTCTCATGGGGAGGATACGGTGAAGAAACGATTGTTACGATTATACTAAGTGAGTTGGATCATACGAGTACAATCATTGAAGTAAATGAATCAGGTTTGAAAGAAGATGACCCCGAGGTCGTTAATAAAATGCTAGGACAAAAAGAAGGCTGGGTATATGTGTTAACTTGTTTAAAGGGTTATTTGGAAAATGGGATTAGTAATTTGAGAGCGTCATTAATTCATTAATGACATAGCTTCACGCCTACAAGAACCTTTTGATTCTTGTAGGCGTGAAGCCGATTATCAACAGTATCATTTAAAGGTGTTTTTCTAAAAAGAAAACACCTTTTTCAATAGTAGTTTCTACATAACCGACGATTTGATTAAATGTAAACACTTGTAAGTCTGCATGTAAATCTTGCTCCGGATACAGCATATCATCAAAGATGAATTTTTTAAAAGCTAGAACGTTTTCTTCAGTCACTTCCTCGATCTTTGGTATGTTTGCTTTTTGATTAAGTAGAGAAAGAAATTGCTGCTCTTTATCGTAATGATGTAATAGTTTCGCATTCAATAATTTAAAGTCATTATGATACAGGGATAAAATTGTTGTGTCATGCTCGATTCTATTTTTGAGCCAAGGGAGAAAAAATCCGTTCAACCAATTATCATCAGCGATAAGGTGTGTGTAATAGCCTAAAATAAAAGAGGAGTCTATAAATGGTTCATATTTATGAAGAAATGTATCATAATCGATTCTTCTCGTATAGTTTTTTGTCGTACCAGCGTAGAAATGGGACTTTTCTTTTTCTGCTTTTGAATAAACTGCATCAGGAGCGACTCCACCGAGTAGGAAAGATGTTCTATCTTGAATGGATAATTTCTCTGCAATACCATTTGCGATAATTAAGTGCATAATCCGTGATCCCATAAATGACACCTCAATTTCATATCCAAAATGACTTTTCCAGTACTTTGTCTACTTTCTACCCATTCATGTGCTTTCCCTGCATCTTGCAATGGAAACCGTTTCCCTAATTTAATTTGCAGGCTGCCATCACGTAAATATTGAAACACTTGATCGGCTGTATGACGGAGTAAGTGAGGACGCTTTTTACGAGTTGTCCCAAAGCTAAAGCCAAGAATTGAACGACAACTTGCATGTAAATCTTTTGTTCGGAATGTACCAATTTCACCGCTTGCATTTCCAAAATGGACAAGCCGACCGTAGTAAGCAAGGCATTCTAGGCTTTTCTCTGATACAGTTCCGGAAATAGAGTCTAATATCACGTTTACTCCTTCGCCATCTGTAAGTGTATTTACCTTCTCTGCAAAATCTTCATTTTGATAACAAATTACATGATCAGCTCCAGCATCTAAAGCAATTTTTCTTTTTGTTTCTGTTCCGACTGTTCCAATAATTTTTCCAGCACCTAATATTTTGGCTAACTGAATAGCTGTTGTTCCAATTCCACCAGCTGCCGCATGAATCAAAACAGTTTCACCTTGTTGTAATCTTGCTATATTTGCAAGCAAATTATAACTCGTAAAAGATACAATAGGACAAGCAGCTGCAGTTGTGAAGTCAACTTCATCAGGTAACACAAACGTAAGGTTTTCATTCGCGACAACATACTCAGCATAAGATCCATTCAAAGGAAAGGCAATTACCCGCTGTCCTACGCGAATATTTTTAACATCTGAACCGACTTGCTCGACAATTCCTGCTGCATCTATACCAGGGATAAAGGGCAGTTTTCCATTTCCTTTTTTCCCATAGCGAGATTTAATATCGGCAAAGTTGACGCTGGTTGCGATAACGCGAATTAATACTTGCTTCTCTGTAATAGTCGGTATAGGCACCTCTGTATATTTCAGTTTATCTGGACCACCAAATTCTGTTACAACAATAGCTTTCATCATATATCCCTCCAACATAGAGTCTATTTATTATTTTAAACACCTATCTTAAAATGGAAAATTATATAATTGTTATGGTGAATTATAAGCTAAGATTATGAAATAATTAATTTTATTCATCTATACAAAAATTTATATTAAAAAAACCGAACGAAATGTTCTTTATTTGCCAATATATAGTGTAAGACAAAGGAGGGACAATGAATGGATCAGGAAAAAGACTATCATCATCTCATCCAACTAACTCTATCAGGAAATCAAGAAGCATACAGTGAATTGTATGATAAGACAATTCAAGATGTTTATAAGACAGTTCATTTTTTGATAGAAGAAAAGATAGATGTAGATGATGTAGTTCAGGAAATATATATACAGTTGTATCAATCGCTTAGCAAGTATAATCCGGAGAGACCTTTTCGGCCGTGGTTATTGGGACTTGCAATTAGGCAAATTCATTCATATAGGAGAAAAAGGTGGATGCGTCTGCGGATTTTAAAGAAAGCGGAGGAGCAGAAGAAGCCAATTGAATTTGATTTTTCAAGTGATATTGTGAATAAGATTTCGAATCAAAAGCTTATTGCGCTCATTCATAAATTACCTTACAAGTTGAAGCAAGTCATTATCTTGCGGTATTTACACGATTATTCACAAGAAGAAGTAGCGAATATTTTACATATTCCGGTTGGAACGGTTAAATCACGAATTCATGCAGCGCTAAAGAAATTACGCCAAAAAGAGCAAGTAGAAGAAATCTTTTTAGGAGAGGTAGGGGACGCGAAATGAGTTTAGAGTATCGGGTAAGGGAATCCATACAAGAAGAAGCAAAGGGAATTGTACCGCCACCTGAGTTGAAAGAAAAAGTAATGATTCAAATAAAAGTAAAGCGCGGAGGGAAAACGATGAAAAAGCGTCTTATCACAGGAGTACTAGCAGCAGCACTATTAATTCCAACGACAGGTTTTGCATATCAATCTATTATGGCGGATGGTATTTATGGTTCGTTTGAGAATTTGAAAAAACATGCAGGAAATGCAACACTTCAAGGGTATTTGCAGTTAGATGCGAAACTAGCACAAGCAAAAGGAGAAATGGGACAAAAGGAATACGAAAAATTTACAAAGCATTTAAAAAAACTTACAAATGCAAAGCTTACATATGGAGATTCTAACGGTAACATAGATTATGATCAATTATCACCGGCGAAAAAAGAGGAAATGAAAAAGATAGTGATGGTACTTCAGCCGTACTTTGATAAATTGAATGGGGATAAATCTAGTAAAGAAGTATTAACTTCTAAAGAGTACGAACAGTATATAGATGCATTAATGACCTATGAGAAAGTGCAAGTGAAAATTAAATCAAGCGGACATGTAACGGTAGAAGAAGTTCCCGAAGCGTATAAAGAGGAATTTGTACAAGCGGATCGGTTTATGGAGTATGTAAATGGAAAGGTACAACAAATAAATTAAGAGTATGAAAAAAAGAGCCGTTGTTTATAAAAAGGGCTCTTCTTTCTATTTACTATTTAAATTTCCTTACCGCATGTATAGCGACTTTCACAGATACACATCCAGAAGATAGGGGAGGAAGGCTCGTGTCATGTTAGCCTTCTTTTTTTATGAAACAATCTAAGAATGAGTAACCAGCTATTATGTTTATTATTACAGAAAATGTTGTATTTAGAAGAATGATAGTAGCTAAGTAAGGAAAGAAGTGTCCGAGGGGTGAAAAATATAACATAGGTGAAAAACCAATCAATATTGAAGGAAGGACAAGGCCTATAAATTTATCTGGTTGAAATTTCCATTCGTGTTGATTTTTTTTTTTGTTATGAATAAGCTGGCAGAAGCGCAGTACACCACCAATGAAAAAGGGGAAAAATACAAAGAAAAATATTCGAGGATATATATGAAAGGATAGCTCAGCTTGTTGATCTAAATAGAATTGAATTTTCCCTCCTGTAAATAGCAATATAACAATGAATAAAGTGTAACATAAGTATTTGATTATTTCTTTCATCGTTTCCCTCCTTTTTGTATATGTGTATTATTCAAAAAATATATTCAAAGAAAGAGGATATATGCTTGAAACAAAGCATCATATCCTCGGATGTTTTTTCATTTAGTTAGTAGTCGTTTTAGCCTTTTCTTGCTTTGTAAGATAATCGATAATTCCCATCGCACTGATTTCCATATCTAGTTTTATTACATCATAAATAGAATGTGTGGATGGTACGCCTTGCTGTGAAAGGTGTGAGGATACCTTTTCAAGCAGCAAAACATATAGTTCATGACTTGCCGTTTCAAAATCCTGCTTTTTTTCAAATACTTGTTTTCCAGTCTCAACAAAGATAGGTAGCCAATACTCAAGCTGTTTATACACTTCAGAAACATGGGAAGATGCACCATAATGCCCAAAATAGATTGAATCAACTTTCATACTTCGGATGCGATCTTTTGCCGCTATCATCGCATCTGGTTGAAACTGTGAAGGAGACGTAGTGGGCAAGTATAGTTCAACGCCAAGTTCAGCTAGTTCTCGATAATAAATACCAATTGTATCACCTGTGAAAATACCATTTGTTAAAGAGTCATGGATGCTAATATGGTGTTTTGCATGCCCTGGTGTATCATAAAATGTGAGCGTCCGATTTTTTGAAATTTGTAGTACGTCACCATCTTGTACAATATGGACGCGTTTTTCTGGAATAGGAAGGATTGGATTGAAGAGTTCATCAAAAGCATCGCCATATACAGCTTTGGCACCTTGGATTAATTTTGTAGGATCAATCATATGACGTGCGCCACGTGAATGGACGAATAAAGTAGCATTTGGGCACTTCTCCATCATTAAACCAGCGCTACCAGCATGATCAAGATGAACATGTGTAACAATGATATTCTTAACATCTGCTAAGTCAATACGTAATTGATGTAAGCCGTTTAGAATGTACGGAAGAGAAGGTGCTGCACACGTTTCGATTAAAGTAATATCATCACCTAGTAAAACGTATGTACCTGTACGCTCGTTATGTTGTAAATCGTAATCATCAATGAGATATAACTGAGGGGATAATTGTTCAACTTTTTTCATATGAATCACTCCTTATAGTCTTTATGTTCTTTTATTATAAAATAAAAGGCAGAAAACGAAAAATCGTTTTCTGCCTTTATGTAATGTTGTTATTTACTTTGCTCTTTACTAATTGACATAATAAAGAATCCGACAATACCACCAACTAGTGGAAGGAAAATCATTCCTGCAAGTGAAAAGTACTTGCTTAAAAATAGGCCATTTACATCGATAAACCATCCAGCAACAAATAATACCATCATATATAATACGAAATAAAACTCGCGATTTGAAATCATTTCCCGTTGTGCAGTTTTCATTATCAACACCATCCTTTTTTCATTATAATGGAATTGAAAATGTCACAATTTAGAAGGTAAAATGTCACATCTTGTTCACAATTTAATTGTAAAACTTTCCAAGCTATTTGTCTAGTAGTTTGTGTCGAAATTTTGAACAAAAATAAAGCGCTCTCATTAGACGGGAAACTGAAATACATATATGATGAGAATAAGTAAGAAAGGATAGAGAGGGGCAGATATATATGACAGTTTATGAGTTTTCTGCAAAAACAATTACAGGGGAAGAAAAATCGTTGCGAGAGTATGAAGGTAAAGTTCTTTTCATTGTAAATGTCGCAAGTAAATGTGGATTTACACCGCAATATAAAGGATTACAAGCCATCTATGAAAAGTATAAAGAGCAAGGACTAGAAATACTGGGTTTCCCATGTAATCAATTTGGGGGACAGGAACCAGGTACAGAAGAGGAGATTACAAGTTTTTGTGAACTAAATTACGGTGTATCTTTTCCGATGTTCGCGAAAGTTGATGTAAAAGGTGATAGCGCGCATCCACTTTATACATATATGACGGATCAGGCGCCGGGCATACTTGGTATGAAGGCGGTTAAGTGGAACTTTACGAAGTTTTTAATCGGGCGTGATGGAAAAGTGATGGATCGATTTGCACCGCAGACGAAGCCGGAAGAGTTGGAGAAGGAGATTGAAAAAGTATTGTAAAAAAAGAAGCTCGAATATGAGCTTCTTTTTTATGTATATTAACGTTCACATGCAATCCCATCGCCGTCTCTGTCTAGTTTACGGCTATAGCCAGGTTGTCCACTATAGAGAGGAGCTTTACCTGCATTTTTTACTTCTGTGCAATTTTTATATTGTACATTACTATTACTTTCAGTAGCAGGTTGTGCCTGCGAAGCAGTTTGTTGTTCTTGTTGCTTATTAGTTTGTTCCTCAGCTTGACGCTTTTGTTCTTCCTGTTGCTTTTGAGCCTGTTCTTCTTCTAATTTACGAGCTTTTTCGTCTGCTTCTTTCTGTTCTAGTTCTTTTTTCTTGTCTGCATCTTTTTTATCTACTTTTTCAGATGCAACTGTTTTATCATTTGCTGTTATCTTTTCAGTAGAGGGAGTTGAGATACTAGTTAATACTCCAAAAGCTATAAATAAACCAGCAGTAATTAAAAATTGTTTCTTAGCCATACTCGTTTTCTTAATGATAGAAATGTTGCTTTCTTTTTCTTAACGAAAGTAGTTGCTGTAATTACTTTAAAAATACAAATCAAAACACATTTAGCAGCTTTATTTGTAGTATTAGGTGATCCAAGGTGCGAGTAGTGTGAGGTAGGATAGTAGATAGATGAGGTGACTTCTCATCCATCTACTAAAAACATAATATTATTATGTGAACAAAATAGATGTAAAAAATGTAATGCTTTTAATAGATAGAACTTACGATCGAATGAGGAGAATGTATGATTCGCCAAGCAAAAAAAGAAGAAATTGTAATCGTAAGAGGCTGGTTACAAGAAGCAGCAATTTCTCTATGTGATAAGGAAAAATGGAATGCGAGTTTATGGAACGATGAAATAGATGCGTATTATATACATAGAATTGTAGTCTCGAAAGAGGGCAAGGGATTAAACATCGGTAGTCAGTTTATACAATGGGCAAAGAATAGAGCAAGAGAGTCTGGAAAGAAACTACGACTAGATTGCGTTGCTAGTTTGCTTTTATAATACTTTAAAAATCAGTTCATTTATAAAAAAAGGTGATGTAGGGGAAGGAGATGAGAATCAATATTGATTATTCTTTATTTGTAACTTTCTCTTCTATCTAGGAAAAACGACTTTAAAATGTAAGATAATGGGGGGATGTGAAATAATAGATAGAGCTGACTTCGTGTAGAAGTCAGCTCTATCTATTATTTCAATTCTTTATTTTTCCCTTTTTTAAATTCTTTTTGTTTATCTAGCCAAATATGAATTAAGTCTACTAATTCAATCGTTTCTATCTCACAAAATTCTCCCTTACCATCTTCAGACAAATTGTCTAGGACAGTAGTTGTATCTTTCCGAATTTCTAAACCGCAAATGTTGCCATTTACTACTACGTAATTTTCTTTCCCATTCAAAACACTATGTATTTCTTCTAAAATCCAATCTCCAAACGCAGAAACTTCAACGCCTAAAAAAGTCTCAATAAGTTTAATTTCTTGAGGAAGCCTCATAACTAATTTTCCGTTGGTAAGTACTTCAAAGCTATATGGATATTTCATTATTATTGTACTCCTTTATACTAAAAATAAAATTTATTCCGATGGGAAAGCAGAGAGGATTTTCCCATTTCCATCTATATACATGCTAATCCTTATACCATCTGAACCTATTCCTGAATATGTGTTACCAAATTTATAAGTTCTATTATTATATGCTTCATTTATATTATCTACAATCTTTTGTGGGCTCCAATCTTTAGGGGAAAATGTGGAGAATCCCCTATTTCCGGTTTTAGGGATTCCATTTACTTCTACTCTAGCTTTATAGATGCCTTGATCATTTGCTATCTCTTCTGTTCCGCTAATTATTTTTCCAGGTGTATTCTCCAATACTTTAGTATGATAACCCATTGCGTCACCACGCCAATTTATTTCACCCTCTAGGATATGTTTGAGTGTATTTGGCCTGAATTTTTCTGTATGTTGTAAATTAGATATAATTTCCCTATTAGAAAGTGGAGGTGTATGGTTTTCATCAACAGGATTACTCCCACCGGAATCACCTTCACCCCTAGCAAACTGATAAACTGAAGGGCTCCCAGCATCATGGCTGCACCCCTTTTTGAATATTAGTAATACTTACTTACAAATTAAAATCTTTAATTTTATTTAATTATAATTTATAAGTATACTTGATGTAATAATATTCATAATAGTGTCTATTCTATCACTAACATATGAAAAAAGGGGGGAATCATTTAATGGGTTATAATTTAGACGAAAATCTGAAAAGAAGTGCAAGTAATTTCCCAGGCAGTATCGCTTATATCTATAGAGATAAAAGTGTTACTTATAAGGAACTAAATCAGCAGGTAGAACGATTGGCTGCTGGTTTGTCTGCCAGGGGAATCGGGAAGGGAGATGGAGTGGCTCTTTTATTAGGAAATAGCCCTGAATTTCTCATTACGTACTACGGTATTTTACGACTAGGTGCATTTGCTGTTCCGATGAATCCTTTGTATACCAAAGAGGAAATCAACTACATTTTAGACAATAGCCAAGTTAAAGCGGTTATTGCTCACGTATCTGTAGAACCGAAGTTATCAGAAGTAAAGGAACAATTGAACAATCTAAAGCTAGTCATTTATACAGATGCCGAGGATCAGGAATGTAAATGGGAGCATCTGATGGAAACAAGCAATAATGATTGTCTAAGCCCTTTCATTGATCAAGAAGACCTTGCAGTCATTTTATACACATCCGGAACAACAGGGAAACCAAAGGGTGCGATGTTATCACATCGGAATTTGGCTTCGAATGCAGACGCCATTTCAGAATTAATTGAACTTCATAGTAAAGATTGTGTAGTTGCTGTTCTACCAATGTTTCATGTTTTCTGTATGACTATTTGTCTGAATGCACCAATTGCTTGCGGGGCAACTGTCCTGATCCTACCTAAATTCAGCCCTCTTGATGTGATCCGTACCATTCGAGAAAAAAAGGCAACAGTGTTTGCTGGAGTTCCTACGATGTATAATTTTATCTTACAATTGCCTGAATCCACTGCGGAAGATTTCTTATCCATTCGCTTGTGTATCTCAGGAGGTGCCTCGATTCCGGTCGAGCTGCTACCAAAATTTGAAAACAAGTATAATGTTTTTATCTTGGAAGGGTATGGCCTTTCGGAAACTGCTCCTCTTGTCGCTATTAATCCTTTAAAGGGAACCCGCAAACCAGGCTCTATCGGCCTAAGTATACCAGGCCTCAAGAGCAAAATTGTCAATGAGGACGGAAAAGAATTGCCCAGAGGAGAAATCGGAGAATTAGTAGTTCAAGGGCTAAATGTAATGAAGGGGTACTTGAGGATGCCGGAAGCTACATCAGCTGCCTTAATAGATGAATGGTTTTACACAGATGATCTAGCAACAATGGATGAAGAGGGATACATCTACATCGTTGATCGCAAGAAGGATATGATTCTTGTTGGTGGATACAATGTATATCCCCGTGAAGTGGAGGAAGTTCTGTATCAACATCCTGCTGTTGTAGAGGCGGCCGTAATCGGAGTTTCCGATGGAGAATACGGAGAAAACGTAAAAGCTTATGTCGTAGTCAATGATGAGCAGATCACCATGAATGACATTATTCGATTCTGTCAGGATAAGCTGGTAAAGTACAAGCTTCCTAGACAAGTGGAATTTTCTAAAGAGTTACCTAAGAACTCAACAGGAAAGATTTTGCGCAGAGAGTTAAGACAATTGATTGAAGTTAAGTAAGAAACTAACTAACCATATTATTGAAGGGGGATTATTTATGTCGTCCATTTTAAAGGAAAAAGTTCAAGGACCAGTAGCGTGGAAAGGTATTGATTTAGCTAAAGATGATTCATGGGTGTATTATTTGTCTGAGAAAACGATCGTATCTCTTGAAAGCGCTTTATTTCGTGTTAAACAAAAGGGTTTAAAAGCACCTAATTTTAACAAGGAAGACTTCCTGATTCCGGATCTCTCTGACGAAATTGCGTACTTTCTGGAAGAACTAGAGAATGGGAAGGGGTTCCTATTAATTCGTGGATTGCCAATGGAAAGGTATACGGATGAAGAAGCGAGCATCATTTATTGGGGTCTCGGACTTCACATGGGCATCCCCGTATCGCAAAACGCAAATGGTGACCTCTTAGGGCACGTCATTGATCAAGGTCTTAGCTTAGAAAATTCAAATGTACGTGGTTACCAAACGAAACTGCATCTTCCTTTTCACGCAGATGGGTCTGATGTCGTTGGATTATTAAGCCTTCGAAAAGGGAAAACTGGGGGTTTCAGTAGTATCATAAGTTCAATGGCTGTTTATAATGAAATTCTTGAGAAGTACCCAGAGTATCTGGGAATTCTCTGTCGTCCATTCAACTTTGATCGTCGTGGTGAGGAATCGCCAGGTGAATCGCCAGTATTTACATCACCAATTTTTAGTTACTATGATGGTAAATTGAGCTGCAGATATGTCCGTACATTTATAGAATCAGCACAAGCGAAAACAGGTATCCATTTGTCAAAAGTTGAAATTGAAGCGTTAGACATACTGGATTCCATCCTTCATGATGAAAATATGCATTATAATATGCTGTTGGAAGAAGGTGATATGCAATTCGTCAATAATTATACAGTTCTTCACTCACGTACTCAATACGAAGACTATAAAGAACCGGAACGCAAACGTCATTTATTAAGATTATGGCTCACGATGCCAAATGGCCGAGAAATTGCACCTGATTTCGCGATGTTTATTGATGAGAAAACAGGTAAAGCGGGTCGCGGCGGTATTCCCGTCCGTGGAAAAACATCTGGCGGTATTGTAGAAAACTTGAAGTAATTGGGTTTAAATCCGAAAGACATATCTATATAAACCGTTTCGTAAGAACAACAATTGATTCATGTAATGGGGGGGCACCTTTTCAGATATCAGGAAAAGGTTTTCCCTTGATGGTATAAATAAGGGGGAGTTATACGTTGAGCACTCCAAAGTATTCTTGGATTATATTATTATTTCTAGTTGCATCAGGTATGATTAACCAAGTTGATAAAATTATTATTGATTTGGTTTCCGTTCCCCTAATGAAAGAGTTACATTTAAGTCCTTCACAATGGGGATTGGTGGGAAGTTCCTTCTTTTGGTTCTTTACCTTTTCTTCTATCATTCTTGGTGGTATGGCCGATTCCAAAAATACGAAAAAAATGTTAACTTGGATGTCACTTACAAGGTGACCATAACTATGTTGATTGATTATTTGGTCAATGAATCTATTACTTCGTTTTTTGAAAGGGTTAGTTTGTGAGATTGGATGACGGTATATATTAATACAACTTATTTACAAATTAAAAATAACAATTTTATTTAATTTATAATTATAAGTATACTTAAAAAATAGATTCAGAATATTCAGTCATAATATCGGTGTAAACGTTATTAATGTTTTGGGAGGTAGTGAGAGGTTCGGGTCCAAGGGCGATAAAGATGCTTCGCTTTTCTTCATTGTTAACGCTAAAAAAATTCAGCCATCTTAAGTAAGAAAATAACCAACTTAATAAAGGAGGATTATTTATGTCGATCATTTTAAAGGAAAAAATTCAAGAGCGTTCAGCGTGGAAGGGTATTGAACTAGCTAAGGATGATTCATGGATTTATTATTTGTCCGAGAAAACGATTGCTGCACTTGAGAAGGCTGTATTACATGTTCAGCGTAAGGGATTAAAAGCCCCTGATTTTGGAAAAGAGGATTTCCCGATTTCGGATATTGCTGACGAAATCACTGACTTTGTTGATGAGTTGGAGAATGGTAGAGGGTTCCTATTGATTCGTGGATTGCCAATGGAACGTTATACTGATGAAGAAGCGAGCATCATTTACTGGGGTCTCGGACTTTACCTAGGTATTCCAATCATTCAAAGTAAAAAAGGTGACCTTTTAGGGCATATCAAAGACGTAGGTCTCGACTTAAAAAATACAAGTGTACGTGGATACCAAACGAATGTACACCTTCCTTATCACACAGACCTTGCTGATGTAGTTGGCTTACTATGCCTTCGCAAAGCAAAATCTGGTGGTTTAAGTAGTATCGCAAGTTCTATGGCTATTTATAATGAAATTCTTGAGAAGTACCCAGAGTATCTTGGAATTCTTTATCGTCCATTCTTCCATGATCTTCGCGGGGAAGAAGCATCAGGTTCATCTCCAGTAGTTTCATCACCAATCTTTAGTTATTACGAGGGTAAATTGAGCTGCAGATGGATACGGAATTATATCGAATCTGCACAAACGAAAACAGATGTTTCTTTGACGAAATTAGAAATCGAAGCATTTGATTTACTAGATTCCCTTACTCATGATAAGAACATGCATATTGATATGATGATGGAACCAGGTGATATGCAATTCGTTAATAATTACACAGTTATGCATTCACGCACAGTATTTGAAGATTATGAAGAAGATGACCGCAAACGTCATTTATTAAGATTGTGGCTTATGATGCCAAATGGTCGAAAAATTGCCCCAGATTTCGAGTTTTATATCGGAGGGGTACCTGTAAATAGATAAAGTGAAACTTCTATCAGTGGGGGCTTCATCCCCGCTGATGGAAAGATCGTGCAATCGGTCTCTTACCGCCAGTTAATGCGGGATATACAGCTGGTGATAAGTAAAATCATCATTTTTTTATATCAATCGGTATGGTGATTTTATTCATCGAAATAAGGTGAATAAAATCACCATTGTATGTTTTTTTATTATGAAGTTCACGTGAAGGTTTCAGGACAGGAATAAAGGTTTAGGAAATATCCGAGTTAGTTTTAAAATAAATTGAAGTGAGGATGATGTTTCATGGCAAATTTAGATCCGCAGGCAGAAAAATATTTACAAGCATTTAATCAGATGCCGCCTATTCATATGATGGATCCAAAGGCAGTAAGAGATATGCTCTCCAATGCACCGCGCCCTGCTGTAAAATTAGACCTGGTTTCAAAGGTAGAAAATTTAATGATACCGGTAAGTCAAGATGAAGAAATCAAATGTAGGGTATACATACCGGAGGGGCAAGGTCCCTTCCCAATATTTATTTATTACCATGGTGGAGGATGGGTTCTAGGAGATCTTGAAGCGATGGATGCAAGTTGCCGAATGATCGCAAATAGAACGGCTAGTATTGTCGTATCAATAAACTACCGTCTCGCTCCAGAGTATAAGTTCCCTACTCCAGTTGAAGACGCATATGCGGCATTGGAATGGGTTTATGAAGAAGGGGCCTCCTTTAACGGAGATGTTACTAGGTTGGCAGTCGGAGGAGATAGCGTAGGTGGAAATCTAGCGACAGTAGTTACTATGATGGCGAGAGACAGAAAGGGCCCTGACATCACTGCACAGGTCTTAATCTACCCTGCGACAAATCTTGAGTTTAATACGGAATCCCATCAAACATTTGCAAAAGGATTTGGGCTAGATCGCGAACAGCTGATTTGGTTCCGTGATCATTATTTAAGGAATGATGAGGACAGATATAATGAATACGCTTCTCCTTTAGTTGCTGAAGATTTAAGTGGTCTCCCGCCAGCAATCGTAATCACAGCAGAAAATGATGTGCTTCGGGATGAAGGAATGGCTTATGCCGAACGTCTGAGAAAATTTGGTGTGCAAGTTGAATATGCATGTGAACTCGGTATGATCCACGGCTTTTTTGCACACATAGCTATTTTCCCAAAGAACATTGAATCGACTGTTTCTAAGATTGACAAGCTCTTGAATACTGCTAAATATACAATAGGGATAGATTGAAATCAAAAAGTTCTAAAAAACGAGCCTCAACTTTTAGTGAGGCTCGTTTTTTAAATACACTATTATTGGTAATCTACGATACAGTTACAATATCAATCCTAGTTTTTTAGTAAAAAACGGTATCTCCAATTCCGCCGGTTACCGAAATGACATCACCAGTAATCGATGCCGCTAAAGGTGAAGCCAGGAAGGTAATGACATTAGCAATTTCTTCTACTGTAATCAATCGACCGAGTGCATTGAGTGCTGCCATCTGACGCACAGCCTCTTCGTTAGTGACTCGGTTTCTAAACATTTCCGTATCAACAATCCCTGGATAAACAGCATTGACGTTAATTCCGTGCTTTCCTAATTCTAATGATGCGGATTTTGTTAAATGGACAACAGATGCATTACGCGGACCGGAACTAAAATAATTGCCGCCAATTCTAGCAGCCAGACCACTTATATTTATAATACGTCCCCAATTATTTTCTATCATAAAAGGAGCTACAGCTCGGATACAACGAAAATAGCCCATATACTTTTCTTCAAAATCTTTCAAAATAAGTTCATCTGTAATACTATTAAAATCCTCTGGCTCAAAGCCGCCAACACGGGCTCCACTGTTGATTAAAATATCGATGCCACCCATTGCTGCTGCTGATTTTTCAACTAAATTTAGGATAGAGTCAGGATCAGTGGTATCTGCCACAATCGGATAGATATTTCTTTTTGTTTCTTGGGCTAATTCCTCTGCAGCAATTTTTAGCGAGGATTCGTTTCTCGAACAAATCGTACAATCTACACCTTCCAGGGCCAACTGGCGGGCAGTAGCTTTACCAATCCCGCGGCTTCCTCCAACAATAAGTGCTTTTTTTCCAGATAACTTTAAGTCCATAGTTCAACCTCCTGTTTTGATTTAACCGTAAAAGCCCAAACTTGAAAATCAATTTTTGGAATATTAAATCATTTCTATTTTTGATTCTACAGATAAATTATAATTAAATAAAATTAAAAATTTTAATTTGTAATTAAGTATTATTAATGTAAAACAAAAAAAGCTATTTTGTAAATAATGAAAATAGGACCGATACCTTAGTGAAATGTATCGGTCTTTTATTTTTCTTGTACGATCGAATAGGCTCTTCAAGAGGATGAACGTACTCCTATTATCGTTTATCCCTCTATTCGTGGCCACCTCAAGGTTGAGAGAAGCGAAGAAGATAGAGAAGAATAGTTACTCGTAAAAGCCCGATTGGTGAGAGTTTTCCATAAGTGGGGGATAAAGAAAACCCTAACTTTCACTTTATTGAGGGAAGGGAGATACATGACAAAATTTGAAGCACTGAATCTGCAGATTTACATATGGATACTCATGTCTAAAAGTGACTCTAACTTTTACTAGTAATTAAATATTAGTAATACTTACTTGTACATTAAAATTTTTAATTTTATTCAACTGAAAATTATGAATATAATGAATTAAATAACAATTAATGCAATCGTAACGGTTGTTATTTAAAGCGATTTCATATAGGGGAAGGAGGGGAAGGAGCACTTAAAAAGTTATAATTTATATGTGCAATTTGTTAATAATTATATCGTTCTTCATTCACGTACTGTATATGAAGATTATGAAGAACCGGAACGTAAACGTCATTTACTAAGATTGTGGCTTACGATTCCAAATGGCCGAGAAATTGCTCCTGATTTTGCGATGTTTAGTGATGAGAGGACAAGTAAAGCAGGTTACGGCGGTATTCCCATACGTGGAAAAACAGCTGGTGGTATTGTAGAAAACTTAAGGTAGGGGGGATTTTTATATTGAACACCCCAAAATATTCTTGGGTTATATTATTATTTCTAGTTGCTTCTGGTATGATCAACCAAGTTGATAAAATTATCATTGGTTTGGTTTCCGTTCCTGTAATGAAAGAGTTACATTTAAGTCCTTCACAATGGGGGTTAGTGGGAAGTTCCTTCTTTTGGTTCTTTACCTTTTCCTCTATCATTCTTGGCGGTATGGCCGATTCCAAAAACACGAAAAAAATGTTAACTTGGATGTCGCTGGTATGGTTGATTGTTCAATTTGTTACACCTTTTGTTTCTAGTCTGTCTCTGCTAGTGCTTACAAGGATGCTCTTGGGAGCAGGCGAAGGCGCAGCTCCTGCTCTATCAACGGTTATAGTGGGGAAATGGTTCCCAAAACATAGACATGGTATAGGATTTGGCGCTGTTCTCTGTGGAGCAACAATTGGGCCTGCAATTGCTTCACCATTATTAATCTCCTTAATCAATCAATATGGATGGAAATCTGCTTTTATAGTCATGGGGATTGTTGGAATGATTGTATTAGTTTTATGGGGCATTTTCGGTAAAGAAAGTCCACAAGAAATCGGGTTGCCTTCTTTTCATCAAGAGGATCAGCATTTATCAACCCTCTCCAAGGTTTCTTGGCGTCAGTTTCTTCCTCAGCTTTTATCTAAAAATTTTGTTTTTATCAGTTTGTGTGGAGGGTGTGCCTATTGGTTATTGTCTGTTCAAGCGATATGGTTTCCGGCATACTTCACCAAAGTTCAACATTTTGATAATCAAACATTAAAACTAGCCGTGTCGTTACCTTTTCTTTTCGCTGCCATTAGCCAGATTGGATTTTCAATGCTATCAGACCGGATTTATCGTAAAACTGGGGATATTCGTAAAGCACGAATAAATCTTGCCGGTTCCATGATGGTGCTATCTGCTCTTTGTGTATATCTAGCGAATGCTGTAAATTCAACTGCTGTGTCCATCCTGTTCTTCACCCTTGCTCCAGGTTTCGCATATGTCATTCTTTCACTCGCACCCGCAATATTAATGGATTTTTTTTCTCCCAAAAACATCGGAAAAGCACAAGGGACTTACGTTGCTCTTGCAAGCTCAACAAGTATTATTGCTCCGCTCGTATTTGGGTATTTCATCCAGTATGCAGCGACTGAGGCAATGGGATATCGTTATGGATTTCAAGTAACTGCTTTGGGTATGTTCGTTATCGGATTATTGTTTTTGATTGTTGTACGTCCCGCGAAGCAAAGTCACACAACAATACAAGCAGAGGAGCAAGTAAGTATTTAAAAATTAATGATGGATCGAGGAGGGAAAGAAAGGAGTAAATATGAAAAGGAGGTTGCATAAATGGATCGTTGTGTACATTGTCATGAAGAATTAGCCATTATGGAGCGCAATCGCAGTGAGTGCTGGAATTGTCAAGAGAAGATGTCCGAGACTTACTCTGATGATTATATTGAAATAGAAGATGAAGTAAAATAGGTTGCATGACAGAATTTGGAGCTTCGCAGGTAGGAAAAAAGCAGGGTATCCTCTGATTGAACCAACTCCAAAGAAATATTTAAGTGCTAATGAATCACCAAATCAATTGGAATGATATTACCATTGATGACAGGGGAATAATTTTTCATTACGAAATCAGGAGCAAATGTAATAATCGAACTCTCAATGATAACTTGGAAAACTCCGTCCATATGTATGGTAATTGTTCAATATTGATATTGTACTCCTTTTTGAATATTAATAATATTTATTTACACATTAAAATCTTTAATTTTATTTAATTATAACTTATGAGTATAATCAATAACATAATACATTTTAAAAATTTTGAATATTCTAAATTCAAAGGAGGGTCTAGAATGTCATCGAAACAATTGTTTGATTTAAGAGGGCAAACAGCGATGGTTACCGGAGGTGGTAGCGGGTTAGGGCGTGTAATGGCACTGGCGTTGGCTGAGGCTGGTGCAAATGTGGTAGTTTGCTCACGTCGTATAGAAGTTTGCGAAGAAGTTGTGAAAGAAATCGAGGCGTTAGGAGGACAAGCACTTGCTTTAGCATTGGATGTAACAGTTCCTGAATCTATCGCTCAAGGTGTGGAGATAGCAGTTTCTCATTATGAAAAAATCGAAATTTTAGTCAACAGTAGCGGAACGGTTTTTGAAACGCCTGCTACGGACATGCCTTTAACACAATGGCAAACTATGCTCGATACAAATGTGACAGGAACATTTTTAATGTGTCAGGCTGTAGGAAGACATATGATAGACAACGAATACGGAAAAATCATTAACATTTCTTCTTCAATCGGCTTTAAAGGTACTGACCCAGAAGCTGTAGATTCTGTAGGATATACAACAAGTAAGGGTGCAGTTATGACTTTAACGAAGGATCTTGCAGTTAAGTGGGGTCGCCATGGAGTACATGTGAATTCCATTGCTCCTGGAGTTTTCACTACTGGAATGAATAACCCAGAAATACCGGGAACACTTGTGCATAAGGCCGGCCCGATTATCGCCTCCCAAGTTCCAGTAAGGAGGTTAGGTGAAGACAAAGATTTAGTAGGAGCAGTCCTTTATTTTGCTTCAGCAGCTTCTGATTATTGTACAGGACAAATATTGACTCTTGATGGGGGACTTGGCGCTAAGTAAATTCCACCCAAATAATTAAACTTAATTCGTGAATATATCAAATTGATGGTGTAAATTAATATAACTTAATTATAAGTTATAAATAATAATTTTACTTAATCTTTAATTATGAATATGCTGAAAATAATAAATTTTCAATAGTTAATCCTTTGACTAGTGTAAGCGTTATCAATATGCGGATTTCAAAAAAATGAAAGAGGGGATATAAGTGAGCAACGTAAAAAGTGTAAAAGAGGTAGTGGCATTTCATGCCAATAATATTTGTCCAGATGATTTACCTTGGATTCCTTATTTTGGAGATGCGAAGTTTAAATTGCTTAAGGCAAATCCGGTGACAGGACAGACGGTTACGCTATTAAAAGTTCCTGCGGCTATGCAACTTCCTGCTCATTTTCATCCTGGTACGGTTATTGTTTATACCGTCCAAGGTACTTGGAGATATCTCGAGGATCCTTGGGTCTCCAAAGCTGGTGATGTTGTTTATGAGCCAGCTGGCTCCTCACATACACCTCAAGCTGTAGGAGATGAAGAGGTTATTACGCTTAATATTGTTGAAGGAACATTAGATTATTTAGGTGAGAATGGAGAAATTATTGCCAGAGATAATTGGCAGTCATTCCTGAAAAAATACCATGACCATTGCGCAGCTGAAGGAATTGAACCTGTCGATGTGACTAAATTCTAAAAGATAGATTCGTAAAAAAGAGAAGATCGACGTTCACATGCGGCGAAGATGCTTCTCTTTTTTCTTTCTTAACTCTTAATAATTTTGGATTTTAGATGATGAATATATTTGTTGGCAAAAGTGGATAAATGTTTATTCTCTGATTGAACCATCCCTAAAGAAATATTTACAGTCCTATGATTCATCAAATCAACCGGAACGATATCACCATTGATGACAGGGGAATAATTTTTCATTACGAAATCAGGGGCAAATGTAATAGCTAAACTTTCGATGATGGCTTGGAGAACTCCATCCATATTGTTTGATGTAAATAGGATTTTTAAGGGTTTATATTTGTTAAAGAAATCTTGAACAAAATACTGCATAAATTCACCTTTATATGTAACGAGAGTTTGATCAAGTATATCATGAGGAGTTATGGCACCAAGAACTGCTAAGGGAGAATGCTTAGAAACATATACTTTCTGTTTCCCTTCAAATAGTGTTTCAAAAACTATTCCTTCCATGTTTACATTTAAATCGGCCGAATACGTAATCAGTCCGATGTCGGTCTTATGCTGTCGAATATCTTCAATCACAGCAGGCCCACTTTTTTCGGTAACCTCCACATTTACATGTGGATATTCATGTCTAAAAGTAGCGATAGCTTTTACTAGAAACGTCGTCAATCCGGGTAAAGAAGATAATCTTAGTTCCCCCACATCCACGGAATTGAATGAGTTGGCTGTCTCTTTTATTTCTTCAATTTTTTTCAGTACTCCGTAGGCAAGTTTTAGAATGATTCTACCTTCATCGGTTGGTACAGCACCGTGTCCCCGTGAGCGATTAAGAATCTTAATCCCTAACTCCTTTTCTAAGCTGGTAATGGATTGGCTAATCGTGGATTGGGTCACATGAAGATTTTGTGCTGCTATAGTCAGAGAACTGTGTTTTGAAACCTCAATAATATATACTAATTGCTCAATGTTCATGACGGTCCCCCTTTTTGAATATTAGTAATACTTACTTACACATTAAAATCTTTAATTTTATTTAATTATAATTTATGAGTATAATCAAAAACAATAAGAATATTCATAAGTTTAGGAATATTCAAAATACTGGAGGTGTCTAGAATGTCATCTAAACAATTGTTTGGTTTAACAGGACAGACAGAAATAGTTAATGAAGATGGTAGCAGGTTAACGGAGATTAAAAGCGCTTACGTTGGTAAAGGAAGATGCAAACGTTGTAGTATGTTCGCGTCGTATAGAGGCTTACGAGAAAGTTGTGAAAGAGATCTGAGTATTAGGGAAACGAGCACTTGTCCTGGCACTGGATGTAACAGATCCTGAATCTGTTGTTCAAGGTATGGATAAAGCAATTTCTCATTTCTCAACCGGATAAATAATACATGGGGAGGAGACGGATGACAACAGAAACTGTTTTAATTACAGGTGCTACAAAAGGAATTGGTTTGGAATTCGCTAAAATTTTCGCAGGTCATAGCTATAACTTGGTGTTAGTCGCCAGAGACGCAACGTTGTTGGAGCGACAAGCCGAGAATTTAAAAAAGGATTATGGCATGCAAGTGAATACTTTTGCCGGTGATTTAGGTAACTATACAACGGTAGAGAGCTTGCATCGCCACTTGAAAACCGAGGGAATTGACATCGATATATTGATAAATAATGCCGGAGCTGGCGGGTTTGGATTCATGACGGAAGTGGATATTCAGAAGGAAATGGAATATCTGCAGCTCAATATGATCTCGCTTACGTATTTAACCAGACTTTTTGCGGATGACATGGTGAAACGAAAGCAAGGAAAAATTTTAGACGTGGCTTCACTAGCGGCCTTTCAACCAGTTCCACGAATGTCGATGTATGGAGCGAGCAAATCGTACGTCTTATCCTTTTCGGAAGCGATTGCTGAAGAACTGAAAGGAACCGGGGTTCAAGTTTCTGTATTATGTCCCAGCTTTACCAGAACACCGCTCACGCAGCAATTCGCCGGAGCAGGCACGAAAGTGTTCAATCAGAACATGTTGGATCCACAAACGGTTGCCAAGTGCGGCTTTGAAGGATTAATGAAGAATAAAAGGGTAATTATCCCTGGCTTTAAAAATAAACTCATGGCTAAATCTGTGGGATTGCTGCCAAGGAAATGGGTAACCATCTATACCAGAAAACTTCTCGAGCAAAAAGTGTAAATAAACATAAAGGTACATTTTACACTATGAAACATCACTTTTATAAAACCTTGATAAAACAACGTTTTTGTGACAATTCGAAAGGGAGTACGTACTATATTACGGCTAGTGATGCGTATGTGAATGTTCGTTAATTTAACGAAAAAAGACCGCCTTTTACGGGCGGTCGATTTTTCTTATTAAGTGTTTTTTAATGCATGTTTTAGCGTTTTAACTGTTTGTTCAAGCCATTCTAATGGTGTTATTTCTAATCCTTTAAAATATATTCCATCTGCAGAAAACTGTATGTACTCATTTTTTTCTTCATCACTATAATCACTTTGAATAAATTCAGCTAGAAAAATAATAGTGTCTTGTAAATATTCCGTACTTTCTTCTTCAAGTAACTCTTGGAGTGCTTCTTCGTAAAATGTATCTTGATGAAATGTTGCTGCTAAGAACTGATAAACCGGATTTTCTGGATTTTTTTAAAATAGCATATATTTTTTTCCCCTCTATTAGTCAACTGGATAACTTGTTGAAATGAAATTTCCATTACCATCTTTTCTGCAAAGGAAGAGTTGCAAAAGAGCATTCAATTAAAAAAATTTTTTAATTTAAATCAACAAAAGAGACCTCAAA
>NZ_JABUAE010000019.1 GCF_013314535.1 Bacillus sp. Xin1 | reverse complement strand
TGCAGGTGCAATTGCAGGTGTACTAAGAGCAAGTGGTAATGTAGAAATCCAAGTGATTGGAGCTGGTTCTTTAAATCAAGCGATTAAAGCAATTGCTATTGCAAGAGGTTTTGTAGCTCCTAGTGGCATTGACTTGGTTCTTGTTCCAGCGTTTCAGGAGGTTTCTATCAATAATCAAGAAAGAACAGCGATCAAATTAATTATAGGTCCTAGAAAAAATAGATCCTAATAGAGAGCGTTAGTATAAGAGAATTTTAAAAGGCCGATAGAAATCGGTCTTTTTCTTTTTTATTTATAATTAACCATTATTATTGTATTGTGTAACTCAAAATAGAAAGCCTTATAAAGTTAAGAATACCAAAGGGTTCAGCTATTGGATCAGTTACACAAAATATAAGATATGCATAACTCGTAGTAAATGTAAAATAAGAAAAGGGTCTACTTTTTTTCCTCTACAGCATATGTAATGTCTAAGTAAGCTTTGGGTGATTGAATTCAAACGGAAAGTTTATTAATTTAATAATTATAATATTTAAGTTTTTGGATTGAATAATGATACTTGTCTCAAAAATACAAAAGTCAATATAAAAGCACAGAACCATTTATTAACCCCTACATATAGTATCAGTGTATTGACAAGCAAGTACAAGCTGAATGTACTGACAAAATTAGTTCTCATGTTAGCTTGCTTTCATTACTAGCTGTATTGTTAGAACTTTTGGTAGTCTTATGAATTTTATTTTTGTGTCGAATGGAGGGAGATTTCTTGACTGAACAAAAAGGATATGGATATGGCTGCGGTGGTTATGGAGGATTTGCTTTACTAGTCGTGTTGTTTATTCTGCTTATTATTATTGGAGCAACTTGTTTTTATTAATTTGTGAAATTTATTTTTGTATAGAATGGAGGGAGATTTCTTGACTGAACAAAAAGGATATGGATATGGCTGCGGTGGTTATGGAGGATTTGCTTTACTAGTCGTGTTGTTTATTCTGCTTATTATTATCGGAGCAACTTGTTTTTATTAATTTGTGAAATTTATTTTTGTATAGAATGGAGGGAGACTTCTTGACTGAACAAAAAGGATATGGATATGGCTGCGGTGGTTATGGAGGATTTGCTTTACTAGTCGTGTTGTTTATTCTGCTTATTATTATCGGAGCAAGCTGTTTTTATTAATTTGTGAAATTTATTTTTATATAGAATGGAGGGAGATTTCTTGACTGAACAAAAAGGATATGGATATGGCTGCGGTGGTTATGGAGGATTTGCTTTACTAGTCGTATTATTCATTTTGCTTATCATTATTGGAGCAAGCTGTTTTTGGGGCGGATTTGGTGGTGGTTAAGTGAAATCTGTCTTACACCTTTAAAGTTAAATAATGGATTGCTTCACAAAATGTGAAGCAATCCTCAACTAATAATATGTTTAAGACAAGCCATACGTTTGTTGTGAAAGGAGAAAAAATGAAGTCTATCCCATATTTTCCAAAAAACTCTTCATGTCAGAGTTCATCTATTACAAAGACTAAGGAACTAAAAATAAAAAATTCATCTCAAAAAGAAATTTTAGAACAGCTAGCAAAAACCAATAAATACATTAACCTCCCACCAAATCAAGCTTCTAAACAAACAATGAGCAAAGTAAATAAAACGCAAGAACTAGTTCCTAAATCTAATGCCTCTTTCCCATTCCAAATTAATATTCCTTATTTCAATATACACATAGATTCGACAGAATTGCTCACTATCGCTAAATCTGTATTGGTAGAAACTTTATTAAGAAAATTTCAAGATCCAAAATTTTTAATGGATATTTTAAATAGTGAGGGTGGAAATAAGTTATTTAATTTAGCAGGTAATTTGTTCAATGATAGTAATAAAAAAACAGAAGAAAATAATGATGGGCAGTAATTTTACTCTATCTTATAAGTAATACTTAAATGATTCTATTTACAAAAACATCTTAAGTGACCTAATCTATCCACCTTCACCTTTTCCTTTAAACAAGTTGTAAAATATACACATTAGATATATCACTATATAGGTATTAATGTAGAAATTACAGGCAAAATAAAAAAGTTTGAACTGCAAAAAAATAAAAAGTTGGCAGAGTCTTGACCGCTTTTTGGCAGTAAATATGCCGGTTGTTTTGGAATTATCGTGTTATATTTGTATTGTGAGTAGTGGCGGAAAACATTACTCACAAAAATTCCTTTATAAAATAATTAAACGGCTCATATTAGCGGCGTATAAAATCCGTAACCAGCAGGTGGTACTGATTGAATGATACCGTTAATATAGAGGAGAGCTTTTGCTCTTCTCTCATTTACTTAATATAGATTGATAATATCAGGTGATAATTTTGAAGGGTTACTTATAGCACCAAGTGATGGTGCTTTTTATTTTGGAAGGAGAGAATAGCGATGGGTAAAGAACCATTTATTAAGTTATCAGAATTACAATCAATTAAAGGTGAACTTGGTGCAAAGCTAATATAGCAACGTGATGAAGACGGAGTAATCGGAATTGAATAAGCTATTACAGCTGGACAGATCTCATTGGTAGATCGTTTAATGATGGAAGCACAAAAGAGAAAACGTAAATAACATAAGTATCTATAATGGTGCTTTTTTCTTTGTTATATAGAAATTGCATGATAAACTAGTAACAATTTAATAAGACAGGCATATATTAATATTGACACAACGTATTCATTTATCATGATTGTATTGGAAGAGCACATTATAGTGCTCTTTTTTTATTGAACCTTTTGAGAAGGACAAGCATATATTGTAGTAATAGGGCAAGCTCAATCGCCTATTCACTCAATATTCACCCTTTTTATCACGTTGAGAGCATCCATTGAGTTGGATGCTCTTTTTATATTGAACAAAATGGGCATTTGAATAGGAAGGATGATGAATGATGGCTAAGAACAAACTTGCTATTAAAGTAGATGTTGATACACAAGAAGCATTAAAACAAATGAAGGAAGTAACGGAAGCTGCTAATGAATGTATGGCATCATTGGAGAAGTTAGAGAGAGTTATGAATAGATTTAAGGGTAAAAGTGAACCAATTAAATCATTTCCTAAGGTTGATATTGCATTATGCGGTGAAGTGAAAGCTTCAGATATCATACAACGTATTAGTGCTAGTGAAGATAGCATCCGTATTTTTTAGATCATGATTAAACCAATAGCAATTATCCTAGGCGCTACCGTGATCAGTTTAGCGTCTTATTTTATTTTGTGGAGGAAGTGATTGTATGAATTGGTTTAGTTACTTTCTTGGATGTGGAACAGGATTGATAGTTGGTTTGCTAATCATGATTCAATACCTCAAAGCAAAGGAAGTAAAGGAATTAGATTGACAAGGGGTGAGAGGATGGATTTCCTTATTGTGTGGTTTCTTGCGGGGACTATATTTGGATTGGCATTAATTGTGTTGATTGAGAGGTATATTGATAAGAGTTTTAAGAAGGAAAAAGAACAGCTTGAAGTGATTTGGAAATGGAATACAAGGAATGATATGAAGACGGATGGACATGTAATTTATAAATGTTTACTTTGTAAAAATGAACGAAAGTTAAAAGTCCATAAAAAAGATTATTGCGAAGTAAAGGTTTGTCCGAATTGCCTTGGGGTTTCTGTAGACATTTTTAAAATATCTAAGTACAAACAAGTTGGTGAGAAATAATGATGGATAAAGAACATCTTATTCAACTCATAAGAGAAGATAAGCTCATGAAGTTCTATAAGTCTAAAGAGTGGAGAGAGCTTAGATTAAAAGCTTTAAAGCGCGATAACTATGAATGTCAGATGTGTAAGTCAAAAGGTAAATACAAACCTGCTGAGAATGTACATCATCTGAAGGAAGTAAAGACGCATCCAGAATTATCATTAGACTTAGATAACCTACAATGCTTATGCATTCGTTGTCATAATGAAGTACATGATCGGTTAGATAAGATTGAAAAGAAGAAACCTAAGTTCATGAATGAGGAGCGATGGTAATATGGATAAGTCAGCGGTAATGACTATTATCGTTGTGGCTGCTAATGTAGCACAAGCTAAAGAATATTGGAAGATTCTAAAAGATAGATACCAAAAAGATAAAAAGCAACACGTTAGGTATATTAGTAACAAAGAATCAGCTTGGGATGGAATACCTTGGCGTAATTCGTTAATTATCTTTTGCGGTAACTATTGGAAGAATAAATTTTATAGTAGTGATTTGTGTAATATGTACCGAAGGGTTGGAATTCAAATTGTTTATGAAAGGCAATAGTTATGATAATTGTGGATGGTAGTTGGACATTCGATACTGACTTAATGATTCAATATGCTGATACTGATAAGGATGAACGTACTTCATATGAACGCGACATGCTCAATCAGTTTAGAAAGTATTCTTACTGGCGTTACTGTCAGATAAGAGACTGTGTTAATCCAAGGAAGTGCAAACGACTTAAATTTATTGATGTAAGAGAAAGATTGCAAGATAAAGAAAAATTAAAATTTACAACAGACATTCTAAAGATTTCTAGTGAAGAAGTCTTTTTTATTTTGGATTTTATTGAAACATATTTCGAATTAGTTTCCTAAACACCCCCCCGGGTCAAAAAATTTGGCTTTTTTCTGGGGAACCATTCAACGGGGAGGGGAGATTGGAAAAAATATTTTTTGCTATTTCGCGCACGATAGGGGGGAGGGGTGAAAATGGCCAAGGTTAGCAAGGAGAAACAAGATGAATTAATTCAAGAAGAAATAGATCGTTTGAATTCTATATTCGTTAATTTGCCTTCAAATAAAAAAGAAGTAGCAAAAGAATTAATAGAACGTGTTGCTTTTATGACAATACAGTTAGAAATCTTAGAAGATACGATAAAAGAAAAAGGGCCGACTTATATGTTTAAAAACGGTTCGCAAGAAATGCTCATTGAAAACCCCGCCCAAAAGTCCTATAACACTACAATGAATCGATATACGTCAGCGTATGATAAGTTATTCAATCTTGTGGAAAAATTAGAGCCTCCACAAACTGTGGAAGACGAAGACGATGTCTAGTACCACATACAAATATCATCCGTATATCGATGAATATATGAACATGGTGGAAAGCGGACAAATCAGAGCGTGCAAAGAGCAAAAATTATTAATGAAATATATTCGGAAAATACTAGATCGGGACGACATCTACTTCAACGCAAAAACAGCAGAAGAATCCGTTAATATTCCTGCTAAATATTTTCCGTTTGAATTGTTTCCCTGGCAAAAGTTTTTAAATGCATTGATGTATGGTGTGCGATTTAAAAAAGACGACCGTATTGTATTTGATGAAGTATTAATATTAATGGGGCGTGGTGGCGGGAAAACAGGTTATACGGCATATGATTCTTTTTATATGATGACTAGTCACCACGGAATAGATAACTATGATATTGATGTAGTTGCAACGAGTGAAGAACAAGCCAAAAGAACATTTACCGATGTATATAATGTACTTGAAACATCAGCTTTTACAGAGAAATTCAAAAAGAACTTCAAATGGACAATGGTTGAAATTCAACATAAGAAAACAAAATCTGTTTTGAAATATAACACTTCTAATTCTCGTACAAAAGATGGTAAACGTACTGGCTGTGTGATTTTCGATGAAGCACATGAATACGAAGATTACGATAATATCAACGTTTATACAAGTGGTCAAGGTAAAGTAAGAGGCTCACGCATCATCTACACCACAACAGATGGACATGTAAGAGGTGGCCCGCTTGATGATTTAAAAGAAACTGCAAAATTGATTTTATCTGGTGAAATTGAGGATATTCACTTTTTGCCGTTCATTTGTAAGTTAGATAGTGAAGATGAAGTCGATGATCCAGCAAACTGGGAGAAAGCAAATCCTTCTTTGCTATACAATGATGAACTGAAGATAAAAATGAAACGGGAATATCAAAAAATGCAACGTAACTCAAAGTTACGAGTCGAATTTATGACAAAGCGTATGAATATCCCGATTTCAAATATTTTAGAAACAGTTTGTACCTGGAAAGAATTAGAGAAAACAAATCAACCTATACCAGATTTAACTGGAGCTGAATGTATTGGTGCTGTGGACTTTGCACAAGTACGAGACTTCTGTGGAATGGGGCTATTATTCAAAAAAGATAATAAGCGATATTGGTTACACCATTCTTTTATTAATCAGATTGCATTGGATATCCAAGATATCAATATGGATGTTATCCGAGAAGCAGAAGCAAAAGGATTGTGTACGATTATCCGAACAGAAAAATCTATTAATCCACACCGGGTAAAAAACTGGTTTTTAGAAATGGCAAAGAAATATAGAATCAAAAAGATTTGTATGGACTCACACCGTGCAAGTGTGTTGGGACCAGTACTTGAGGAAGCAGGATTTGATGTTGAAATTGTTCGAAGAGGACATATTACACATTCTAAGTTGTCGCCACTCGTGGATGATTTATTTATCAATGAAAAATTAGTATTTGGTGATGATTTATTGATGCGTTGGTACGTGTGGAATTCATTCAAGGACAATAAAAACAATGGAAATATTGAATATGCGAAAATTGATCCAGAGAAGCGGAAGACCGATGGTTTTCACGCTTTTTTACATGCTCTTAATTTAGATAGTGAATTGAAAGAATCTAACGCTTTAACAAAGGATAATGTTAGAAAAATATTCAGATCATTTAATGTGTAAAGGAGGTGAGAATATGGGTTTAGTAGACTGGGTACGCGGTTTTTTTGGAAGTAACAGTACTCTTACTTTAGATTCATGTTGCTATGATTTAGGGATTGATTACTATTACAAACGATTAGCCGTGGAGAGTTGCATTGATATAATCGCAAATGCTCTGACCAGGTGTGAATTTCAAACGTTTGAAAAAGGTAAAGAGAAGCGTGGGGAAAATCATTATTTACTAAATGTACAACCGAACCAAAATCAAAATGCATCAGAATTTATGCATAGCCTGGTCAATCATTTAATTATGAATAACGAATGCGTAGTTATTATGCAAAATAAACAATTGTATATTGCTGATTCTTTTGATGTTAATGAATTCGCATTAAAAGAAAACATTTATAGAAATATTACAATTGGTGATTTCACTTTTGAAAAAGCTTTTAATGAATCAGAAGTGTTCCATTTCAAATTAAATGACCGCAATATTATGCACGTTATAGATGGAATGTATGCCAGCTTCGGTAAATTAATTTCATCTTCAATTGATTATTACAAAAGAAAGAATAACAAACGTTTATTAATCAAAGGTGACTTTTTAAGGGCGCAAGATACAGAAACGCAAGAAGCGATTAATGAGATGTTTGAAAGTCAATTACTGAACTGGTTTAACGCTGATAAAGTTGGTTCTGCTTTCCAATTGCAAGATGGTTATGTCATTGAAGATATGAGTGACAGTAAAAACGGTGTTGCAAACAATAGTACAAGCCGTGATATCAGCGACTTAGTTAATGACATATTTAGTTATGTAGCAACAGCCTTTCATGTGCCAATTGGTATTTTAAAAGGCGATGTGGCTGACATTGAAAAGCAAATGGATTCATTCCTGGCTTTCTGTATTAATCCGATTGCTGAATTGATTCAAGATGAATTTAATCGAAAGATGTATACAAAGAAAGAATATATGGATCGAACGTATTTAAAAATTGATACAACAAAAATAAAAGTTGTAGATATTACTAAAATGGCAACAGCTATGGACAAACTCTTTGCCATTGGCGGTTTATCCATTAACGATATATTAATTATTCTTGGTAGAGAACCACTTAAAGAGGAATGGGCAAATAAACGATTCGTTACAAAGAACTATCAAGAAGCTGATTCATTGAAAGGAGGTGAGGGAGATGAGACGTTATAAAAATGAAAAATACAGTCATTTGGCTAATGTTCAGCATTCATTTAAAGCAGAAGAAACAGAAGATACCTCCACAATTACGATTTACGGTTCTATCGGTGAATCCTGGTGGGGAGATTCTACTTCAGCCAAGGATATTGAAGATGCACTTAAGAATGTGAAATCTGATACTGTTACAATTCATTTAAATAGTGGTGGTGGTGATGTGTTTGATGGTATCGCTATTTACAATCAATTGAAGAACCATTCATCAAAAGTAGTTATTCATGTGGACGGATTAGCCGCTTCTGCAGCATCTTTAATTGCTATGGCAGCTGATGAGTTGATTATGAACACTGGCTCTATGCTAATGATTCATGAAGCTTCTACATGGGCTTGGGGTACAAAGTCAGACATTCAAAAAACTCTTAATGCACTCGAGGGAATCGATAAATCAATCGCTGATATCTACATGACTCGTTTTGAAGGGGAACGTTCTGAAATAGAAACAATGATCGAAAATGAGACATGGTTTACAGCAAGTGAAGCGGTTGAAATTGGACTAGCTGACAAAGTGAATGAAGCGAAGGAAGAAGAGGAAGAATTAGATCCAGAAGAATTTAAAAATAACTTCCTACAAAAATTCCGTAATAAAAAGAAACAAAGTGAACCAAGTGAACCGATTGTAGCAAGTACAAATCAAATAACAGGAATGATGATGAACTACTTGGATAATAGCAAGTAGTTTTTAATTTGGAAGGAGAATGAAAATGACGATTAAAAATTTAGATCGAGATAATAATAGTATGGTAGAAGTTGAAAATGAATTTAAAACAGCTATTGAAAATAACGATAATGAAGCGTACGCAGCTGCGATGACCAAAATGGCTAATGTCATTCAAATGAATATTTTGAATGAAGTAACACCATCGGTTAAAAGTGAAATTGCAAGTAACTTAAACAACCAAGCGGTGTTAAATTCTCGTGGGCTTCACGCTTTAACAAATGAAGAGCGTTCATATTACAATGAAGTAATTGCAAGCGGTGAAGCATTTGCAGGTGTTGAAAAATTAATTCCAGCTACTGTTATTGAACGTGTGTTTGAAGATTTAGTGAAGAACCGTCCATTACTTCAAGCAATTGATTTTGTGAATGTAACAGGTTTAACTGAATGGATTATGAAAAAAGGTGAGATTCCAGCAGCTTGGTGGGGTAAATTATGTGATGACATTAAACAAATCATGGATGAAGGATTCGAAAAAGTACAATTAAACCTATACAAATTAAGCGCATATATCCCTGTTTGTAAAGCTATGTTGGACTTGGGCCCAGAATGGTTAGATCGTTATGTTCGTACTGTTCTAATGGAATCTTTATATATCGCGCTTGAAAAAGCAGTTATCAGTGGTACTGGTAACGGTGAACCGATTGGAATGATGAAGGATTTAAATGGTGCGGTTGTCGGTGGTGTTTACCCAGACAAAACGGCTGTTACTTTAAAAGATTTAACTCCTAAGTCACTAGGAAAAGAAATCATGGCTCCACTTACAGATGGCGGAAAACGAAATGTATCTAATGTGATCATGGTTGTGAATCCAGTTGATTACTGGTCACGTGTTTTCCCTGCTATTACTTTCCAAAATGCAAATGGAGAATATGTGCAAAACACAGCTATTCCTATGCAATTTATCCAATCGACAGAAGTTCCTACTGGAAAAGCGGTTGCTGGAATGGCAAAAGATTACTTCTTAGGACTTGGTTCCACTCAAAAAATCGAATACTCTGATGAAGTGAAATTCATTGAAGATGAGCGCGTGTATATTGGTAAACAGTACGCAAACGGTCGTCCGAAAGATAATAAATCATTCCTTGTATTCGATGTTAGTACATTAGGTGACACAGTAACACCCTAATCCAACCCTTCTAAATGAAGGGATAAATTATTCATCTTTAACAAAGGTTGAACTTCAATCACAGTTAGATGAACAAGGGATTGCCTATAAATCGAGTGCAACGAAATCAGACCTGATCACTTTATTAGAGGGTGATGTGAATGGATAATCTTCTAAATGAGTTGAAAGACCATCTTAAAATTACATGGAATGATGAAGATGCACACTTAAATAAAATTCTTTCACGTGGAAAGGCGTATTTGGTTAATTTGACAAATGCGTCTTTTAATTATGATGTGGAGGAAGTACCAAAAGAATTACTGTTAGAACGTTGTCGATATGTATATAACAACGCTGCTGACGAATTTGAAAAGAATTATAAGAATGAATTATCCAAGTTAATTTTAAATGTAGCTTTGGGTAAAGTTGGTGTGATTAATGGCAATTAAGGATTATAGAGAAACATTTAATGATGGTTTCTTCCAATATGGCTATAAAAAAACCGAGCGTTCCGAAAATGGGAAGAGAATAGGAGAGGTCTTTCAACCAGAAGGAAGACTTGCCTATAAAGAAATGTCTATTCGTGATAGCGACTATCAAATAGTTGGCGTTTTAACAACTGGTCTAGATTATAAAGTAAAAACATTGTATCCACCTTCTTTTAAGAAAATTAACAAAAATAAACTTAAGGTATTGATTGATGGGATTGAATATGACGTGATTAAAGCTGATTCTGATTCCAATAAGCGATATCTTTTCTTTTATTTGCAACAGGTGGTGAAATCGCGTGAATGATAAATCAAAAGTATTGATGAAGGAACAAAAGAAAGGGATTAAAACGGGACTGGAAACATATTTCAATCTGTTAGTTGTGGAAGACGAACTAGCAGAAGATGAAGAATCGTTATTACAACAAGATAAATACAACTGCTTCATAATTGAATATGGTGAATTCGAGCCCTCCACAAATGACCGATCTGTTTCTCAAAATGTATATATCAATTATTTATCTGAAAATCAAGATAACCTAGATGAACAAACAATCGATATTATTTCACTTGTTAGTAAGGTGAAAATGGTATCTTTTACAGCTTCTAGAAATGATCGTCTTCAAGTGAAAGATACAGATAGATATATTGATAGAGTAGTTTTTACATTTAAGAGGGTGATACCAATTGAGTGTATTTAATCTTGAATTTGAACAGTTGCAAAGGCTTGAAGAGAAAATGATGCGGTTACCAAACAAAATGGAGCCGACTATAAATAATATTCTTCATACAGATGGTATTCGTATTGCAACAGAAGAAATTACAAAACTTATTCCGGTTTCTAGGTCTAAGTGGAGTGTTCGTAATAAAACCCATGCTAAAAATAGCAATTGGTCAAAAAGCGAAAAGTTAAACTTAGGTTTTAGAGTTATTTCACGTGGCGGATCAGCCAATAAAAAAGGTAGTTTTGGATACCTTGTGTTCCCGAACGAAGGTAGAGGTTCACATAATCCACTAGAACAACGATTCGCTGAACGTGGAATACAAAATGCAACACCAAAAATTTTAGAGAAGCTACACGAAGGTGTAGACAAAGTATTAAGGGAGGAAATATAAATGGCTGTTACAGCAATTGAAGAGTTTGATTCCGTATCCATTAAAAATGCGAGTGTTCAATTTAAAAAAGGTGGCACACAACAACCTGGTACAAAGTTTGGTTGTGTGGGAAGTATTGAAGGTGAACCAGAAGTAGCTGAAATGAAAAAACTATGTGGTGCTGTTACGTTGAAAAAGAAAACAAAAACAACACAAATTAACATTACAGTTTCCGCACACATTCCAGTACAAGTAGCGCGTGATTATTTCGGATTTGAAACAGCTGGATTGAAGCCTGGAATTTGGTCATATGGTACTGAATCTAAAGGTACTGACTTTGTATTCACTGCTGATGTTGTGGATGAATTCGAAGATATCGTTAAATTAATCGCATTCCCAAATTGTGCAAACGCTACTGGATTTAAGTTTGCTATTGCGAATGGTGAAGAAGAATTAGCAATGTTAGAATTGGAATTCACTGCTTTACCGGATGAAAAAAATAAATTCTATTATGAAGCGTTCGTTTCTGAATTAGAAGATGCAACAGTTGCGACTAAATGGCATACACAATTTAATACTGCCCTAGTAGAAGCAACAGTTACAGCTTAAGTCCCGTTTTATACGGGGCTTTTTTTCGATAGATTTAATAAAAAATAAATTTAAGTGGGGATATAGTATATGAAAATCCAAAAAGTTACATTAAAAGATATTGAATTCGTAAAGGTAGATGGCGAGTACGAGCAACGTTTTGTGAATGAACAAGAGTATCCAGCATTCTTAACAAATTATGCATTAAAAAAAGGAAAAGAAGAAGGATTAATTGAGAGCTCAATCATTAGTGATTTATTAAAATTCCAGGCATTAGAAGGAATTGATAAAGGAAATAGTTCTGATTTATCTGCATTTGAAAAGATCGATCAAACTAGCATTCAAAGAATTATTTACCTGGCATTTAAGGGCGCGAATCCAAAAACTGACTTATCATTCGATGAATTTTTAAGAAAATATCATGACTCGTTAGCGGAATCAATGGAATTATACGCAAAGCTCGTTGTTGATGTAATCAGCCAGGATCCAAATAAATTTGCTGCTGAATTTCAGAAAAACACAAGCACTGGAAGTAAAGGCGAAAAAAAGTAAAGGCTCCAAAGATTAATCTTGAATGTGTGGAGGATAAATACGTTTTATATTGTCTAGTCTCTAGAATTGATTCAGAGACTTTTTGGCATGAACCAATAGCTTCTGTTGAGCGCATTTATGAAGGGATATCAGCATTTAAATCTTGGAGTAACAATCCAAAGTAAAGGCAGGTGAGAAAATGGCACGAAATAATTCGGAAATTGAAGTTACCTTTAGAGCGCAAGATAAAGAATTTAATGCCGCAATAAGAGGGATGAATCAAGAGTCAAAGAAACTTCGTCAAGAAATGAAATTACAACAAGAACAAATGAAGTTGACGTCAACGGATTCGGAAAAGTTACAAGCAAAATTACAAAACTTATCTCAACAATATGCAGTAGCAAAAAGGGCTACACAAACAACTGCTGAACATCTTCAACGAGCAAAACAGTTATACGGTGAAAATTCAACTGTAGTTGCAAAATTAGAAGCGAAATTAAGAAGCCAACAAATTACAGAGCAACAACTTGCAAACAGCATAAAACAAACTTCTGATAGCTTAAAACAAGCAAGAGAAGCTGAAAGTGAACGTACAAGTGAGTCTGCAAAGGCTATACAAAAGTTAAAAGAGTTAAAAGGAGCAGAGGAAGAATTAAAAGCTTCTTCTTCAAAACTAGCAGCACAGTATGAATTACAAAGAGCGCAGCTTGGTGAAAATGCTTCTGAAACTGACAAACTTCGTTTAAAAATCAGTAATTTAAGTGAACAACATACACTTGCAACAAGTAAAATTCAAAATTACCAGCAACAATTAGATCGAGCTAAGCAAAGTTATGGTGAAAATTCGGCTGAAGTACAGAAGTACGAAACCAAATTATTGCAAGCAATGACTGCTGAACAAAAATTAAAAAATCAAATCGATGCAACTAATAGAAGTTTACAAGAACAAGAAAATGAAAGTAGAAGAGTAGCTAGTACAACCCAACAATTAGAGACTCTTTTTCGAGCGACTGGTACAAGTGTAGATCATTTTGCTAATGCATTAGGGAGTAATCTTACAAACGCTATTCGGCAAGGTACAGCATCTTCTAGACAATTAGAACAAGCTATTGAGTTAATTGGTCGTGAAGCATTAGGAACAGAAACAGATATAGAAAGATTACAACGTTCTTTACGATCTATTGATGATGGTAACTCTATTGAGAATGTTCGAAATGAATTAAGACAACTCTCACGAGAAGCAGAACGCGCTAGCCAAAGTTTCAGGGAATTAGATATTGATTTAGAAAACATGTTAGGTGGAATGGTTGCTGCTGGTGGGATATCTGGAGCTATTGAACAAGCACTTGATACTTCTAAATTAAAAACAAAAATAGATGTGGTTTTTGAGGTTCCAGAGTCATCGAAACGATCTGTAGAAGAGACTGTCAGAAGTATAGAAGCATATGGCGTTGATGTGGAAGAAGCATTAGAAGGCACACGGCGACAATGGGCATTAAATAAAAATGCTTCTGATGAAGTTAATGCTTCTATTGTAAAAGGCGCGGCTGTTGTTGCAAATTCCTATGCAGGAGTAGATTTTGCAGAGTTAATTCAAGAAACAAACGAAGTTGCTGCTGGGATAGGTGTATCAAACGAACAAGCTATTGCTTTAATGAATTCTCTATTAAAAGCAGGATTTCCACCTGAACAATTAGACACGGTTTCAGAGTATGGAATGCAGATGAAAAACGCTGGATTCAATGCCAAAGAAATACAATCTATTTTTGAGCAAGGGATAAATACAAAGAGCTGGAACCTGGATAATCTCAATGATGGGGTAAAGGAAGGCAGAATTAACATGGCGGCTTTTGGACAAGAAGTTCCAAAGGCTCTTTCTGATTTATTAGTAGGTACAGAAATGTCCACTGAAAAAATGCAAGAATGGGGAAAAGCGGTTGCTGAAGGTGGCGAAGGCGGTTCAAAAGCGATGGCTGAAGTCGCTACGTGGATTGATGGAATTAAGGATAAATCATTACAAAATGCTCTTGCAACAGAAATCTTTAAAACAAAGTGGGAAGATCAAGGCAAGAATATGCTTGCCGTATATAAAGGTTTAGCTAACGTACAGGACAAAAGTAAGCAAAATCAAGATCAATTGAATGATGCTATAAAAAAGATGGACGCTTCACCTGCAGTTCAATTACAAAAAGCGATGGCAGATTTAAAAATGGCTCTTGAACCAGTATTAGCCGTAATAGCCAAGGTTGTGGCTGCATTTGCTACATGGGTTTCAGCACATCCAGCATTAGCGGCAGCTTTAACAACAATCGTTACTGCTCTTGGTATCCTTGTTGGAGCCTGTATGGCGTTAGCCCCAGTATTTATAACCTTATCCAGTGTTGCTGGTATGTTTGGTTTAAGTATTGGGGCTGTTGCTGGTCTAGTTGGAATCGTGGTAGGAATAGTTATAGCCGCTACTGCAGCGATTGCTGGTCTTGTCGTTGGAATTAAACACTTGTGGCAAAATAACGAAGGATTTAAGAATAGCATTACTTCTGTAGTGAGTAGTATTCAAAGTTTTTCTACAGCATTAGTCGCATTGGGGAAGTATTTATTTTGGACTGCAGCAGATGGTGATTATCTAAATGACTGGATTACCCATTTGCCAGAAGGTTTTCAAAATGCAGCTCAAAAAATAGGTGAAGCTACAGCTAAGATTAGAGAAGTAATTGTTGGACTTTTTAATGCAGTTAAGTTGGCTTTTCAAGGTGATTTTAGTCAAATTGGCGAGATTTTCAAAACAATTGGTCCATCAATAGCGGCTGCAATTATCGGTGGGCTACCGGGAGTAATTATTTCAGTTTCTAGGTTTCTACCAGCGATTGCAGAATATCTAAATGCAAATTCAGGGATTATCCTTGAAACCATTACAAATATTTTCACGAATATAGCTAATTTCATTACAACGGTACTACCACAGTTTCTTCAAACTGGATCGCAAATTATTTCAAATCTTGTGAATGGATTAGTCTTAGCACTCCCAATAATTCTGGAAGCAATGGTTAATGTAATAAACACTATTTCACAATCAATTGCTACTTATCTGCCTTTACTTGTTCAAACTGGAATGCAAATTATCCAAACTTTAATTTCTGGTATCGTTTTAGTGTTACCTACAATTATCCAAACAGGATTACAGTTAATTATGACTTTAATAAACGGAATTATGCAGATGATTCCACAGTTGATACCAATTGCTGTAACGATTATTCAAACAATAATAAATGGCATTATGTCATTTTTACCTCAGCTAATTCAAATGGGGATAAATTTATTAGTTTCATTGATTACAGGTATTACGCAAGCTTTACCTATGATTGCCCTAGCAATTATTACTGTTATAACCACATTAATAAATGCAATTACAGCCAATCTCCCTCAAATTGTGGAAACTGGTGTTAAAGTACTAACAAGTTTAATAGACGGTATTATTAAGATTTTGCCACAATTGATAGATTTAGCGGTTAATTTGATAACAAAAATAGCTGATACAATCTTAAAAAATTTACCGAAAATCATTGAATCAGGTGTTAAAATTCTGATGGCATTAATTGATGGGATTATTAAGATATTGCCACAGTTAATTAATGCAGCTTTAACACTTATAGCTAAAATCGCAGAAACGTTAATTGCAAACTTGCCGAAAATTATTGAAGCAGGTGTAAAGATTTTAATGGCATTAATTGCAGGGATTGTAAAAATCCTACCAGAGTTAGTTGCAGCAGCTTTAAAGCTTATCACCACTTTAGTAGGTGAGCTGATTAGAAATTTACCGCAAATCCTTGAAGCTGGCGTTCAATTAATCTGGTCTTTAATCAAAGGCATTATCAGTATGGCAGGACAACTCGGTTCAACGATTTTAACTGATATCGTACCTAAGATACTTAATACCCTTAAAGATATTGACTTATGGCAGATTGGTAAGGATATTATTTCCGGACTCATAAAAGGTATTGGCTCAATGGCAAGCGCAGTGTGGGACAAAGTGACAGAAATCGCAGGCGGCATTAAAGACACCATTACAGATGCACTAAATATCCACTCTCCATCACGCTGGATGCGTGATATGGTCGGTAAAAATATTGGTAAAGGTCTTGTCATTGGTATGGATAGTATGAAGGGATCGATTCAAAAAGCAGCTGAAAATATATCAGAATGGGCAAAGCCAGATATACAAGATTTTGATATGTATAATAAGAAGCAACAAGAATCCATTTCTTCTAATCTTTCATCAGTAGCCGCAAGATCAGTACAGTCTATACAAAAGGTTGAGAATGGACCAACCACAGTTAATTTTTATAACACTGTAAGAAATGAACGTGATATTGATAATATGTTTGAAAAAGCTGATGATTGGTTTGCGCAAAGAGGAAAAACTTTAAACTTAGGAGTAGGGAGGAACTAACATTGCTGGATGTAAGGATAGATGAATTTTTAGCTAGTGATTTTCAACTGTCAATGGTAGAGCGTCCCAAAATTCCAACAGCTAAAAGAAAAGTTGAGCATATAGAAGTACCAGGAAGGCATGGTTCACTAACAAAGAAAGGGGCGTATGAAGACGTCCCTTTTACAATTAAATTTAACTTGCTGGAAGATGAAAATATAAAACCTTTAATTCGTCGTATGAAATCGTGGCTTTTGAATGGAAAAATACTTCATTTCAACGATGATATTGTTTATCGGAAGATTAAAAATGTAGAGATAGACGATATAGAAAATGATATTGAAGAATACGGTTATTTTGAGGTGAAATTCACATTGGATCCTTTCGAATATGCAGAAGATGAAAGCATTACAATTTATGAACAAGGATTAATATATAACCCCGGTACATTCGAATCAGAACCAAAAATGTGGATTGTTGCGAAAGGTACAGTCAATATAACTATAAATGATATTACTTTCCAACTTAAAGATATTGAAAGTTCTGTAGTAGTTGATTCTGAAATTTTAGAAGCGTATATAGGTACAGTACCTATGAATAATAAAATGGTTGGTGATTTCCCAATATTTAATGTTGGGAGCAATAGAATATCTTGGTCAGGTACAGTCCAATCAATAACAATTAGACCTAGGTGGAGATATGTATGATTACCTTATATAAACCAAATGAAACAGATTTTACTCATAATGGTCTTGGTGTATTAGATGCAAAAATTTACGATGCAGAAGTTGAAGAAATACTAAACGGTTTATATTCATTAAGTTTTTCTTATCCATTGTTTGCTTCTCATGGATTAGAAATTGAAGGAATGTGCATTGTAAAAGCTCCAACTCCTGATGGTAATCAATTATTTAGAATTGCTACACCAACAATTAGTATGGGTGAAATAAGAGTACAGTGTTATCATGTTTTCTATGATTTAACGGAAAATTTAATTGAAGATATATTTATTCAGGCTACAAATGGAAATGCAGCAATGAGTCGTCTGTCCGCAGGATGCCAATACAAGCATCCTTTTACTTTTTATTCAGACATACCAAGCATTGCAAACGCGCGTATTGTAAGGAAAAATCCAGTCGAAGCGATTTTAGATAATAGTCAGGATAACTCTTTTATAAACCGTTGGGGCGGTGAATTAAAACGAGATAACTTTGATGTGAAAATGCTCAAGAATCGCGGAATGGATAGAGGAGTTACCATTCAACATAAGAAAGATTTACTTGGATATGAGGGAAATGTGGATTGGAAAAGTCCTGTTACTCGTATCATGCCTAAAGGATTTGATGGCTTATTGCTACCAGAGAAATATGTGGACAGTCCTAATATAAATAAATATCCTCAACCTAAAATTAGAGTTGTGGAATTTAATCATATAAAAGCAGCAGTTGGTCAAAATGCTAAAGATGATGATGCTATTCCACTTGAAGAAGCTTATAAACGGATGCGTGCAGAAGCTAAGGAAATGTATGACATTCAGCATGTGGATCAACCAAAAGCAACATATAAAGTTGAATTTCAAGAGCTATCTCAGACTGAAGAATATAAAAACTATGCAGTATTACAACGAGTGTGGATGGGTGACACAGTTACTGTCAAACACATTGAAGATGGGATTCATATTCAAGCTAAAGTTATATCGTATAAGTATGATCCGATAAAAAAAGAATACAAGAGTATCACAATAGGAAATTATAAAAAATCGTTTACTGATATAGCTGGTAAAGTGGATCAAATGGAAAATGAAATATCAAACATGCCAAATGATATTTTAAATGCAGCAAAAGAGCATGCAACAAATCTTATTAATAGTGGTTTTGGTGGTCATGTTCGAATTCATCCAGATAGAATTTTAATTATGGATACAAAAGATGAAATGACTGCTTCAAGGGTTTGGCAATGGAATATTAATGGTTTTGGCTATTCTTCCACAGGGATTAATGGACCGTATTCAACGGCCATAACTATGGATGGGCGAATTGTCGCTGATTTCATTACTGCTGGAACAATGAACGGGAATTTAATTAAAGGTGGAGAAATAAGTGGTGCTACTTTAAGAACATCTGATAGTACAAACTATGTGCATCTAACAAAGCAATTTATACGTCTCTATGAATCAAATGAAGTACGGGCTTTTCTAGGGTATTACTATAACCGATATGGCGTATTACAACCAACTTTCATTTTAGGCGGTAATGCTGATGCTGATACTGATAATGTATTAATGCTAGAACTCACTGACGCAGCAGATGGGAAGAAGACAGCTAGTTTAGGATTAATGCGAGGTTATTCTGATTATCCTACAGTTTATTATGCATCAGCCTTGCATTTGAACCAAGAAGGAGACGCATCAATATATGCAGAAGACACCGTTAGTTTGAATGCTAAAACTTTCAATATGTATCTGAATTCTGGCAATGACATGCAAATAAAATCCCAGAATAACATTGACCTTAATTCCATGAATGGAAATATGTATTTTAAATGTGCTCAAGATTTTTATTTTTCAAAGGGAGCGAAACGAATATTAAGTCTTGGACTTTCACCAGCTGGAGAAACAGATCTTGTGTTTCAAAGTATTTTATTACGAAATTCAAGTACAACTGACAGTACTTATCTACAAGTGAGGAGCGGACTAGGGACTTATTGGAATGGAGTCATGGCTTCTGATTTTAAAGTTTCTTCTCAGAAAAAATACAAGACGAACATTCGTAATATACAATTTAGCTCGTTAGAGAAAGTAATGGATTGGGATATTAAACAATACAACCTTAAAACAGACATGGAAGAACTTTATGAAATGCGTATGAATCGAAAAGAAGGAGATCCGATTCTAACAACAAATGATATCCCAACACATTATGGGCTTGTAATTCCAAATGAAGCAGAAGAAACAGGTGTAAGTGTATATTCTATGGTTTCGCAATTAACAAAAGCATTTCAAGAGTATGTAACAAAAACAGATGCTAGAATCAAAGAATTAGAGCCGATACAACCTAAAGGGAACATTAGACATAGAAATAAACCAAAACGCATCAGAAAACCATCTAGACGTCTTAGAAAAGGGGTGTGATAAAGTGAAGACGCAAACACTAACAATAGATATAGCAAACCCTCATTTTACAAAGGTTATTACTTCAAGAATTAATGATAAAAACGGTCTGAAATTAACTGTACTTTTAAAAGATGGTGGTTATCCATGCAATTTATCTGGATATACGATTAAATACGAAGCTGGTAGCAATTTAGGTAGCTTTATTCGTGATGATTGCAAAATTATAGATGCTTCGAATGGTGTTTTTGAATATATCTTTTCAGCAGCAGCCGTTTCCGCTAGTGTCTGGGTGGCTTATTTTGCCTTTGAAAAAGGTGAAGAAAGATTTACTACACAAGATATAAAAGTCGTGTTAAGTCGTGATGTAAAACAAGGGAACATCAATATAGATAACTATATTTCTGATTTTGAAAAAGCATTAGAGAGTGTTGCCGGGTATCGAAAAGAAATTGATGATACAAATAAAAAAATTGTGGAAGCACAGAACAAAGTTGCAGAGTTAACAACCTTAATTAATGATAAGGGTGTTCAAATACCAAAAATCACAACCGATAAAGGTGCAGCAACTATTTCTGTTAGTGAAACATCAAAGAATATTTTGGATGAAATTGCGAATAAGGGAGTTGGGATGAATACAATCTACTGTTCTGGTACCGTTCAGAATGGGAATATACCTAGCAAAATGAGTTGGAGAGGTATTTCATTTTTAAATGCCCCTCAGTTCGGGTTTGTAATTGCAAAGGATTATAAAGGAGCCTTCTTTACAAATTACTACAACGGTACTTATGGATGGACTGGTTGGGAAGAACATGCGAATATGAAAGATGTCGCTAAGGTTGCAACAGACTTAGTAAAAGTTACAACGGATTTAACAAATGCACAGAATGCTATTAATAAAATAAATACAGATATTAGTAGTATGACAGATCCACTTTTCCAATTAAATAAAGTAAATGTTATTGCTAAAATACCATTTTGGCAAATGATTGAAGGTTCTAAATGTTGGTTACAAGGTTTAAATATCAAAGACGAGACAGGCGAAATTTTCGCTAACTATCAAGATTACGGTACTATAGCTCGTATCGATAAATTCGATTACACCGGAAAACCACTAGCGACAAGAAGATATACAATAGAACCAAATAGTTATACAGAATCATTGCCTTACTTCGAAACTGATAGCGGTACTGGTAAACAAACTAATTTCATTGTAAGAACCAAAGCAGATTCGTCTTATCGTATCCTTAATTTCGAAACAGGCACAATAACTAGTTCTTATATGCTAAAAGGTAGAAGAACGTTAGGAGTAAGGGACGGGGAGCAATTTTACACGTATGAAGAAGATAGTTCTGGTAGAATCGTAAAAATGTATATTTACAAATGGAGTGACATCACAAAAGGGACACCAGGTACTCCAATCGAAAAAGACATACAAACAACCAAAGACCCGTTCGAAAAAACTCAAGGTATCGCCGTTAATAGTGGTTATACGTTTTTGATGCAAGGCGCTGAAAACACGCGACCAGGATTAAGCGTTATTGATAGCCTTGGACAACTTAAAGATGCGGTAAGGTATACAAAGTCATCATTAAGAACAGCAATTAGAAAGAAGTTCCCTAACGATATACCAGACGTAAATGCATGGGTATACGAAACCGAAGGTGGTTGTACTTATAAAGGAAAACTTATAACTGTTCATTGTACAACTGATGATTCATATTTAGTTATGCATAATGTGGCAACTGGTACTGATTTAGAAGTTGAAATAACTAACGTGATTCCGATGGGGGCGAGTAGCGAAAAGTCGGTCAGCGTTTTTTGGACTAATGTTAAAAATAGTTATTCGGCTGGCGATTACAGAACGTTAAAACACGCCACAAAACCTAATTACACGCAAGGTGATAACCCGGCAACGTTCGACGGTACTAGTTACACTATAAACGAAACTGGAATGTATACAATAGAAGCATTTATGGAAGGTACGATTGCTTGGGATAAGGGTCAGATAATTCTATACCTTCATTTTCCAGCCGGAGACGTTTCACCAATTGCTTCAACTAGAAATGGATTCCCTGGTATGACTGGTCGTGTTGGCGGTGTTTATACGTGGTACTTTACTAAAGGTCAAAAAATAAAGGTTTCTGTATGGCACGATGACAACACCGCGTTCGTAGCAAATGAAACTAGAGTGGCAATAAAAAGAATCTAACAAGTTTAAGCGTGCAAAAGCAGGCTTTTTTATTTTGCCTAAAAAGGGGTGGTCAAAGTGGATAAATGTAAAGAGTGTGAAGAGAACAAATCCAAGATGCAGAACGTAGAGATACGCCTTGCTGTTGTGGAAAGCAAAGTAGCAAAAATTGAAGAAAACATTGAAAAAATCCTCAATAATACAAATTGGCTTGTGAAAAGTATTGTTGGTGGAATCATCGCAGCTATTCTCGCTTTCTTATTGAAAGGAGGTGGTATGTAATGATTAGTTTAGCTGTCATGATTGGAATTGTTGTTGGTCTTTCACAAATTGCAAAAACGATTGGATTACAAACAAAATACATTCCGTTATTAAATTTAACGCTTGGCATTGTGCTAGGCGTTTTATTTTTGGGCGGAGATATCAAAACAAATGTATTTCAAGGAATCATCATCGGACTGTCAGCAAGTGGATTATTTGACCACACAAAAATTTTAAAAAAGGATGCTGATGTGAAATGAAACAAACATTAAAGGGGATTTCATCGGTTTTATTAGCCATTGTTTTAGTATTATCGATTGTAACGAGTGCATTTGCTGACAGGGTTTTAATTATTCCAGATTTACCAAAACAACCATATCGCTATGGTGTGGGTGCTTATGAGGGTGTTGTAGCACATTCTACAGCAACTCTAGAAGCACCAGCTATTAATATTCAAAAATATGAAACTCGTACATGGCGTAATGCTTTCGTTCATTATGCAGTAGATTGGAATGAAACAATTCAAATTGCTAATACAAAGTATATTGCTTATGGTGCGGGTCCAGGTGCTAATAAGCGTTTTGTACATGTTGAACTTTGTGAAACAAGAGATTACGAGAAATTTAAACGCAGCTATGACAAATACGTGAAGTTACTTGCTAAAATTCTACGTGATCGTGGTATTAGTGTAGAAAAAGGATTGTGGACGCATAGCGATGTGACGCATCATCTTGGCGGTACTGACCACGAAGACCCATTAGATTACTTACGTAGTCATGGTGTATCAGAAGTGCAATTCCGCGCTGATGTAAAACGTGCATACAATAATTCTAATGTTGATGTTTCTGTTCCAGAACAACCATCTAAACCAGAAGAAGTACCAACAGCAGTAACGGATGGAGTGGCATACATTAATGGTTATAATGTCAACTTACGCAAAGGACCAGATACAAGCTATTCTGTAATTCGTCAACTTAACAAACCAGAATCATATGTTGTGTGGTCTGAAAAAGATGGATGGTTAAATCTTGGAGGAAATCAATGGATTCAATATAATGCTTCTTATGTGAAATTTGATAAGAAAAGCACAGTAGATTCTTCTATTGTAGGAAAACGTGTTGTATCCAAAGTGGACAACCTACGTTTCTATGATTCCCCATCTTGGCAGGATAAAAATGTTGCTGGTACTTTAGATACAGGCTTAGGCTTTACTATTGATGAAAAAGTCATGGTGAATGGTTCTCCGCAGTACAAGGTACACAACAGCAAAGGTAAAACATACTATGTTACTGCAAATAAAGCCTATGTATATGTGAAGTAGGAAATGAAAAAAGAGCATTCTGAATTGGGAGGAATGCCCTTTTTCTTGTGGTTTCTCTTGAACCTATTAAAAATTATATGTAGTCAATTCTCAATGTATTCATATAAAACCAAAAGTACCATCTTCCCCAGTTGAAGATGGTACTTTTCTATGGTGCTTGCTCTAGATGTCATTTGTATTATACGCAAAATGCAATTTAATAATTACTAAATATATTACTATAAATGAAGCTTATTGAAAATCTTACCAATGTTTTCGACAACAACAACAACAAATAATGAAACAATCACAATGACACTTATCTTCCTTACACTTCCAACAATCACAATGATGCTTGTCCTTAGATTTCCAACAATCATGTTCCCAGCACATTTTTTATACCTCCCTTCAATTAAGGGTCATATTATTCTATGTTGTAGTAAAAAAACTGCTTGTTTACTAACCTATTATTTTATTTCTACATGATAGAATGATTCCTACTAGATATAGAACTAATACAAATAATGCTCCTTACGATAATTTTAGAGGGAGAGTGAATGGAACTTTAGATTCAGGACTAGGATTTACAATCGATGAAAAAGTAAATGTCAATGAATCACCACAATACAAAGTACACAATTCGAAAGGAAACACGTACTACATTACGGCTAGCGATGCGTATGTGAGCGTAAAGTAATTTGTACGTTAACCCATGAAAAAGAAACCGGCTCTGCAAACTATAACGGAGTCGGTTTTATTTTTGTTTATTCCGTTTTAGATAGGACCGGTAGGAAGGGCAGGAAGTATAGGACCAGTAGGATGAATCACACCAGTAAACCCACGATTTCTAACTTGAGCTCTTGTTACATGAAAATAATCGCCTACATTTGCTACAATTCGATAACGTATAGGGTCTATTGGTAATATCGGGTTTGGTGGTAATATTGGATCTGGTGGAAGATCTACCCACGTAAACGTAGAATTAAAGGTATAAAGGTCCTCTTCCCCTGCAATTCGATAATTACCGGATACAAGCGTATCTGTAAGTAGTACATCATTACGGAATAACTGATACGTAATGTCATTGACACTAAAAAAAGCATCGTCTCCTGGAAATGCAAGAATTTCTGTAGCGATTGTTGCATCTAGTTTAACTTGCGGTCTTTGTCTCGCTACTCTTGCTACCGCTTGGGCAGGGACTCGTAACTCCATAATCGTGATATTGCTCGTATTTTCTGGAAGAGGTATAGGAGGCGGGTTTGGTGGCAATGGAGTAAAAAATAATTGGGAAGTTGTAGCGGTCGAAGGCGCTGAAGCCGGAAAAGGAACGGAAACGGAACCAGGAACAGAACAAGAAATCGCAGAATGGTTACAGTTTCTTCCGTTATTTAAGCTCACGGATAATCACACTCCTTTACTTATAAATTACACATAATACAATAAATGAAAAATGAACTCGTTTTTCTTGTATGTTTACCTATCGTACAAGGTAATCATTCTTGATTTGTAAGAGTGTTTGTCCTTATCACACACGAATAATTTGTTTTACAAAGCGAGAAAACTGGCTCTTATGAGTCGGCTTTTAATTTACTAACTAACGGTTCACCACAATATAGAGTATACAATAGTAAGAACAGTACATATTATATACTTGTAAATGAAACTTATATAGTATATGTAAAGTAAATTAATAAAAAAGAGAAAACTTGACCAAAGAGCGCTCTTTTTTGTTTTACAACTAGGACTTCAACATGTTATTTTAGGTATATATTGGTATATTTGGAGGGAGATTTGTGAGTACTAATCAAACAAAGCTGAATGAATTATATCAAAAAATGGACCCTATACAATGGCGTCAAGAGTTAGAAAAAGAGATTACTAATCAAAGCGATAGAGCTATTGCTATCATTGTCGCTTCAATACTAGAAATACAGTTAAAAGACATTTTAAAACAATTTATGATTAAGGAAAAAGATATTGATAAAGATTTATTTGAGGGAAATAGTGCACTCTCTAATTTTAGTTCGAAAATCAAAGCGTGCTATTATTTAGGATTAATCTCACAAGACGAATATAAAAACTTAGATAGAATTAGAAAAATAAGAAATATGTTCGCACATCAAATAATAAATATTTCTTTTGAAAATAATCAATCTATTAACGATACATGTCAAAACTTATACATATCTAAAAATAGATATATGCCTAAAAATATTCCTTTTTCAGGGAATGATGGTGAATTACCTAAGTTGAATTTGGATCCCTTTACGGTAGATAATTCACCGAAAAATAAGTTTGTCGAGGTATTTCATTATCTATCCACTAATTTCTTGCTAAGAGTTGCAGATTTACAAATGGAAGGGTATAGAGAAAAATATGAAATTAAGAAATCCATTGCGGATGAATTTAGAGAGAAAAAAGAAAAAATCTTGAGATTGAAAGAGCAGATAGAAGAACAAGAAGCTGGTCCATATATACAGGAGTTCATGAGGGTTATAGATATGTATGATTATATAGCTGATGTATTGGAGAACTCTTATGATAAATAAAAAAATCCGATTCCCATGTGGAGTCGGATTTTTAATAGTATTAGTTAGCCAATTTAGTATTTCCAGGTATGTATTTAAATTCTTTTTCTCTTCTCTCTTTAAATTCATCATCCCAAATAAATTTTACTGTAACGAATTGACTACTAATAAGGTTAGACCTAAGTTCAAATGTAACTGATAACCCTGTACTAGTTTCAGTTGGAACAAAATTATTATCCGAATCAATTAATTTTAGTCCGTCAAAGGAATAACTAGTTGGATATGAATCTCCTGGTACTATATCATTCTTTTGTATTTTTTCTAATTCTTTATCATTGATAGTGATTCGAAAGTTTTTTGCATCGGAGTTTCCTATATTACTTATTTTTATTAATTTAATACCGTCTAAACTACTATTTCCTCCTACCTCTTGCCAAACTATATTAGCTTTGTTTTTATCATCTTGCTCATGTTTAAATTTCTTCTTGTTAATGTTAGTATTCTGCCAATTAAAAAATAATGCTAAACAAGATAAAATCAAACTAATAACACTAATAACACCAGTCCAGTTATTTATTAAAAAATCCTTCAAAAGAAACATCCTTTCTCCAAAAAAAATAACACTATTATAATGTAACAGCTAAAAAATGACTTTTGTAAGTCGGTTTTTTATTTACTTCAAATCAGATATTTTTCTAACTTGTTTTTCCTTGGCTTTAAAATCCTTCTTGTATTGTTTAAATTCTTGTTTATTAACATAAAATTTTTCACCAGTTGCTATGTTTTTTACTAAGCATGTTTTAGCGGAAAATTCCTTTGTAAAATAATAAATCACTAATGCTACTAAAGAAAAAGTGAAAGTAGGAATGAATAAAATAACTGCAATAACTGCCAACCATGTATCTAAAGTTGTGTTAAATCTTTTTAAAACTAATCTTTTTCCTGCTGCAGCTTCGGCTTGCGCCAATTGCTCCATACGTTGTAATGATGCGACTGTATCATAACTCATGAAAAGACCTCCTTGAAATAATACCTAAATCATATCAATTTCATGAAACAACTGTAAATATTACATTCCCATAAATTCACGGTCAAAGAAGTACTTGTCCATTAAGTTGTTTACGATACCGTTAAAATAAGCGAATTTACCATTCTTCATTTTTACTCCAGACTTCACTTTCATAACAAACTCTTTAATAGCTTTTAAGCCAATAGTAAGCTCCTGGTCTTTATCAAATGCTTTGTCTCCTGTTGTGTAATTAACAACTCTATTACACTGTCTTACAACCTTCCACAGTTCTTGAATTGTTTTTGATTCAGTATAAAAAGAGTGAACTAAAGAAACAAAACGTTCTGGTACCCAGTGAGCAACAAAATCAGCTTGTTTAATATTCTCTTCAGGTGTATTGCTATTCTCCTTACTATTACGTTTGTTTATATCTTTTATATTTTGTTTTAAGGAAACAGGTGTTGTTTTAATGGTCGGACACTTTATAGGACTTTTAGCTCGTTCCTTGTCGGACACTTCTTCCACAATAGGTTGAATAACAATAGCATTAGCAGTTTGCAACATATCTTTTTTACGCTTCATAGATATCTGGTTGATCATGCCAAGTTCAACGAGTTTTTTCACTAAACGTTGTACAGTTTTATATGATACTTCCATCATGTCAGCGATTGAATTTTTGCATAGGAAACTAACACCTACATATTTGCAGCTGTGGCGTTTTAAAATTTCAAGTAGTGCAATGAGTTTAGATTGTACATCGGTACGCTTAATAGACATACGGATGATGTCTCTGTATGCACGTACAGTTTTATTTAATTCTTCTACTTCTGTGAATGATGATAAGTTGTGGAAGGATTCTTCACTTGCAATAACATCAATACGTTCTTTCATTAGACACGGGCTCCTTTGTGTTAACAAAAAAAGCAACAGAATGCCAATTGTAAGCAAACTGTTGCTAGGAGCCCTTACGTACTGTAAAATAGTTCGTAAGAGTACAGCAAGTGTTTGCCTAGTGTGAGTAGGCGGACGGTATAAGAGTGTTGGTAGCACTACTTATACACGCTGTGCTCTTTTGTTTTATCTATTATTTGTTGTGGTAACGTTTTGGTAACAAATGAGTAAAATTTAGAAGTTATTTGTGATTTTCTAAACTACATAAAACGTTGATATATAAGTGTTTTTATTAACCTTTAATACTGTTGTTTTCAGTATTACTGGAATGGCAATGACGATTGCAATGGCAGTTGGACCAATGATTGGTTTGTGGATGATACAAAGTTATTCCTTCCAGGGCCTATTCTTATTAGCTACATTATTGTCGTTCGTTGCATTATTTCTCGCATTTGTGACAAAAATACCGTTTACACCACAATTAGAAAAAGGGAAAATACAGTTGTTTGAAAAATCTATTTTACCTATTGCGATTGTTATTTTCTTTTTAGCATTTGCCTATGGAGGAATTACAACCTTTTTACCATTGTTTGCAACATCTATTGATGTGAACCCAGGTACATTCTTTCTTGTTTATGCAATTGCACTAACAATCGTCAGACCGATTTCAGGGAAATTATCAGATAAATATGGAGAAGTATTAATAATTGTTCCGGCTTTATTTATAACAGTGTTAGCTATATTTGTTTTAACAGCTTCAAATGGACTAATGGGAGTAGTAGCAGCAGCTATTTTATATGGAGTAGGATTTGGTTCAGCACAATCAACTTTGCAAGCTGCGATGCTCAAAATTATTGATCCAAGTAAAAAAGGAATTGCAAATGCTTCTTTCTTTACAGCATTCGATTTAGGAATTGGACTTGGTGCTATTTTACTAGGGTTTGTTTCACAATTTTTCGGTTATCGTATTTTATTTACAGGTAGTGCGATATCAGGAGTGGTAGCACTCTTGATTTTTATGTTTTTTGTAAAACAGCGATTAACCAAAAAGGAACTTGCATAAGGAGGCAATAAGATGAACATTCAAATTGAACCTAAAGGCATGCAATGGTTTAAAGAAGAAATGAATTTACAGAGCGGTGATATTGTACGTTTTGTTGTGTGATATGGTGGAAATAGTACCATTCAATCTGGTTATTCTTTAGGATTAACATCTGAGGAACCAGAAGATATAGCTGCATCTACTGAACAGGATGGAATCCAATTTTTCATCGATGCAGATGACATTTGGTATTTCCGAGACTATGATTTAGTAGTAAGTTATCATGTGGAAATGGATGAAATTGAATTTAATTATGTAAAATAATAACTTTATTAAAAATAAAAATATTTTATATGAAAATTATATTGTATTAATATCAGTATATAAAATATGTGTAAGCGAGTTGGATGTAGATACAACTCGCTTTTTTTCTGTGTTTAAAAAGATAATAAATATATGGAAGTGAATAGTTTGTGTTACTAGCTTTATATAGAAATATATTAAAAATTAATATATTTAGGTTTAAAAGAAAATAAAGTATCATGGGATTTACTGGAAAAAAACTTATACGTTATTCTTCAAAAACAGTTTTGTTACAGTAGGAAAAGTATAGGAAACTTATCATTATAAAATAAATTGAAATCTTCTAAAAACTCTGATACATTGAAATAGAAATGTAGTTTCACGATATTGTAAAGGCTTACAGTTATGTGCACGAAGATCTATTAGGATTGGAGGAAATGATAATGAAAGCTGAAGAAAAATTTTCCCCGGGATTAGATGGTGTAGTCGCAGCGGAGACGAAAATCTCGTTTCTTGACACAGTAAAAGGTGAAATTGTTATTCAAGGATATGACTTAATTGAACTATCAAAGACAAAAGAGTATTTAGATATTGTGCACCTTTTACTAGAAGAACATCTGCCAAATGAGGATGAAAAACAGGCGCTTGAAAAGAAATTGAAGGAAGAGTATGAAGTACCAGAAGGTGTGTTTAATGTTTTAAAAGCATTGCCAAAAGAGACACATCCGATGGACGGATTACGTACAGGTGTATCGGCATTAGCTGGTTACGATAACGATATTGAAAATCGTTCGTTAGAAGTGAATAAAGATCGCGGTTATAAGTTATTAAGCAAAGTGCCGAATATTGTGGCAAATAGTTACCATATTTTAAACAATGAAGAGCCTGTGCAACCTCTAAAAGAATTATCGTATAGTGCGAACTTCTTTTATATGTTAACTGGCAAAAAACCAACGGAGCTGGAAGAGAAAATCTTCGATCGTTCCTTAGTTTTATATAGCGAACATGAAATGCCAAATTCTACCTTTACAGCACGCGTGATTGCATCTACTCAATCAGATTTATATGGTGCTTTAACTGGTGCGGTTGCATCTTTAAAAGGAAGCTTACATGGCGGTGCAAATGAAGCGGTTATGTACATGCTGTTAGAGGCAGGTAATGTTGAGAAATTTGAAGAGTTACTGCAAAAGAAATTATATAACAAAGAAAAAATCATGGGATTTGGACATCGCGTTTATATGAAGAAGATGGATCCAAGGGCACTTATGATGAAAGAAGCTTTAAAACAGTTATGTGATGTAAAAGGTGATTATTCATTATATGAAATGTGTGAAGCTGGAGAAAAGATTATGGAGAAGGAAAAAGGCATTTATCCGAACTTAGATTATTATGCAGCTCCAGTGTATTGGATGTTAGGTATTCCAATTCAACTATATACACCAATCTTTTTCAGTTCAAGAACGGTGGGCTTATGTGCGCATGTGATTGAGCAACATGCAAATAATCGATTGTTCCGTCCACGTGTAAATTATATCGGCGAGCGACATGTGCTTAGCAAATAAAAACAACTGGGGAGTTGTTAGAGCCGCCCGCCAGGTGGGTGTTTGATCGACACCCATCCTTAATAATAACGAATTTTCGACAGAAAGGGAAGAATAGCATGATTAAAACAAATGAAATTAAACAAAAAGATGCAATTTTAGAAGAGATTACGGATTATGTACTAAACAAAGAGGTGACAAGCTCAGAAGCGTTCAGTACAGCTCGCTATGTGTTACTTGATACGCTTGGATGTGGAATTTTAGCACTTCAATACCCGGAGTGTACGAAATTATTAGGGCCAGTTGTACCAGGGACTATCGTGCCAAATGGTACACGTGTACCGGGAACGTCATTTGTACTTGATCCAGTAAAAGGTGCTTTTAATATTGGGTGTATGATTCGTTGGCTAGATTATAACGATACATGGCTAGCTGCAGAATGGGGACATCCATCAGATAACTTAGGTGGAATTTTAGCTGTTGCAGATTACATTAGCCGCGTTCGTATTTCAGAAGGGAAAGAGCCATTAAAAGTACGAGATGTACTTGAAATGATGATTAAAGCACATGAAATTCAAGGTGTACTTGCATTAGAAAATAGTTTAAACCGCGTTGGTCTTGATCATGTATTATATGTAAAAGTAGCAACAACAGCAGTTGTTACAAAAATGCTAGGTGGTACACGTGAAGAGATTTTTAACGCATTGTCTCATGCTTGGATTGATAATTCGAGTCTTCGTACATATCGTCATGCTCCAAATACTGGTTCACGTAAATCATGGGCAGCAGGTGATGCGACGAGCCGTGGTGTTCATCTTGCAATGACTGCTCTAAAAGGTGAAATGGGTTACCCAACAGCATTATCTGCACCAGGCTGGGGATTCCAAGATGTACTGTTTAATAAACAAGAATTAAAATTAGCAAGACCTTTAGATTCTTATGTAATGGAAAATGTATTATTTAAAGTATCATATCCAGCAGAATTCCATGCACAAACAGCTGCGGAATGTGCAGTCAAATTACATCCAGAAGTGATAGAACGACTAGATGAAATTGATCGTATTACAATTACGACACATGAATCAGCAGTTCGTATTATCGATAAAGAAGGTCCATTAAATAATCCAGCTGACCGCGATCATTGCTTGCAATATATTACGGCAATTGGTTTATTAAAAGGTGATATTGTCGCGGATGATTATGAGGATGAAGTAGCAGCTGACATGCGTGTAGATGAATTACGTAATAAGATGGTTGTTGTTGAAAACAAACAGTACAGTTTAGATTACCTTGATCCGAACAAGCGCTCAATCGCCAACGCTGTTCAAGTTCATTTTAAAGATGGTACTGTAACAGAAAATGTGGAATGTGAATACCCACTTGGCCACCGTTTCCGTAGAGACGAAGCGATTCCAAAAGTTGTTCAAAAATTCACTGCAAATATGGCAGGTCATTATTCTAGTAAACAACAAGAAAAAATTCATGAAGCTTGTCTAAATGAAGAAAAACTAGAAAATATGAATGTAAATGAATTTGTAGACCTTTTCTTAATTTAAAATAGGGGGAATAGAAATGGCTTGGGTTGTGAATAAACAGTCAACACAAGAAGAGCTTGCTAATCGATTCCGAGCTTTAGTAGAAGCACCTGAAATTTTACAAATCCCTGGTGCACATGATGCAATGGCTGCTCTTGTTGCAAAAAACACTGGATTTTCAGCTCTTTATTTATCAGGAGCTGCTTATACAGCAAGTAAAGGGTTGCCGGATTTAGGAATTGTAACGTCTACTGAAGTAGCTGAACGAGCAAGAGATCTTGTTAGAGCAACGGATTTACCTCTTCTTGTTGATATTGATACAGGATTTGGCGGAGTATTAAATGTAGCAAGAACAGCTGTAGAAATGGTAGAAGCAAATGTAGCTGCTGTTCAAATTGAAGATCAACAATTACCGAAAAAATGTGGACACTTAAATGGAAAAAAACTAGTTTCCACTGAAGAATTAGTACAGAAGATTAAAGCGATTAAAGAAGTAGCACCAACACTTGTTGTTGTAGCACGTACAGATGCTCGCGGTGTTGAAGGATTGGATGCAGCAATCGAAAGAGCAATTGCTTACGTAGAAGCAGGTGCAGATGCTATATTCCCGGAAGCGCTTCAATCTGAAGAGGAATTCCGTTTATTTAACAGTAAAGTAAATGTTCCACTACTTGCGAACATGACTGAGTTTGGAAAGACACCATATTATAGTGCAGAAGAATTTGCAAATATGGGCTTCCAAATGGTAATTTATCCGGTTACATCACTTCGCGTTGCAGCAAAAGCATATGAGCGTGTATTCACACTTATTAAAGAAACAGGCTCACAAAAAGAAGGACTATCTAATATGCAAACGAGAAGTGAATTATATGAAACAATTTCGTATCATGATTTTGAAGAATTAGATAACGGAATTGCAAAAACAGTTTTATCTGAAGATCAATAAAACAAAGGGAAAAGGCGATGATGATACATCTTTGGCAAAAACAACTGCTTGATGTGAAGAGTCATCGCCTTTTCATATTTCCTAATTGCTTGCAAAAGAGGTGGAAACATATGAACTCTATAGAAGATTACTCTGTAGGAAGATGGCTGAATAAAGAGTTTCAGTTTGTGAAAATGAGTAATACGGTTGCAGAGGCAATCAATCTACTAATCGCAACAAAAACTGATGAACTGCCTGTACTAGAGGAAGAAAGAATAATAGGTATTGTGAAATTACTAGATTGTGTGCAGTGGGTGAAAGAAAATAGTGATGAAAGTACATTAGTTCATATGATTATAGATAAATCTTTTCACAAGGGAACAAGAGTGAATGCAATGGAAGTGGTTCAACATGTACCGTTTTATGTGATAAATGAAAAAAGCGGAGTGCTAGAAGGGGTTATTGGTCAAAATGAGCTTTTCGCTTTTCAGAAACATATAAAAGAACAATTGGAAGAAGCAGGGCGTGTGATTGAATGGCTACGACTCTCTTTTGATACTGCATATGAGGGCATTGCAATTGTGGATGAAAACGGCGTTATTCAAATGTTTAATGACACGTATAGTCGCTTTGTCGGTGTGACGAAAGAAGAGGCAATTGGACAGCGTGCTGAAAATATAATTGAGAATACGCGCCTGCCAGTTGTATTAAAAACGGGAGTACCAGAAAGAAATCAAGTGCATCGTCTGCAAGGGCAGAATTTAGTTGTACACCGCATGCCAATTTGGAAGCAGGGAAGAGTAATTGGTGCAGTAGGGATGCTGATTCATGAAGGGATTTCAGATATTTACAAAATACTAGAGCGATTTGATCAAAAGGATAGGAAAATCCAACCAACGTTTTCTAAACCGAAAAAGAAGCAGATTCGATTTGAAGATATTCTTGGAGAAAGCCAAACAATTTCTGAAACGAAAAAAATGGCCCGAAAAGCAGCTGGATCGAAAGCATCGGTGTTAATTACTGGGGAAAGTGGTGTTGGTAAGGAGCAATTCGCAAGAGCTATACATGATGCAGGTATAACGCAAAATGGTCCATTTATTAGCGTGAACTGTGCTGCCATTCCTGATAATTTACTAGAATCTGAATTGTTTGGTTATGCAGAAGGGGCTTTTACGGGTGCGAAAAAGAACGGGAAGGCAGGAAAGTTTGAGCTTGCAAATCATGGAACGTTATTTTTAGACGAGATTGGCGATATGTCTCTATTAACGCAAGTGAAAATTTTACGCGTTTTGCAAGAAAGGGAAATAGAAAGGATAGGTGGTACACATCCAATACCTGTTGATTTCAGGTTAATCGCAGCGACAAATAAAGATTTAAAACAAATGGTTAGAGAAGGAACCTTTAGAGAGGATTTATATCATCGTCTTCATGTTATTCCGATTCATATTCCGCCGCTTCGCTTTCGAAAACAAGATATACCACTCATTGTCGAAGAACATTTACAAAAGTTATGTCAAATGTATGGTGCTGAAGAAAAGACACTTGATAAAGAAGTATTGCGTCGTATGTTCCATTATAACTGGCCAGGTAATGTCAGGGAATTAATCAATGTGTTAGAAAGGCTATTCGCACTATCAGATGATGCACATATACGAGCGAAGGATTTACCAGAAGAATTTTATTATCGGGATATGGAGCAAAAGAAACTAGTACCTATGATTCAGTCCTTACCTGCAAAACAAGAAGCGATGAAAGTTGTGCGTGAAGAGGAAGAGAGAGGATTAATTGAACGCGTTTTAAAAGAAGCCAAAGGAAATAAGTCAAAAGCAGCAGCGTTGTTAGGGATTTCTAGGGCGACCCTGTATAACAAATTGTCCCGATTCAAAATCTAGACAATTTGTTATATCAAGTGTAAAACTGTCTAGACAGTTTTACGTTTTCTTGTCATTTCGCCCTTGTTCTATCAAGTTTTTAGTTTGGCATAGATTTTGCATATAAATAAAATGAAGATCGAAATGATAGGGGGATACAGATGGAGAAAACAAAGTTGCAATGGGACGAATTTTTTTCGCTGAATCAGGAGCTTCATACAACCTTTTTTACACCTGAGGATTTTTCAGGGGATGAAGATTTAATCGCAAAAACAACAGAACAATTTGTGAAACAAGAAATTGTTCCGCAAATTGAACATATTGAGCAGCACAATTATCAAGTTTCTCGCCAGTTGTTTGAAAAGGCTGGAGAACTTGGATTACTAAGTATAGAAGTTCCAGAAGAATATGGAGGGTTTGAATTAGGAAAAGCAGTTTCTGGCTTGGTGGCAGAAAAGATGGGATATGCAGGCGCGTTTAGTGTTTCCTTTAACATTCATGCCGGAGTAGGAACACTGCCATATATATACTACGGAACCAAAGAGCAAAAGGAAAAGTATTTACCTAAAATTGCATCAGGCGAATGGATTGGAGCTTATGCATTAACAGAGCCAAATGCTGGATCTGATGCGTTAAGTGCAAAAACAAGTGCGGTCTTAAGTGAAGATGGCACAACATGGACATTAAACGGTGAAAAGCAGTGGATTACGAATGCTCATATGGCTGATGTATATGTTGTTTTTGCGAAAACAAATAAAGGAATGACAGCATTTATTGTCGAAAGAACATGTGAAGGCGTTTCTATTGGCCTAGAAGAAAAGAAGATGGGTATTAAAGGTTCTTCTACTGCAACGTTGATATTAGAGGATGTTGTAATTCCAGCTGAAAATGTATTAGGGAAAGTTGGAAAAGGGCATCATGTGGCTCTTAATATTCTCAATTTTGCGAGATTGAAACTTGCTTTCGGAAATATTGGGACAGCAAAGCAAGCAATTGGTCTATCTGTTCAATACGGAAAAGAACGAAGACAGTTTCAAACAGAATTAGTTGATTTCACGATGATCCAAGAGAAAATTGCAAATATGATTATTGATACATATGGTGCAGAGAGCGCAGCTTATCGAACAGCAGGCGTAATTGATGACGCGATTCATGAGAGTGATGAAAGTATTATGCAGAAAATGTCACAATTTGCAATAGAGTGTGCGATTAATAAAGTGAACGCTTCAGAAACACTTGGAAATATTGTGGATGAGGCGGTACAAATTCACGGTGGTTATGGTTATATGCAAGAATATGAAGTAGAACGATTATATCGTGATGCTAGAATTAGCCGTATATTTGAAGGGACAAATGAAATTAATCGCTTAACAGTTGCGAAAATGTTAATGAAACAAACGAAGCTACTAGGGGACCAAGTAGATGAAGGCACATTTGAAAATGTGGAACGAAATCATCGCTATATTTTATTATCGAAACAATTATTGAAGCAATCTTTGAAAACGCTATCTCAAACTCCTGAACTAAAAATTGAACAAGAACAAGAATATTCACGCGTGCTAGCAGACATGTTGAAAGATGTGTATGTAATGGAATCAGCATTTTTACGTACAAAGAAAGCGGTAAGTAAAAATGGTGAAGAAAAAGAACGTACAAAACAGTCTATAACAGATGTTCTTTGTGAAGAAGGATATCGAAAAGTGGAATCAGCGGCAATTGTTCTTCTTTCTGCAGCAGTACAAGAGGAGCAAAATAGAAATGCTATTCTAGATGAAATTCGTCAACTGTCAGTACCTCTATATACGAACGTATTTACGAAGAAGAGAGAAATCGCAAAAGCGATTATAAATCGCGGGAAATATATTGTTTAAATAGGAGGAGAACAGTATGAAAAAGATTGGTTTTATTGGTTTAGGTAATATGGGTCTTCCAATGTCTAAAAATTTAGTTAAATCAAATTACACAGTATATGGATTCGATTTAAATAAAGATGCGGAAGCTTCTTTTGAGAAAGAAGGAGGAATCATTGGCTTATCAATTGCAAATTTGGCAGAAACATGTGATTTGATTTTTACAAGTTTACCATCACCTCGAGCTGTTGAAGCTGTTTACTTTGGTGAAGAAGGTTTAATTGAGAATAGCCATTCGAATGTTGTTCTAATTGATACAAGTACAGTAGCACCAGAGCTAAATAAAAGATTGGCAGATGCTGCGAATGATAAAAAAGTAGACTTCTTAGCAGGGCCAGTTAGTGGTGGAGTGATTGGAGCGGAAAACCGCACATTAACTTTTATGGTTGGTGGATCAAAAGAAGTGTACGAAAAGGGCTTACCAGTGATGGAAGTATTAGGGGCAAATATTTTTCATGTGAGTGAGCAAATTGATAGTGGTACGACTGTAAAGCTTATAAATAACTTATTGATAGGCTTCTACACAGCAGGTGTTAGTGAAGCTCTGACTTTAGCGAAGAAAAACAATATGGATTTAGATAAAATGTTTGATATTTTAAATGTGAGTTATGGACAAAGTAGAATTTACGAGCGTAATTATAAAAGCTTTATTGCGCCGGAAAACTATGAACCAGGATTTACTGTAAATCTACTAAAGAAAGACTTAGGATTTGCAGTTGATCTAGCGAAAGAAAGCGAGCTTCACTTACCAGTAAGTGAAATGCTATTGAACTTGTATGATGAAGCTGGGAAAGCAGGATATGGTGAAAAAGACATGGCTGCTTTATATCAAAAGGTAAGTGAACAATTAATCTCTAATCAAAAATAATAATGATACTAGCAAATATAAAAAATAAAAAGGAGCGAATACAATGATTACAACAGAAATTAAACGCGTGAAAAATCATATTAATGGTGAATGGGTAGAATCTACTGGTACAGAAGTGGAAGCTGTTCCAAATCCTGCGACTGGTAAAATAATTGCTTATGTTCCGCTTTCCCCAAAAGAAGATGTGGATCGTGCAGTTGAAGCTGCAAAATTTGCTTATGAAACATGGTCTAAAGTACCAGTTCCAAATCGCTCAAGACAGCTATATAAATATTTACAACTTTTACAAGAAAACAAAGATGAACTTGCAAAAATCATTACATTAGAAAATGGTAAAACGCTAAAAGATGCGACTGGCGAAGTACAGCGAGGGATTGAAGCTGTAGAACTAGCAACATCAACACCAAATTTAATGATGGGGCAAGCACTTCCAAATATTGCGGGCGGGATTGATGGTTCGATTTGGCGTTACCCAATTGGAGTTGTTGCTGGTATTACACCGTTTAACTTCCCAATGATGATTCCTTTATGGATGTTCCCACTTGCAATTGCTTGCGGTAATACATTCGTATTAAAAACATCTGAAAGAACACCACTTTTAGCTGAAAGATTAGTAGAATTATTCTATGAAGCAGGTTTTCCAAAAGGCGTCTTAAACTTAGTGCAAGGTGGTAAAGATGTTGTAAATAGTATTCTAGAAAATAAAGACATTCAAGCTGTTTCATTTGTTGGATCTGAACCAGTTGCACGTTACGTGTACGAAACAGGAACAAAATATGGAAAACGAGTACAAGCACTTGCAGGAGCAAAAAACCATGCGATTGTTATGCCAGATTGTAACCTTGAAAAGACGGTACAAGGTGTAATTGGTTCTGCGTTTGCGAGTAGTGGAGAGCGCTGCATGGCATGCTCTGTTGTAGCAGTTGTGGATGAAATTGCTGATGAATTTATTGATGTTCTAGTAGCGGAAACACGTAAATTAAAAGTAGGTGATGGTTTCCACGAAGATAATTATGTAGGACCATTAATTCGTGAATCTCACAAAGAGCGTGTACTAGGTTATATTAATGGTGGTGTAGCAGATGGAGCTACTTTATTAGTAGATGGCCGTAAAATAGATGAGGAAGTTGGCGATGGGTATTTTGTTGGAGCAACTATTTTTGATGGTGTAAATCAAGATATGAAAATTTGGCAAGAAGAAATTTTTGCTCCAGTATTAAGCATTGTGAGAGTAAAAGATTTAGAAGAGGGAATTAAGCTGACGAACCAATCAAAATTCGCAAATGGTGCCGTTATTTATACATCAAGTGGTAAACATGCACAAACATTCCGTGATAATATCGATGCTGGAATGATTGGTGTAAACGTTAACGTTCCAGCTCCAATGGCATTCTTCGCATTTGCAGGAAATAAAGCGTCCTTCTACGGTGATCTTGGAACAAATGGGACAGATGGTGTTCAATTCTACACACGTAAAAAAGTGGTAACAGAGCGCTGGTTTTAATAGAGAGAACACGTATGTAACTTGTTACATGTACGAAAAATCCACCCCTCATTCATGAGTGGTGGATTTTTCTTGTTAACTGTTTTTTTCGAACGCTAATTTTATACCAAATCCAATTAATATAATACCAGTAAGCCCTTGAATATATCTTTGTGTAGCAGGCTTTTTCATAAAGACACTTATTTTATCAATTAAAAATATATAAAAAGCAAACCATATTACAGTTAAAACAAGATAGGTAAGCCCCATAATCAAAAACTGAATAAGTGTATTATGATTAGGATTTAAAAATTGCGGTAAAAAGGTCAAAAAGAAAACAGCAACTTTAGGATTTAAAAGGTTAGTAAGAAAACCTTGGCGAAAACAAGAAGTGTTTCCATCGGTGTGTTTCATAGGCAAGTCATTCATATTTATGTTGTTTTTGTTTTTTAAGGATAAAAGTGCTTTTATGCCTAAATAGACGAGATAAAGTGCACCAACATATTTAAAAATAGAAAATAAGAAAGCTGATTTAACAATAATAGCAGAAAGACCAATTACAGCAGCTAAAGTATGAATTAAGAGTGCGATACATGTACCGAAAACCGTTTTCACACCTCCGATTTTCCCAGCAGTAAGAGTGTTTTTCGTAGCCATTGCAGTGTCAGGTCCTGGTAAAATGATAAGACAAATCGACATGATAATAAAAAGAAGATAGTTCTCCATAATCACTCCGCCTTTCTTTATTTATATTTTGAAAATTTAATTAAAATAAGTTTAACACAATTTAAGTTGCATGTTAAACTAAATTTAAGTGTGTTAAAATATATTTAATTAAAGTCGTTAAAAGGGGTATAAAATGTGGAGAATATAAATATAGGGAAAAAGGTGGAAGAGCTACGAAAACAAAAAAACTTAAGTATGAGGGAGCTAGCAAAGTTAGCAGAAATAACACCCTCTATGCTAAGTCAAATTGAGAGGGGATTAGCCAACCCTTCTATTCAAACGTTGAAACTATTAGCGAGAGCATTAGAGGTTCCAACTTTTAGCTTTTTAATGGAAGATACGAATACGAATGACTTAGTTGTAAGAGCGAATGAACGTAAGAAAATGATTGTAGGAAATTTATCATATGAATTATTATCACCAGATTTAACGGGTTCTTTGGCTGTATCTTTAATGACCTTACCACCTAATGCTATTTCCTCAGAAAAACTTTTGGAACATAAAGGAGAAGAAATTGCACATGTTTTAGAAGGAGAGGTTGTTTTTCATTTACAACAAAATATATACACTTTACATTCAGGTGATAGCGTGAAAATTCCTTCGTACATGAAACATAAATGGGAAAATCCATTTGATCAGGATGCTATTATTTTATTCGCTGTAACACCTCCGTCATTTTAATCGTACGGTAATAAACCAGGCTAGATAGAGCAGAAAATAAACTGCTTTTATCTAGCCTGGTTGCTATTATGCATTAAGAAGGTTAAAGAAGCGATTTACCTCTTCATCTGAAACATCACTTAATTGTTTATATTTGTATTGTGGGTTTTGATCCTTATCGACTACGACAGAACGGACTCCTTCAAAGAAATCTTCGTGTCTCATGAAATTTTTAGCGAGTATGAGATCAGTTGCAAAGCATTCTTCTATCGATTTTTCTTTCCCATCAATCAGTTGCTTTAATGTTACTTTTAATGAGAATGGAGATTTTGAGAGTAACTTTTCTTTTGTTTTTAAAGCGAAAGAACTGTCAGTATTCTCTAATGAATGGATGATATCCTCGACTGTTTGGAATGAAAAGTGCTTATCAATTTCTTCTTGCACGGAAGTAAGTTCACCTTCTACACTAGGTGTTGTTTCATATTTATTTATGAGTTCTTTTAAAGTAATATGTACATTTTGATTGTGCCAATTTACTTTTTCGATTGCATCAAGAAAAGTAGGTAACGTTTCAGATGGCATGTAATGATCAGCAGCATTTATATATAACACATCAGTAGCTTGTAAGACAGATGCTGATAATGCGACATAACGGCCAGCTTGTCCAGGAGCTTTATTTAAGAAATAAGCAGCGCCGACATCTGGGAAAAACCCAATGTTCATTTCAGGCATTGCCCATTTTGTACGCTCTGTGACAATTCTATGTTTGGCGCCATTCGTAAGGCCGACGCCACCACCCATAACAATTCCATCTAAACAAGCGATAATTGGCTTTGGATAATGATATAAATAAGTATCTATTTCATATTCTTCTTCAAAAAACTGTTCTGCATGTTGTAATGCAACTTCACTTGAACGCGCTTCATATAATGTTTTAATATCACCGCCAGCACAAAAGCCTTTTGTACCAGCGCCTTTTAAGACGATCATGGCGATGCGATCATCCTTTTCCCATTCTTTTAGTTTTTGCCCAATTGGTTGTAACATATCATAAGATAAAGAGTTAAGTGCTTTTGGACGGTTTAAAGTAATCGATGCAACACCATTTTCACTAATGGAAAATAAAACATTTTCAGTCATTTTAAATCCTCCTCTTATATATTTTCTCGTTCTTATTTCTCGATACAATCTGAAATGTCCTTTATAATTTACTTAATAAGCAAGTAACGTGCCAGTTTTAATGCCTTTCATAAAGAAGAAATACTAGCAAAAAAGTGTCTAACTGTCTAAACAAATAAACAATTAGACATAATATTAGACTTTTTGTAGAAAATTGCATATTTTGACGAGTTCTATTTGCAGGATTTCCACGGATGAAAAGGAATATTACAACAATCATGATTGATTATAGGTTAAAAATGGAGGATATACTATATATGACTCTTATGCTTGGAAGGAAAGGGTTGAATATAGATAAGAATCATATTTTGTTATATTCGCTGAATTGTCAAACTTTTAACGAAGCTTGAGTTTGTATATAATAAGGAATAGAGAAAGGGGAGATCGGAATGCCAGGGCCTTTGCTATTATCGGTTATTATTTTGTCTTCTCTCATGGTAGGAATTACACAGTATTTTCATCATACAGATACGACAGAAGAAGTGAAAGATAAAGTACGTCTCGTGTTTCCGGTTTTTATCATATCTATTTCACTTTGTTTTATATTAAATAAAGATGGGTATATCGTGGCCTTATTTTCATTTATTATAGCGATTATTTTAATTACTGTATTGTACTATGTAATGAAAGATTATTTGCAAAAATAAAATTTGATTAAAGGTACCTCCACAAATTAGATTATTCCACATTATAAAAAAGAAACTGTTTTGAAAAAAGATGGATCAAAATGGTTTCTTTTCTTTTGGAAAGAACAAGCTCTGCATGCAAAATAATTGCGCAATGAAGCAATAGACATCATCATAGTATTTTCTAATTGTAAAATTTCACATACTGTATTATAAAATGAAAAATAAACAAATGTGTAAGTAAATTCTTTATCATCTATTCACTTGTCAATCATGAGTAGCCACTATACTATTAAAGTATAGTGAATAGTAAAAGGAGTTGTGTTTATATGAAATTTGAGATGCACACAAAGATTATTTCAAATGAAAAAGAAACGAGATTACATATAGAAGAAAATGTATTTCAATTAATGTTAGATGGTCATCATTTATTTGCTATGAATGAAATGTTACCTTTATATAAATCAGATCAAGAAAGAATTGGTAGTGTAATTGTTCAAAAGATAGAGTGGGAAAATGGAAAGACCACACTTAAGTATCAACTTGTTTCATTACAATCAGTAAATTAAAAGAGAGAAAGGAAGGGAAAGATGAAACTTTTTCATACAGCAGATTGGCATTTAGGAAAACTTGTTCACGGTGTATATATGACCGAAGATCAACGAATTGTTTTAGAGCAGTTCGTTCGAGCTGTACAAGAAGAAAAACCAGATGCCGTAATCATTGCAGGTGATTTATACGACCGAGCAATTCCACCGACAGAAGCAGTAGACTTATTAAATGAGGTATTACAAAAAATAGTGATTGATTTACAAACACCGGTAATCGCGGTAGCAGGGAATCATGATAGTCCAGACCGTATTCATTTTGGCAGTAGTTTAATGAAGAAACAAGGGTTACATATTGTGGGACAATTTCAATTTCCTTATGAACCAGTTGTTTTGCATGATGCGTATGGAGAGGTCCATTTTCATTTAGTACCATATGCTGACCCGAGTATTGTTAGACATGTGATGCAAAATGAAGATATTCGCTCGCATGATGATGCGATGCGTATTTTTATGAATGAACTTTCGGAAACAATGAATCAAAAAGCAAGACATGTATTTGTGGGACATGCATTTGTTACTTCTTCAGGTGAAGCAGAAGAAAATACGAGTGATGCAGAACGTCCTCTTTCAATTGGTGGTGCTGAATATGTTAATAGTCACTATTTTGACAAGTTTCATTACACAGCGCTTGGTCATTTACATCAAGCGCATTTTGTACGTAATGAAACAATTCGCTATTCAGGGTCACCACTTGCGTATTCCATTTCTGAAGAGCGACATAAAAAAGGGTATTATATTGTTGAATTAGATGAAACGGGACAAACCACAATAGAGAAGCGTTTATTTACACCTCGACGCCAAATGCGAACAGTAGAAGCGAAAATAGATGATTTATTAAAGCATCCGACAAGTGAAGATTACGTTTTCGTCAAATTATTAGATGAAAATCCTGTACTGCAGCCAATGGAGAAAGTTCGTTCTGTCTATCCAAATGCAATGCATGTTGAACGTTCTATGAAAAGAAGAGAATTTACAGAAGCAGATGAAATTGTTGTTTCTAGGCATAAAATGGATGACGTATCTCTTTTAAAAGCTTTTTATAAAGAAATGAAGGGGGCAGATTTATCAGAAGAGAAAGAATGTCTTTTCTTAGAAGTATTACAAACAGTGCAGGAACGGGAAGGTGAACGAAGATGAGGCCACTGCAACTTATTATGACGGCGTTTGGTCCTTATAAACAGCGAGAGATTATTGATTTCAGTGATTTAGGGGATCATCGCATTTTTGCAATTTCAGGAAATACAGGAGCGGGAAAAACGACGATATTTGATGCGATTTGTTATGTGTTATATGGGGAAGCGAGCGGAGAGGAACGTAGTGATACGAGTATGCTTCGCAGCCAATTTGCTGATGACAACGTATATACCAGTGTAGAATTAATCTTTCAATTGAAAGGTAAACAATATGAAATTAAAAGACAGCTTGGTCATAAAAAACAAGGGAATAAAACAGTTACTGGGCATGCTGTTGAGTTATATGAAGTAATAGGTGATGAGAAAGTTCCATGTGTGGACCGTTTTCATGTAACAGATGTGAACAAAAAGGTTGAAGATTTAATTGGACTTAGTAAGCATCAATTTAGTCAAATTGTTATGCTTCCGCAAGGAGAATTTCGAAAACTACTAACATCTGAAACAGAAAACAAAGAAGAAATTTTACGACGTATTTTTAAAACAGATCGCTATAAGTTAATGCGTGAATTATTGGATCAAAAACGGAAGCAGTGGAAAGACGTCTTGCAAGAAAAGCAAAAAGAAAGAGAACTATATTTTCGTAATGTCTTTAAGTTGCCGATTCGAGATGGTTCGTTGTTAGAAACATTGGTGCAGCAGGAACATGTTAATACCCATCAAGTAGTCGAAGCACTTGAACAAGAAACGAGTTGTTATGAAGCAGAAGTTGAGCAATTACAAGCGCAGCAAACAGTACAAACACAGCAATTAAAAGAAGTAGACAGTCGTTTTCATATAGCGAAGTCTGTTAATGAAAAGTTCAAAGATTTAGAGCAGAAACAAGAGCAACAAACAACTTTACAAGAGAATCGCACGCAAATAGAAATGCAGGAACAGCGTTTTAAACATGCAGAACAAGCAAAACGATTATTGCCATTCGAACAGTGGTATGAAGAAGCAGTGCAAAGTGAACAAAATGCTGAACAATTACTAAAGCAAATAGTTGTTAAGAAGGAAAAGACGACTGCAACCTTTGCACTTGCACAGGAGAAATATGAAGAATTAAAGGGCAGAGAGCCTGTACGTGAAGAGGCTAAGAAAAATGTACAGAGATTAGAAGAATTACAGCCAATTATTGCTTCATTGGCAGAGAAAAAATCAACATTGCAAAAGATAGAGCGTCAGAGTGAGCAGTTAAAAACAGGTATTCATAAGCTTGAACAACAGCTAGAAGGACAGATATCCCAAAAACAACAAATAGCTGGAGAACTGCAGCAGTTAGAAGTAGCACTTGAACAATATGTAGTAAAAGTAGAAGAACTAACAAATATGCGAGAAGATGCAAAAGTCTTAAAGCAAGCATATGACGTTTGGAAAGAAAAACAAACATATGAACAAGAAAAACAAACTGCTTATCAAAAAATGGAAATAGTTGTTAAATCGTATGAAGATATGGAACGCCGCTGGCTAAACGAACAAGCTGGTGTGTTGGCTCTTCATCTTCATGACGGGGAATCTTGTCCAGTATGTGGTAGCATGAATCACCCGAAGAAAGCTACAGAATTGGGAGATTCCATCGATGAGAAGCAGCTTAATGAACTGCGGGAAAATAAGAATGTTGCTGAAAAATTGCACGTTCAATTAGAAGAAAAATGGAATTTCTATCGCTTGCAGTATGAACAAGTAATAGAAGAAGTCGTGAAGCGTGGGTATCGCTCAGAAGAATTAGTTGAAACATATCGCGAATTGGTGCAAAAAGGAAAACAACTAGCAGCTGAAGTAAATGCATTAAAAGCAAGCGAAGAAAAGCGTAAACAATTGGCTTCAAATCTAAAAGGATTAGAAGAACAATTAGAAGAGTTACAGAAGCAAAAGCGTGAAGCAGAGGCTATGCAGCATCGCATCGAAATAGAATGCATAGAGCTTCGTACGTCTTATGAACATGATCAACAAAAAATCCCTGAAAGCTTGCAAACGTTAGCAGCATGGAAACAGCAGTATGACAATGTTGTTCAAGAGCTTCGTTTTATGGAAGATGAGTGGAAGAAAGTACAAGAAGCTTATCAACATTGGCAAAATGAAAATATACGTGTACAAGCTGAGTACGATGGGGCTGTGAAGCAAGTAACTCATACAAAAGAAAAGAAAGAAGAAACTTTACTTCGTTTTACGACAGAGCTAAAGCAAGGTGGATTTATTGATCAACAAGCTTATAAAGAAGCAAAATTAACAGATGTAGAAATGAAACATCTGCAAGAGCACATCCAAAAATACTATTCATCCCTTGAAGTATTAGCGAAACAAATTGAAGAATTAGCAAATGAATTAGAGGAGAAAGAATGGATAGATATTACGATTCTAGAAGAACAAGTGAAAGAACTAGAAATTCAACTTGATATTACAAAAGAAAAACGTCAGCGCGCTCAAAGTGCAGTTGCGTACATTTCTGATTTACATGAAAATATTAGACGAATTGATGAACAAATTCATGAAGAAGAAAAAGCTTTCCAAGAACTTGTTGATTTATACGAAGTAATGAAAGGGGATAACGAGAGCCGTATTTCCTTTGAACGATACATTTTAATTGAGTATCTAGAACAAATTGTTCAAATTGCTAACGAAAGACTTCGTAAACTATCAAATGGACAATTCTATTTAAAAAGAAGTGAACGAGTTGAAAAACGAAATCGTCAAAGTGGATTAGGATTAGATGTATATGATGCATACACAGGCCAAACGCGTGACGTAAAAACATTGTCCGGCGGAGAGAAATTTAATGCATCGCTTTGTCTAGCGCTTGGTATGGCAGATGTAATTCAAGCGTATGAAGGCGGTATTTCTATCGAAACGATGTTTATCGATGAAGGATTTGGCTCACTTGACGAAGAGTCACTAACAAAAGCAGTCGATGCATTAATAGACTTACAAAAATCAGGACGATTTATCGGTGTAATTTCGCACGTACAAGAGTTGAAAAATGCAATGCCGGCAGTGCTTGAAGTAACAAAGCAGAAGGATGGTTGTAGTCAGACGAGGTTTGTGGTGAAGTAACAGTCTCAATAGAGCAACCAAAATGTGATGAATTAGAAAGAAGTACTTACGAAACGGATTGAAAACTCCTTTGATATGATGGAACTTTTAGAACCAACAATTACATTTGAAGAAACGATTGTAAGAATATAAGGAAAAGAGTCAGCGTAGGCTGGCTCTTTTTTATACTTAGAAATATAATGTTTATTCTATTATAGGGGGGAGTATGTGAATGGAATTATGTTATTTAGAAAAGAAAGTAAGATTGTTACAAGTTAATAAAAAATGAAATTATATATTTCCAGGTGTTTTTTCAGAAATTTATTGAGAAAATATTTAATTTATAAAATAGTATTCCCTGTATTAAAAGGTAATATGTATAAATTTATCTAAAATATAGATAATTTATAGAGGGGGGTAAATCTTATTTTGAATTATTATTTTTAAAGAAAAAGACATTGAAAACACGTTTTTCATAGGTATTAGTATAGGAAAATAACAAAATATTTTATCTGAAAAGTAAAAAAAGATTGACAAGTATATTGAGAAACATTATCATTTCGATGTAACAAAAGAAAATGAAAATCATTATCAATTAATCAATTGTGATTATTATTTAGGATAGTGTGTAAAAAATTAAGATTTAAATACACTTGACTGATAAGTTTACTAAGTGTATTATTTTTTGTGAAAACATTAATTGATAATGATTATCAGTATTGATTAGTGTTTTCGATATGGGGTTCGTCTTTTGCAAGACAGAAGTATATAAGAATCTAATAGATTCTTGCAAAGAAAGGAATTGAGAATATGGACCTTAGAGAGTTTGATGGGAAAGTTGCTTTAGTTACTGGTGCAGCACAAGGAATTGGCGAGACTGTAGCAAATATGTTTGCGGAAAGAGGAGCAAAGGTTGCAGCGGTTGATAAAAATATTTTAGGTCTTAATAAACTTTCCGATTATCATGCAACAAGAGGCAGCTCGTTGAAAACATTCGCTTTAGACGTGAGTGATAGTTCCGCTGTGGAAGACACAGTAAATCAGATTGAGGATGCGATGGGGCCGATTGGTATTTTAATTAACGTTGCTGGTGTTTTGAAGATGAATGCAATTCATTCTTTAAGTGATGAAGATTGGGATAAGACGTTTTCTGTAAATGCTACAGGGGTGTTTTATGTATCCAGATCAGTAAGTAAACGTATGATGTCACGTAAATCAGGTGCGATTGTAACTGTAGGGTCCAATGCGGCGAGTGTACCGAGAATGGAAATGGCTGCTTATGTAGCATCGAAAGCTGCTGCAACGATGTTTACAAAATGTCTTGCTCTAGAGCTTGCGGAATATAATATTCGCTGCAATTTAGTTTCTCCTGGTTCAACTGAGACAGAAATGCAGCGCCTACTTTGGACAGATGAAAATGGGGCTGAAAAAATTATTGCAGGCTCACAAGATACATATAGATTAGGAATTCCATTAAAAAAAATAGCAACGCCTTTTGAGATTGCTGAAGCAGTTCTATTTTTAGCCTCAGATAAAGCAAGTCATATTACAATGCATAATCTATGCATTGATGGCGGTGCTACTTTAGGAATCTAAATTAAATATAGGAGGTTCAAAATAATGAATCATACAACTGCTTTAAAGGAGTTAGCAACAAAATTACTAGATGACTATAAAGCTGGATCTTCATTCTTTTTTGCTTCACCGTACCGCACAATACTTGCCGAGGGGACATTTGCTACGGTGAAAAATAGTCAGGTAGAAAATTTTCCTGAGCTGGTTCATGCTGTACTAAATAATGCGAAGCAAGCTGGGCACCATAATCCCATTGTTGTAGGAGCGCTACCTTTTGATCGTAGAAAGGCGGTACAGCTCGTTGTACCTCAAGAGAGCAGGCTAGCAGAACGTTTACAATTTGATTTTACAGATCGAATGCAGCAATCACCTGCACTTACATATGAAATGAACCCTATCCCGGCACCTGCAGAATATATGCGCGGTGTAGAGCAAGGAGTAGCGAAAATAAAGAGCGGTGACCTAAAAAAAATCGTTCTATCTAGATCACTAGATTTAAAATCTCCAGAAAAGGTTGATATTCAAAAACTACTTTGTGATTTAGCACAGCACAATAAACACGGGTATACGTTTGCAGTAGATTTACCGAAGAGTGAAGGAGGAGAGAATTGTGATGTTTCATCAAAGTGTAGTCGTACACTTATAGGAGCGAGTCCAGAGTTACTTGTTTCACGGAGTGGAATGCATGTCATTTCTAATCCACTTGCAGGATCTAGACCTCGTAGTGAGGATCCTGTAGAAGATAAAAGACGAGCAGATGAGTTGCTTTCTTCGGCTAAAGATTTACATGAACATGCTGTTGTTGTTGAAGCAGTAGCTGCAGCGCTTCGTCCGTACTGCCGCACATTACATGTTCCAGAAAAGCCAACATTAATAAATAGTGAAGTAATGTGGCATTTATCTACTGAAGTAAAAGGAGAATTACTTGATGCATCAGTGTCTGCGTTAGAATTAGCACTTGCACTTCATCCTACACCAGCAGTTTGTGGAACTCCGACAGAAGAAGCTCGTGAAGCTATTAACGAAATTGAACCGTTTGATCGAGAGTTTTTCACGGGAATGCTTGGGTGGAATGATTTGAATGGTGACGGTGAATGGATTGTTACGATTCGTTGTGCGGAAGTTGAAGAAAATTCTCTTCGTTTATTCGCAGGAGCTGGTATTGTTGCGGAGTCAAAACCTAAAGATGAATTAGCTGAAACATCAGCTAAATTTCGCACAATGCTTCGGGCTATGGGATTAAATGATGAATCTTTGAAATAGAAGTTATAGGGGGATAAATGATGTTAACAGGATGCCGTGAGTGGCCAAAAGAGTTTGCAAATCGATATAGAGAGAAAGGTTGCTGGCGCGGAGAGACCTTTGGAGAGATGCTGCGAGAGCGGGCGATGAGACATGGTGACCAGATTGCAGTGACAAGTGGCGAAAATCACTTAAGCTATAGTGAACTGGACAAAAGGGTGGATCGGTTAGCTGCAGGATTTCTAAATTTGGGAATTAAACAAACGGATCGAGTGGTTCTTCAGTTACCAAATATTGCTGAGTTTTTCGAAGTCTGCTTTGCGCTTTTTCGAATTGGTGCACTTCCAGTTTTTGCTTTGCCGTCACACCGAAGTAGTGAAATAAGCTATTTTTGTGAATTCGCTGAAGCGACTGCTTATATTATTTCTGATAAACAGCTTGGATTCGACTATCGAAAACTTGCAAGAGAAATAAAAGACAAAGTTCCAACGCTGCAACATGTAATTGTTGTAGGAGAGGCAGAGGAATTTGTAGGAATTTGTGATCTTTATATGAATCCGGTCAATCTGCCAGAAGTGAAATCTAGCGATGTAGCTTTCTTGCAATTATCAGGCGGAACAACAGGGTTATCTAAATTAATCCCAAGAACACATGATGACTATATTTATAGTTTAAGAGTGAGTGCTGAAATTTGTAAATTGGATCAAGGTAGTGTGTATCTTGCTGTCCTTCCAGTTGCACATAACTATCCCCTCAGTTCACCGGGGACTTTTGGAACGTTATATGCCGGAGGACGGATTGTTCTAGCTTCTGGGGGAAGTCCAGATGAAGCGTTCGCCCTTATTGAGAAGGAACGTGTCACAATTACAGCGCTTGTGCCACCCCTTGCAATGATATGGCTTGACGCAATAGCTTTACGCAATAATGATTTATCTAGCCTTCAAGTTTTACAGGTAGGTGGCGCAAAATTTAGCGCGGAAGTGGCCAAGCGTATACGTCCAGCATTCGGTTGTACATTACAACAAGTATTTGGTATGGCAGAAGGACTAGTAAATTACACAAGACTGGATGATCCAGAAGAAATCATTATTCATACGCAAGGAAGACCAATGTCAGAGTTTGATGAAGTTCGTGTGGTTGATAAAGATGATAATGATGTAGAACCTGGACAAGTTGGGAGTTTATTAACGCGTGGGCCATATACAATCCGTGGATATTACAAAGCTGAAGAACATAATGCGAAATCCTTTACTTCGGATGGTTTTTACCGCACAGGTGATCTTGTCAAAATAAATGGGCAAGGATATTTAGTAGTTGAAGGACGCGATAAGGATCAGATTAATCGTGGCGGAGAGAAAGTTGCAGCTGAAGAAGTTGAAAATCATCTGTTAGCTCATGCAGAGGTACATGATGTAGCAATTGTATCTATGCCAGATGATTATTTAGGGGAGCGTACTTGTGCTTTTGTAATAGCTCGTGGGCAAGCACCTACTGTCGGGGAGTTGAAAATGTTTTTAAGGAATCGAGGAATTGCAGCATACAAGATTCCAGATCGTATCGAATTTATCGAATCGTTTCCACAAACTGGTGTCGGAAAAGTGAGTAAGAAAGAATTACGAAAAGCAATTGCTGAAAAATTAACAACTACTATCAATTCATAGAGTTTAAATATTATTAATAATTCGGAAGGAAGTGATTAGATGGCTATTCCAGCTATCTCAGTATACCCAATGCCATTAGCGTCAGACTTACCAAGTAATAAAGTAACGTGGAAACCAGATCCAAAACGTGCGGTTCTTCTTATTCATGACATGCAAGAGTACTTTCTGGATGCATATCATGCAGAGGAGTCACCAAGGGTAGAACTGATTTCGAATATTCAATCTATCAGACAAACATGTAAGGAACTTGGTGTTCCTGTTGTTTATACTGCACAGCCAGGTGGACAAACGATAGAGCAAAGGGGATTATTACAAGATTTCTGGGGAGCGGGCATTCCTGAAGGGCCTCATAAGCAACAAATTGTAGATGAGCTCACTCCTGATGAGAATGATATTTTTCTTACAAAATGGCGATACAGTGCTTTTAAGAAAACAAATCTTCTAGAAATTTTACAGGAACAAGGGCGCGATCAGCTTATTATTTGCGGAGTGTATGCACATATCGGATGCCTTTTAACAGCATGTGAAGCATTCATGGACGGGATACAGCCATTCTTCATCGCTGATGCAGTTGCCGATTTTTCACAAGAACATCATAAACAAGCCATGCAGTATGCATCTGATCGATGTGCAGTGACTACAACGACAAGTTTATTAGTAGCAGATTTACAGAGTTTAACAAACACTTCTAAGGTAGAAGAAACTACAGAATTCACAATACAGTCAGTACGTGAACAAGTTGCTGAATTACTTCGTGAATCACCAGCAGATATTGGGGATGATGAAGATTTATTAAATAGAGGGCTGGACTCAGTTAGAATTATGAGTTTAGTAGAGAAATGGCGCCAAATAGGTGTAGAAGTCACATTTGCAGATTTGGCTGAGCGTCCAACAATTTATGAATGGTTTAATTTGTTATCCTCCAGAGAAGAAAAGGTGCTGTCAAATACAGATAAATAAAGGGGTAAATACGAATGTCTAATTGTCTAAAGGTTCGTCATTCATTATCAGGTGCGCAAACAGGTATGTGGTTTGCGCAGCAACTTGATCCAGAAAACCCAATTTATAATACGGGTGAGTACATAGAAATACATGGTTCAGTTGATGTAAAAACATTTGAATTAGCTGTGCGTAAGGTTGTAATGGAAGCTGAATCTTTACATGTCCACTTTGAAGAAGATGAGAAAGGACCATGGCAAGTTATCGATGCTTCTCCTGCATTTCATATGCATATTATCGATGTTAGTAAAGAAGAGAATCCTCAAAAAGCCGCTGAAACGTGGATGAAAGTAGATTTATCTACACCAGTTAATTTGAAAAAGGACAAGCTGTATACAGAGGCGCTCTTTAAAGTCGATTCTAATCGTTACTTCTGGTATCAGCGCATTCACCACATTGTGATGGATGGCTACGGTTTTTCGTTACTTGCAGAACGAGTAGCAAAAGTGTATACGGCATTTATGAATAATCAATCGTATGATGAGAGAACATTTGGTTCTTTACATTCCATTTTAGAGGAGGATGCTACATATCAAGCGTCAGAGCAATTTGAGAAAGATCGAAGCTTTTGGTTAGGACGATTCCAAGATCAACCAGAAGTAGTAAGTTTGGCGGAACGTGCTCCTAGAACATCAAAGGGATTTCTTCGCCAAACAGCGCGCTTGTCTCGTGTACATACAGAGTCGTTGCAAAAAGTTGCACATGGATGTACGGCAAATTGGCCGGATCTTATCATCGCTGCAACTGCTATCTATATACACAAGTTAACAAATACGGAGAATGTAATTTTAGGTTTACCAATGATGGGACGTTTAGGATCAGTGTCAATTAATACTCCTAGTATGGTTATGAATGTTGTTCCGCTTAGATTGTCTATAAGCTCTAATATGAGTTTTGCTGAAGTTGTAAAGCAGGTTTCTAATGAAATTCGTCATATACGTCTTCACCATAAGTATCGTCATGAAGAATTACGCCGAGACCTTAAATTATTAGGGGAAAACCAAAGATTATTTGGCCCAATCATTAATGTCATGCCATTTGATTATAGTCTAAGTTTTGCAGGAAGTTATGGTGTTAAACATAACCTTTCAGCAGGACCGGTTGATGACCTTTCAATAAATGTGTCAAACGAGTTTGGCGGAAATGGTTTAAGGATTAATTTTGATGCAAACCCTGAAGTATATAGCTTAGAAGAGTTATTCACTCATAAAAAGAGATTTATGAATATTCTAGAAAATATCGCGCATCTTCAGGTAGATTCACCGATTGGCAAACTAGAACTCTTACTTCATGAGGAACGTAAGCAAGTCTTAGTAGAGTGGAATCAAACTACGAAAGGAAGCTCATTCGTAAGTGTACCTGCTCTCATTGAAAAACAAGTAAGTAAATCTCCTGATTCTATTGCTGTAGTATGTGATGAATTAGAACTTACTTATAAAGAATTAAATGAACAGGCAAATCAACTTGCTCACTTATTGTTAGAACGGGGAGTTCAATCTCAACAATTTGTAGCGTTAGCATTTCCAAGATCTGTAGAGATGGTTATCGGTATGATCGCAGTTCTTAAGACAGGAGCAGCGTATTTACCAATTGACCCAGAATATCCAGAAGATCGAATTACATATATACTAGGTGATGCTCAGCCTACTTGTATCCTAACACATTCTTCTATTTTGGCTAATATACCGAATGAGGATCATATACAAAGAATTATATTAGATGATAAGGATACAAAAGAGGAGTTAAGAGGATATTCAAAAAATAATTTAGATTTATTTGATGGTGTATCACCTTTAAATCCTTCATACACAATTTATACTTCAGGTTCAACAGGAAGGCCAAAGGGTGTAGTTGTGCCGATGCAAAGTTTAAGTAACTTTTTATTGGCAATGCAAGATCAGTTTGCATTACATGTGAATGACCGCTTGTTAGCTGTTACAACTTTTGCATTTGATATTTCTGCTTTAGAAATTTATTTACCACTTATTAGTGGAGCAAGTGTTCAAGTTGCACAAAAAGAAACAGTTCAAGATTCTTCAGCTTTAACAGAGATCATCCAAAAGAAAGATATTACAATTATGCAAGCCACGCCAACACTTTGGCATGCGCTTGTAACAGATTATCCAGAAAAATTAATTGGACTTAAAGTTCTTGTTGGTGGTGAGGCGCTTCCATCGAATTTAGCGCCTCGGTTAAAAGAATTAAATTGTCATGTTACAAATCTTTATGGGCCAACCGAGACAACAATTTGGTCAACTTTTATGGATATGAATGAAGAAGAGAGTGATATACCTTCTATTGGAAGACCAATTTGGAATACAGAGGTGTATGTACTAGATGCAGGGTTACAACCAGTACCACCTGGAGTGGTAGGAGAACTGTATATTGCTGGTACGGGGCTTGCTAATGGATATTTAGGAAAACCAGAATTAACAGCTGAACGATTTGTTGCGAATCCATTTGGGAAACCTGGTACAAGGATGTATCGCACAGGTGACCTTGTTAAATGGCGTAAGGATGGTTCGTTAGATTATGTGAGCCGTGCTGACCATCAAATTAAGATTCGCGGATTCCGTATTGAGTTATCTGAAGTAGAAACTGTATTATCTCAGCACCCTCATGTGGAGCAAGTCGTTGTAATTGTTCGAGAAGATCAACCTGGTGATAAACGTTTGGTTGCTTACATTGTACCTGGTGCTGAAGGCAATCTTGATCTTGCAGAAATTCGAATATATGCAGCAGAGAGTTTACCAGGTTATATGATACCGGCAGCAATTATGATGATGCCTGAATTGCCATTGACACCAAACGGAAAGATTAATCGGAAAGTGTTACCAGCACCTGACTTTAATTTACTTGTTAGTGAACGCGTAGCTAGAAATCCACAAGAAGAAATTTTATGTGATTTATTTGCGGAAGTGCTTAGCTTAGCGCGGATTGGAATCGATGATAACTTCTTTGAAATAGGCGGACATTCTTTGTTAGCTGCCCAGTTAATGGGACGTATTCGTGAAACATTAGGTGTGGAATTAGGTATTGGAAAACTATTTGAATCACCTACAGTCGCTGAACTCGCTAAACAATTAGATAGGACGCAGAGTGCAAGGCCAGCTATTCAGAAGGTAGAGCGACCAAAAGAAGTACCGCTTTCTTTTGCACAGCGTCGTTTATGGTTCTTGAACTGCTTAGAAGGTCCGAGCCCAACTTACAATATTCCAGTAGTCATTCGAATGTCTGGTGAATTGAATCGAGAAGCTTTACAAGCTGCATTTTATGATATCGTCGATCGACATGAGACACTTCGAACTATTTTTCCTAACACGCTTGGTACGTCATATCAGCAAATTTTGGAGACTAATGAGGCAAATCCTACTTTAATTGTTACGCAGACTACTGATTCAGAATTACCTAAAGTACTTGCTGAAGCTGTAAGATATAGTTTTAATCTTGCAGAAGAGCCAGCTATCCGTATGGAGCTTTTTGAAATAAATCCGGATGAACATGTGTTACTTGTATTGTTGCATCATATTGTAGGGGATGGATGGTCATTAAATCCATTGTCAAGAGACATAGCAGCTGCTTACCAAGCACATTGTAAAGGTGAATCAGTTCAGTGGAAGTCACTTCCAGTACAGTATGTCGATTATGCCCTTTGGCAACAAGAACTATTAGGAAATGAGAGTTTACAAGATAGTCTTATTTCACAACAAATTGAGTTTTGGAAAGAAGAGCTGAAGGGATTACCCGATCAACTGGAGTTACCTACAGATTATCAACGTCCTGTGGAAACGAGTTATCGTGGAGAAACGATAGATTTTCATATGAATCCAGAGTTACATGAACGACTATTAGAGCTTGCTCGTAAAAATGGTGTTAGCTTGTTTATGGTGTTGCAATCCGGACTTGCTGCATTACTTACACGATTAGGAGCTGGAACGGATATTCCAATAGGCAGTCCAATTGCGGGACGCAGTGATGATGCGCTTGGAAATATTGTTGGATTGTTCGTAAATACACTTGTATTACGTACAGATACATCTGGAGATCCTAGCTTTAGTGAACTATTAAGTAGGGTACGTAAAGTTAACCTTTCGGCATATGAAAATCAAGATGTTCCGTTTGAAAGGCTTGTTGAAGTATTGAACCCTGTGCGTTCGAGAAATAGTCATCCGCTATTCCAAATTATGTTAGCCTTTCAAAACACACCAGAGGCTACACTTAATATACCGAATCTAGAAACGCATCTTGAGATTAAGAGTGTTGGTTCTTCGAAGTTTGATATGACGATAGAAATAAGTGAAAGTAGCACGTCTGAAGGTCAGCCAAATGGATTACATGGTTTACTTGAATTTAGTACAGATTTATTTAAGCGTGAGACAGCTGAAAAATTTGTGAGTCGTTTCATTCGTTTATTAGAAGATGCAGCAAAGGATCCAGAACAATCTATTGGACGTTTGGAAATTTTGGAGGAAGAAGAGCGTCGAACAATACTTGAAAAATGGAATGGTGGCTTTCAAATTGCTCCTGAAATGACTTTGCCGGAATTGTTTGAGAAACAAGTTCACTTAATGCCAGATGCAACCGCTATCGTATTTGAGGATACTACGCTCACTTATGAAGAGTTAAATAAGAGGTCGAATAAACTTGCACGTCTCTTAATTGAAAAAGGAGTAGGTCCAGAGCAATTGGTTGCTTTGGCGATGCCAAGATCTCTTGATATGGTCGTAAGTTTATTAGCAGTTTTAAAAGCGGGAGCAGGATATTTACCGCTAGATCCTGATTATCCATCAGACCGAATTTCATTTATGTTAAGTGATGCTAAGCCTGTTTGTATGATTACGAACAGGGAAGTGATAATAGAGATTGATGAGATCGAAGCGATTGTAGTAGATGATCCGAAAATAATTGAGACATTAAACAAATATAGTGAAGAGAATATAGAGAATGTGGAGCGAATACAGCCACTATCCCCTTTACACATTGCTTATGTAATTTACACATCAGGTTCAACAGGTAGACCAAAAGGTGTAATGATCCCTCATCAAAATGTTGTAAGGTTATTTGGAGCAACTGATCATTGGTTCCAATTTGATTCAAATGATATTTGGACAATGTTCCATTCTTACGCGTTTGATTTCTCAGTTTGGGAAATTTGGGGACCGTTACTGTATGGAGGGCATCTCGTTATTGTACCGCATACTGTGAGTCGTTCACCTAGGGAATTTTTAAATCTGCTTGTTCAAGAAAAGGTAACAGTTTTAAATCAGACACCATCAGCGTTTTACCAACTTATGCAGGCGGATCGTGAAAATGCCCAATTAGGGCAGAAGCTTTCTTTACGATATGTCGTTTTTGGAGGGGAGGCACTGGAATTAAGTCGCCTAGAAGATTGGTATAGTCGTCATCCAGAAAACGCACCTAAGCTTATTAATATGTATGGTATTACTGAAACAACTGTACACGTAAGCTATATCGAGCTAGATCAAAATATCGTATCTTTACGAGCAAATAGCTTAATTGGATGTAGTATACCAGACCTTAAAGTATACGTATTAGATAACTACTTACAACCTGTACTACCGGGAGTAGTGGGAGAAATGTATGTGGCAGGAGCAGGACTTGCCCGTGGATATTTAGGTCGTGCGGGTTTAACTGCAGAACGATTTATAGCAGATCCATATGGGAAACCTGGCACTCGAATGTATCGTACAGGAGATTTAGCACGTTGGCGTCAAGATGGCACATTAGATTATATGGGACGTGCAGATCATCAAATTAAGATTCGCGGTTTCCGAATTGAACTTGGTGAAATTGAAGCGGTTATAATGCAGCATCCTCACGTTGAACAAGTTGCTGTCATTGTACGTGAAGATCAGCCTGGTGATAAGCGCTTAGTCGCCTATATTGTTCCGTCAGAACATGTACACATTGATACAGCTGAAATGCGCCAATATGTAGGACTTAGCCTACCTGATTATATGGTGCCATATGCTTTCGTTATGATAAGTGAATTACCTTTAACTCCAAATGGTAAGTTAGATCGTAAAGCATTACCAGTACCTGAATTCACGGCATCTACTATAAGCCGAGGACCAAGAACACCAAAAGAGGAAATTTTATGTGAATTATTTACAGAAGTTTTGAATTTACCTCGAATTGGTATTGATGATGGTTTCTTTGATCTTGGTGGTCATTCCCTACTTGCTGTGCAGTTAATGAGCCGGATCAGAGAAGCGCTAGGAATTGAGTTAAGTATTGGTAGCTTATTTGCAGCGCCAACAATTGCAAGGCTTGCTGAAAGACTTGAGATGGGGACGAGTCAAAGTGCACTAGATGTAATCTTGCCATTAAGAACAAGTGGTGGTGAGCTACCTATGTTCTGTGTACATCCAGCAGGTGGCCTTAGTTGGTGTTATGCAGGATTAATGAGGTCTTTAGGAAGCGATCATCCAATTTATGGTGTACAGGCACGCGGTATTGCAAAAAGTGAAGAACTTCCAAAATCATTAGACGAAATGGCTGCTGACTATCTTGAGCACATTCGTGAAATACAGCCACATGGGCCGTACAGATTGTTAGGTTGGTCTCTTGGCGGAAATGTTGTTCATGCAATGGCAACACATTTGCAAAATCAAGGAGAAGAAGTTGAACTACTTGTCATGCTGGATTCTTATCCTGGTCACTTTTTACCGAATACAGAGGCACCTACTGAGGAAGAAGCGCTTATTGCATTACTTGCATTAGGAGGATATGATCCAGATAACATGGACGGGAAACCACTTGATATGGCAAATGCTATTGATATACTTCGCAGGGATGGTAGTGCATTAGCGAGTCTGGAAGAGGAAACAATTTTAAACTTGAAAGAAACATACGTAAATTCTGTTGGTCTTTTAGGAAAGTATGTTCCAAAACAATTCCATGGCAACATTGTATTCTTTAGATCAACTATCATACCAGAATGGTTCGATCCAATTTCTCCAGATACATGGCTTAACTATATCGATGGAGAAATTGAACAATATGATATTGATTGTCGCCATAAAGATTTATGTCAGCCAGGACCACTTACAGAAATCGGACAAGTATTAGCTAGTAGACAGCAAAGGGTGAAAGGGGTAAGTAAAGCATGACGAATCCATTTGAAAACGATAATTTTATGTATAAAGTGTTAGTAAATAAGGAAGGCCAGCATTCTGTCTGGCCAGCCTTTCTCGATGTACCAGCCGGGTGGGATGTTGTTCATGAACAAGATAGTAGGCAAGCTTGTCTTGCATATATCGAATTACATTGGGGTGATATGCAGCCCAAGAGTCTTCGTGCACTTGAATATGTTTCAGTAGGGGAGTAGTAATGAATTTGAAGTTGAATCCGAAAATTGTTGTTAGTGTTGTATATGTAACTGCGATGTTTATGGCTGCTATGGATGCAACGATTGTAAATGTAGCACTGCAAACGATTAGTCATGAACTACAAGTTCCAGCTTCAGCAATGGGGACAGTCAATGTTGGATACTTAGTAAGTCTAGCTGTATTTATACCGATTTCTGGATGGCTTGGAGATCGATTTGGTACAAAGCGGGTATTCCTAATTGCACTTTCTGTATTTACAGCTGCTTCCGCGTTATGCGGACTTGCTGATAATATTACCGCCTTAAATATATTCCGCGTTATACAAGGTGCTGGCGGAGGATTATTGACTCCAGTAGGAATGGCAATGTTATTTCGAACATTCTCACCACAAGAAAGACCGAAGATTTCTAGGTTTATAGTTTTGCCTATTGCTGTTGCGCCAGCAATAGGGCCAATTGTTAGTGGGTTCTTTGTTGATTATATGTCTTGGCGCTGGGCATTTTATATTAATTTACCGTTTGGAATAGTAGCTTTATTAATTGGTACGTTATTTTTAGTAGAGCATATTGAAAAAACTGCTGGGCGGTTAGATTTACCTGGTTTTATACTTTCCACACCAGGATTTGCAATGTTGATATATGCAATGAGTCAAGGGCCATCAAAAGGCTGGGATTCCTTAGAAATAATAGGGACAGGATTGGGTGGACTTTCGCTTATTATTCTCTTTGTATTTGTTGAACTTCGTGTGAAGCAGCCAATGCTAGATTTACGTTTGCTACAAGATCGTTTATTTCGGAATATGAGTCTCATTTCATTATTTTCAGCCGCTGGATTACTGGGCATGTTATTTATATTCCCGCTTATGTATCAAAATGTGTTACATGCATCAGCACTGGAAACAGGGCTCACTACATTTCCAGAAGCAATTGGACTTATGATTTCTTCACAAATAGTGCCTTGGTCGTATAAAAGGCTTGGACCACGTAAGCTAATCTCTCTTGGATTGTTGTGCTCAGCAATCATATTTGTTGTATTAAGCTTCGTGAATCAGGAGACAAACCCTTGGGTGATTCGAATGTTATTATTCGGCATAGGATTTTTCTTAGGTCATTCTGTAGGAGCTGTGCAATTTTCAGCTTTTAACAATATTTATCCATCTTCAATGGGGAGAGCGACAACCATTTTTAATGTGCAAAATCGTTTAGGTTCTGCCATTGGTGTTGCGATTCTTGCGAGTCTTCTAGCTGCTTTTGGAAATCATAATGTAAGTGAAGCTGGAAATGAGAGTGCTAGTATTGTAGCGTATCAAATCGCTCTAATTGGTGCAGCTATATTTCTATGCATTGCATTATTGTTTGCATTACGTATTCGTGAAGCAGATGCAATAGTTACAGCAAAGAAAAAAGCGGCAGTCCAATCAAATGAATCTCATTCAAAAGCAGTTGCAGGTGAATAACGGAGAAGGATCTGCCCAGGTGTAATAATAAATATTGATAGGTTTCTCTATTACAGTAGCAATAATAAAGTGAAACTTTAATCAGTTGGGGATGAATCCTCTCCAACTGATTATCAGCCCTAACGAATTGGGCTTTTACGGGCAGTTGACCACTTATCTAACTTCTTTGCTTTTGCTGAATTTGGAAGCGAAGGTCTTACTGCCCGTTAATACGGGATAAAAAGTTAGAAGAGGAATCGCTAGTAAAGCTATTTGTTGAAAGACTAGAATAGATTTCATACTTTTCTTAGTGTGAGTATTGGATATGAAAAGGGGAGAGTTTTTATGAAAGATTGGGAGATTGTAGATTCAGTACCAAAGCTAAGAAGCCATCATTGCCAAGTATGGTGGGCTCGAATTTCAGACTTGCAACCTTGGCACTATGATTTACTAAATGACACCGAGCGCGAGAAAGCAAACTTGTTCCATCAGCCTGGGGATCGAGCAAGATTTATGATTGGATGTGCAATTAGTCGATTGGTACTGGGAAAACAACTCGCAATGTCCCCTCTTCAAGTACCCATCGATCGAACCTGTCCAGTTTGTAAGTTAGCACACGGACGCCCGCAATTACCTGTAGGTATGCCGCAATTATCTGTGTCGCATTCAGGAGAACGAATTGCTGTTGCGTTTACAACGTCCGCAGCTGTCGGCATAGATGTGGAACAAATAAATTCTAATATTGATGTGCTTAAAATGGCAGTAGGAGTATTAACAGATATAGAAATTGCTCAGCTAGAAAAACTGCCGATTGAAAGCAAAGTTGAAGGGTTTTTAACATATTGGACACGGAAGGAAGCGATACTCAAGGCGACTGGAGAAGGATTAATGATATCACCTTCTCATCTGACTGTATCAACTCCAGATTATTTACCAGAACTACTTGTTTTTCAGGATAAGCCAGAGCTTGTTGGAACTACAAATTTGATGGATTTGCGACCTGGTTCAGGCTATGTTGCTTCAATGGCTTTATTAAACAAAGATATAACAGAAATAAGGCAGTTTGATGCAGGGACACTTTTGCAAAGTAGTAGATTTCTTACACATAAATGAGCAGTAACTGATTAGTTAATGGAAGTTTGTATCGATAATAGAACCGATACCTACCATAGTCGTTTTCATATGAAGTAACTTTAAGAATATGTTCCGTCTGAGTTAATACAAGATTATATAAATATAGAAGAGGTGTTAGTCATGTTAGTAGTGGAAAATAAAAAAAGAGAATTGGCTGATGCTGCAGTAGTTAAAGTGGTTAAAGATCTATTGTTTTCTAAAGAAACGCCATTTATTGCAGCTTTAGAAAAGATTGTGAAAGATACGGTTCAGTTTAATGTTGTGGAACAAGAAATGATAGATCGAAAATATATTCCAAAAGAAGCGAAAAGCTTTTTTGATAAAAATGGAACATTTATTTACAGAGTTTCGTCTGTTAGCTATAAGGAGAAGGTGTTATCTGAAAATCTAATTTTTGCTGATACTTCACTTTTACCAATTGAAATTGTTAAAGAATTAGAAATTGGAGACGTACCAATTGAAAAACTAATTGAGGAAATGGACATAAGAAAAAATATGTTATACCAAGGGTATCAACCTTCTGGAAACATTATTGAACTGTTTGATGGGTGCTTATTACAATCTAGTATATACCCTACGAGAAAATATCAAATTGTAAGTAACTGTAGATGCATATTTTATATTTGTGAAGTATATCATGCAGACAATATATATGCGGTTATGAAATAAAATAATAAACCAGCCTAATTGGCTGGTTTATTATTATTTTACAGCTTCTTTTAACTCTTTTCCTGCTTTAAAGGCTGGGACCTTCCCAGCTGCAATTTGAATTTCTTCACCTGTTTGAGGATTTCGTCCTGTACGAGCCGCTCTTTCACGTACCTCGAATGTTCCAAAACCGATAAGTTGTACCTTATCACCAGTTTGTAAAGCATTCGTAATTGCATCAAATACAGATTGGACAGCTACTGAAGCTTCTTTTTGTGAGATATCGGCTGTTTGAGCCACATTTTTAATTAATTCAGTTTTGTTCATTTTTTTCACCTCATATAAATATTTTTGTCTAGGTTTGTTTTTGTAATGAGTGATAGGATGTAGCAATATTGTTGAAAGCATTGATAGAATCACATTGTTATCTTAAGTTCGGTGAAAGAAGCGGAATCCCTGCAAAGCACTGATGAATTTATTTTTATCTCCCACCTAACTTCTTTGCTCCCGCCGAATTTTGAGGTGGGAGTATTACTGCCCGTTAGTGCGGGATAAAAATGTTTTTTCAATCCTCCTCATTTCTCGTAATACTTTAGCTACTTTATTTTGACTATAGGAACTTAAATAGTAGGTAGTTCCATATATTGTTACTTGTTGAATGGGTCAAGTCCTTTTTAGACAGCCTCTTGTTACATTAATCAAGAATTTTCATTTAGGCTTAGAATTTTTTTGGTAATTTCATTTCTTTCAGTACTTGTAAAAGTCATTAGTTTTGGAGGTGAAGGGAGGTTGAAATTCACATGAGAATGAGATAATTCAAAAAGAAAAGTACCAATTAATTGTTTATTTTGGTTTTCAATGACAATCCAAAAGATACGCTTTTCATGATCAGGCGTTCCCCATTTTGCTTTTTCAATAGAATTTCTAAAATTTAAGCACCCACCAATAATAAAGTCATCTTCTTTTGTTTTTTCAGCAGACTGAAAACCTGCTTTCTTAAGCTCTTTCCATGCTGGAGGAAGTAGTTTATCTAAGTACATACCATACGTGGCATCTTCATATTTCGGAAATAATTTTTGGAGTTCCTCAATGGTATTTGCAAGAACTTCTTCCCAATGGTCCTTTAGATAACTAGATACTTTTTGTCCTAACTCTTCAATTGACATTTCGGGTTGAATGTTTAATTTTGACACTTAGATCCCTCCATCATTTTTTATCACTTACTCCCTAATCTTATAACATTAAAGCCAATTGTAAAGTTTTCAATTGTATATACTTATTTTAGAGGGAATTAAATGATAAACTTTATAATAAATTTAATGTTGATAGGGATGAAAAAGAATGAAGAGTAATATAAGGCCTATTGATATTGCGAAAAGGTTAAATTTAAGTACTAGCACTTTAAGAAGTTACGAAACAAGGGGGATTATCCCACCGACAGAAAGGTTGGGTACAGGATATCGAATCTATACGGAGGAACATTTAGCATATTTTGAATGTATAGTAGCCATGTCACCCGGGTTTGGAATGGAGATAACAACAGCTGTATTAAAAAAACTGCAACAAAAAAATCTGAATTCTGCACTCTGGATAATCAACGAGATACAAGCAGTTACCTATCAAGAAAAAGAGTTAGCTACTAGAATAATAAAAGACCTAAACAATATGGTTGATTCTCAATCGATAGCAAATAACCTAATGACGATTGGAGAAGTAGCAAATAAAGCAAAAATTTCTACTTCTACTATACGATATTGGGAAAAAGAGAGATATGTTAATTCAAAGAGAGGTGAAAATAATTATCGTTACTTTAATTCATATCAGTTTATTAAAATTTTGTTAATGAAGCTTACACAAAACGCTGTGTATTCACACGAAATTGTTCAATTAAAAAAATCTATTAGAAATTTGGAGGAATACAATATTGAAGGGGCAAAAAGCATTGTCGAGGAGTACCAACAGCATTTAAATAAACGGAATCAAGAACAGTTACATGGACTATACTTTTTGTATCGATTATGTGCAAAGTTAGGATTAAAATAACTAAGAAAATAAAATGTATAATTTTTCGTTTCGAAAATATAACTTATCTATATTTGGAATATATCGATATATTTGTATAAGTTTTGAAATGTATATTTTGATGTTTAATCTAAATCTAATTTAGAATATTTTGTATTAACATCCCTTTTCGGGGGTTGGGCAAAAACATCCAACATGGATTAATCAGTCTTTTTAATATCCCGATTTGCTTAGCGTGTTTTTTTCCGAAATGCTGGCGGGTACCCCATCGCTATCAAGCTAAGAAATACAAATACCTCCAAAACGAGAAAATTGACATCTTCATGTGAAAATGTACAATTTTTTGGTTTTGGGGTGTTATAAAATTCTTAAGTTGATGGGCGTGAGGTACAGCCAACAAAACGCGAATTTTGTACGCTAAGCAAATTTTCATTTGAAACAGTCGAATTCTCGTACACTAAGGATTCGACTGTTTTAGATTGAATTATTCGACTAAAGCTCCCGATAATACAATAAGATTCATCATATAATTAATTATTGTTTATCAAAAGAAATTAAATAAATTCCTTACATGCCCAAGCGTCTACCTCTACTTTAAATACAGGAGCTGCTAACGCCACTACATAAATCATAGTAGTACAAGGAAGATGTTCACCTAGAAAATCTCCTATAATTTTTCTTCTCTTATCTGTATTAAAATCACCTACTAAATAAAATACCATCTTCGTTAAATCTCCTACGTTCATATTAGCAGCCTCAAGATTTCTTCTAATATTATCTAGAGCTAATTGTAACTGCTCCAATGGATCATCTGGAACCATTCCATCTATTTCTATGCCTAATTGACCTGATAATGTGAGCCATTTATTGGGACCTGTTACTTCTATTTGATGTACATATGGTGCTACTGGTTTATGTACTGTTTCTGGATTTTGGGATTTCTTCAACTAGAATCATTCCTTTGCTGAAATTTTATAATAATCTAAATTATTATATCAGTTTTCTGAGTGTGGTGTTAACTCGCCTTGTTAGTTAAATTATATTTCTTCATAATTTTTTTGTAACATATTTATCCAATTTATTTTCTCTAAAAGTACCGAAAACGACCATTTTTGTTACAAGGGGTTATACCAAAATATAAAGTCAAGTAAATTCACAATCAAGTTGTAACAAAAATATGTAACAATATCTATTAATAAACGTTTTTGATACAATAAAAATAAAAACAGGAAGAATTATATGAAATTTGGCTATATGCGAGTATCTACAATTGATCAGAATTTAGATCGACAAGAACAGCAACAAAAAGAGGCTGGTTGCGAACGAATCTTTTTTGAAAAAGTGACTGGGACAGAGTAGAAATAATATATCATTATTTGTTACTTTGTCCCTGGTTACAGCAACGCTGGTACCGGGCCTTTTAATCAAACATTCTTCTAAATCAACAAATAACGTATTAGACGATTAAAAACGTATAATACGAAAGGGGGATAGATTTAGTAAGGGTTTTGTCTATATGAGACACCCCCTCACTAAAGATAAATTATGATTATTCGTATAAATCCAGACGAAATCATCTTAATTCGACAACATGACCATGGTTTTTTGGCGGGAGAATTTGCAAAAAACTTTAGAAAAGATGTATTTGAAGACAAAACATATTTAAAAGAGTGTATTGATGCGATTTATGAACATGATAGAGGATGGATTGGCTTAGATAAAACACCAATTTGGAATGATGTAGAAGGTGTGCCGTATACGTTTATGGATTGTCCGAGCTCTTTGCGTTTTGTTTTTTATACGTTAGGACTTAATGAGATTGAAAATGAAAACCCTTATGGTGCTATATTGTGTAGTAAACATTTTATATCATTTCCTCTTAATCAAGAAGATAAGGAAATGGTGAATTTCTATAAGCAGGAATTAGATCGCCAAAAGAAATTTTTGAAAACGCTAACAAAAGAGCGGCACGCCATGTTTGATAAGCATTATAAACTTTTGAAGTTTTGTGACGAGTTATCTTTATATGTTTGTATGAATGAACCTGGTGTAACGAAAAAAGAAGAAATTGATTTATTTAAAGAAGGGTTTGAAGGGACTGAAATTTTTAACACTGTTACCGATAAACCGTATACAGCTGAGTGGATAGATAACGAAAAAATCCGAATTATACCGTTTCCATTCGAATCAGAATGTAAGACACATGTAAGATATAAATCTATACAAAAAAATAGAATAGAGGAAATTGGTATTGTTAAAGCGGATGCGGAAGCCGAATTTCAAAGGCAAGAGTTACATTTTGTACGGTAATATCATATCTAGTCATAAAACATATGAGTAAATGGTAGACATTCATCCTTCCAGAATTGATAAACAGAAACAAGACATAGAAGGTTTACATACATATATACAATCCCTATAAAGGGTATACCAATTTTATATGAGATACCCTTTATTTAATATTTTGATTAACTTGCTATCTTTTTATTTGATGTTTTGAGTTTTTCAGCTTGTAAGAAAAGATTTGTTTCTGCTACCACAACACCACTTAATCCAATTAGACCAATTAAGTTTGGAATTGCCATAAGTCCGTTTGCGATATCAGCAAATGTCCACACGATTCCGAGTTTTAAGTTGGCACCGATTGCAATCATTACAATAAAGATGGCTTTATAATATCGTACGGCACCTTGTCCGAATAAATAAGCTACACATTTTTCACCATAATAAGACCATCCTAAAATAGTGGAGTAGGCAAATAATATAATTGCAATACCGAGAATCATACTGCCAGCATTGCCAAATACAGATTGGAAAGCAAGTGTTGTTGCTTCAACACCAGTTTTTCCAGATTTCCAGGCGCCTGTTGTAATTAATACTAAACCAGTAATTGTACAAACAATAAATGTATCAAGGAAAGTCCCTGTCATTGACACAAGTGCTTGTTTAGCAGGTGAATCTGTTTTTGCAGCAGCTGCTGCAATTGGGGCGCTTCCTAATCCTGCTTCATTCGCAAATACTCCGCGTGCCATCCCGATTTGGATAGCAGAAGCAACCGTAGCACCGATAAAACCACCAGCAGCTGCAGTACCTTGAAATGCACCAGAAAAAATAAGTGAAAATGCCTCTGGAACTTGATCAAAGTGATAAAAAATAATAATGAGGCCAGAAATTACATAAAAGAAAGCTTTAAGTGGAACAAAAAATCCAGTGACTTTCCCGATTTTTTTCACCCCACCTAAAATAACAATCGCAATTAAGAAAGCCATTAATATACCAGTTAAAGCAGGGGGAAATGAAAAGTTTATTCTCATAGCCTCTGCAACGGAATTCGATTGGACCATATTTCCGATTCCAAAAGAAGCTGTTGTTCCAAAAATCGCAAATAAAATAGCGAGCCATTTTTTCCCTAAACCACGTTCTAAGTAATACATTGGACCACCAGAATATTCGCCGTTTTCATTACTTACACGATACTTTACTGCGAGGATTGCTTCTGCATATTTCGTTGCCATACCGAACAAGGCAGTGATCCACATCCAAAATATTGCCCCTGGCCCACCGATTGTAACAGCTGTTGCGACACCAGCTATATTTCCCATACCAATGGTCGCGGCCATTGCTGTCATGAGTGCTTGGAAATGACTAATATCTCCCGAAGAAGATATGTCTTCTGATTTTCGAAATGCTAGTTTGTGAGCGTATAATAGTTTACTAAACTGTAAACCTTTTAGACGCACTGTGAGAATGATTCCAGTCCCGACTAGAAGGAATAAGGTTGGTAATCCCCATACGTAGTGATTGATTTGTTCTAATACTTTACTTACTGTCTCCATCTTTATTCTCCTTTTAGAAAAAATAAAAAACCACTTCACATAAATGAAATGGTCTCTGGAGAAACAAGGAATAGAAAAATAAACCGATACAAATCGGTGTTTTCTTTCTCTTGTCTCTGTCCTTTTACCTGAGAGATTATCCGCTAGTATAAGCGGATTTGCTCCTTCGGTGCTCTGTTTCCTCTGCACTATATGATAGGCGAGAGGGAGTCTCTCCAGAGATTCGTCCCCATGCAGTTCTACTTGTAACCAAGACCTGAGAGTTTCAAAGCTGAATCATCAACTTTTTGCCCCGTCGGTAGATCAATTGATCTTCTCCTGAATGGTTCATCCGAATTATGTGATTAAAAGCTTAGTTATATTGATATGAAATGATTTTTACATAATCAATAAACAACATTATAGGCTCCTTATAAAAGAATTGCAATTATTTTATATTGGAAAATAATTTTTAGCAAAAGTCTTATATCTTAAAATGAAGAGAATTATTTCTGTGTAATCCCTGATATTCTTTCTATTTCATTTAAAGTAGATAACGCAATTACAATATGTTGATCAGCAAGTCCTAAAGATTCCTTTGCGTTATGTATACTTTCGTCTAACGGTGTATCATCGTTATAACTTTGTATAACAGATAAAGCGGCGTTTCCCATATAATTTGAGGCAGCAATAAATTCTTTTCTAAAGCTATTCATCTTCTTTTTTAAATTAGGATCATTCATGTTGTTTTCAGCTTGAAAAGCATCCATTTTGGTAGATAGCTCCTTGTAATGATTCGCTATATTGTTCATTTTATCTAGTGATTCAGCTGTATTTATATGGTTTGGGTTTGAATTTAGCTCAGTCCACGCCGGTAGCCATTCTTGCTCGACAGTATTATCGTATTTTGTAGTAAGAAAATCGATTTGGGATTTTAATTCTTGCTGATAGATTTTTTTATCGATAGGTTCTTTTGTAGTTTGTATTTTTGTTTCTTTTGCGTGGTTCAATAAAATAATGGTTCCAATGCTGGTGATAATCAGTATGCTAAAAAGCCAAAACCACCATTTTTTATAGAACGATTTTTTCATCTGGTATATCCTCCTAACATGCAAAACATGAGATGTATCAATCTATAATAACAAGTTACATAGTTGAAAAATGTTGTATTTTGTCGAAAAAAAGAAGGGGTTGGAGAAATAAATAATAATAGGATTATACAGTAAGAATTAGTAAAATATTAAATGATATTACTTTAATATATAAGGATGGAATTTTCGATGGAGAAAAAGAGACGGAAAATATACTCTAATATTATTATGATAGGAGTTTTAGGAGGGCTATTCGCGCTAATATTCATGACGAAAGAATCAAAGATTAAAGATTTTCCAGTTCCTATGTCAGCTATTCATATTGAAGATGACAATCAAGCAGATTATCAATATATAAGTCTAATGCCTATTTCAAAAGTAAAGGGATGGGAGAATCTTGGAGAAGATGGACATACTGTAGTATTTCAAAAAGGAGATAGGAAGGTGATTGTATTGCATTATCCAGGGGAAAATACGTATTTCTTGTTTGAGAAATAGATTTAGATATTGAAAAGTGGAAAAAACGTTATTAAACAAGAAGGAAGACATATATAACAAGTAATAATATTCACAAATAGGAGGGACTTGGAATGCGAAAAAAGTCATCCGTTTTTGGATTGATTGCGGGTATAGTATCAATATTATTGTAGATTATTTTAAACTTCTTTAATCCTTATTCAAATCAAGAGAATGATGGGACAGTTTTAATAACTTTAGTTAGATTGGTTCTTCCTGCTTGTTTAGCGATGGTTTCTTTTTTTATTTCCAAAAAAATATTAATGTTAATTGCTTTCATTTGGTCCTTTCCTTTAAGTTTGTATCTACTAATGACCCCCAGTATATTTATCTTGTTTGGAATTACAAATTTTACTTATCTTTTTAGTTATATTAATGCGAAAAGAACTAGTTGCTAGGTAGCACCTTTTATGAAACTTTCCTTTTGTCAGTTAATTTGCAAATCGAGGAGAGTACTTCTCACGTGTACAACAATGGTATCTATTAGGATAAACAAAAAAGGATAGAGAAGAGGATGGATCACATGAAACGGATTCTGACGTATGTAGTACCGATTTTTTTAATGATGTTAGGGAGTTGCAGTATGTTTCATAAAGAAACAACTGATATCAAGTACTTGATTCCTGAAGGCTATGAAGGAGATTTGGTCGTGCTATATAATGTACCAGACGCCAAACCGCTTGAAATAGAAGATGGGTTTCAGGTTGTTTCGTTTACAAGCGAAGGAACTGCTATCACATCTACCAAAGATATGAAATATGGCAGGGTAAATGATCAGTATTTTACGGTTGATAAGAACGGAAATCGCAAAAAATTAGATCAATCTTGTATTCATATGATGTCAAACGGGGCTTCTACAAACCACGCAGGAGAACCTAATGAACATACGTTGCCTTTTAATAAACTAGAAATCACACAGTCACAGTGTGGTCCGCAATTCAATTCAGCTGGAAGAAAGGTACCTGATAATCAGGCACACCCCATTGAAGAGAAACTAGAAAAACTAATTCAAAGTGTATATGACAAAGGATTAATCCAACAAAAGTAACGTTCACAAAGTTATTTTTCTGAATTTTTTTGTTTTATAATCAATTTGTACATAATACTTTATATAGAAATGAGCTGATTAGTTGTCAACTATTAAGAAAATAGGTCGTTTTTGTCCTGTGGATGATACGGGATACATTATTAATGATTCACATATCAATAATATTCAGCCAGTCTTTTTGAAAGTTATACAACAAGTAAAGGATATATGTTTTCATTTGCTGCAGGATGACCTTCATAGCATTTATATAAGAGGATCTGTTCCAAGAGGGATTGGAATAGAGGGGATTGCAGATATAGATACGATTATATTAGTTCGAAAAGCGCCTGAAGAAATAGATTTGGAATGGAGTGAAAATATAGAGCAACAATTGCTTCGGAAATTTGGTTGTATATCTGGTGTGGAATTGAGTTTTTATGATGTTGAAGAAGTATTACATTCCAGTCGTTTTTCGTTTATAAGTTTTATGATTCAAACACATGGAGTATGTCTATTCGGTGAAGATATAAGGCCACAGCTACCTAAATATAAAGTAAGTCAAGAATTAGCTCGTGAACATCTTATACATTTACAGTCACAAATCGAACAAGCTTGTGGAGAGTTAATTCATAATAAAGGCAGTGATGATATAACCGATTGTTGTCGCTGGATTATGAAGATAGTAGTTAGAGCAGGATTAGCATTAACAATTGATAAAGAAGGACTTTATTCTAGAGACCTTTATCCAGCGTATGAGTTGTTCAGTAAGCATTATCCAGAGCAAGAACAAAATATGAGGAAAGCACTGCAATATGCAGTTGATCCTATAGATGACATAATAGAAAATTTAGCGTTTTTAGATAATTTTGGAGGTTGGATGTTAAAAGAAGTGGATCATTATTTAAATAATAGGGAACGAAACAAAACATAATTTTATTATGTAAACAAAAGGGTTCCATTTTTTTAGTTATAGGTAAGGAGAAATGAGAAAGATGGATTTTTACATTGTTGATGTCTTTTCACAGGGGAAGTATACAGGTAATCAACTTGCAGTATTTGTAGATGCTCATCAAATTTCAAGTAAGGAAATGCAGTTAATAGCAAAGGAAATAAACTATGCTGAAACAACGTTTATTCTCTCAAAAGAACAGAAGAATGAAGGGTATGATGTACGCATTTTTACACCAAATGAAGAAATACCTTTTGCTGGGCATCCTGCATTAGGAACTGCTTTTGTACTTAGAAAAGAAATTCTTCAAAATGATACGATTAAAGATATTCTGTTACGTTTTCAAGGTGGTTCTATACAGGTTACTTTTCATGATGAAAAAAATGTAGTATGGATGCATCAAAATGAACCTAGATTTGGAAGGGAATTAGATAGAGATACGATTGCAGAAGTACTAAATATTGATATTTCTCAAATAGATCTTCGATATCCAATTCAAGAAGTATCAACAGGTTTACCAGTTATTCTTGTGCCGTTAAAATCACTAGCTGCTGTAAAAGAAGTTCAAATCAATAAGGAAAAATATTTTAAGCTAATCGAAAAGAGAGAGGCAAAAGGAATTATGGTATTTACCTCTGAAACATATGAAGAAGTAAATGATCTGAATGTCCGTGATTTTGCAGAGTACTATGGTATTCCGGAAGATGCAGCAACTGGTAGCTCTAATGGATGTTTAGCAGCATATTTAATAAAAAATCGGTATTTTTACAAAAAGAAAATAAGTTTGCGTGTTGAACAAGGATATGAGATAAATCGACCTTCATTATTACATATTCGAGCAGAAGAAATAGAAGATGTAATTGATGTTTTTGTAGGTGGAGAAGTAACAAGCATCGCAAAAGGGATATGGAATATATAGTAGGGGGGAGCAGCATGTTATTAAAAACGATATTTTGTCAGGTAGAAAAAGAGAAAAAGGGTTTGTTTTCAGGGGCGCAAGAGAAATGGAGAGTTTTACAAAATCTAGAGGGATTTCATGGACAATTTGGAGGCTGGCATGAAGGTGAGGCCTGTGTATTTACTGTATGGGAAAACATGAATACATATCAAAAATTTATGAATGAAATGCATGATCCAATTTTTTATAATAACAATCAAAAGGATACGTATGTATCTTGTGAAATAGAGTTATTTCAAACGTTATTTGATATAAAAGTTACTCCATTTACGAATGTACTTGCAAAAACTCCATTTGTCAGAGCAGCAGTTTGTGATGTGAAAAGAGGCAGGAAAGAGAACTTTTTACATATACAAGAAACAATTTGGAATAAAGGAATGGAAAAATCAGAAGGAATGTTAGGAGGCGTTGTGGGAAGATCTCTTAAAAACGCTAATCGCTATGTCGTCCTTTCTTTTTGGGAAAATGAAATGTCACATCAGCGTTATGTGAAAGAAGTTTTTCCTGGGTTATATGAGTTAGCTAATGTAACGGAGGATGTTGAAAATATAAATGGAAAGCAAGTTGCGTGTATAAAAGAATGGTCTGTATATTAATTATAAAAAAAGTGAATAAATGATGTATATCTAGGATAAATGATTTTAGTAGTTATGGTTGTATGAATTGTTAGTTTGAAAGTAGAGGGCGTGCAGTGAATGTATTATTGGAATGTAGTTCAATAAGACGAATTCTTTTCTTTTAAACATAAAATTTATAGAAGACGCCATATACCCTTTCATGTTACTATATTTAAGTTATAATAGGAGGCTTACCCTTTTGTATTGTACGGTAGAAGCAGTGTGAGCTTGAAATTTTTAAAGAAAAGGATGTGCCAACTTGCGAATTAATAAATTTATTAGTGAATCTGGAAAAGCATCTAGACGTGGAGCAGATAAGTTAATTAATGAAAGAAGAGTAATTATTAACGGAAAGGTTGCAAAAATAGGTGACCAAGTACAACCAGGTGATGATGTGCGAGTAAATGGAGAGCAACTTAGAATTGCTCGAGACCATGTGTATATCGCTTTAAATAAACCAGTAGGTATTACATGTACAAGTGAAAAGGCAGTTAAAGGAAACATTATCGATTTAGTGAATCATCCTTTACGAATTCATCACGTTGGACGTCTTGATAAAGATTCAGACGGTTTAATTTTGTTAACGAATGATGGCGATATTATTAATGAAATTTTACGTGCTGAAAATAAACATGAAAAAGAATATATTGTTTCAGTAGATAAACCGATTACACCTGAATTTTTAAAACAAATGGCAGCGGGTGTTAAAATTTTAGGTACAAAAACACTTCCTTGTGAAGTAACACAGTTATCAAAATATGAGTTTCAAATTATTTTAACACAAGGATTGAATCGCCAAATTCGTCGTATGTGTGAAGCTTTAGGTTATCAAGTTTACACATTAAAACGTACGCGAATTATGAATATCCAGTTGAATAATTTACCAGTTGGACAGTGGAGAGATTTAACGAAGAAAGAGAAAAAAAGATTATTTGCAGACTTAAACTATGAACCACAAGATTGGTAAAAAAGATAGGGGAAATCAAAAAGCATGAAAATTGTTTTTGGTTTCCCTTTTTTTATTGAACAAAAATTTTTTTTGACACTTGCAAAAATAAAAGGAATAAGATATATTAAATAACAATTAATGGATTTATTATAAAAGCAAAGAAAAGGACACGAGTTATTTTTAACGGTTGTACAGAGAGGGAAGAAATGCTGAGAACTTCCCAACGCAGGGAAATAACTTACCACCTTAGAGCTGTACTGGGGAAAATCAAAGTATCTAGTGCCGTGTAAGCGACGTTACCGCAAAAGAAGCCATTGTACGATGATGTATGATGGGAATCTGGGTGGAACCACGAATATAAGCATATTCGTCCCTTTTATTAGGGATGAGTATGCTTTTTTATTTTTAATTTTATAATAAGCGAAGAAAAGGACACGAGTTATTTTAAACGGTTGTACAGAGAGGGAAGAAATGCTGAGAACTTCCTAACGCAGGGAAATAACTTACCACCTTAGAGCTGCACTGGGGAAAATCAAAGTATCTAGTGCCGTGTAAGCGACGTTACCGCAAAAGAAGCCATTGTACAATGATGTATGATGGGAATCTGGGTGGAACCACGGGTAAAAGCACGCTCGTCCCTATTATTAGGGATGAGTGTGCTTTTTTATTATGAAATGGAGCGATAAAAATGAGAGAACAGATGATTGAAATTATTTTTCCAGATGGTAGTGCTAAAGATTTTGTAAAAGGTATTACTCTAGAAGAAATTGCAAATTCAATTAGTACTAGTTTAAAAAAGAAAGCAGTAGCCGGAAAGGTAAATGACCAATTACTTGATTTACACCGAAATATTGAAGAAGATGCAGAAATTCAAATTATAACTCTTGATTCAGAGGAAGGAATAGAAGTTGCAAGACATACCGCTGCACATATATTAGCTCAAGCTGTTAAGAGAATATATGGTGATGTGAAATTTGGTGTAGGACCTGTTATTGAAAATGGATTTTATTATGATATGGATCTTTCAAGCAGTATAGGTGTTGAAGATTTACCTAAACTCGAAAAAGAAATGCAGAATATTGTGAACGGAAATTTGAAAATAGAGAGAGTTGAAATTACTAGAAAAGAAGCAGAGGAGCTTTTTCAAAATGTAAATGATCATTTGAAATTGGAACTTTTAGAAGCGATTCCTGAAGAGGAAGTTGTTACAATTTATAAACAAGGAGAATTTATTGATTTGTGTCGTGGTCCACATTTACCGTCAACTGGCTATTTGAAAGCATTTCAATTAACTCATGTTTCCGGTGCATATTGGCGTGGAGATAGTAATAATCAAGTACTTCAGCGCATATACGGCGTTGCGTTTTCTTCGCAAAAAGAATTAGAAAGCTATTTGCAGTTTGTAGAAGAGGCAGCAAAGAGAAATCATCGTAAACTCGGAAACGAACTTGAATTATTCATGTTCTCGGAAGAAGCACCAGGAATGCCTTTTTATTTACCGAAAGGACAAATCATTCGTAATGAATTAGAGTCTTTTTTAAGAGAGATACAACAAAAATATGATTATCAAGAAGTTCGTACTCCTTTAATGATGAATCAAGGATTGTGGGAAGAATCGGGGCACTGGGATCATTATAAAGATAATATGTATTTCTAAGAGGTAGACAATAAAAGCTTCGCATTAAAACCGATGAATTGTCCTGGACATATGTTGATATTTAAAAATAAACTACGTTCATACCGTGATTTACCAATTCGAATGTGTGAATTTGGTCAAGTACATCGTCACGAATTCAGCGGTGCATTGAACGGACTACTAAGAGTTCGTACATTCTGTCAGGATGATGCACATTTATTTGTGACTCCTGAACAAATAGAAAGTGAAATAAAGTCAGTGTTAAAACAAATTGACTATGTCTATAGAACATTTGGTTTTGAATACGAAGTTGAGCTTTCAACAAGACCTGAAGACTCAATGGGTGATGATGAGCTATGGAATCAAGCTGAATCATCTCTCGAGAATGTGCTGAAATCATTAGATTATAATTATAGAGTAAATGAAGGAGATGGCGCATTTTACGGACCAAAAATCGATTTTCACATTAAAGATGCTTTACAAAGAAGCCATCAATGCGGAACAGTTCAGCTTGATTTCCAAATGCCAGAGAAATTTGACTTGAATTATATTGATGAGAGAAATGAGAAAAGAAGACCAGTTGTAATTCACCGAGCTGTATTAGGTTCTTTTGATCGCTTTTTAGGAATATTAATTGAACATTTTGGAGGAGCATTCCCAACATGGTTAGCTCCGGTTCAAGTAAAGGTAATTCCTGTTTCTACTCTAGTGCATGAACAATATACAAAAGAAATTGAAGAAAAGTTACAGAGCGTTGGTCTTCGCGTCGAACGAGATGTTCGTAGTGAAAAACTAGGTTATAAAATAAGAGAAGCTCAGATTCAAAAGATACCATACGTTCTTGTTATAGGAGATAAAGAAATGGAGAATGGAGCGGTAAATGTACGCAAGTATGGTGAAGAAAAATCTGAAGTGGTTTCGCTATCTACATTTATAAAAGGTATACAGGAGGAAATTTATCATAAAAAATCTAGATAATTAACTAAACATGTAAGAGTACACCACTTGATATGAAGTGGTGTGTTTTTTGAAGTTACATATGATTGTTGGCTTTATGAGAAGGTCGTCATTGAGGAGGCAGGAGAAAAAAGACTCCTTTTGGATTTGCTCCGAATCGAGTTCGTGAATTAAATATACAAGAGGTATCAGTATTATGTATGATTGTAGTCCTTCTTATGTTGGCAAGGTGAAGAGACAGTGGAAGAAAGGGGATGGGTCTTGGAAGTTAGAATAGAGTTATGAAAATGCATGAATTAATACTAAATTTGAATTTTGTTAAGAAATGAAGAATAAATGTGAATGATTAGATGATAATGGGGAAAAGCAAAAGAATTCTTTATAAGGATCCTTTTGGTGAGTTAATCTAACAATCACATTTGCAATCACAGTAATATTCATCACACGAATCACTCTTATCATTGCAACAGATGCAAAATGTTTTTTTGATTTAATCAGCCATATGTCCCTCTCCTTGTATTTTTGTCCATATATATTATTTGGAAGACAGAAGGTATGATTGGACAAAATGGTATCAAGTTTTTCGGTATAAAAATTCTATTTTGTCGAGAGAATTTTGCAAGAACGAAGTTGAAAAACAGATGAAAAGTGCAAGAAAAGATTTTTCTTTCCATCAAAAAGTATCTAAATAAAAAAGATAGATGAGAACAATCTGTTTTCAGCTATCTTTTTTCAATTTTACAAAGGTGGTAAATCAAGTTTTCCTTCTTCAAATAACTCTTTTAACATATGTTTCGTATAACCTGCTGCTTGCCCAAATGTAATTTTGGCAGGCATCGGTGCTTCATTTACATCTACCACTACATCAATAATGCAAGGTTTATCTTGCTTAACTGCATTTTCAAAAGCAGGAAGTAATTCATCGATATGTTCAACACGGTAACCCACTCCGCCGCATATTTCGGCATATTTCGCAAAATTAGGGTTTGTTAAGTCTGTACCAAATTCAACATTTCCCATTACTTCTTGTTCGAATTTAATCATAGCGATTTTATTGTTATTTAAGACAACAACGATAATTGGTAATTTATATTTAACGGCAGTAACAAAATCATTCATCGTCATCCCAAATCCACCATCACCGCAAATTGCAAAGACTTGTTTATCTGGATAAGCAAGTTGCCCGGCAATTGCCCCAGGTAGACCACATCCGAGTGTAGCGAGCCAACTAGAGATGATGAATTGTTGATTTGTCATCCGAAAATGACGAGCAGCCCATACTGTAACATTCCCCACATCTACTGATAAAATGGCATCATCGTGCGCGACATGCTGCAGGGCATGCATAACCCTTTGTGGTTTAATTGGTGTAGAAGAGTCCTCTTCTTGATTATGCAATTTTTCTTCCCATTTTTTCATTAGTTCTTGATGATGCTCTAGGAATGAATGATCTTGATGCTTTTCTACATTTGCTAAAAACCACTTTAATGTTTTATCTGCATCACCAGCTAGGCCGATATCTGTCGCATAACGCTTTCCGATTTGCGCAGGATCTGTATCAATATGAAGTGTCTTTGCTTTTTCAGGTAAAAAGCCAGTGAAAGGATAAGAAGTACCGACCATGATTAATGTATCTGCATGCTTCATTGCTTCGTAAGACGGTTTTGTCCCAATTAACCCTAATCCGCCTATACAAAGAGGATGTTCATCTGGAATAATCCCTTTTGCCGGAAGTGTTAAAACGATTGGAGCGCCAATATGTTCTGCAAATGCAAGTAAAGATTCTTTCGCATGTTTTGCTCCTTTTCCAGCTAAAATAACAGGTTTTTTCGCTTCATTTAGTGCTAGTTTTGCCAGCTTTAGATCCTCTTCTTGCGGGAAGAGGTCGGGTAATGTAAAAGAAGAACTTGTTATACGCGCACCAGCTTCCACTTCAAACTTCGGAATATCATCTGGTATAGTAAGAACAGATACACCTTTCTTTGTATACGCCATACGAATGGCTTGGTTTACAACTGCAGGGAGTTGTTCAGCTGACATAATTCGTTGATTATAAACAGCCACATCATCAAACATTCTTTCTAAGTTTATTTCTTGGAAGAATCCAGTTCCGAGTAAATCTGATTCCACTTGCCCTGTAATTGCAAGAACGGGTGCTTGATCTAGTTTCGCGTCATATAATCCATTTAATAAATGAATCGCCCCAGGTCCAGCAATCGCCATACAAACACCGAGTTTACCGGTTAATTTTGCATAGGAAGCGGCCGCTAAAGCACCAGCTTCTTCGTGGCGAACTTGAATGAATTTAATTTTGTCTTGTTTTTTTCGAAGCGGTTCAATAATAGAATTGATTGAATCCCCAGGCATGCCGTAAATGTGATCAACACCCCATTCGATAAGCAAATCAACAAGGGTTTCACCTGCTGTTTTACGAAACATAATAGATCCTCCTTGTGCATTGAGATACTATTATGTTTTGGATAAATAGGAAAAATATACAAAAAGTAAGTCCTTATTTTAATGATGGTTAGCGAAAAGAGTAAAAACGGTTATGAGTAAAAATCCACTAAGAGACCAAGAAAGGAAGGGGAAAGGAGAAAGGTGTTTTTTTGCTTTCCATAACATCTCATGTATTGTCACATATCCTAAAGAACCGATTGCACTCCCCATTACTAGTCCTTGTAAGTGAATTGCTTTCCCGTTCATCATCATTCCAAAGAGTGTACCAGTGCCGAGGATAATTGATAATAGCAAAATTGTTAATAGAAATGAAATATATTTATATTGTGTAAAGAGAAAAGGAATGATTAAAGCTAATCCTTCTGGAATATGGTGTATAACAATCGCAAATAAGAACGTAATTGCAGTTTCGTTATGACTTGTAAAGGCAGCCCCTAATGCAAACCCACTTGGCATGTTGTGAATAAAAATGGCGAAGGAAAGAAATAAAAAAGTTTGCCATGTTTGCTTGTCTTTTTTATGTATGATAGGGTGATGGCAATAACTATCTAGTAAACCCATAATTAATATACCAAGAGTAATTCCGAGCATAGGACCAATGATTTCATAGCTCGAAAAAGTTTCTGGAATGATTTCTAATGATAATAACCCAAATAAGATGCCGCCACATAGCGCGTATAAACAGTGCATTTTTTCTTCAATCAGTTGACGTGTGGCAAGGCCAACAGCGCTGCCTAATAATAACCCACCAAATGAAAAAAACGTAACGATCATCGGGATCCATAACCGTTCCATATTATCACACTCCATTTTTGTAACCTTCATTTTCAGCTTACTGTGATAGGAAAGAGATTAGTCCACATTATTAGGAAGTAATTCTAGAGAAAGTGAAAAAAGATATCTATTTATTTGTTGTAAAAAGAAACTATTGTTGAGTAACCTTGAAGCAGTCAGAAATGGGGTAATTCAAACGGGGAGTGTGATTACATTAGCAGGCTTAATCTTAGCAGGAACGTTTGCTGTTTTAGCTACTTTACCAATTTAAGTGCTTGTTCAATTTGGTATTGTTACAGCAATAGGTGTACTGCTGGATACTTTTATTGTACGACCTCTTCTTGTACTTGCTATTACCGTTGTTCTAGGACGTTTTGCTTTCTGGCCAGGTAAGCTATGGAAGAAGGAAGAACAATCACAAAAATTAGATGCATGATAACATATTGAAGGTGAAAAAACCAAGGGTAAGTGAGTTTCCCTTGGTTTTTTATTGGAAATTACGTATTTACTAGCAGGAGGAGAAAACACTGCTAGTAAATAACTTGAGAAAATTATTATTAAAGTCACTTATATTCTTTTAATAGAAGTTTATTTAAAAGAAAGTATATTGGTAAAAAGACGCTTAAATAAATTCCAAAATTCAATATGAACAATAAGAAATCAAATTTATCAATAAACAAATTATAATTTAGATTGATCTGGAAATATATTAGGTCGGAAATCATATTTGATATTAAAATAGAGATGAAAATTACCATGAAGTGCTTCATCGGGATCACTCCTATAAAATAATAACTCTTACTGACATTCCTACCTTGAACAAACGAAAGGAATACACACCTAAAGGATATGTTGACCTTGCTTTGGAATGGCTCTTTCCAGATAAAGTGATTGTTGCTCGTGCAAAAGAAAACAAGGAGTGGAAAGAGGGATCAGTTCCAACTATGTTTACAATGTTATATGTAATTAATATAAAATTAGGAGAACAAAAGCAAATTACCTTTCTAAAGAAGAAGGAATTAGATAATGAGCCTCAAGTAGTTGGATCAAATATTACTTGGTATCGAAAGATTGAAAAGGAGAAGCAGGGAGATGTATGGGTAAAAGGTGGAATAAATGGTCTGGAATATCGGTGGTTAAAAAATGTTGACTCTGCACTGGTTTTTTTTATAAAAAGTAAATGAAACATCCTCAACTCCTATATTTTCTTATTCACCTAAAGTGGCGATTGCGCAATAACACTTAGATTTTAACGACTTTATTTTTGTTTTTTTTAGGTGCAGTGAAAAATTAAATAACTGTATTATCACGTTATCAAAAAAGATTCCTTTTAAATTCAAGGAATCTTTTTTGTTTTTTGCAATGAAATGTATGTGTTTGTTTAAAAAAAGATATTATTATTTGTTATATCTTTTTTACATATTGAAAATAAGAATAGAGATCTTTAGTTGTTTAAGCTAAAGATGGCGTTAATACAAATAAAATATGATTTGTTTCACCACTTTTGTTTGAAAATCGGTGTTTCACATTTGGCGGAATACGCACTACATCACCTTCGTCTAAAAAATATTCAGTTCCTTCTAGTTCAACATACGCTTGTCCTTTCATGACAACAGCGATTTCTTCTTTATCTTCGTGTGAATAATGGCTTTCCGTAGTGATTGCATGTGCATTTAAGTCCATCATTAAGAGTTCAATACGTGCTTTCATGAAATCTGGTGTTAACACATCATAGACAATATGATCGTTATTTTCACGATATACTTTCTTACGGTCTTTTTTTCTCGAAATGAGTGAATCCGTATCAATATCATTAATGAAAAGTGTAAACAATGGTACATTTAATGCTTTGGCGATTAATTCTAGTACACTTAATGAAGGATTCGCTTGTCCTCTTTCAATTTGGCTAATAAGCGAAGTACTGATTCCTGCATAATCGGCAAACTCACGAATTGTCATATTGTTTTTCTTACGATAGCTTAATACGGTTTGGCCAAGGCGATGGTTGATCATGATAAAAACTCCTTTCCATCATAATGTATGTTTTAATCCTTTTGTGCTGACATACTGAACATAAGCAATTCGTACTGTATTTCATTACAGAATCGTTTTATACTTACTCTTGTACATTATAATATATATATTTTATTATTATAAACAAAGTATCGGAGGATATAAAATTGAAATCACCAATTCTTTCTTACGCAATTTTATTTTTTGGTGTATTTGCTTTGTCAACTTCAGCAATCTTTGTAAAGTTAGCAGATGCACCGGCGGCAATCGTAGCATTTTATCGATTATTTTTTGCAACAATCATGCTTGTACCATTTTTATTAATCAGTAAAAAGAATCGAAATGAATTATATTCGTTGTCAAAAAAACAATGGGGACTCGGATTATTATCGGGTATATTTCTAGCAGCACATTATGTTTTGTGGTTTGAATCACTACATTACACTTCTGTAGCAAGTTCAACGGTTATCGTTACATTACAGCCACTGTTTTCGATGATTGGAAGCTATTTTCTATTTAAAGAAAGATTCAGTAAAGGTGCTGTAGTAGGTTGTCTTATAGCGGTTGTTGGAAGTATAGTTATTGGGTGGAAAGATTTTCAAATTAGTGGTCAGGCTTTATTTGGCGACATATTAGCTTTTATTGCTGCTGGCATCATAACTGCTTATTTCTTCGTAGGTCAACATGTTCGTAAAAAGCTATCTCTTGTTCCATATTCAGTTATTAGTTATGGGAGTAGTAGTTTGTTTTTAGGGATATTTACCTACAGTCAAAAAACATCCTTCTTCAATTATTCTGCGCAAACATGGTGGTCATTTATTGGATTAGCACTGATTGCAACGATTTTAGGGCAAACCATTTTCAATTGGTTGTTGAAATGGCTAAGTACTTCAGTGATTTCAATGAGTATATTAGGAGAGACAATCGGAACGTGTATCCTTGCATATTACATTTTGAATGAAGTCATTTCTTTACAACAAGGTATAGGTATTGTACTCATCTTAATTGGTCTGGCTATATTTCTGCTACAACCAAAGAAATAATGAATTATAGGATTTTGATTGATTGTAATTATTACCAATTGGGTGATAATGTTAAAATTATAAATAGGAAATCAATAAGATGTAGATCAGCCGACAGAAGTCTTACAAATCGAACGGTTACACTTGTTTGAAAGTGAAAAGAAAAAACTAGTAAAACTATTTATATGATAAAAAAGAGCACTTTGTCCCAGATTTTTACGCTTATTACCAGAGCAGATAACAAGTCTAGGAACTGAATGCATGACAGAGTGTTCTGGCCTCGATATAAGAAAAAGTAGTTGTACCTATTTTGTTTGCCTTTCGTCGGAAGATAGAATAGGTCGTCTTACATTCCATACAGACACTACCGAACTCTATATCGTTGTATCCCCTTTGTTGAACGAGAGGAACTGTTTTTGTGAGGACAGAGACGAGAATCCCCCACCTCAAGCTCTTGTAGAGGTAGGTGGGGGTAGTTCAATATCGGGACACAGATGTACAACTGGCTGTATAGGTGCTTATTTTCAGAGGATACCAAAAGACAGAAATATTTTAAGGTTTTCATCCAATAATGGAGAATATAAGGTATATAAATTTAAGTATATTGTATAGTAGGTAAGAGATGCTAGACTTTATGTTTTACAAAGCTTCATGAAGAGGTGAATCATTTGGTGAAAACAAGAAAATTAGCCTTCTAAAATAAAAAGCATAATTTTAGGAGGCTAATGAGATGAAATTTCATATAATTGACAGAGAAAATTGGGGCAGAAAACTATATTTTGAACATTATTTAAAGCTAAAATGTACATTTAGCGTGACGGCTAATATAGACATTACGAAGTTATTGAAACAACTTCGCAAAAAAGAAATAAAACTATATCCTGCTTTTATTTATATGGTCAGTAGGACAGTCAATGCCCATAAAGAATTTCGGACTTGCTTTAACAATGAAGATGTTTTAGGGTACTGGGATAAAATGATACCTAGTTATACAATATTTCATAATGATACGAAATCTTTTTCGAGTATATGGACCGAGTTTTCTAACGAATTCAGTATTTTTTATCAAAATTATCAAGATGATAGAAAGCAATATGGTGATGTTAAAGGGTTTTTCACAAAAGAAAATATTCCACCAAATTCTTTTCCTATATCTAGTATCCCTTGGGTTAGTTTCACGAGCTTTAATTTAAATATAAATAATGATAATAATTTCTTATTACCTATCATTACAGGTGGAAAATATTTTAATCAAGAAAATAAAATATTCTTACCGATCTCGTTACAAGCTCATCATGCTGTTTGTGATGGATATCATGCTAGTATGTTTATAGAAGAGCTGCAAGAATTAGTTAATAATTGTCATGATTGGCTTTATGAATGAGGGTGTTTACAGAAAAGTTAGTTTGTAAGAGGGGCTAATATGTATGAAAATTATAGAATTCAATAAACAAGACGCTGAAGAGATTATTAATTTGTTCTATGAGACAGTTCATTCAGTGAATGCAAAAGATTATTCAAAAATCCAATTAGATGTGTGGGCTCCTAAAGAAGAGAAATGCAATAAGATTGAAATTTGGAGAGAGTCTTTCATTCAAAATATCACGTATGTGGCCAAAATAAATGATACGATTGTGGGCTTTAGTGATATGACACATAAAGGCTATCTCGATCGACTTTATGTTCATAAAAATTATCAAGGAAAAGGAATAGCTTTGGCTTTAATTAATAAAATTGAAGCCAAAGCTAGAAAGTTAAAGTTACAAGAAATCAATACAAATGCAAGTATTACTGCTAAACCTTTTTTTCAGCGACGTGGTTACAGTATAGTTTGTGTACAAGATATAGAACGTAAAGGTGTTACTCTGATGAATTATCACATGAAAAAAGCATTAGACTAAAACAACAAGACAAGTAAATAATTAAACAGCTCGTTTTCTATATGAAAAATTAAATTAGATTAATATACTTCAGCCTATTTCAGCCAAGTAAATATGAGATTTCTTACGGGATAATAGGAAAAGATTTAAGCACTATATAAATAGTTGGTATCTCATATTTGTTTTTTAGTCTAAATGCACCGTGCAATTATATAATTCTGAATCCCATCCGTTCTCTAGCTTTCTAATTTTAGTAATGGATGTATTCTTTGGAGAATCATTCATGCTCAAATGCGGTACTAGTTCTTTAAGAAGATGCTTAATAAATGCGCCATGACTAACGATTAAGATATTTTTGTTAGGGTATTTATATGTAATTTCTTCAATAAAAGGTATAGCTCTGGCTATGACACTATCGGTACTTTCGATTCCTAAATCGAGCTCTCTCCAATCCTTTCCCCATTTTGAAATTCGTTCTTCTTCAGTTGTTCCCTCAATTTGACCACCACCTGCTTCACGAAGTCTAGGATCAAAATGGATTTCTATATTTTTAATGTTTTTTCCTATTGTTTTGGCAGTTTGCTTTGCTCTTAGTAAATCACTAGAGTAAATTAAATCCCAATTTTCTGTAGCTAAACGTTCTGCTAGTTTATAAGCATCATTGAATCCGTCTTGATCAAGTGGGATATTAGAATTTCCTTGCGCTCTACCTTCTTTATTCCAATGTGTGCTGCCATGGCGAATGATGCCTAGTGTTGTCATTTTGTATCCCCCTAATAAATAATAGATTTATCTCAACAATTATATAACAATTCAGGAAAAAAATGTTGTCATTCTATGGGATTAATTATGTGGACATGAGACAAAAAACAACTTCAAGTAGGAATTTTGCGCCGTAGTAAGGAATCTTTAAGATGTATGAGTTGGGAAATGGGGGGATTATGATGGAAGTTACAATTCGAGCAGTAGAAATACAAGATGCTAGAGCGATTCATCGTATATGTATACAAAATGAAGTGTTACCTTATATGGTTTTCTTACCTAGTATGCGGGTGGATGCAATGGAAAATAGAATTAGAAATTTAGCACCGAATCAATTTGAATTTGTGGCGGAGTATGATGGAAAAGTTATTGGATTTGTTGGTTTAACGCAAGGACAAGGACGAAGAGCACATTCGGGAGATTTATTCATTGGTGTAGATAGTGAATGTCATAATAAAGGGATTGGAAAAGCTCTGCTGACGAAAATGTTGGATCTTGCAGACAATTGGTTAATGCTAGAGAGGATAGAACTTGGTGTTTTGGAAATAAATCCTGGGGCAAAAGCATTATATGAAAAATTTGGATTTAGAGAAGAAGGGATAAAAAGGAGAAGTTTAAAAGCTCGCGGTAAGTTTATTGATGAAATTATGATGAGTCGCTTTCGACCAAATGGTTCAATTGTACATAATTAAAAGCTGGATGATTTTAAGAAAAGTGTAGAATTTATAGTGTAGTTACGGAATCTATAAAGAAGTTGTATAATAAAAAACAAAAAGTATGATATAAAATTGTCATGCTTTTTTGTTATGGTGAGATTGTTAAGGTAAGACCGTTTATATAAATTAATAATAATTGTAAAAAGAATATTGTATTTTAAAAAGGAATTCTGGGCATAAAGATTCAACAATAGAGAATTTCCGCTGCATTATCAGTTATTAGCAAGGAAGCTATACGGATGTTTTCGTATCATCTTATAAAGAGACTTAGGAAATGATCCTTC